>CAYOEV010000003.1:115857-138049 GCA_964403075.1 uncultured Roseivirgaceae bacterium | reverse complement strand
AAATCTACCCCATCTTTCAAACCCTCGGGAACCGAGGGATCTGACTCTGCGGTGAGATATCCATTGTTATCGGCGAAAGCATCCACTTCTGCTTCTGTCAATACATCATCCCCATCCGCCAGGTCGGATGGTAAGGTAGCACTGGTTAAATATCCGTTATTGTCGGCAAAGGCATCCACCTCCGCTTCAGTTAACGGAATACCGGACAGGTCCACGCTATTGCCATTGGCTATCGACAGCAGGTCACCGCTTAGTGAAAGTGTCTGCTCATCGGTGTTTGTCCCCGCAAATGGCGACAAGTCGACCGTACCCGCACTCCCGGTGATGCCCAAAGTGCTACCCGACAGGGTCAGGTCCTGTATCTCATTGCTGGGATCCGCATCGGCATCGTCTACATCGTCCCCATCGGCCAGGTCGGCCGGTAAGGTGGCACTGGTTAAATATCCATTATTGTCGGCAAAGGCATCGACTTCCGCCTCAGTCAATACATCGTCTCCATCCGACAGACCCACCGGTACACCACTCAACTCACTGAAATCTACGCCGTCTTTCAAACTCTCGGGAACCGAGGGATCTGACTCTACAGTGAGGTAACCATTGTTATTTGCAAAGGCATCGACCTCCGACTCGGTCAACGCAATACCGGCCAGGTCCACGCTGTTGCCATTGGCTATCGACAGTAGATCACCACTTAGTGAAAGTGTTTGCTCGTCGGTGTTTACGCCCGAAAAAGGCGACAAGTCGACCGTAATGCCACTTCCTGTAATACCCAGGGTACTACCCGACAGGGTCAGGTCCTGTATTTCATTGCTGGAATCGGCATCTGCATCGTCTACATCGTCACCGTCTGCCAGCTCGGCTGGTAAGGTGGCACTGGTTAAATATCCATTGTTGTCGGCAAAGGCATCCACCTCCGCTTCTGTTAACGCAATACCTGCCAGATCCACGCTGTTGCCATTGGCTATCGACAGTAGGTCACCACTTAGTGAGAGTGTCTGCTCATCGGTGTTTGTCCCCGCAAATGGCGACAAGTCGACCGTACCCGCACTCCCGGTGATGCCCAAAGTGCTACCCGACAGGGTCAGGTCCTGAATTTCATTGCTGGGATCGGCATCTGCATCATCCACATCGTCACCGTCTGCCAGGTCGGCCGGTAAGGTGGCAGCGGTTAAATATCCGTTATTGTCAGCGAAAGCGTCCACTTCTGCTTCAGTCAATGTATTGTCTACCCCGTCAACAAATCCAGCAGGTACACCACTCAACTCACTAAAATCTACCCCGTCTTTAATGTTGGCAGGAACCGAAGGATCCAATTCTGTTTCAATTCCCACATCATCCCCATCAGCCAGGTCTGCTGGGACACCACTTATTTTCACCCAGTCTACATCCGCGATGTCTTCATTTACAATGGTATTATCGGTGATTTCTACCGTGGTGACCGAATTGGCCGCAAGCACACCGCTGTCGTCATCGGTGCCATCGGCAAAGTCAGCCGGTACTCCTTTAAGCTGTGACCAGTCAACTGGATTATTCACGTCATTTACAGTCCCCGTTAAGCCGAGCGCTGCAATCAACTCATCCACATAAGTTTTCGTGACGGCATCAGATGCGCTTGAGGGTACACCTAGGTTGGTAATCACATTCCCCCCTGCATCGTTACTGCTGGATAAAAGATCTACCAAATTCAATGAACTATCTGCGCCAAAAATCTGCCAACCGCTATTTTGCCAGAAGTAAAATTGCCCCTCATCCGCATCATAGACCATCAGCCCATTGTCTGCTGCGGACAATCCACTTCCCATATTACCCCGTTGGGCGGTAGTGAGCGCCGGAAGCAAGAAACCCTGGTTGCTGGAAGGGCTAACCAGCTGAAGAACAGCATTGGTGTTGGGTGTTTCTGTCCCTATACCTACGGATTGGGCATTCACATGCTGGGTAAAAAGCATACCCACCATTAGAAATGCCCCTAAGGATAAACGTCTCATGTCAAGTAAGTTGGTGATTTATACTGGCCGAATATGATAAAAAAAACAACACCTGACAATACCCCTATGGGATTGTTTTTTTAACAATAGTTAATACCTGCCAGGGATCGGACCGTTACTTTCGGATGAGACGCCACTGTGCATCTGCCAAATGAAACTCGATCGTATGTCTATCTAAAACATTGATAACCAATGATTTGTCAGATTCTACAAATAATTTTAAATGATTCTCCGCGTAGGATTCTGATAAGAAACCGGCACCTAAAATATTGTTATAAAAAAGCTGACCAAAAAACTGATTAGATGTTTGATCAATGATCAGGGTACCCAAAATAGGCGGATCACTTTCAGAGGTGAAGGCATAATAGCCCGGGGTTAATCGTTCAAAATGCCAGGTGTTGCCAGACAACGAATCAGCAAAATAGCCATGGAATACTTCATCCAGGGATTGGGTTTTTCGGTTAAAATTTTCTGACCATGGCAGCTTACTGGCAAGTCTGGCAGACTGCCGCAGCTTTGTGGCAATGGTACTGGCATAATCATTTAGCGAGTCGTTCAAATATTCGGGAATTGAAATATCAACAAATGCCAACTTCGATCCGGTCTTGCGTTGAATCCGTGTACTGATATCGGTTTCATCCTGAAATCCCCTGAGTCTTATGACCTGTCCTTTCACAAAACGCCCGCTACTCTTGGCCATTTTTTGGACTTCTATTTTGCGGTAATTGATATCACTGAAGTGAAAAATGCGTTCATGGAATTTTCTATTTTCCACTTCAAGGGGATCGTTGGTGGAGATGTTTTTGATTCTTACTTCTCCAGCATCGTTGATGAAGCAACGGTTTACCCACCATTGCTGGTTATCCACATCGAAATAATTGAAAGTAAGTTTCCGTTCCAACCATTGATAAGTGGCTTCTCGATTGACCGAGTCTAGACTGCTCACCTGGGCACCTGCCTCCCAATGAAAAACAAAACCGATGATCACCCACGCGACTGCTCTCACTTGATTTGCTTGAAACTGACCAATGATTGCCTACGCCTATCTACCGTCAACTCAAAAACGTCCGATCTGGAGTAATGTCCTGCACGATCGATCGGCCGTTCGGCGATGCCCAGATAGATGGCCATTTTTTTCTTTGCTGCCAACGTACAGATCCGTTCAAGATGCCCCTTCTCAATGCAAACAGCTTCTCTTAGGTAACCTGCATGGATAGATTTTTGTACTGTCGAATCAAAGGCTGCGCCTTCTACCTTGTCCAACCAAAAGGGACAACCAGGCAGATAGGCATCACCAAATACCATAAGCTGTGCACCCTCGGCAGCAGCTGTTTGTATGGCTTCTTGCACCCCTTGTATCCCCGCATTTCTTTTAAGCCATGTTGTGGGAAGTTGTGCCAACGACACGCTCAGCGTCTCGTTCATGGACGGATGATTTCAAACGAGTGGGTTTGTTCAGCACTCACCGTAGCTGCCACCGAGCAGTATTTTGTAGTGGCCAGCGCCACAATGCGTTCGGCCTCCTCTTCCGTTAAATCAGGCGAATAGAGGGTATATTTTAAGTGAATCTCCGTGTAGCCACGCGGGTGTTCTGTTTTTCTGGTCCCGGACGCTTCGCCCTTCATATCCACCAGTGTCTTCCGTCGTTTTTTTATCATGCCCACGATGTCAACCGCCGCACAGCTGACCAGTGCCGATAATAAAAGCTCCATCGGTGATTGGTGTTGTTTGTCGGCCGGCTCCAACATGTCTACTGAGACCACGTTGCCACTTTCGTTGACAACTTCATATTTTTTTTCTTCCAGGGTGGAAAGCAATACCTTCATTAATTCAGTGGGGTTTTTAGAACAACTAATTCGAATAACTGATCGAGTGGCAACACGGTGCCGTCTGGCGTAAAACTTTGAAACTGCGGATTGGCCAAATATAAAAATTCTCCATTCACCACCTTTCCACAGGTTGGGCGCATCATCATTGGATGGTTTTTCTCAATCGTTTCTATCCGGAGAACTTCTGAAAAATCAGTCGTCAAAAAGAAACGTTTCACCGTGTTGCGTACCGAATGAATACCGATAAGCGAGTTGTTATAAAAAGCCAACCCGTGCAATCCCTGTGCATCTGAATCATCGGAGACAAGCGACCATTTTTTGTTGGCAAAATCATAACGCGCCAAACCATTGCGGTGTGCGACAAACAATTGATCACCATTCGGAGAAAGGGCCAAACCATTTGGGAAGCTGATGATGTCTGGGGTCAACACCTTTTTAAAACGCGTAGCTCCAACGGGTAAAGTGTAGATGACAGATTCCTCAAACATGTGCGAGACTACCACCTCTCCTCCAGGCCGAACCACAACGGCACTTAAATAATGTTTTTCTTCAGGTTGCTCCAGTGTCACCCTTCGCAAAAGATTTCCCGTGGTCAAATCAAACTCAAATAATCCTGTGGGCTTTCCATCTGTTTTTTCGTCTCTGAAATACCCAATCAGGTTATTTCCACCAGCCGTACACACCCAAAGCACACCCCTTTCTGTGTCAATTGTCATGCCCAAAGTCATCCATAGACCAAAGTCCTGATCCGCGAAAACAGATAATTGACCAGAGGCATCAAGCTTGAGAATCACTCCTTTCCTACGACTGCTGAAATAGAAGTCACCCGTTCGGGAATCGAAAGCAAAGTCCTCTGCCATCAAATCTTTCACTGGCACTGTAAAGGCAATTGAACTATTGTTGACGTAGGCAGTCTTAGGCTGTCCGTTAAGCCCTAGTGAAGCGAAAAGAAAAAGAAAGGTGGCAATTTTCATATACATTCATTGGTAAGCTAAACTATTTCAATAATGTCATCTCAACCTTTTTCAAGCGCATTATTTGATGATTGAATTACATATTTCTACGGTATTGTCCGCCCACTTCGAACATGGCGTGCGTGATTTCTCCAAGTGAGCAATACTTGGTGACCTCCATCAACTCAGCGAAAGTGTTTTCATTTTTGAGTGCTGATTGCTTCAATCGCTCCAACATCTCCTCGGCATGATCCTTGTTGCCTACATGCAATGCCTCCAAATTGTTAATTTGCCGTTGCTTTTCCTCTTCGGTGGCCCGGATTACTTCATCTGGCGTGATGGTCGGGCTGCCGTCGTTAGACAAAAATGTATTTACACCAATGATCGGCAATTCACCCGAGTGCTTGAGGGTTTCATAATAAAGACTTTCTTCCTGAATTTTACCTCGTTGGTACATACTTTCCATGGCACCCAACACACCACCACGCTCGGTGATTCGGTCAAACTCTTCCATCACGGCCTCCTCTACCAGATCTGTCAGCTCTTCAATGATGAAAGCGCCTTGCAGCGGATTCTCATTTTTGGTCATGCCCAACTCTTTGTTGATGATCATTTGAATGGCGACTGCCCTACGAACTGAAGCCTCCGTAGGCGTGGTGATGGCTTCGTCATAGGCATTGGTATGCAATGAGTTACAGTTGTCATAAATGGCATACAAGGCCTGAAGGGTGGTTCGAATGTCATTAAAGTCGATTTCCTGCGCGTGCAACGAACGCCCTGAGGTTTGAATGTGGTATTTCAATTTTTGTGAGCGATCATCAGCTCCATATTTTACCTTCATGGCTTTCGCCCATATGCGACGTGCCACGCGACCAATAACCGCATATTCCGGATCTACACCGTTCGAGAAGAAAAACGACAGGTTTGGGGCAAACTTATTGATGGACATGCCCCGGGATAAATAATATTCAACAAAGGTGAAACCATTGGCCAGGGTGAAAGCCAATTGGGTGATTGGGTTGGCCCCAGCTTCTGCGATATGGTAACCTGAAATAGAAACCGAATAAAAATTGCGCACCTGCTGGTCGATAAAGTACTGTTGTACATCCCCCATCAGACGTAGGGAAAATTCGGTACTAAAAATACAGGTATTTTGTGCCTGGTCCTCTTTGAGTATATCCGCCTGAACCGTACCACGCACAGTTGACAATGCTTTCGCTTTGATATTCTGATAGACATCCGCTGGTAGCACCTGGTCGCCAGACACGCCCAGAAGCAACAGGCCCAGCCCATTATGACCTTTAGGTATTTCTCCGTAATAAGTAGGACGTACACCTCCTTTTTTCTTGTAAATGGCCTCTATTTTTTCAGTTACCTCTACCTCTAGCCCCTTTTCCATGATGTACTTTTCACATTGCTGGTCGATGGCTGCATTCATAAAAAATGCAGTTATGGCTGCTGCCGGGCCATTAATGGTCATGGACACTGATGTAGTCGGATCACACAGATCGAATCCTGAATACAGTCGCTTGGCATCGTCAAGGCTACAGATACTCACCCCGGAGTTGCCAATTTTGCCGTAAATGTCCGGACGGTGATCAGGATCCTCTCCGTACAATGTCACACTGTCAAAAGCTGTGGACAAGCGGGCTGCGGGTTGATCAAACGAAAGATAATGAAAGCGTGTATTGGTTCTTTCCGGACCCCCTTCTCCGGCGAACATACGTGTCGGATCTTCACCTTGGCGCTTGAAAGGGTACACCCCTGCAGTGAAAGGAAATTCTCCGGGCACATTTTCCTGCAAACTCCATTTCAGGATATCGCCCCAACCTTTATATTTTGGAAGAGAAATCCTTGGAATCCTTGAATGCGAAAGCGATTCAGTGGTTGTCTTCACACGAATTTCCTTGTCGCGTACGGTGTAGACGTACTCATCCGACTCGTAATTCGCCTTCTTAATCGGCCATTGTTCCAAAATTTTGGCATTGTGTGGATCCAAATCCAATTGCAAGGCTTCCCTCACTTCTTTTATGGCGCTGAGCGCCGCCGAGTGGCCCTTCAGTAGGCTTGAGGTTTCCTCCAAATTGTAAAGTTTCTGGGCGATTGCTGCCTGGTCTAAAGACCTTTGATTGTATTCACGGATGGTCTCACTAATTTCAGAGAGGTAACGCACCCGCCTGGGAGGAATGATGTAGATCTTCTCCGACATCTCCTGACCAAAATCATGGTCACTTTTAAGGTCGGCATCGGTCCTGGCGACAATCAGCCGCATGATTGCCGAATAAAGACCATTCATGCCTGGATCATTGAACTGGGAGGCTATGGTGCCGAACACCGGCAGCTCGCTCATGTCCGTTTCCCACAACTGGTGGTTACGCTGAAACTGCTTTTTTACATCTCTCAACGCGTCTAGGGCTCCCCTTTTGTCGAACTTATTGATGGCAATGATATCTGCAAAATCAAGCATGTCAATTTTTTCCAACTGAGTTGCCGCTCCATACTCAGGTGTCATCACATAAAGAGAAGCATCAGAATGATCTACAATTTCCGTATCGGATTGACCAATACCAGAAGTCTCCAAAATCACCAGGTCAAACCCCGCTGCTTTTACAATATCTATGGTATCCTGCACGTATTTGGAAAGGGCCAGATTGGACTGACGTGTGGCCAGCGAACGCATGAACACCCGATCCGAAAAAATGGCATTCATGCGTATCCGATCACCGAGCAAAGCACCCCCTGTTTTCCTTCTGGAGGGATCCACGGAAATCACAGCGATGGTTTTGTCTTTAAAATCTGCCAAAAAACGCCGCACCAGCTCATCCACAAGGGATGACTTACCGGCGCCACCTGTGCCCGTAATACCCAACACTGGCGCCTCACTCCTGGCGGTTAATGTTCGAATTTCTTCGATCGCCGCCTGATGCGATTCGGGGTAATTTTCAGCAGCGGAAATAATCCGGGCGATGGCACCGTGCGCTTTGGAACTCAGCTTTTTTACCTGTCCGTTCAATTGCAGGCCTACCGGAAAATCACTTTGCTTTACCAAATCATTGATCATCCCCTGAAGGCCCATGGACCTGCCGTCGTCGGGTGAATAAATTCGGGTAATGCCATAGGCCTGCAATGCCTCTATTTCCTCGGGCAAAATAGTGCCTCCACCTCCACCAAATATTTTAATGTGGCCGGCACCCTGTGCTTTCAGCAGGTCAAACATGTATTTGAAGAACTCCGTGTGCCCACCCTGGTAGGAAGTGATGGCAATCGCCTGCGCATCTTCCTGGATGGCGCAATCCACAATTTCCTGAACCGACCGATTGTGCCCCAGGTGAATGACTTCACAGCCTGTGGTCTGAATGATACGCCGCATGATATTGATGGCGGCATCGTGCCCATCAAATAACGATGCCGCTGTAACAATGCGGATATGGTTTTTGGGTTGATAAGTTTCTACCGACTGCATCATATTCTCCAGTTTTTGGGGATGGCAAAAATAGTCAAAGACCACCTGCATTCCATTGGATGCCTGACCATTTGGTAAGAAGATAAGATCTAGTCTTAAACAAATCAGGATTTTTGACCAATGAACGTCAAATTTTGAAATCCGTGTCCCTGAATGCAGTCACTTATTTGTTATGCCGAAATACTTTCTTTCCGTGGGCTAACAGGCCCTTTACAACCCTGGAGGCCTTTGGGATAAAAATCAAACAGCGTCCCAATCGCACATTAGAAGCTGGTCTATACGCCCTCACATACCCACGGCCCCATATGTATCTCCACTTAATTTGGCCATAACCTGACCATTCACTAAAGTTTTAGAAAAGGATATTAAAAAGTTGATACAGCCGCATTTCGTCCTATCTTTCTTTAATGAACTCAAATGGTTGGATAGCGGAAACCCTGCCTCTGCTGGAGGCCGATGTAGGATTGACCATTGATGTGTCGGCATCCGTTACTGAAATGACGGAAGATTGGTTGATCAACCAGATGGCCTGCGCACTCAGACATTACCTAGATCTGGATATGCCGGGATTGCTGAACTTGTGCTACCGTCTGGACCTGAATGAAGACAAAGTCAATGACCTACTGATGAAAGAGGCTCCAGGGCAGTTGGGCAGGCAGTTGGCCATTTTGGTGATTGCGCGTGAAAAACAGAAAATACTCACCCGGCGAGCGTATCAGCCATGACCATTTTACGCACCTCTTCTACCATTGATTTTGATCCGATTACCAGGGGGGTACGCTCATGGAAGGAGGTAGGTGATATATCCATAATACGACTGACACCATCTGTAGCCATCCCGCCTGATTGCTCGGCAAGAAATGCCAGCGCATTGCATTCATACAACAACCGCAATTTGCCTTTAGGAGCTTTGGTGGTTTCAGGATAGAGGTAAACACCGCCCTTCAGCATATTTCGGTGAAAGTCTGCCACGAGTGATCCAATGTATCTGGCCGTCAATTGCTTTTCTTTGCATTTGTCAATGTATCGACGAACACCTTCACTGAATTGATGATAATGTCCTTCGTTGATGGAGTAAATCTGACCTGCTTCTGGTGAACGAATATTGTCAGCAGTCAATACAAACTCACCCAGAGAAGTTTCTAATGTAAAGCTGTGCACCCCATGACCGGTGGTGTACACGAGCATGGTAGAGGAGCCATAGAGTATATAGCCTGCTGCTATTTGCGCAGCTCCCTGCTGTAGTATATCCTCTTCCTGCACCGGTCCGCCTACCGGAGATATGCGGCGATAAATAGAAAAAATGGTTCCTATTGAGACATTCACGTCAATATTGGAGGATCCATCCAGTGGATCCATACAGACCACATAACGGCAATTCGGATTTAGGTGTACAATTTCCTGTTCCTCCTCAGAAACAATCGCACACGTCATGCCACCATTGCGCAACGCCCGGGTAAATCGAATGTTGGCAATAACATCCAATTTTTGCTGATCCTCACCTTGTACATTTTTGGCGCCATACGCGCCGCTTATATCTAGTAAGCCGCTTTTGTTTACTTCTTTATTGATGATTTTACCGGCCAGTGCAATGTCTCTTAGTAATTGCGACAATTCGCCGGTGGCATAGGGAAATTCATCTTGCTTCTTTTTAATGAATCTGTCCAGCGTATTTCCTATCGGTAATCCTAAGTTACTTTTGCTCATTTGTTATTTACGACTCATTGGCATTGTAGCAAAATTAATCCATTTAAAACGATTTAAATCGATCTGAATGCAGGTTTTCAAATTTGGAGGCGCCTCCGTTAAAGATGCAGCGGCCATCAGAAATCTAAGAGAGATCATCCATAAACATCCTGAAACATCGAAGGTAGTGGTGGTTTCCGCAATGGATAAGACCACCAATGCTTTAGAAAATCTGCTTGAACTGGTCTGTGAAAAAAGAGATTTCCGGGCGCAACTTGAATACATCGAAGATTTTCATCAACACATTATTGCAGAGCTATTAGGTGCACCTTGTCCGGCGTTTGATCGCTTCTTCGGCGAATTAATCCAAAAGGCCAGCAATCTGGATACGCATAATTACCAGCGCGCTTATGATCAAATAGTATCATTCGGGGAATTGTTCGCTACCTCAGTTATCCAGCAATTTCTCTCCAAGGTGCTTGATTTCGTATGGTTAGATGCGCGTCAATTGTTACGTACAGATGCTTTTCATACCGAGGCCAATCTGGACTGGATCGTTACCCATGAACAAGTCTTCAAGACCCTTCGCCCACTATTAAATGAGGGACGAAATGTGATCACACAGGGGTTTATAGGTGCCACACCGGAAGGCATAACCACGACCCTGGGTCGGGAGGGCTCAGATTTTACCGCTGCCATTTTGGCCCATTGCTTAGACGCAGAAAGCATGACAGTCTGGAAGGATGTTCCAGGTATTCTGAATGCCGATCCCAAATTAAAACCCGATGCGATTCAATATGAACAATTGTCCTATCGACAGGTTACAGAAATGACTTATTATGGCGCAAAGGTGATACACCCAAAGACGCTTATGCCCCTGGCACAACGAAATATTCCGCTTTGGGTTCGTTCATTCAAGGATCATCTCCAGCCGGGCACAGCCATCACCAGTGCCCCGTCTATCGCAACGCCCCCTACCTTTGTATTTCAACAAAACCAGGTACTTATGCATGCAGCCGTAAAGGACCACAGTTTCATGAACGAGAAAAAATTAGGTAGCATTCTTCAGGCTTTGGACCACCTCAACGTAAAAATCAACCTGATGCAGGCATCCGCACTCACTTTTTCCTTTTGCATGGATCACAAAGCCTACAAAATAGATCGCATTATTGAGTTCCTATCCAAGGATTTTCTGCTTTCCAAGGAGCTTCAACTGAAGCTGGTCACGGTAAAAAACTATACCGATGATGCCCTTCGACAGCTCCCTGAAATGAAGGAAATAATCCTGGAACAGAAAACCAAATCCACCTACCAGGCGCTCTATCGCGACCAATAAAATGGCTACGTAAATCGACGTAGTGTTTGTTCCAGGCTCTCCAGGTAGCCTCGGCCAAATAAGTTGACATGAACCAATAGCGGATACAAGTTATGTATCGCGATGCGGTCATCAAATCCGGCCTCCAGTGGATACGCATCCTGGTAAGCGGCAAAAAACAACTTATCAAAACCACCAAAAAGGTGGGTAAATGCCAGCTCGGTCTCCCGATGCCCAAAATAAACCGCAGGGTCCACCAATACCGGTTGGTGTGGTACTCCGCTGAGGACGTTACCGCGCCACAGATCGCCATGCAATAGTGCAGCAGACTCTTGAGGGATGAGCGACGGTAGTTGGTTGTACAACAATTCAAAAGACTTACGATGGTGATGGGACAGTAGCCCGCTATTGATGGCTCTTTGCAGTTGTGGTTCCAGTCTCTCTTCAATGAAAAAAGTATACCAATTACCATTTTCCGTATTGGATTGCGGGAGCGTACCAATATAATTATCGATGTGCCATCCAAACGTCATGGAAGTTATCCGATGCTGTTGTGCCAACTGTTCCCCAAAAAGCTGCCAAAATTTTTTGCTTGTACTGCCGGCATCTATCCACTCCAACAATAAGAACTGGGCCACGCCTGAATAACCCTCGGCTAACACGTTGGGGACCCGTATGGGACTTTGGTTAGCAAGTATCTCTATACCCAATGACTCCTTTTCAAAAAGGTCGGTTGCTTCCTTTCGGTACTTGATAAAACAATCACCTATTCCGGTGGTAATGCGCCGAGCTTGATTAATGCACCCTCCGGATACTGGGTGAATGGCCATTAGATTATCTGACCGCCCTGCCGCTTGCAGGCAGCCCATGATCAGATCTCTTTCACTCATTCCAGAGGCCATGTTTTCTGACAATGTGGTCAAGTAAAGCTTCCGACGAGCGATCCAGCATTTGGTATACGTGCTCAAAGCCATCCTGACCACCAAAATAAGGATCGGGCACATCTGCTCCTGGCGCTTCCTCATCGAAGTCACGCATCAGTACCAATTTCTCGTCATTACCCACCAGATCGGTCAGGTCTTGTCTATTGCTCTGGTCCATGGCCAGGATGTAATCGAAAGTATTATAATCCGCTTTGGTGAACTGCCTACCCTTGTGTGCGATGGGAAGCCCATGCTGGTTGGCCACATGTATGGTTCTGGGATCCGGATCATCTCCAATGTGGTAATTGGAAGTACCCACAGAATCTACGAAAATCTGCTGTTCTAGGCCCCTGTTTTTTATCTTTTGCTGAAAAATGGCCTCAGCCAAAGGAGACCTACAAATATTTCCTAAACAAACGAATAATACTTTTATCATTTTTTTTATGCTCGTGGGTTACCTGCGTGTCACAGGGCGTATATATGAGTACATAACACAAAATTTATTCATACACCTGTTTGACTAAAAGAAAAGCTTGCCATTGGCAAGCTTTTCTTTATTAGCAATCTTTTAATTTTTCTGCTGCTTTTAGCGAACGCTGATTCCCACGCCTGCCGTCAATGTGTTGTACTTCTGAATGGTGTAGTCCGCATGCAAAGTAAGAATGGCCAGCTTCAACTGAAATCCTGCCGTCAAACGTGTGGTACTGGCACCACTGTACGTTACATCCAGATTGGCGAAATCTACCGTAGCTCCTAAATCATTGGTGTAAAAAAACCTTCCGGATGTTTTAAATGAATTGTCCACGATATTATAACCCACGCTCGCATACGGGGTGAAAATGGCAAGCTTTTTTGATGCTACTACCTGTATGGTCGTAGAAGACACTTCAAATTCTGCCAAACCGTCTTCTGCCTGAAAATCATCACCCGGCTCGGTAGTCACCGCTACGTCCATGTTCATTTTGGTATAACCTACAAATGCGGAAATATCAATGGGTACTAATTTCAGTCCTGGAATGTGTTGTTTCACATCATGCAAAACGCCCACACCCCATAAGCTCAGTTCAAAATCATCCGTACCCACCGTAGGAATGAATCTTACTTTTAGATCAGTATTCTTGATCAGGCCAATTCCAGCATTCACCGTGGGTACCGGAGCCGCGAGGTAAAGAAAATCCAGATTTAATCCGCCGGGTGCAGCAAACTGGGTATCGCCCGTATAGTCGATTTCTACTCCATCGGCACCATCTATGGTGGGAGAAGTAAACTCCAGGACGGCATCACTGGTGCTTCCCGCCAGTGTGGGCAGATTGGGATCTCCGGAAGCTAAAATTAAGTTTTGAAAACCCGCGCTATTGAAATTAAAGGTCGCATCCTCCTTCGGTATAGCCGCCAGATTCATAGATACTGTTAAATCAAAACCAAGAAGCTTATGTGGCTTGGCCGTATTGACCCAGCCACCCGCGAGTCCGTTACCGAAGGACAGTATGGCCGGACGGAAATAATTATTGAAATATAATTCAGCATCCTGCTGACCGCCATTAAAGATGGTACCCAGATCTCCCAGATCATCTGTGTTGAATTGCGCTTGAGCAGTCTGCAAACCTGTGACCAGAAAGGCAACTGCTAAGAGTTTTGTCAAAGTTTTCGTCATATGTGGTAAGGTTTTGGAGTGAATTTACAAATTTTTAAGTCGTACAGGCAAGCTTCAATTTAATTTTACCTTATGAAGGTAGTACCGATTATACCTGTGCAAGGCGTAAATTTGAACTTAGTTTACTGAATTATTCAATTATTTAATACAAATCATATGTCACTAGTAGGTAAAAAAGCGCCCGTTTTCAACGCACCCGCTGTCTTAGATGGAGAAGAAATCGTGGAACAATTTTCACTTGAGCAATACATCGGTAAGAGCGAGGTAATCTTCTTCTTTTATCCAAAAGATTTCACGTTTGTTTGCCCGACAGAAATTCTTGCATTTCAGGAGAAACTGGCAGAATTCGAGAAAAGAAACGTAAAGGTGGTAGGTGCCTCTTGTGACTCGGAAGAAACCCACCTGGCCTGGTTGATGACTGCCAAAGACAATGGCGGTATTGCAGGCGTAAAATACCCATTGGTTGCAGACCTGTCCAAGACCATTGCCACCAACTTTGGTGTGTTGGCAGGAGATTGGAGCTACGATGAAGAAGGCAATCTTGAATTTGAAGGTACCCCTGTGGCTTACCGGGGTACATTCTTCATCGACAAAGAAGGTATTGTCCGACACGAGACCATCAACGATTTGCCTTTGGGAAGAAACATAGATGAAATGATCCGTATCGCAGATGCCTGGCATCATATTGAAAAACATGGTGAGGTTTGCCCCGCCAACTGGGAAGAAGGGAAAGACGCGATGCAGGCCACTAAAGAAGGAGTATCCAATTACCTGGCCTCACACTAGTACCCACTTACTAAAAACAGCATTCAAGACCACCCTTCACAGGCTGGTCTTTTTTTGTTCGAAGGGTTTCTGTTTTTTTGCCCAATGATCGGTCTCTATCGTATAGGCATCTGGGCGTATGTGCTAATTGTCTGGCTAATTCGTCCAGTGAATCCTAAAGCAAAAAAATTCATTGATGGCCGAAAAAAATGGTCGGTGAAACTCGAGAACGATTTAAAATCAAGGAAAGCCCCCGTCATTTGGTTTCATGCGGCCTCACTAGGTGAGTTTGAGCAGGGAAGGCCGGTCATGGAAGCCTTGAAAAAAGCCCATCACGTGCAAATACTGCTCACCTTTTTTTCACCATCCGGCTACGAAGTCAGGAAAAACTATGCAGGTGCCGATTGGGTCCACTACCTGCCGATAGATACGAAGAAAAATGCTTCCAGATTTATGCAGATCGTGCAACCTGTGTTGGCCATATTTATCAAATATGAATTTTGGTATTTCATGCTCAAAGAATTGCAGAACAGGCAGGTACGCACCCTCATGATTGCCTGCTTATTCAGACCCAATCAATTGTTTTTCCATTGGTCGGGCAAATTTTACCAACCGGTACTGCGAGGCATTGCACATTACTTTATGCAAGACCAACAATCTCTTGATCTGGGCAAAAGTATAGGTATTCCAGAGGCGCACCTGACACTTGCCGGCGACACGCGCTTCGACCGGGTGTTGGAAATTTCCAGTCAATCAAAAATTATTGAAGTAATCGAAAAATTCAAAAAAGGTCCCCTCATGGTTTTGGGCAGTACCTGGCCTTCAGACATGCAGATACTCAAGCCGGTAATCGATGATTTTTATGATCGCGTACAATTCGTGGTGGCCCCTCACAACCTGTTAGAAAATGAAATACAGGAGCTGGTTCATACACTTCCTGAATCGATTTTGTTTTCTGATACTGAAAATCTTGCCGATCGTCATCGGGTGTTGATCATCGACAATATGGGCATGTTGTCTTCTGTTTATCGATACGGCATGGCCGCTTATGTGGGCGGTGGGCTTAGAGGTGCCCTTCATAATACTTTGGAGGCGGCTGTATACGGCATCCCGGTAATTTTTGGTGCACATGACAAAAACGATAAATTTCAGGAAGCCATGGCACTCCTGAAAGCAGGTGGTGCCCTGGAAGTGCATGACTGCCATGAAATTGGGAGAGAACTGGAAACCTGGCTCACCAATGAAGAAGAAAGGAAATCCATGGGGCAACGAGCTGGAAGTTTTGTGTTGGCGCACGCTGGTGCCACAGAAAAGATCATGGCACTGGTGGAGAAATTTATTAAATGAAGGCGCAGGTCATTAAAACCACCGGAATGTGGTATGGTGTCAGGAGCCAGGATGGCCAGAGATATACGGCTCGCCTCAGGGGTAAATTCAGGCTGGAAGGCAAAAAAATAACCAATCCTATTGCTGTGGGGGATTATGTAATGATCGTACCCAATGAAAAAGGTGAAGGCGACTGGATCATTAGCGACATTCTACCCAGGGAAAATTACGTGGCACGCGAATCTCCGAAACGCAAAAGTTTTACCCATCTCGTGGCGGCCAATGTAGACCAGGCGCTGGTGTTGTTCACATTCCACACACCCCGAACATCGATTGTTTTTATAGACCGCTTTTTGGTAACACTGGAAGCCTACCGTATACCGGGACTGGTCGTATTAAACAAATGTGACCTGCTGACTACAAAGGAATTGGATCAGTGGTACCTCTTTGGCGCCGTATATGAGCAGTTGGGTTATGCCACATTCATGGAAGCCTTCGCTAATCGACCCCCTTCACAGGCTTTGAGGGCAGCTTTGACGGAACGTAACACGCTATTGGCTGGTCATTCCGGTACAGGTAAATCTACATTGATCAATGCGCTGGTACAAGAGGCGGCACAGGAAGTGGGAGACATCTCCGGATTTGCCAACAAAGGCCGGCACACCACCACTTTCGCGGAAATGTTTGACGTTGATTCACAGTCACATTTAATAGATACGCCAGGCATTAAAGAGCTGGGTTTGGCGGAGGTAGAATCACAAGAACTTGCGCACTACTTTCCCGAGATGCGCGACCTTATGGGTGCCTGTCAATTTCACAACTGCAGCCATAGCAATGAACCAGGATGCGCAGTAAAAGCAGCCATGGCAGCCGGAGACATCGCTGAATTTAGGTACGCCAGCTACCTCAATATGCTCACAAGTACCCACTGACAGAGGAGCTTATTTTTCCTCCTCTATGGTTTCAACGGCTTCTTCCAACTCCTCGTAAGCCTCCTCTTCAGTTGGTGTCTCTATTTCCGGACGGAATTGGTTCAATCGCCACCGCCCTGCCAACTGTCGCCCCTCTAGATGAAGCACCACCTCTTTGCCGGTTTCCGTGAAAAAGCGTAATTCAGCTTCCATTCGCACACTGAGTAGGTCGCGCTTCCTGATATTGTAACTGGCAAAGACGTACTGTAAATCTGCCCATTGAAACCCATTTTCTTCATCATATGCCATCAAACCATCCCAGCCGGCTCTTATTTCACGGGAAAAATCTGCCTTGAATTCCTCATAATTGTCTTCTACCTGGATGATTTCCCGGTTTATTTTCTCAGCTCTTTTTACCAATTCCGGATTTACTGCCTTTTTTAGCATTTTTTTCGCCTCTGCAATGTCCTGTCGATCAAACAGCAAGGCCTCGACTGCCGCAAAATCCTCCTGTTGCACAGCCTCCTGAAAGGCCCTTATAAAAGGTTCGGGTGCGATTAACGGCTGAATATTTTGCCCCTGGCTATAAACTAGCAGGCCCAGGAACAAACAGGTCATCAATGGTCTCATGGGTTAGGTTTTAATTTTAAAAATAGGTGATTTTCGCCATTTATGTAACCTGTAGTTGCACACATCGTCGAAGGTACCAGTACTACCATACGTTTTCCATCCCGATAACAATCGCGAGCAGCTGCCGACATCAGGCAGAAAATGCCACAGACAAAAATCAGGAGTGCATCACAGTAAAGGAGACCATGCCAGTCGGTTTGATGTCGCACTTACACAGGAATAGGCATTGACGATCATTCAATGAAACATGAATAGTAGATAACGAACCGCCAAATCATACCTCCCCCATTTCAACGCCTGTTTCATTTCCGTCCACACGCGTGTTCGAAAGGCCTTACGATCTGCAGCCGTTTGATTTAGCTGCTGGATTTTTTGACATACTAAATAGTTGGTAGTCAAATGGACCGACTTCCATTTGGTTTGCTGCGTAGAGAGTGAGCCTTCGACTATCCTTTTTTTAACCAGAAATTCTTCGGTGAAGCAGTATTCGAACTGTCTGGCACTACGAACCCAAAAGTCAAAGTCCTCGTAGGCTAACTGCTCGTCATACCCCCCCAAACTTTCCAAAACGCCCCGCCTAAACATCATTGATGCGGCGTTGATAAAATACTTGGCTACCAATTGGGCGTAAAGGTCACCCTCCAACTGGTCCATTGTATTCAGCCAACTCCTGGTTTCATGTTTGCCTACCAGCACACCCTGTGGGTCGATTAAGGCCACATCTGAATAATGGATGCCAGCCCCGGTGCTCTGCATTCGAGACACCCCCAACGCTACGCGCTGTGGCATCAACACATCATCCGCTGCGAGATCAATAATAAATTCACCTTTTGATTGCATCCATCCACGATTGAATGCCACGCAATTCCCGTGTATTGCTTCCAGGGAAACAAAAGGCAATTGGTATTTGGAAGAAAGGTGACTTAGGACTTCCTTGCTGTCATCTGTACTCCCATCGTCCACCAATATGCACTCAACAGGCTGGTATGTTTGCTTTAAGACTGATTGAACGGCCTCTTGCACATACGCTGCCTGATTGTGACATAAACAAATGACAGAAACTAGCGGCTCATTCAAAGCAAATGTGAATTGATTGTGCAGCAAAATATTTAGGTTTCAGTAGAAATGCGACTTTCACCCATCACCTTTTGCAAAGCATACGTTTGCAGATTGTCCGACAAACAAATAATCAGCGGCCCTTTTGCTGGTATGTTCTACGTCAAAGACAGCGTAAATAGTGCCTATTTCCCCAAAATCATCGGAAGTTATGAGCGGGAAATTCATCAGATTCTCTACGCCCTGGATGGACAACATTTTGACAAGATTATCATCATAGGCGCGGCAGAGGGGTATTATGCCGCAGGTTTGTCGCGCCGGTGGCAGCGACCTGTGTGGGCCTATGAATCTGATATAGCAGGCCAGGACCTTCTAACCCGGCTAGCCTTGATCAATGGTTTACACATCACGCAAAAACCCACCTTTAGAAAAGACGAAGACACGCAATCTGTCCGCGATTTTATATTGATGGATGTAGAAGGCGAAGAAATGAAGTTGCTGGACAACCAGCGACTCAAAGCCTGGCAACAATGCACCATTTTGGTTGAAGTTCACGGGCAGCACATCCGGAGAGCCATCACGCAAAGAAGTACACCCACCCACGGGGTGGCCTTCTTCCCTGTAGAAGATAGGAAATCCACAGATTACCCATTCAGCGTGCCCTTCCGTTGGGTGCTGCAGCGCTACTGGTGGGGCTTACTTCAGGAGTGGCGGTCCGATTCTATCGGTTGGCTTTTGTTAAGCCCCAGGTCATGAAGGTGTTTTACTTACCTTCTTTTTATCCCTCGGCAAACCATCCGATTTACGGGGTTTTTGTGAAAGAGCAGATCGAAATACTGGCCAAACATTTACCTGAAAGTCTGTTTGGTGTAAGTACCTGGGGGCAGGGAGACCCGATGCACATGCTCTGGGTCAGGGATGTGGTTGGGAATATGGCTAAACTCCGACGACGACAGCCGATCGGTCACCACCGACAAAAAGACAATATTCATCACTATTTTGATCCGGTGTATACCTGGACACAAAAACTAGGGGGAAATATGCCACAGCTTTTTCGCACCGCTGACAGGCATTTTAAACATTTCGTCAATTTGGTCGGACCCGTTGATGTGCTACATGCCCAGGCCACCTACCCGGGAGCTTTTCTTGCGAAGGCCTTGTCTGAGAAATATAAGGTGCCCTATGTAGTTACGTTACGAATGAGCCCCTGGCCGTTTGAGCAGTACCTGCATAATGGCAAGCTGAAGGACCGCATTAGACAGGTACTCGAACCCGCACAACTACTGATCGCCACCAGCTCTTCTCTTGAAGAAAACGTCCGGTCTTTTGGATTTACAAAGGTCACGACCATTCACAATCCGGTGGACACAGACCTGTTTTACCCGTTAGCGAAACAAACAACCCGAAAAACTAAAGGTGTAAGAATTTTTTCTGTTGGCCGCATGGAAAGGCAAAAGGGCTATGATCTGCTGATCCGGGCGGTTGCACATTTGGGTAAATCATTCGAGGGAGAAATTTATTTGGGCGGAACGGGAAGTCAGCTCAGTACTTACCAAAGGCTGGCACAACGCGAAGGCGTAGCGGATCGATTTCAATGGTTAGGCCTCATGAACCGAGAGCAGGTGAGGGCACACATGCAGCAATGTGATTTTTACGTGTTGCCCAGCCGGCACGAAACTTTTGGAAATGTGCTGTTGGAGGCTTTGGCCTGTGGCAAACCCGTATTGGCCACTCGCTGCGGAGGGCCGGAAGACATTGTCAGTGCCCAAGTGGGAAAGTTAGTCCACACGGAAGATATACTAGGTTTAGCCACAGGAATTACGACATTATCAAAATGTTATGCACGATATAATCCTCTACACCTAAAATTATATGTAGATGAAAAATTTGGTCCGAATCGTTTTGTAGACAAAACAGTTATAAATTTGAGTAGTTTGATAATTACCTAATTACTTATTATGAGAAACAGTTTGAAATTTTTATCGCTAATGTTCGTGGCTTTTGCGCTAGTAAGTTGCGGAGACGACGACGCCAGTAGCCCCATTACCATTGATCCTTCGGCCTTGTCTTTCGATACAGAATCGTTAGCGTTATTGGAAAATGGAGGAGAGACGACAATTAATCTGACTTTTGAAAACCCTGCTCCTGTGGAAGGTACCATAACCATCAACCTGTCAGGTACGGCCACCTACGGTGATGATTACACTACAGTACCCGCTGCCACTGATGGTGCGATTACCCTCAATTTTGCAGAAGGTGATGTGACTAAGTCTGTGGCCATCACGCCGGTGGCAGATGACACGGCTGAAGATGATGAAACCATCCTCGTGGGTGCGACCACAAGTATAGAAGCATTTGACCTGGCCGGGTTGGGTGAGGTAACCGTGAACCTGATAGATGTAGACCGTACCACTTTCGTGGCTCTGCGCCGCTCCAATGGCGTGCTCTATCAAGTAGATCCTACCTCAGGGGCCACCACTTTTTCAAAAATCATTGTCGATGAGTCGATGGAGCCTTTGACCAATTTGAGAGGGCTGGTTTACGATTATGCCACAGATCAGGCATTTGTAGCTGCGGGCGGCGGAGACGCCAAGGCGGGTTATCTGTATGGTGTGGACTTGTCTACAGGAGAGGCCTCAGTACTGAATGCCAAAGATCCAGGATCGGCTACCACTGTCAATGGATGGAGCGGATTTGGTAATATTTCCATCCAAAATGACGAGTTGATTGCCTATGCAGGCAATGTGACCACGTCAGGAGAAATTTTGGTCAGAAATGAAGGAGTATCCTCATTTACGGGCATCCTTGGCTTCGATAAAGCGGATGGCAGTCTTACAGATGCTTCATTGACCACAGCGTTCTGCTGCAATGGGGGCATGACCACACAAGATGACGATTCAGTTTTGGTTGCCCAAAGCGGCGACGGATTGTACTTCCAATCCTACCACGTAGCGGATGCAGAAGAGGGTTCATTTAAAAATGCGTCATTTGATGACGTAGCGTCATTTACCTCCGATTTCGCCGATTTTAATACTTTCGACATTGATATGCGCACACTTTCCACAGGTGTAGATGGAACCATCTACGGTATTTTAGACGCTTATGATTATGAAGGCGAATCCATAGATTTTTTAAAAACCGATGGTTTTGAGTCTTCTACCACCTATCAGTTTTTGGTCACTGTAAACCCACTTACAGGTGCCATTGGCTATGTGGGATTGATGGGGACTTCTGAAGCTGAGCGTTTTGATGCGCTGGCTGAGGTGCCTGCTTATCTGGTGAAACCTGTGTCTGAGTAAATAAAAATCTAATCCAATATGAAAGCAGCTCCTTTTTGGAGCGGTTTTTTTATGTTTCATAGCCTAGATCCGGTGGCAAATTGGGCAAGTCCGCCGCTGCCACAGCCAATTGGTCACAACGCTCATTCTGTGGATGTCCTGCATGACCTTTGACCCATTGGAAAGACACCTTATGATTTTTGGACACCTCCAAATATCGTTTCCAGAGGTCCACATTTTTTTTATCCTTAAAATTCTTCTTCACCCAGCCCTTCAACCAACCTTTGGTCACTGCGTCTACCACATATTTGGAATCTGAGATTACCAATACCTCCCACCCCGGCTTTTTGATTGCTTCCAGCCCCGCAATGACTGCCAGTAGCTCCATGCGGTTGTTGGTAGTTTTCCGAAAACCGGC
>CAYOEV010000003.1:14012-115847 GCA_964403075.1 uncultured Roseivirgaceae bacterium | reverse complement strand
ACCATGTGCTAAGACGACCCCATAACCACCCGGCCCTGGATTACCCTTGGCTGACCCGTCCGTGTAAAGTCGTATCATAAAAACCAGTTGTTCTTGAACAACTTGATGGCTATGGACAGCAGGATGATACCAAAAACCTTTCTTAAAATTAAGAAACCACCAGGCCCAATTTTCTTCTCCAGCCACCCAGTAGTTTTCAAAACAGCATAAACCAACATCAGATTCGCAATGATTCCCACCAGTATGTTTTGTGTCTGAAATTCTGCCCGCAAAGAAAGAATGGTGGTCAAAGTGCCAGCCCCCGCGATCAACGGGAAAGCAATAGGTACGATAGAGGTAGCGGACACCGACTCGGGTTCATACTTGAAAAATTGAAATCCCAGAATCATTTCCATGCCTATGACAAAAATGATAATGGCCCCGGAAATGGCAAATGAACCCACATCTAAACCCAATAAATGCAGAATGGCTTCTCCTAAAAACAAAAAAGCCACCATCAATACACCCGAAACTATGGTTGCTTTTTCTGATTGTACATGACCCACCTTCTTTCTTAGATCTAAAATTATAGGAATGCTGCCCAGAATATCGATTACTGAAAAAAGGATGAGCGTTACAGAGAGAATTTCTTTGAAAGCGAACACGGATATTTTTTTAACACAAAACTAATCCGTTGCCGCCAGCCGTTTAAGATTATATGATCAGTTTTGCGGTCGCAAACGAACAAAATCTATCGAACTCATGAAATTAATTATTTCGTTACTTATCCTGAATTTCTTTTTCGTTCAGCATACTTTCGGTCAGGCAGGGTGGAATTGGCCCGAGGATGAAAAACTTTATGAGCAGGCACAGGAAAAGCAAGCCTACTATAAAGTCTTGATGGGCCAGGATAAATACGAGGCAGCGCTGAAAACACTTCGCTGGTTATATACGAATAACCCCAACCTAAATCCGTCCATTTACATAGATGGTGCGAAGAGTATCGAAGAGGTTCTCGTCAAAGACCTCACCGATGGGCGCCGGCCAAAGTTGGAAGATTCCCTGCTATGGATGTACGACCGACGCATTGAATATTTCGGCGACGAGGCCGCTGTGCTAGACCGCAAAGCATACGCTGCATTTAAACTTTATTACAAGCAACCAAAAAAGTTTGGCTTACTGCATGAACTGTACAAACAGGCTTACCAAATCAACGGTGTAGGTATTTCCAACTTCAATCACGTGCCGTACATGACTTTGGCCAAATATTACCATGAGTCCCAGCCGGAACAAATGCCCGGAGAATCGGTGCTTGCCATTCATGGAGAAATCTCTGAAATCATCGAAGAGAAATTAAAAATGGCTCAATCGGATGCACGTCTCACAAAAGATCAGGACAAAATCGATGCCCTACTTACCTCCATAGAGGGGCTGCTCACCTGCGAGTTCATTGAAACAACCCTCGTACCTAAATTTCAAAAAGATCCTACAGACATCGGCACGGCAAAAAAGATATTTCTGTACTCCCTTAAAGCAAAGTGCTCTTCCAATGATTACTTTGTAGACGCCGGGGAAGCCATTGTGAAAGAGGAACCAGAGCCTAAACTGCTCGCAATTCTTGCAGAGCGAAGAATGGATCAAGGTGACTACGATAAAGCCTTGACGCTTTTTCAACAAGCTTTCACGCTTGCCACAGATGTTGAACGACAAGTAGAAGTACTGATCGGCCAGGCACGTGCTTACCAAAAGAAAGGCCAATTATCCAAAGCACGTCAACTGGCTTTTGAGGCGTTGGGTCTAAGTCCCGGCAATTCAGCCGCTTACAATATCATCGGTTCCTTATATTATTCCTCATTTAAAAATTGTAGCGTAGGTGAAAGTCGGGTGAAAGACCGTGCAGTGTTCTTTGCCGCTTACGACGCTTTTCAGAAAGCCGGCAACAGCAGTCAGATGGCCGCAGCCGCTAGCCAGTTTCCCGCCATCGATGTCATATTTACAGAAGGCTATGAAGAAGGGCAGTTGATAGAAGTGGGTTGTTGGATCAATACGAAGACCACCGTCCGCCGAAGGCCCTAATAGTTAAAATAATCCATTAAAAACCGCTCCAGTTTGTCAATTTCCTTGCTTTTGATGGCAGGGAAGTTGGCAATTCTAAGTGTATGCTGTCTCCAATGGCCATAGCCCTTACCCAAAATAAGCCCGTGGCTCAAGGCATGGTCCAGCAACCGTTCCGGTTGTTCCATAGAAAAAGTCAGTACGGTTCTAGATCTTACTGCTTCATTGTCAATCAGCCATTTCATAGCAAGCTCATTGCCGAGGGTTTTCCAGTGCTGGTACCTTTGCAACAGTTTTGTCTGCGCATCCTCAATGCCACTGGAGAATTTCTGTGACCGATAGAGTAGGTAAATCCCCAACACATTGGGTGTATGGTGGGTTTGGTTCTTTTCTGCATTTTCTGCGATAAATGAGAGCGAATTGTAATGATTATCACCCACCTCCATGGCCCTTTTTAATGCCTGGGGCGAATAAACCAGTATGGCCATCCCAGCTGGCAAACCAAAACATTTCTGCACAGAGGCAAACCAAAAGTCGCCCAATGTCCAATCCAGTTCCACACCTGCCATAGAAGAGGTGGCATCAATTGCAATGATGCTCTCGAAATTGCGGCGAATATTTTCCATCCACGTGGTTGGCAGAAAAGTACCATTTGATGTTTCATTGTGTACCAGACAAAGCGTATCTACATCTTCTGCGCCACCTGCATCAGGCAATTCATCTATGGGGAAGGTACGCCGGACTATTGGATGACACTGTTCCGTATAGTTGGCCCATTTTTCCCCAAATGAGCCATTGTACAAATGAAGAGAACGTTCCCTCACCAAGGACTGCGCGGTTATTTCCCAGGCTTCCGTAGCCGATGAGACAAATGCAATTCCATAATCCTCCGGAATATTGAGCCGATCTCTGAGTACCTTTTTGGTTTTGGCGAAGAGGGCCATAAACCCATCACTGCGGTGGTTAATGGATAAAACCCCTTCCATCTGTGCATCGTAGATATATTCGGTCAGGTTGGAGTAAATCCTGGATGGGCCCGGGTAAAAACTAATCATTCTCATAGTTGTAACAACGCTTCAATGGCCAGCTGATAGCCCTTGAGGCCATGTCCTGAAAAATGCCCGGCACATACCGGTGTCAAAAAACTGTGTTGACGAAACTCCTCCCTGTTTTTGATGTCTGAAACATGCACCTCTATCACCGGTACCTTGATGGCCTTAACGGCATCGGCAAGGACCACCGAGGTATGGGTAAGTCCTCCGGCGTTCAGTACAATGCCATAATCATTCCGGAATCCTATTTCGTGCAAACGGTCGATCAGTGCCCCTTCATGATTGGATTGAAAATGGTTTAATTCATGCAGGCCAAACAGCGCTTTCAATTCATGAAAATAATTTTCAAAAGACTGATGGCCATAAATATCAGGTTCTCGTGTGCCCAACAGATTAAGGTTGGGGCCATTGATTATAGAAATTATCATCCGAGGTTGAATTAGTTTTGTGTGCGGTGAGTTGGGGGAGTTATATCAAGCAGTACATTGATTATCTAAAACTGGAAAGATCCCTGGCCACGAACTCCGTGGCTGCCTACCAGCGAGATGTTACAAAATTACGGGAGTTTATGGAATCCCAGCACCCTGAAATCACCCCAATGACCACTTCCACAGCCCATCTGAGCGCTTTTTTAAGTTTCATGAATGAACTGGGGCTATCCACTCACTCACAGGCGCGACTCCTCAGTGGCCTCAAATCCTTTTTTAAATTTCTATTGTATGAAAACCTGATCAAACAGGACCCTACCGAATTAATTGAAGGTCCCAAGCTAGGGCGGAAACTTCCGGACACCCTCGATGTGCCGGAAATAGAACGCATCCTGGAGGCCGTTGATTTATCCACGCCGGAAGGGACACGCAATAGGGCCATTCTGGAGACCCTTTACAGCTCTGGTTTACGCGTGAGTGAGTTGGTTAATCTTAAAATCAGCCATTTACATCATGAGATTGGTTTTTTAAGGGTAGTGGGCAAAGGCAATAAGGAACGACTGGTTCCCATAGGCCGATCGGCCCTCAAGCACATCGAACTCTACCGACAACACGTGCGCAACCACATGAATATTGCCCAGGGTTTTGAAGATCACCTGTTCCTCAATCGTCGTGGACGTTCTTTGTCTCGCACGATGATATTTATGATCATCAAGGATTTGGCAGCCAGTGCGCAAATTAACAAAAACATTGGTCCGCATACTTTTCGACATTCATTTGCGACACATTTATTAGAGGGCGGAGCCGATCTTCGTGCCATCCAGGAAATGTTGGGACATGAATCCATTACCACCACAGAAATCTATACCCACCTCGACCGAGACTACCTCAAACAAGTGATTACCCAATTTCATCCAAGAAGCTGAATGTACGCCATAATTAAATCTTTGCTCTTTCTATTGCCACCAGAGCCTGCCCACAAAGTGACTACCGCTTTGCTAGACCTGATGATCAGGGTACCCTTCATCCGTCGACTTTTTGCACGCAGGTATCAGGTCAATCACCCGCAATTAAAGCGCGAGCTGTTAGGCTTGACATTCTCCAACCCCGTAGGACTTGCAGCTGGATTTGATAAAAACGCCCAACACCTCGAGGCCTTTGAAGCCATGGGCTTTGGCTTTCTAGAAGTGGGCACAGTGACCCCTAAACCACAACCTGGGAACGAAAAGCCCCGACTTTTTCGCCTGCCCAAAGACGAGGCGCTAATCAATCGCATGGGTTTCAACAATGCAGGAGTCGAGGCGATGACCAAAAGGCTGGCATCCCGAAAAACACAGGTGATCATTGGGGGAAATATTGGTAAAAATAAATGGACTTCCAACGAAGATGCTCCCACCGATTATTTGTTAGGGTTCCATGCGCTTTATCCTCACGTAGATTACTTTGCCGTGAACGTCAGTTCACCCAATACGCCTGATTTGCGCAGGCTTCAGGAAAAAGAACCCCTCAGGCACCTGCTAAAAGTATTATTGAATGCCCGATCATTACAGGCACATTATCGACCGATCCTCCTCAAAATCGCACCGGATCTTGCGCCAAGTGCGTTGAATGATATTCTTGAAATCGTAGAAGAATTGAAGCTGGATGGCCTTATTGCCATCAATACCACCATATTCAGGGAAGGTTTAAAAACCAATCACGACCAGGTAAGGCTTATGGGCGCCGGTGGCCTCAGTGGGGCACCCATAAAAGATGTTTCCACAGACATGGTCAAGCACATCAGGCAGCGACTGCCGGAAATTCCCATAATCGCCGCCGGAGGCATATCATCTCCTGCGGATGTAAAGCAAAAGCTCGACGCCGGCGCAGACCTTGTGCAGCTGTACACAGGATTGGTCTACAAAGGTCCTGAACTGATTCGCGACATCAATCGTAGCCTGATTAGCGGCTAGGCCGATGGGATGTTTTAGTTTTGCGATCTGATGGCAAAAAATACCTACAAGCGGAAGAAGAAAAGTGCGGCAAAGCAAAAAGTGAAAATAAGTTTCGACTTTTTGAAAGAACGTAAATTTCATTTACTCATGGGTTGGCTGCTGTTTCTGTCTGCTATTTTCCTGGCAGTGGCCTTTTTGTCTTACCTGAAAACAGGTAGGGCTGATCAAAGTGTAGTGGAATCTCTTTCCACAGTGGGTGTCATTCAATCTGGGATAGAGGTACAAAATGCCCTGGGTGTTTACGGGGCCTACGTATCTCATCATTTTATTTTTGAATGGTTCGGTATTGGCTCGTTGTTGATTCCGCCATTGCTCCTTGTAATGGCAGTACGTATCATCTTAAGAAAAACGCTAGCGCCCATTTTCCAGGCTACCTTGTTTACTTTTTTTTACCTGATTTGGACCAGTACCCTTTTGGGTTATTTTCTTCTGGATGAACAGGGTATTTCTACATGGAGTTTTCTAAGTGGAGGTATCGGTTACGACTTTGCCGTGGTGCTACAAAGCCTGATGGGATGGGGCACTTTGCTGCTATTGCTGTTCGCATTCGTTGGCTTTAACATGTATTTGTTCAACGTCACCCATCTTCCTGTCGTTCAAAGGGTACTGAAACGACTGGGTGATGCATTGGCAACTGTTCATCTTAGCTCTGGAGGTATTACAAAAGAAAAAAATTCAGCAACCACAAAAGAAAAAGAAATACCCCCTGCTTTACTTGAAAAGATACGCCAGGAAATAGAGCTGGAAGAGCAGTCCAAATACACGAGCCAAGAAAAGTCTGCTTCAGGGCGCCCGGCGGAAGAATCGCAAGAAGAATTAGTACCCGTGATCGGGCAGCGAGCGGAAGGCAATACAAAAAAAGAAAACGAAGAAATTATACTGGAAATAGATCTGCCAGATAAAAAAGATGCCACGGAACCAACTCCCGTCCACAAGACGGAGACGATTGATGAGATGGAAGTAACGAAGGCCGAGTTCACAGAAAAGCAGTCAACTGAACAGTTGGTTAATTATGACCCAACGTTGGAATTGCCTAACTACAAATTTCCTACACCGGATTTATTGAAAACCTATCCCAGGAGGGATGTACAGGTATCTAAAGACGAGTTAGAGCAAAATAAAAACAAGATTGTTGAAACCCTCATCAATTTTAAAATTGGTATTCAAAGTATCAAAGCCACCATTGGTCCAACGGTCACGCTTTATGAGATAGTGCCGAAGGCGGGCGTCAAGATTTCCAAGATCAAGAATCTGGAAGATGACATTGCCCTGAGTCTTTCGGCTTTGGGCATTCGTATCATTGCGCCCATTCCGGGAAGGGGTACCATCGGTATAGAAGTGCCCAACAAAAACCGTGAGCTGGTAGACATTCGATCCGTCATTACCACGGAAAAATTCATGATGAGCGATTATGCTTTGCCCATAGTCTTGGGCAAAACAGTAAGCAACGAAGTTTTCGCCACAGATCTTAGCAAAATGCCCCACTTGTTAATGGCAGGTGCCACAGGTCAGGGTAAGTCGGTGGGCATCAATATGATACTTGCCTCCCTACTCTATAAAAAGCATCCCAGCCAACTGAAATTTGTCCTGGTAGACCCCAAAAAGGTAGAGCTTACGCTTTTTAATAAAATTGAGAAACATTTTCTTGCCAAGCTGCCGGACAGTGAAGAATCGATCATTACAGATACTTCGAAGGTGGTCAACTCGCTAAACTCCCTTTGTATTGAAATGGACCAGCGCTATGATTTATTAAAAAATGCAGGGTGCCGCAACATCAAAGAATACAACAGGAAATTCGAAGAACGAAGACTGAATCCAGAAAAAGGGTATCGTTACCTCCCGTACATTGTGTTGATCATAGACGAGCTGGCCGACTTGATGATGACCGCCGGCAAGGAAGTGGAAACCCCCATTGCGCGACTGGCTCAGCTCGCACGTGCCATAGGTATTCATTTGATTGTAGCCACGCAGCGACCATCGGTAAATGTGATCACCGGCATAATTAAAGCCAACTTCCCGGCCAGACTCTCCTACCGTGTCACCTCGAAAGTGGATTCACGAACCATCCTCGATACAGGCGGTGCAGATCAGCTTATTGGCATGGGAGACATGCTCCTATCAATGGGTTCGGAAATAATTCGTCTGCAGTGTGCGTTTGTGGATACACCAGAAATAGATAGGTTGTGTGATTTTATCAGTGAGCAGCGCGGGTATGACACCGCCTATTATTTGCCAGAGTATGTCGGTGAAGAAGAATCGGGCATAGGGGAAACAGACCTAAAAGACCGAGATGCCTTATTCGCCGATGCAGCCCGTTTGCTGGTCGTGCACCAACAGGGAAGTACTTCGCTAATTCAGCGAAAGATGAAACTAGGATACAATCGGGCCGGTCGCCTCATAGACCAACTAGAAGCCGCCGGAGTTGTGGGTCCATTTGAAGGGAGCAAGGCAAGAGAGGTGTTAATTCCAGATGAGTACGCTTTGGAACAATTATTGAACGAGATTGAAAGAAAATACTGAATAGATGAAAAATATTGGACTAATCCTAGCGGTGCTTTGCATTTCCTGGCAAGTAAATGGTCAGTACGACCCCGAAGCAAAGCGTATTTTAGATGCCATGAGCAACAAGTACAAATCCACCGGTTCTTTTAAGGTGACTTTCGAACAAGACATTAAAGATGCCACAGGCGCTTCCCTGGCGGAGCCTTTAGATGGTGCGATTGCCGTAAAGGATGGCATGTATAAATTCGACTTTCAGGGGCAAACCATTTACAACAACGGTGCGGACATCTGGCGTCATGATCCAGAGTTGAATGAAGCTTACAAGCTCGATGAAGACCCGCTGGACAGTGAAGACATCCCATTGGATCGAATTTACGATTTACACAAAAAGGGATTCAAATATTCGCTAATCTCCTCAGCAGGTGGCATTCGTACCATAGATTTATCTCCTGAAGACAGATCCAAAACTTACCACAAAATTCGTATGCTCATTGACGGCGGAAACCTGCTGAAAAAAATAATTATCTACGATAAAAACGCCACTTTGGTAACCACAGAGATCAAAAGCTTTAGGCCATTGACTGTGGGCAAGAGTTATTTCACATTCAGTCCATCGAAATATCCTAATATTGAAATAATAGATTAAAAATGATCAAATATTCATCCCGGTCCATGTTTTAACTTAGTCAGTCAGTACACATGGACCTTTTATTTGCCTTGATAAACACACACTTTTTTGACTGAAAACCGCCAACAACTGCACCAAAGAATATTGGAAAAGCGTTCTTTCCTGTGTGTGGGACTCGATCCTGACCCACAAAAGGTACCTGCGCATCTCAGGGAGCAGCCAGACGGCCTGTATACCTTTCTGCAAGCCATCATCGAGGCCACACTTCCCTTTGCCGTGGCTTACAAGCCAAATCTTGCCTTCTTTGAAGCACTTGGGGCAACAGGGTGGATCTTATTGGAGCGGATCCTTCAGGTCTTGCCAGAAAATGTATTCAAGATTGCCGATGCCAAAAGGGGAGATATTGGCAATACCGGAAGGATGTATGCCGTAGCTTTTTTTGAAAAATTGAATTTCGATGCCATCACCTTGTCTCCGTACATGGGTAAGGATTCTGTCGCCCCATTTTTGGAATATCCAGGGAAATGGGCCATTGTATTGGCAGCCACCTCTAACCAGGGCCATGAAAATTTCCAGGCACTCGAACTGGCTGATGGAAAGAGGTTGTACGAAGAAGTTGTCAGCCAATCTATGCGCTGGGCAGAATCAGATCAACTCATGTACGTCTTTGGAGCCACACATCCTGACACCATTAAAAAAGTGCGCAAACTCGCACCGGACCATTTTCTGCTGGTCCCTGGCATTGGTGCACAAGGAGGTGACCTGGCAACTGTTTTTCATGCAGGGCGCAACACTTCCGTTGGTCTGTTGGTAAATGTGAGTCGGTCGATTCTCTATGCATCTTCTGGGGAGGACTTTGCAGAAGCTGCCGGCAGTCAGGCCGCCACACTTCAGAGACAGATGCATCACCTCTTGCAAAACGATGGATGAACATTTCTTACATTTCGTATGGCAGCAGCAAAAATTTAACCCTAGCGGACTGAAAACCAGCGCATCTCTGCCCATTTGTGTTTTTCATCCGGGAAACCATAACCTGGATTCAGGTCCTGATTTTAAGGAATCAAGAATCAAGATTGGTCAGGTAGAATGGTCCGGACATGTAGAAATACACTGGAAGGCCTCCGACTGGAGACGCCATGGCCACCAACTTGATCCGGCCTACAATAACGTCATTTTACATGTGGTTTGGGCCGAAGATGAAACGGTCTATCGTGAGGACCAAACACCTATTCCTACACTCACATTAAAAGGAAGGGTAGACGACCAGTTGGCCAGGAAGTACCAATTCCTGACCGGAACAAACAAAGAAATACCGTGTGGCAATCAGCTTGACAAGTTGCCACCAATCACCTGGATCAGCACCTTACAGCTACGCGGTCTCGAAAGGCTTGAACAAAAAGCTGAGGCTTTGATCATTCGAGCAAACGCACAGAAAAATGATTGGGAGACCGTAAGCTATCAATCCCTTGTTCAGGCTTATGGATTTCATGTCAATGCTCATCCGTTCCATACGCTTTCCCTTTTGCTCCCCTGGAAACTTTTGAGGAGTTACGTCCATTCCCTTCACCACCTGGAAGCACTGCTCTTTGGCATGAGTGGGTGGTTAAAGACTCCCTTAGATGCTTTTACCTTGGCATTGTCACAAACCTTTGGGTACTTGAGCAAAAAGCACGAGCTACCTACTCCAATGGAACCACACCTTTGGCAGTTCAGTAAATTGCGTCCGGCCAATTTCCCTACACGCCGCCTGGCTCAACTCGCAGCGGCCCTGCATCAGGCACCAGCGTTGTTCCAAAGGTTGCTGTCTGGTGAGGATTTACTGACGTTATTTCAGCATTCACCCAGTGCTTACTGGGAATCTCATCATCGGCCAGGGGTTGCCTGCAAGCCTACTACCAGCCGTATGGGTAAAATAAGTGCCGCCATTCTCATAGTCAACGTTGTGGCTCCCTTGTTGGTGGCCTACGGTAAATACACCAATGACGTGCAGCTTTCAGAAAGGGCAGTGGCTCTTTTGGAAGCACTTCCGGCAGAATCGAACCGATGGATCAGGTCGTGGCAGCCAATGGGTTTTCGTCCGGCCAATGCTTTTGAATCGCAGGCGATGCTTCAATTGAGTAAGTCCCACTGCAGCAACAGGTACTGTGGCAGATGTCCCATAGGTTTACAAATTCTTCAACGATGACCCTTTCCTACCTTATTCACGGCTCACTGATCGTGGGCCTTCTTTGCCTGATTGGCAGACGCCAACCTAGTAACGCATTGTTTTATTCAGGGGCAATGGTGAAATTGCTAGCGGGAATCTGTCTTGGATTGATTTATAAATTCTATTATGAATCCGGCGACACGCTCAAATACTTTGAAGCTGCAGTGGTCCTAAGTGAGCAGCCCATCACCCATTGGTTTACAACCAAACATACTGCAGTTGAAGCCTTTAGCGGTCAGCCAAGAGCTATTCTGTTTACCCAGATTACCGCGTCGATTTGCTTACTAACTGGTGGGGATTACTGGGTAGTGGCATGCTATTTTTCTTTGGTTTCTTTTCTATGCTATTGGTTCCTGTTTCGCCAGATAAACGATACGCTTCCCAATATTCGTTGGCCCGCAGCGGTGGCCCTGCTCTATTTCCCATCCAGTGTTTTCTGGTCGTCAGGAATCATGAAAGGCACCGTGACCAACGCTGCCATCATGGTGCTCATAGCACTTACATTAAAAACTTTTTACCAAAAAAGATTATTTCATGCCGACAGGCTGCTGGGCCTACTTGCCTTCTTGTCCCTGCTGTACATTAAATATTATTTACTAGCCATCTTATTGCCCATTTTATTTTATGTAATCATAGATCGATGGGCCAATCGCCACGGAGTAACCCAGTCATATCGAATATTTTTTTTTATAATTCTTACCGTCTCCACCATGGCTATTGCCCCCTTTATCAATCCCAATTTGCGTTTAAGTAAGCTTCCGGAAGCCATTCACCGCAACCAACGAGACGTTTATTTCCTGACAGAAAGCAGGAGTTCCATCGACCTTCGAATGGAACCAAACTGGTCTAGTTTGCTCGCCCACATACCAGTAAGTTTATTGGCAGGTATGTACGGACCTACGCCTTTGGACGGGGGCTCTCCCTGGTCTTGGATTCCTAAAGTAGAAAACACGCTGCTAATATTCTTCAGCGGATGGAGTATGTGGCTGCTCTTTAAGCAAAGGCGCTTTGAACCAGATATACTGCTACTTTCGGCACTGGCCTACGTGTGTATAATCTGTGCCATTTTACCGCTTGCCGCGCCCAACTACGGTGCACTCTCCCGGTATAAAGCAAGTATGACCCCCCTGCTGGTCATGGCAGTGACAATTCTTCCGGCCTGGAAGATATTTTCGGGAAGGAATAATTCTAAATTTGCTTCTCAAGATGGATAAACCCGTTATCATATTCGGAGCAAAAGGAATCGCCGTTGCTGCCCTGGAAATTTTTCAGAGAAACCGTATCGTAGTCTATGGCTTTTTGGAAGACGATGCTGCTCTTCATGGATCTGCCATTGAGGAAATTACGGTTTTGGGTGCCATGGAGGATCATGGTTTTTTGAAGTTGATAGGTAAAAAATGTGAATCCTTCGTTGCGGTGGAAAACGTAAAAGAACGGAAGCAGGTGGTCAAGATGCTCACAGAATTGCGGAAGGTCATGCCCACCAATGCCATTCATCCAGATACCACCATTGCTACCAATGCACACATTGGTCATGGAAATTTTATTGATGCCGGTGTAGGTATTGGGGCACAGGCAAGAGTGAGCGAACACATCATCGTACAGACAGGTGCAATCATTGAACGAGGGGTGGAATTGGGAGCTTATGTGCAGATAGGACCAGGTGCCGTTATAGGTGCCGAAGTCCGCGTTGGAGCGGGTACGTTCATTGGGGCGGGGGCCGTGTTGGTTGGTGGTTTGGAAGTGGGTAAAGGTGCACGCATCGGGGCGGGCTCGGTGGTTATAGAACCGGTAAAAGCCGGCGAGACGATTTTTGGAAATCCTGCTCAAAAGGTCAAATAAACTATTTTTGTCGATAATCAAGTAACACCTTGCTGAAACAAGGCCTAGTTATGAACGAATATTTTGTACTCCTTTATTATTGTTACGCATCTATTGAGAATCCTGAGACCTTCCGTGAGGCCCATCATTTATTTTGTTTGCAAAATGAGCTGAGGGGACGTGTCATCGTAGCCAGGGAGGGTTTGAACGGAACTGTTTCCGGAACAGCGCAGGCATGTGAAGCCTACATGAGTCACCTACATGCGGATCCCCGGTTTGCGGACACAGAGTTTAAAATAGATCATATAGATAAGCATGTTTTTCGAAAATTACACGTGCGTGTAAAACCAGAAATTGTCAATGCAGGGCTGCCTCATCTGGATCCAAAAAAACGCGCAGGTCATTATGTGGAGCCAAAGGAATTTAGGACCATCTTGCAATCTGAAGATCCGGATACGGTAATTCTAGATGTTCGTTCAAACTATGAGCATCAGTTGGGTCGATTCAAAAATGCGGTTACGCTGGATATGGATAATTTCCGATTTTTTCCTGAAAAAATGGGCGAATTGAAGGCTTTTAAAAATAAAAAAATCATCACTTATTGTACAGGTGGCATTAAGTGTGAAAAAGCCAGTGCCTTCTTGTTGGAACAGGGGTTTGAAAATGTCTATCAGTTGCATGGCGGCATCATCAAGTATGGTCTGGAAACGGATGGGAAGGACTTTGAAGGATCTTGCTATGTATTTGATGAACGAATTAAAACGGATGTCAACCGATCCAACCCAAAAGTGATAGCCACATGCCATGTAAGCGGCATACCTACTGATCGGATGGTCAACTGTGCCAACCCACACTGCAATCTACATATGCCTTTATCTGAAAAAGGAGCTCAAATATTCAATGGCTGTTGTTCTGAAGACTGTATGAACCACCCGGATGTTCGACCTTATGATGGCACCGGCTGCTACCCAACAAATATGAATGGATATAATCCCTACACTGGTCACAGTTGGTCTGAAAAGACTAAAGAAAAAGCTTAAATTGTAGCACACGCAGTGCTATGGTCTTTCCTGATACCCATCTCATTCTCAATCCGGACGGGAGTGTTTACCACTTAAGTCTAAAACCTGGCCACGTGGCAGACAAAATAATTGTGGTGGGTGATCCTGGTAGGGTACATCGGGTATCGAGCTTCTTCGATGAAGTGGTGTTTGAAATGAATAAGCGTGAATTCATCACGCACACCGGATATGTAGGCAATGAACGTATCACCGTCATCAGTTCAGGTATGGGCGCCGACAACGTAGAAATTCTAATGACCGAGCTGGACGCCATTGTCAACATCGATCTGAAGCGCCGAACGCCACTTCAGGATCAGGCGCGCAAACGGTTACAAATCATTCGAGTGGGCACCTCCGCCGCCATCCAGGAAGATTTGGACATTGGCACACATGTAGTCGCTCAATATGCATTGGGAATGGATGTTTTGATGAACTTCTACTCTTTGGAGCGGACACCCGTTGAAGAAGGTTTCGAAAAAGCCCTCCAAGAAGTTTTATCACTCGATTACCGACCTTACTGTAAAGAGGCCTCTGGCGCGTTACTTTCAAATTACGCAAGTGATGACCTGATATTGGGGAATACAGTGACTTGTCCGGGTTTCTATGCCCCTCAAGGTCGGCAACTTACCCGTTCCATCACCTTTCCCGACCTGGTGCAGCAGCTTATGTATTTCCGTTACCAGGATTTTTGGCTTACCAACCTAGAAATGGAGACAGCAGCTTATTACGCCATGGGTGCCCTTTTGGGCCACGACGTCATTAGTTTAAATGCCATTATTGCCAACCGGGTAACCAATGAAATCGCCAAAGATCCCAATGAGGTCATCGATGCGTTGATCGCCCGAGCCATTCAGCACATTTAACTCTTACCCTTGCTGAGGTTTCGAAAAGCTTCGCCAATTTCGTGAAATGCAGACTTAATATGTGGTTGTGCACGTTCCCAACGTTCTTTCACCGAAGATTCTCGTTGCTCCTCTCGAATTTCCTGCCACCGATCCTTTATCCACTGTATGTTTTCCTCTATATCTTCCATCGCCTGATCTTTGTTCGTCCTGGCTAAATCAACCAGTTGATCCATTTTTTGACCGAGTTGGGCAAAAATTTCTTCTAATTGTCCCTTAGTTTTAGACATCTATTTTATTGCTTGTATGAAAAGAAGAGATTTCATCACATTAACGTTTACCGGTCTATTGGGTTGGCCATTTTTAACACCGCGTGTGCAACAAGCGGCCTTCTCTACTGATGAGCTGTTGGGCAGAACCACACCACCCCTATTCGGTGAAGCTTTCCAACTAAGAAAACAGGCCGCGACATCCTTTGGTCAGCTGCAAACAGCTGCGCGAAAAGCAGGCATTGAGTTACAATCTGTATCCAGCTATCGCAGTTTCGATCGGCAGGCCTCCATCTGGACAAATAAATATCAACGGTACATCGGTCAGGGACTAAAACCGATGGCAGCCATTGAAAAAATCATCGAGTATTCCACCATCCCAGGTACTTCACGCCACCATTGGGGCACGGATTTAGACCTTATAGACCGCCAACCCCCTACGCCATCCGATCCACTTTTAGCCAGGTATTTTCATGGTACGGAAAGGTATGCCAAAATGAAAAAATGGCTGGTGGCACATGCCCACGAATATGGATTTTACGAAGTATACACAAATGAACCTGGGAGAAAAGGGTTTAAGTATGAACCGTGGCACTATTCCTACCTGCCCCTATCCGCCAAAATGCTTGATGCTTTTCTTAAAATCGATTTAAAAGAAATACTTCAGGAGTTAAAGCTGCCTGGGAGTACGCATTTTACCGAGGCGTTCATTGCCAGATATGTGAGAGAGCAGGTAATGGACATCAACCCATTACTGCGCTAATCCATCCTTGTGATTTTAGCGCCAAGGGCATTCAGTCGCTGATCAATTTTTTGGTAACCTCTATCTATCTGCTCCACATTAGAGATGGTGCTAACCCCCACTGCCGAGAGTGCGGCAATGAGTAGGGAAACACCTGCACGAATATCAGGTGAAGTCATATTAATTCCCTTCAGAGATACCTGGCGGTCCAAACCAATGACAGTCGCGCGATGTGGATCGCATAAAATAATTTGGGCACCCATATCGATCAGCTTATCCACGAAAAACAAACGACTTTCAAACATTTTTTGATGAATCAATACCGTACCTCGTGACTGAGTCGCAGTAACCAGAATCACGCTCAGGAGATCAGGCGTCAGTCCCGGCCAGATGGCATCTGCAATCGTAAGGATAGATCCGTCAATGTAGTTGGCAATTTCATAACGATCTTGCGCCGGTATATGGATATCATCTCCAATAAAGTTCATAGTGATTCCCAACCGACGGAATGCATCCGGAATGATACCCAATTGATCAATACGCGCATTTTTTATGGTAAGCTCCGATTGGGTCATGGCTGCCATCCCTATAAAACTGCCGACCTCAATCATATCTGGCAACAGTTGGTGGGAGGTGCCTTTCAATTGATTGACTCCCTGGATGCGGAGCAGATTAGATCCGATGCCCTCAATTTTTGCACCCATGCTGACCAGCATTCTGCAGAGCTGCTGCACATAAGGTTCGCAAGCTGCATTGTAGATGGTGGTTTCCCCTTGGGCCAGCACCGCTGCCATTACAATGTTGGCCGTACCCGTCACCGACGCCTCATCCAGCAACATGTAGGTTCCTCGTAAGTTGGAACCGTCTACCGTATAAAATGCGCTGTCTTTGTCATAATGAAAAGTAGCCCCCAGTTTTTCAAATCCGAAAAAATGTGTATCCACCCTCCTTCTGCCAATCTTATCACCTCCAGGTTTAGGCATTTTACCTGTTCCAAAACGGGCAAGCAGGGGACCTAGAATCATGATGCTACCTCGAAGGCCGGCGGCTTGTTCCTTAAAATCGGGCGTATCCAGATAATCCAGACGAACTTTATTCGCGCAAAAAGAATATGACTCATCACCCAAATGACTAACTGCCACACCTAAATCCTTCAGTAAATCAATCAACTTCCGAACATCACGAATGTCAGGCAGTTTGTGAATGACCACCTTCTCATCGGTCAGTAGGACGGCAGAAACTACCTGAAGTGCTTCATTCTTAGCGCCCTGAGGTTCAATGCTGCCATGTAAGGAATGGCCCCCTTCGACCCGGAATGAAGCCATGTATCAGTTGTTTTTTCTGTGACGGCCGGTGCTCCCTCCTGAATGGCGGCGCCCTCCGCCTTTGCGGATATTGTTTCGGTGGTGCCTGACAGGAGGTTTTCCAAGGTCGAATAGCTTCAGTTCTTTAACATCTTCTATATTGATTTCAAGTTTATTGTTTGACATTTTTTTTATATTCATTAGCACCTGTTCGTCTTCAATGCCATCCTTATTCCATATCTGGTAAAAGCTTTTCATAAGCTTACCAATCACAATCACTGCACCCTTCTGCTCTTGCTCGTCCTCCAGTTCTACTGCTTTTTCTATAAGCAACTCGATGCTTCGGCCATAATGCTTGTATTTGATTTCGTTCGAATAATAAGTCATCCGTTCCGGCTTCTTTTCCAACTCTGAAGGCTCCGGTTTTGGATAAGGAGCATCTACCTCCAGCCCAAAACCCGAAATGAGGTATAGATCATCCCAAATTTTTTGGTCGTAGTCATTGGTGTCCTTCGATAGATTAGGATTGATCTGTTTCATCAGTGTGACCATGGATTCAGCATACTGATTTCTCTTTTCCTTATCTGGTTCGTTTTCAATGTGCTTGACAAGGTTTTGGATGTTTCTGCCATATTCGCGCAATTTCAATCCATTCCTTTCCGTATTGTATTCCATTCTCTTGAGTTAAAACCCAAAAATAAACAATTAGCCCGGAGCTTCAGCAATTAGTTGTACAGGCTTTCTATATTCGTTTAAATGAAACAATGAATCTGCTTTGCAATTACTCCGCCAATTATTAAGCGCATCGTCTGCATACATTACGGAGTCCGAACGTGAACATGTACAATCGGTGAAGTTGACCCTCTTTCTCGTGACACTTGCGATTTTGGTGCTGATTTTACAAAACACCATCAGTGGGGATGGCCTGGTGGTGTACATTCTTTTAGGGGGGTTACTCACGCAATTTATTGTGTATTGGATGGTAGAAAGAGGAAGCGTGCATTACGGCGTGATGGTGCTGGCCTGCTTTATGGTTGTCATGATTACACTCATCGCCATGCGAGGTCAGGGATCACACGACCTTACCATTATGGGTTTTCCTGTAGTCCTGGTAATTGCTGCATTAATACAAAGACGAAAAGGCTTCATGTTCACTGCCCTACTCACGCTGCTTTGTGTAGGCTGGCTCGTCTATGGAATGAAAGAAGGTTTTTATGTCGTAGAGGAACAGATAAATTATCCTTTTGCAGATCTGATTACGGTGTTAGTCATCTTACTGGTTACTGCTTTTATAACCAAAAATATTGGTGAACGACTCAGCCGGAGTCTGGAAGAAGCAGAGGACGAGAACAAGGCAAGACTTCTCAAATCTGCAGAGTTAGATTTAAATCTAAAAGAAAAGGAAAACTTACTCAATGGTGTACATCAAGTGGCCATGAATGGCATGAATTACTTAAGCGAGCTACTGAAAGATCGGCGCTTATCCAAAGGCAATCAGGAAATAATCAGCAACAAAATGGAGTTGCGGACACTGGCTGTATTGTCCGCCCATCAGCAGCTGTTCGAACATGCTTCACTTACCTGGATTGATGTGCCCAACTACTTTACTTTATTCACTGAAAGAGTGGAAAAATCAGGCATTTTAAGCCATGTGGACTGGATTCTGCACGTCGATAAGGGGTACCTTCATATTGACCAGATTATTCATCTGGGGTTAATGCTGGCCGAAATTTTGTACCTAATGGAAAGTTTTGAAGACGAAACCTCCATTTTAATTGCCTACGATGTGGTTAAAGAAAAAAGGGTACTCACTGTCTCATCAGGACGGCTCACCCAAAAGGCGATAGGTCTGTTAAAGAATAACAGCATTGTGGACATCATGGTACGTCAGATAAAAGGCCAGCTGTCCATTGCGAGTCAAATGGCTAAAGTAAGTATTTCTTTTTCACCCAATGCTGCGCACACGTGAATTGGATGGAAAAAATAGTGCCGCTAAGTCAGCAATATTCAACGGTTAAATATGCGAGGGCCTACATTGTTCGCATCGCTTTGATGCTATTTCCAGTACCTGCATTCATTCTGTTCTTGCTCAATGTTTTCTTTCTGGACAATTTGACGATTGGATTTTTGGAGCTAGTGGTAGTGCTACTCAGTTTGTTTTGTCTGGTTATCCTGAGACGGGGTTGGCTGAATCTATCGGTGACGGTTTTCATGGCTTCGTTAAGTACCATGGTTTCGTTCATTTGCATCTTTGGCGATGGTATCAACGACCTGGCTATTTTGGTATACCCATTAATTGTCTTATTCTCGAGCCTTATTCAAAAATCAAATTATGTGATAGGGCAAACCGCATACGTTATTATTTGTCTCGCGGTAGTCATTTTTGGAAAAGATTTCGGCTGGTACACGCCCGATGACTACGGGGATGGGTCCTATATCGACATTTGCATTATGGTACTCATTCTTGCCTTTGGTAGTGTGCTTTGCTTCTCCCTCACCAGTTACATAACCATTACTGTGGAAAATGTGCGCAAAGAAATCCAGTTAAGGAAATCCATGCAGGAAGACATCGAAAAGTACCTGAAAGAAAAAACCATTTTGCTTCGTGAAGTCCATCACCGCATTAAAAACAATTTATCGCTTTTAAATAGCCTCATTGATATAGAGTCTTACGAAAAAAAGACCGACCGCACCGAGCTTCAGGAGTTTCAGAAAAGAATTTATTCGTTGTCGCGCGTTCACGACCGGCTATTCAGGACAGAGCATTACCAAATAGTTGAGATGAATGCCTTTCTTGATGACTTAGGGCAAAGTTTTATACAGTCCGGTAAGTTTGACGAGCACCAACTACTGCTCAATGTAGAAACATTGAGGCTGGACTTGTATCAGGCCTTGCCAGTAGGGATCATTTTTTATGAAGTCATTAACTATGTCTCACGAAAGTCAGACCACGCAGCCCTGCATGTAGATTTGGCGAGGAGTGGAGAACAAATAATATTTATCATCGGTAGCGCCAACACCCTGTTTGAGGAATTGATGAATAAAAAAACACTGGAAGCCAAGTTCATAGAGCAGATGATTCGTAGGCTTTCGGGCAACAGGTTCTTATCAAGCATGGAAATGCGTATCATCTTCCCTTTTCAGAAGGAAAGTAAGCCACGCACTTCAGCTCAATCCCTATCTGTGTAGGCAGTGCACTCACTTCAACGGTGGTTCTACAAGGTTGAATATCTCCAAAATAGGTTTCATACACCCGGTTGAATGTGTCAAAGTCTTTTTTCAAATTCGTTAAAAAAACCGTAACATCCACCAGATTACCCCATTCTGCCCCCGCTGCCTCCAGTATGATTTTTACATTTTCAAATACCGAGTGACATTGTTGTGCCATGTCATAAGATTCCACCTCACCCCGCTCATTGATGGTAACCCCGGGGATTCTCAAAGTTCCGGCTTTTCTGGGCCCAACACCAGACAAAAAAAGCAGATTACCTACTCTTCGGGCATGTGGGTAGGTCCCTACAGGCTCGGGTGCCTTGGTAGTAAGAATCCATTCATTCATGATTTTGCATAATTTCCTCTATTTCTTCTGCCTCAATGGGAATATGCTCCATTAGGTTACGATGCCCATTCTCCGTGATCACAATATCGTCCTCTAACCGTATGCCTATTCCCTCTTCCAATACATAAATTCCCGGTTCAACCGTGAATACCATACCCGGCTTAAAGGTGGTATAAATGGATGCTACATCGTGCACATCCAGTCCGAGGTGGTGCGAAGTCCCATGCATAAAATACTTTTTATAAGCCGGCCAATCGGGATCCTGATTCTTGATATCGCTTGGGTCAAGTAATCCCAGATCCAGCAGTTCTTTGGTCATCATCTCACCTACTGCCTGGTGATATTCTGGGATACTGTTGCCGGGTGTCAGCAGTTGAGTAGCTTCATTTTTTACGCGAAGTACCGCATCGTAGATGGACCGTTGCCGTTGATTGTACCTACCACCAACCGGTATGGTCCGCGTCATGTCTGCATTGTAATTGCCGTATTCAGCCCCCACATCCATGAGCAGCAGGTCGCCATTTTGCAAGGGCTGATCGTTATCGATGTAATGTAATACACAGGCATTGGCCCCTGAAGCAATGATAGGGGTGTAGGCAAATCCCTTCGATCCATTGGCTACAAATTCGTGTAAATAGCTGGCCTCCAATTCATATTCCCATATCCCTTCTTTTACCTCTTCCAGTATTCTGCGAAAACCTTGTTCCGTGAGATCGCAGGCCCGTTGCATTTGAGCAATTTCCTCCCCAGACTTCACCGTTCTTAAATCGTAAATAATTGGTGCCAAACGGTGGTACTGATGCATGGGATACCTTTGTTTGCACCATTGAATGAAACGATCATTGCTGGTAATAGTGTGGGAGTCTTTGCGGATGTGTTCGTTGGTATCAAGGTAAATATGCTCCGTTTCAGCCAATACCATCTGCAATGTTTTTTCAAATTCTTCCACCCATTTCACCGTTCGAATGCCCGTACGCGATTGTGCCTCTGCCTGGGTCAGCTTATGGCCTTCCCAGATAGCAAGGTGCGCATTCGTTTTTCTTAGAAAGAGAATTTCCCTCATAGATTCATCTGGGAAATTGGGAGCAAGTAATAAAACCGATTCTTCCTGCTCCACCCCAGTTAGATAAAAAAGATTGGCATTTTGCCGGTAAGGCATGGTACCATCGGCATTGGTGGTCGTAGGCAACACATCATTGGCATGAATGATCAAAGCACTAGAAGGTTTTAGTCGCTCGGCGAGCTTTTTTCTGGTCTGCTCGTAGTGTTGCCGGGACAGCGGTCGATATCTCATATCATTAAAAATTCAACTTAATTTCCAAATACAGTCAGTCACTTAAAAGAATCGAGACACTTTTTTTGCCGTAATGATTTCTGTGTTCATACCTATCCAGTGCAAGTTGCCATTGTATCGACCATGCTCCATTTTCAGACACCTGTCCATGACCACATCTAAACCATTTTGTTCGGCCAATTCAGCAGCCTCACGATTGACAATACCCAACTGCATCCAAATAGCTTGGGCTCCTGCCGCAATAGCTTCCTCAACGATTCCAATGGCATCCTGAGGTTTACGAAACACATCTACGAGGTCTATCCGGTTGGGCACCTCTTTCAAAGTGGGGTAGCATTTCAAACCGAGGATTTCCTCTTTCATGGGGTTAACAGGTATAATCTGATACCCCTCCGAAAGAAGATAACCCCCAACGAAATTACTCGCACGTTGAGGTTTATCCGAAAGGCCAACGATGGCAATGTTTTGTGCTTGGTGCAACCATTTCCGAATGACCGCAGGGTTTTGGTATTTGACACGCTCAGCAGCATTGAGCGTTGTGTTCATTGAGATATCGCAAGAAAGGCTTGTTCCAAGTCCCATATTAAATCTTCTGTAGTTTCTAAACCTACCGACAATCTAATTAATCCGGGAGATATACCTGCATGTATCAGTTCCTCATCAGATAGCTGCTGGTGAGTGGTAGAAGCCGGATGAATCACCAGACTCTTTACATCCCCCAGATTCGCCACATGACTGAATAACTGCAAGGATTGCAAAAATCGTTTACCCATTTCTCGCGCGTCACCATTCGATGCTTTTAGATTAAAAGCAAACAAGCCCCCTACCCCTTTTGGTAAGTACTTTTGGGCGCGTTCGTAGTGCTGGTGGTCGGGAAGCCCGGCATAATTCACGCGGTCAACCTGCGGATGGTTACGGAGAAACTCAGCAACCATTTGGGCATTAGACACATGACGATCCATGCGTACAGACAATGTCTCTAACCCCTGAACCAATTGAAAAGCCTCATGCGGAGAAAGTGCAGTGCCTACATCTCTGTGAGTTTCGGCACGCAGTTTCATCAGGAAACCATAATGACCAAAAGTCTCATAAAAGTTTAAACCATGGTAGGGTGCGGATGGACCTGAAATAGTAGAAAAATTAGAATAATCAAATTTACCTGATTCCACGACCACCCCAGCAATTGATGTCCCGTGGCCATTGAGGTATTTAGTCGCCGAATGCAGCACGATATCCGCCCCCAATTCCAGGGGCCTGCACAAATAAGGCGTTGCCAAAGTATTGTCAATAATCAGGGGAATGCCGTTCGCCTTAGCCAGAGGCGCAATGTCCCCAAAGTTGAAAATACTACCTTGTGGATTACCGATGGTCTCTCCATAAAGTGCACGTGTTTTGTCATTGATTGCCGCTTCCCAGTGTGCCGGTGCTGAAGGATCCACAAAATGAACCTTGATGGAGAGTTTTTTAAGGGTATGCTCAAACTGCGTGTAGGTCCCTCCATATAGATGTCTAGAGGCCACTATTTCATCGCCAGGTTCACAAAGCGTCATGAGCGTAATAAATTGAGCAGCCATACCGGAACTGGTGGCCACAGCCCCCGTGCCTCCTTCCAGACTGGCGACACGCTCCTCAAAAGTAGCCACCGTCGGATTCATGATTCTGGAGTAGATATTGCCGTATTGCTTCAGTTGGAACAATTGCGCTGCCTGATCGGGACTGTCAAAAACAAAAGCCGAAGAAGCGTAAATTGGTAATGCCCGGGCACCCGTATACGGATCTGGAATATGCCCTGCATGTAACATCCGGGTCTCGAAACCAAAAGACTTTTTTTCATCCATTTTATATGGGTATTAACTTGTTTGCATTAACCTTACGGCTGCGAATCTCTGACATTATGTGGTCATTTTTCGTTCAACTACCCGCCCAAATGGAAACAAAAGAACTGAACAACTACACCAACGAGGCCATTGACCTGCTCGTTACGCATGGCCCCAGGGTGATCATGGCCATCGTGGTATTGATTGCAGGGCTATGGATCATCGGCATGGTAACCAAAGGTGTCTATCGCACGATGACGAAAAGCAAAATGGATCCCTCGCTGACACCTTTTTTGCGTTCCCTCATTTCCGTAACACTTAAAATATTATTGCTGGTATCCGTTGTAGGCATGGTGGGCATAGAAGTAACCAGCTTCATTGCCGTCATTGGCGCTGCCGGACTCGCTGTTGGTTTGGCCCTGCAAGGCACCTTGCAAAACTTTGCAGGAGGAGTGGTTATTCTAGTACTAAAACCATTTGAGGTTGGCCATTTCATTGAAGGTGCTGGCCATAGCGGAACGGTGCATGGCATACAGATTTTTAACACCATCCTAAAAACCCCGGACAACGTCACCATTGTTGTGCCAAACGGTCAACTGGCAAACAGTGCCATCACCAACTATTCGGCTGAAAAAAATCGTCGTTTAGACTTGGTCTTCGGTATAGGATATGGAGATGATGCTGCTAAGGCCAGACAGGTATTGTCCGACATCATTCAAGCGGATGACCGCATTCATCAAGAGCCGAAACCTTTTATTGCACTTACAGAGTTGGCCGACAGCTCCGTCAACTTCACCATTCGCGTATGGGTAACAGCCTCAGACTACTGGCCAACGAAATTCGATCTGATCGAAAAGGTGTACGTGACTTTTACTGAAAAGGGGATCAATATACCGTTTCCACAGATGGATGTCCATGTGCACCAGAATTAAGGGTATGCCCGAGTGATCCTCCAAGCAAACATTGCATTTATTTAAATGCTACATGTAGGAACAATGAGTGGCCCCCATACGATCAGTAAATAAAAAGTGACTCGAGGGCACTTCCACCTAACGGTCGCCTGAGGCACTTATTCGCAAATGCCCGCTGAACGCAGGCTGCAACAGCAATGCCGGTATAAAATGAGCCCTGATCCTGGTGTGATTAAAAAAATGCACTCACTCAATCCACTCGGTTTTTTCTCCGATACTCTTTCGTGTACGGCGTGTTTGATGCGGCTGGGTATGCCCCAGATAAAAAAGTCCTAGACATCTTTCGTTTGCTGCCAGTCCCAGAAAAGCACCCATCTGATCGATAAGTGGAGGGGAACTCCAGTAGGCGCCCAGATTCATGGCTGCCGCTGTGAGCCACATATTTTGAACGGCGCAGGCTACCGCCGCAATTTCTTCCCACTCAGGTACCCGCTCTTCGATATCCCTATGCAAGCAAATGGCAATGACCGCACCTGATTTTCTGGGATTGGTTTTTAATTTTTCATATTTGGCCACTGAAAAATCGTCTGACCCGGTTTGTTTTCGATAATTCTCAGCCATGAAGTCGCCTAGCTTTTCAAGTCCTATTTCACGAAATACCTTGAATCGCCAAGGTTCAGTCATCCGATGTGTAGGTGCCCAGTTGGCATTTTCCAGAAGTGTTTCAATCTCCTCCCGTGCAATCGATTTGCTGATGTATTGTGGCGGATAAACAGCGTGGCGTTCCCTGATCAGTCGGTTGATTTCTTCAATTTTCATTGTAGCTTTCGGCATTCAAGCAAAATAAAACAGTTCTGAATGAATAAGTCGAAGAATATACTCGTTACTGGCGCATCCACTGGTATCGGCCATGAAATTTCTAAGGCTTTCCTAACCAAAGGCTATACTGTTTTTGGTAGTGTTAGAAAAACCTCAGATGCTGAACATCTCAAAGCAACATTGGGTAAAAATTTCAGACCAATATTTTTCGACGTTACCGACCATCAGTCGGTGGAAGTTGCGGCCGAACAACTCACGGAAGAATTGGGCGACGAGGGATTGGGTGGCTTGGTGAATAACGCCGGGATTGCGGTAGGCGGCCCGATTTTGCACCTGCCAATTGCGGATCTTCGCGAGCAATTTGAAGTGAACCTATTTGGCTTGGTTCGGGTAACACAGCTATTCGCACCGCTATTGGGTGCCCGGGAGAATCACATGACCTTACCCGGCCGAATTATTCAGATAAGTTCAGTGGCCGGTAAAATGGGTATGCCATTTATGGGTGCCTATTCGGGATCCAAACACGCTTTGGAAGGACTGTCCGACTCCTTGCGACGGGAACTTCAGTTGTACGGAATTGATGTCGTTATTATAGAACCAGGTGCCGTTAAAACCCCCATTTGGCAGAAGAGCGGCACGGAAGCTGCCAATGCGGCATACTTGAACACGAATTACGGACCGGCCATTAAAAAATTTCAACAAATTTACGTAGGCAATGCAGCCAAAAACGGGCTACCCGCTGCGCTAATCGGGCAACAGACTGTGGTCGTCTTCGAAAAAAAGCATCCCCGTGTCAGGTATGCCTTTGTACCTAAAAAACTCACCAATTGGACAATTCCCAGGCTGATGCCCAGTAGAAAATTGGATCGTTTTCTAGGTAAATCAATAGGACTTATCCAATGAAATTTGGTGGAGTGGCAAATCCGGAAATTGTCGACTTCACCTTGCCTGAGGATCATCATGATACAGGGGCTGTATTAGGTCGTGGGCAAACATTGCAGGACATTTATGTGGGCTGCGCCAGGTGGAATAGAAATGATCTTAAAACCTTCTACCCCAAAGGCACTCGAGACGAACTGAACTACTATGCCACGCAGTTCAATTCAATTGAAATGAACACCACTTTTTACGGCCATGTATCCGAATCGCAGGTGGCAAAGTGGCGAAGTAAAGTACCTGAATCTTTCAAATTCTTTCCTAAGGTTCATCGGTACATTTCACATATCAAGCGGTTAAAAGATCATGAAGGGCCTGTAGAAAGGTTTTGTAGCAGCATGAGGACCTTTGAGCGTCAACTGGGAATGGTTTTTCTACAATTGCACGACAATTTCAAACCCAAAAATATGGATCGGCTCGTAGATTTTGTCGAAAGCTGGCCTAAAGACATACCCCTATCAATTGAATTGCGCAACACTGAATGGTTCAACAACGCTGAAGTGGCGAATCAAGTGTATCAATTGTTTCAAGCACACCGGGTGACCAACATCATCACAGACACCGCCGGCAGAAGAGATTTACTGCACATGCGACTCACCACCCCCAATACCTTTATCCGGTACGTTGGCGCCAATCATCCGAGTGATTACGATCGATTGGATGATTGGGTGCAAAGACTGGAAATTTGGGTGAATCAGGGACTGGAAAACATCTACTTTTTCATACACCAAAATATGGAAAAGGAATCCCCTCTGCTGGCCGCTCATTTTGTGAAACTAGTGAATCAGACCTTCGGTAAAGAGTTGATAGTTCCAAAAGGAACGACCTAAAAATTTAGCCGCTCTACCGCAATATCATTTGCACATTTGAAGTGACCCTCCGGACAGCTCATTTTGCCGTGAAGTCCGCATGGCCGGCAATACAGCTCATCTGCTATTTGTACCACACGTGATTGCGAAGACAACGGCCCAAAGCCAAATTCAGGTAAAGTTGAGCAAAACACTGCGGTAGTGGGCGCATTGGTGGCAGAGGCAAAATGGAGGGGGGCAGAGTCATTTACGTAGTTCATTTGTGCAGCTTCCATCAAGGCAACCGACTCCATTAACGACAGACGACCACATAAATTTTCGATATTTTCCCTTCCGCTTGCTTCCTGGATATTGCGGCAGGATTCAAAATCCGCTGGCGCACCGATGAGATAAATTTTCCCTTTAAAATCAAATTGTTTCAGGAAGGCAATCCACTGATGAGCAGGAAACTGCTTGGTAAACCAAACGGAAGTAGGTGCCAATGTAACATAGGGCACGGTCTGCAGGGGTTGTACTTTTTCGTAGACAACTTCTGGTGGATAAAGTTTGGGTCGTACCCACTCAGCGTCGGTCCACGCGGCTACCAGAGATAGGTTGCGTACGACTTCATGTGTGCCATCTCCTACTGCATGCGGCAGACGATAATTAAAGGTGAAACTAAATGGATTCTTTTTGAAACCTACCTTGATGCGGGCACGGGAAAGTGCAGTCAGTAAGCCCGTGGCACCAAAACGTTGCAGGTTGAAGACCATGTCGTAGCGTTCATTCCGAACCACAGCGATCATGCGGCGAAGGTTCCGTATTTTATGCCGGTTTTTATCCCACACAAGTACCTGACGGAGTTTGGGGTGGTCCTCCAATAATCCCTCATTTCCTTTCCTCAACAGAAAGTCAATCGCCGCCTCCGGGAAGTGATCATGTAATTTTTCCAGGACTGGTGTTGCCAGGACCACATCGCCGATAAAAGCTGTTTGAATGATCAGAATTTTTTGGAAATGCATCGGTAATTCTCAACAAAGATGCACAATCAGAACCGATGCGCATATCAATTATGTATCTTTAACCTAAACTCAAATGAACTACCAAAAACCATGAAACAATTCTTATTCACAACATTCATTGGCCTGATGGTGGCTTGTACACCCTCAAAAACAGAAGACAAGACAGAGGTAGATGGCAACGATTTGGAGACTGGCATTCGCCTCACCAAAGCCCCTGCATCTCCTGCCTATGAAGATGCTGCCTTGCAACGAACTGGGGTAGAAATTGTGCAAAACGACTCCTCCTTTACGGCCAATTTTCAATTTGAAGTCACCAATTATGAATTGGGCGTACAGACAGCAGATGCTGCAGATCGTGGCATTGCCAACTCCGGCAAAGGACAGCACATCCACGTGATCATTGACAATGATCCCTACTCTGCGCATTATGAGCCAATGGCGAGTAGGCCATTGACAGCGGGTAATCATGTGGTCTTGGCATTCCTCTCGCGCTCCTATCACGAAAGTGTAAAAAATCCCACTGCTTTTTACATTGGCAATGTGAAAGTAGGAGAAGGAACAACGGAACCCGCAGACCTTTCTGCCCCTCATCTTTTTTACAGCCGCCCGAAGGGAACCTATAGCGGCGTAGATACGGAGAAGCTTCTTTTAGATTTTTACCTGTTGAATACGACGATTTCACCGGAGGGAAATAGCATACGAGCAACCATCGATGGCGAGGAATTCATGATTGATGAGTGGGCCCCCTACTACATCGAAGGCCTGGACAAAGGCATCGTCACGATCAAGTTGGAACTTTTGGATGCGAAAGGCAACCTGATCCCAGGACCTTTCAATACCGTAGAACGTAAGGTGACATTGCAATAAATAAATGGCCTTTTGGTTTGAAATTATCGGGTGGCTGGGTGCTTTTTCGCTCCTGGCTGCTTTTTTTTATCTAACCATCTTCAATAAGTCTGGTACCAATCGAAGCTACCTGATCGGTAATTTGCTTGGCTCAATAGGTCTTTTATCAAATGCCTTATACATGGATGCTTTTCCTTTTGTGCTGGTGAATTCTTTTTGGGTGGTGATCACTTTGGTTACACTGCTTAAAACCTATGGCCAGTCCCACTGATGTACCTCATATTTGACACCGAAACAACTGGTCTGCCCCAAAATAAATCGGCGCCTATCACAGATTTGGACAACTGGCCGCGCCTGGTACAGCTGGCCTGGCAGCTGCATGCATCCGACGGTAAGCTGATAGCTTCGGGCAATTACATCGTTCGCCCGATGGGATTCACCATTCCCTACAATGCACAAAAAATTCATGGCATTTCTACTGAGAAAGCCTTGGACGTAGGGCAACCCCTTACAACAGTATTGGAGGCCTTCAGTGACCATGTTAAAAAGGCCCAGACACTCGTCGGTCATAACATTGAGTTCGACAACAAAATTATAGGTGCCGAATACCTACGTGTCGAACATGATAACCTTCTGGCAGCAAAGGACGCCATAGATACGGCACAAGCCACCAAAGATTTTTGTCAGCTGCCAGGCGGACCCGGCGGAGGACTTAAGGTCCCTCGATTGGCAGAGCTCTATGAAAAACTATTTGCGACGCCCATGCAAGGTGCTCACGATGCCGCCTACGATGTGGATGCCACTGCCAAGTCATTTTTTGAATCGGTAAAAAGGAAAATCATTGAACTGCCTCATGCCCACACCGAAGCCATCAATTACGAATCCCCAAACCTGGACTCGACCAATTTTGCATGGATTCGTGGGGATACGCGCAAGGATTTAGGCAATAAGCATTTATCTGTCAATGAAATTAAAGGTCCTTTTTGTCACCTACATGTACATTCCCAGTTCTCGGTACTTCAGGCAGTACCTGATGTGCCAGGCCTCATTGCCAAAGCCAAGGCCTACAACATGCCGGCGGTGGCTTTGACCGACCTGGGCAACTTGTTCGGGGCCTTCAAGTTTGTACAGGAAGCCATCCGTCAGGATATAAAACCGGTGGTGGGTGCGGAGCTATTTGTGGCCGAGGAAAGGCTGAAGACGCGTTTCACCAAAGACAATCCCGACAAGCGTTTTCAACAAGTCTTGCTGGCAAAAAACCGAACGGGCTACGCCAACCTATCTCAATTATCTTCCCTTGGATACATGGAAGGGCTGTATGGCCTGTATCCACGGGTAGACCGGGAGTTAATACGCGCACATCGGGAAGGTTTGATTGCACTTAGTGGCGGACTGGCCGGTGAAATCCCCTCTTTAATATTGAATGTTGGGGAGCATCAGGCCGAGGAAGCCCTCAATTGGTGGTTAGAGGTGTTCCAGGATGACTTTTACATAGAGCTCAACAGACATGGCCTGGAGGAGGAAGATCACTTGAATGGTGTGCTGACAGCATTTGCTGAAAAATACAATGTACCCATTTTGGCCGCCAATGAACTGTTCTACCTAGAGGAGGAAGATTGGAAAGCCCAGGATATACTGCTTTGTATCAAGGAAAACGAAAAGCAAAGCACACCAATAGGTCGTGGCAGGGGGTTCCGGCCTGGAATGAAAAACCACAGTTACTATTTCAAAACTCAGGAGGAAATGAAGCGGGCCTTCACAGACCTGCCGGAAGCCATTGAGAATATTCCGAAGTTGCTGGAAAAAATTGAAGTGTTCCCTTTGGAACGGGATGTCTTGTTGCCGGCCTTTGACATACCTGAAGATTTTCGCGACCAAAAAGATTTAAAGGACGGGGGCAAACGCGGTGAAAATGCCTATCTCCGCCACCTTACGTATCAGGGTGCAGCCACACGTTACCAAACGATCACCCACGACATACGTGAGCGAATAGATTTTGAACTCCGGACCATCGAGAAAACCGGTTATCCTGGTTACTTTTTAATTGTTCAGGATCTCACTTCAAAAGCACGCGAAATGGGCGTAGCAGTAGGTCCTGGAAGGGGCTCTGCTGCAGGCTCTGTGGTCGCCTATTGCACGGGGATTACCAATGTCGATCCCATTGCCTACAATTTACTATTTGAGCGGTTCTTGAACCCGGACAGGATTTCGCTTCCTGACATTGACATTGACTTTGATAATGAGGGTCGAGACAAAGTCCTCCAGTATGTCATTGACAAATACGGATTCAATCAGGTGGCTCAGATTATTACCTATGGAACCATGGCACCCAAGTCTGCCATTCGCGATGCCGGAAGGGTAATGGAATTGCCACTACCAGAAACCGACACCATTGCCAAATTGATACCGGAGCGACCGGGTACCAAATTTGCCAATGTATTTCAGGAAATAAAAGAGCTAGCCGGCATAAGCCAAGGACAGGGTTTGCCGGCACAGGTTCTTAACCAGGCGGTGGTGCTGGAGGGATCGCTACGAAATATCGGCATCCATGCATGCGGAGTCATCATTACACCCCAACCGCTTACTGAGCTTATTCCTGTTGCCAGGTCCAAGGACTCCGAACTCCTCCTTACCCAGTTCGACAATAGCGTGGTGGAATCTGCGGGTATGTTGAAAATGGATTTTTTGGGATTGAGGACACTTTCTATTATTCGCACGACCATTGAAAATGTGGAAAAAAGGCATGGTGTGCGGTTGGATATAGATAGTCTGCCGCTTGATGATGCCGAAACATATGCACTTTACCAGCGCGGTGAAACCAACGGTACCTTTCAATTCGAGTCCCCGGGGATGCAAAAACATCTGAGAGCGTTAAAGCCCGATCGATTCCAGGACCTCATTGCCATGAATGCGTTGTACCGGCCCGGGCCAATGGAATATATCCCGAATTTCATTGCCCGAAAACATGGCAAGGAGTCGATTAGCTACGACCTGAAGGAAATGGAAGAATTCCTCGCAGAAACTTATGGCATAACGGTATACCAGGAGCAGGTGATGCTTTTGTCTCAGAAAATCGCTGGTTTTACCAAGGGTCAGGCCGATTCACTGAGAAAAGGTATGGGCAAAAAGAAAAAAGCCATCATCGACGAGCTGAAGCCGAAATTTTTTGAGGGAGGCGAAAAAAATGGCCATCCCCGGGAAAAGTTGGAGAAAATCTGGCGGGACTGGGAAGCATTTGCCGCCTACGCCTTCAATAAAAGCCACAGCACCTGTTATTCAGTCATCGCCTACCAGACGGCCTACCTGAAAGCCAACTATCCGGCAGAATATATGGCCAGCGTTTTGACCCATAACCAGTCCAATAGCGATAAAGTCAGCTTTTTTATGGAGGAATGTAGAAATCTCGGCATCAAGGTCCTGGGCCCGCATGTGAATGAGTCTGGTATCCATTTTGAGGTCAATGAGGCCGGGGAAATTCGCTTTGGCTTGGGTGCCATTAAAGGGACAGGAGAATCCGCCATCCAGGCGGTGATTGAGGAACGTGAAGCCAATGGTCCCTTTACCGATATATTCGACTTTACCTGTCGGGTAAATTTACGTGCCGTAAACAAAAAGTCTTTAGAATGTTTGGCAAAAGCTGGAGGATTCGATTGCTTCCAGGGTTTCCATCGCCGCCAATACGTAGACCCTGATGCTGAGGGGAGTTCACTGATTGAGAAAAGTATCCGTTTTGCCCAACGCGTGCAGCAGGATTCGGCCAGTGCGCAAGCATCACTTTTCGGGAACAGCGATCAGGCCTCGATCCAGACTCCCAAAGTTGGCCAAATAGAACCTTACGGGGAAATCGAGCGCCTGAACATTGAAAAAGAAATGGTGGGTCTGTATATCAGTGGACACCCATTGGACCAGTATCGTTTTGAAATGGAATTTCTGACCAATGCAAAGATAGCGGATCTTCACGTACTTAAGCCGGGCCGAAAGATGTCTGTTGGGGGCATTGTTACAGAGGTGCAGCACCGTGTATCCAAAACAGGCAAGCCATTTGGCCAGTTTACACTCGAAGATTTTAGTGACAATCACACATTTTTTCTTTTTTCTACAGATTATCTGCAATTCAAACCCATGCTCGAAAAAGGGTGGTTTCTTTATGTCACAGGCACCGTACAGCCCCGATGGAAAGGTGATGAGTTGGAATTTAAAATTCAGCAAATCGAGCATTTATCAGAAATAAGAGAAAAAATGACGCGATCCGTAGAGTTGCAAATTCATCTGGATGAATTAAATGGAATGATTATTGAAGAGGTTGAAGAAATGTGTAACAAACATCCCGGAAAGTTACCGCTGAGGTTGAGCGTATTGGCTGCGCATCAAGACCGCATCCTTAAATTGGATACCCTGAGTAGAAAATACACCATCAATGTCAGTGAATCACTTATCAAGGCGATAGAAGGGATACAAGGTCTCGGGGTGAAAGTACGTGTAGAATAAAAAAATGCATTTATCTTCACGCCACGATGCAGGTTAAATTTTGTGTTAAATTATACGTTCTTAATATTGTAATCAAAGGCTGAAACCATGAAACAAGCATTTTTTGTACTGGCTTCCTTGCTCAGTGCCTCACTGTATGGGCAGGAAGTGTATACCATCACTGACCCACGAGACGGAGAAATTTACAAAGTGGCTGACTTTAAAATTCCATTGGAAGGCGGTATAGAAGTTACCAGAACCTGGATGGTGGATAATTTACGATTTGAGGCGAATAATTCTTATTGTTATGCAAATGAACCTGCATACTGTGAAAAATTCGGGAGGTTGTACACCGCAGAGGCGGCGAAAGATGCCTGTCCTGATGGATGGAAAATCCCCACCAGAAAAGACTGGTTTCAGTTATTCTCAATTTATGGTGGTGTGGCCAAAGCAGGAGCCTCTTTGCGTGAGGGCGGGTCATCTCCGATGAACATTTTACTGGCAGGTTTGAGCTTTGGTAAAGAACACTTCAAACGCGTTGGAAGCGAAGGTGATTATTGGTACGTTTATGAAAGTGAAACACCCAATGGCATTGTTACTTTTTATGCCAACTCAGATATCATTAAATACGGAGACAATGGGGATAAATATGAAAACAGCTGTCGATGCATTAAAGTGCGTGAGTAATTCTGGCTATTGTCTCTATTGTTACAAAATGGAATTTTTATCAATTGCTGAGTGATTAAAATCCGTAACTTTAAGTTCCTTATTTGAAAGCCCTAATGAAATGAATAAACCAGTAGAAATTACAGATAAAAATTTCAATGAAATTTTAAATACCCAAAAACCAGTATTGGTCGATTTTTGGGCTGAGTGGTGTGGTCCGTGCAAGATGATTGGACCAGTTGTGGAGGAGTTAGCCGCAGATTATGACGGAAAGGCAGTAATTGGTAAAGTAGATGTAGATACAAATCCGGAAGTTTCTGCTAAATTTGGGATAAGATCAATTCCCACGTTATTGGTTTTCAAAAACGGGGAGATTGTGGACAAACAAATTGGAGCTGTACCCAAAGCAGTTTTGAGCAATAAGCTCGATGCGCAATTGGCGTAGTAGACTGTTTTTTCATAGTGAGTGAGACCCGAACGCCAGCCGTTCGGGTTTTTTTATGCTGCGTGGCGGTAGTGGAGGTTACACAGTCAGCACTTAAAATCTTGCTGCCATCAGTAGATTCAAATCTTTATAACCCAAATTAAATCTCTTGGCCAATTCCAGGTTGGTAAGACTGCCTCTGTAGGTGTATACACCTTTCATGAACCACCTCTGTTTATAGATCATTTCGTCTATTCCACCCTCCTTCCCGACTTGTAATAAGATAGGGGTAAAAATATTGGATATCGCCAATGAGGCTGACCTGGCCACACGAGAGGCAATGTTGGGTACACAGTAGTGAATCACGCCATGTACGCGGAAGACCGGCCGGTCATGAGAGGTGACTGTTGATGTCGCAACGCATCCACCCTGATCGATGCTTACATCCACAATTACGGCTCCTGGTTTCATGTCTTTGACCATGTCCTCAGAGACCACGCAAATAGGCATGCCGTCTTCGGGTCTTAACGCACCAATGACTACGTCGGCCTCCTTCAGGGATCTCCCGAGGGTCAGGTGATCGATAGTAGACGTATATACTGGTTGTCCAAGAGCATGCTTCAACCTTCGTAATTTAAAAATGTGGTTATCGAACACTCGAATGTCTAAACCCAATCCAATGGCCGCGCGGGCAGCATATTCGGCTACTGTACCCGCACCTAGTATGACCACTTTGGTGGGCGGCACACCGGTGATGCCTCCCAGAATTACACCCTGACCGTTATTAGGACTACTTAAATATTCTCCAGCAATAATCAAAACGGTACTTCCAGCTATCTCGCTCATGGCGCGAACCACCGGCAGACCACCAGCCAGATCTTCCAAAAATTCGTAGCCAATAGCGGTAATTCTCTTTTTGTTCAGCGCCTGCAGGAAATCCCCGGTCTGACCGCCAGTTTGCAAAGCCGAAATCAATGTGGTACCGGGACGCATCAATTCCAGCTCTTCCATCGTGGGGGGCTCAATTTTAAGTACGATGTCGGACTCAAAAACTTCCTTTCGTGATTGGCTGATAATGGCACCCATTTCGCTGTACTCGTCATCTCGAAAATGTGCTGATTCTCCAGCACCCGCCTCAATGGTAATCTGGTGTTCATTCCCGCAGATTACTTCTACAGATTCTGGTTTCAACGATACTCGGTTTTCCTGTAGGGAATGCTCTTTTGGTACACCAATACGCAGCTGGTTGATACGTTTCTGCACTTTTACGAGTGACTCCTGCGGTTGTAATTGTTGTTCTTTTGCCAATTCCGTAAAACCTGAAATTTTCCTTTCAGCCATGTTCGATCAAAATAAGTTCACGCAATCCCCGATCAAGTAAGTTAATTCTAATTTCCAGATGTTTTTCCGGAAGCAATCCTGTGACCATTTCAGGCCATTCTATCCAACACCTGTTGCCAGAATAAAAATAATCCTCCACGCCGATGTCCAATGCCTCCTGAATGGAATTCAATCGGTAGCAATCGAAATGGTAAATCGTATCTCCGTGCGCACTCTGGTAGGTGTGAATGATCGCAAAAGAGGGCGAACCCATCGGGTCCTGAATACCTTTCACACGTCCCAGTGCCTTGATCAATGTGGTTTTTCCAGCGCCCAGTTCACCATAGAAGGCATAAAGGTGATAATCCGCATAAGTCTTCAATAACTCTTCAGCTGTTGCATCGATCTCATCCAGCATGAATTTCATTACCTAGGCGTCAATACTACAAAAGGCAATATCATTTCCTCCATGCTTATACCGCCATGTTGAAAGGTGTTTTTAAAATGACGTACAAACTGATTGTAATTATTTGGGTAAACGAAATAATCCGCATTGCGCGCGAAGGCGAAGGACGTGCTCACATTAGACTTGGGCAACCCAATGACCCCAGGATCAGAAATGGCAAATGCCTTGGATGGACGGTAGTTGAGATTTTTTCCTTGCTTGTAACGTAGGTTGGTATTTGTCTCTCTATCTCCGATTATTTTCACCGGGTTTTTAACGCGCACCGTTCCATGGTCAGTGGTGATGATGATCTTGACATTCCTGACAGCCAGCTTCTTCATGAGCTGATACAACGATGAATGCAGAAACCAGGACCGCGTCAATGAGCGATAAGCTGACTCATCAGGTGCAAGTTCCCGAATCATTTGCATGTCCGTCCGTGCATGTGACAGCATGTCTACAAAATTGTATACCAAAACATTCAGTGCATAGGACATGAGATCATTGACCTGTTGAATGATTTGCTTGCTCTGGTGCGCCCGCAGAATTTTGTGGTAGCTGTAGCGAATGTTTAAGCCTTCCCGCTCTAAATTTCTTCCGATGAGCTCTTTCTCAAAGCCATTTTTAGGTTCATCACTGTCTTCACCCACCCAGAAGGCCGTATCCTGCTGGCTGATTTCTAGCGGTGTCAGTCCAGCAAACAATGCATTTCGACAATAGTGGGTGGTAGTAGGTAGCAAGGAATAATAAGTTTGCTCCTCATTAATATTGAATAGCGGTGCCAACTCATCGGCCAATATCTTCCACTGATCCATGCGCAGGTTATCAATAACGAAAAGAAAGGTGGGTACTTCAGAAAGAAACGGGAAGACCCTGTCGGCCAACACTTCATGAGAAAGTAAAGGGTTTCCGTTGGAAGGCTCATTCAGCCAACCCGCATATTCATTTTCTATGAAATGGCTGAAGCGGTCATTGGCTTCCACCCATTGCATTTCGAGTACTTCGGCCATGCTCTGATCCTGGGTGTTTTCTATTTGCAAATCCCAAAACACTAATTTCCGATAAATTTCCGACCATCCTTTGTGATCATCTACATCATTGACCGCCAGACTTAATTCTTGGAATTCACGTTGATAACCAAGATTGGTGCGTTCGGAAATCAATCGTTTATTATCCAAGATTTTTTTTGCAGAAAGCAATATCTGATTGGGATTCACCGGTTTAATGAGATAGTCGGAAATCTTGGAACCAATGGCTTCTTCCATGATGGTCTCTTCCTCATTTTTGGTAATCATCACCACTGGCAGGTTGGGGTGCGTAGACTTGATGTAGTTCAACGTTTCTAAACCGGACATCCCAGGCATGTGCTCATCCAGAAAAACCAATTCAAAATGACCGTGATCCACTTCTTCGAGCGCATCGGAGCCACTGTTTACTGCGGTGATGTCATACCCTTTGCTCTCAAGGAAAAGAATGTGTGGCTTGAGTAAATCTATTTCATCGTCGGCCCAAAGGATTTTAGGATTTTGCATTTATGTTCGCTTTAACATTAAAATTAACACCTTCACGCTACGTTGAACAAAAAGAAAATCATCAATGATCCAGTTTACGGTTTCATCTCCATCCGCGATGAACTCACCTTCGACTTAATTGCGCATCCTTATTTTCAACGGCTGCGCCGGGTTCGGCAATTGGGGATCACGGACCTTGTATATCCCGGTGCCGTTCACTCACGTTTTCACCATGCACTGGGCGCTATGCATCTCATGGGAAAAGCCCTGGATGTGCTCAGGGGAAAAGGCCATCAGGTGACAGACCATGAATACCTATCCGCTCAATGGGCAATACTGTTGCACGACATTGGCCATGGGCCGTTTTCACACACCCTAGAGTTTAACTTACTTAAAGACACCTCTCACGAAGACATCGGCAAGTTAATGTTTGAACATCTGAACGAACAGTTCGATCATCGGCTGAGTAAAGCCTATGAGATGTTTACGGGCACCTATCACAGGCAATTTTTTAATCAATTAATTTCCAGTCAGTTAGACATCGATCGATTGGACTACCTGCGGAGAGATAGTTTTTTCACTGGCGTTCAGGAGGGCAATATCGGGGCCGAGCGTATCATCGAATTGCTCACCCTGAAAGACGATCGTCTGGTCGTAGAAGAGAAAGCCATTTACAGTGTTGAAAATTTCCTAAATGCCCGAAGGTTAATGTACTGGCAGGTGTACTTGCATAAAACCTGCCTGGTTGCAGAAGCCATGTTGCTACAGGTCATGCGAAGGGCGCGGCACTTGCTTAAAAAAGGTAGCCACCTTCCCAAGACACCGGCTTTACATACCTTTTTGAGTAAACATCATACGCAAAAAGAACTGAGGCAGCAGAAAGAACTTCTGAGTCTATACGGAAGCCTCGACGACTTCGACGTCTGGTCGGCCATCAAAAATTGGGCAGGCCATGAAGATGACGTTTTGGCTCAACTCAGCAAACGTCTACTGAATCGTGCGCTTTTCAAAATTGAAATTTACAATCAAAAAATACCTTCCGACATCTTCATTGAATGGCAGAAGAGATGGACCGAACGATTTCCGGATCAACCTGATTCGGCCAAGTATTTTGTATTGAAAGGGTCTGTCAGTAATGCTGCTTACTTCCCGAGGGACCAGTCTATCGGCGTATTGATGAAAAATGGTACCGTAAGGGATATTGCTGAGGCAGCAGATTTACCAAATATCAAGGCCATGAGCAAAAACGTGAAAAAATACTATCTATGCTATCCCAAAGAATTAACTTTAGATTTTTTGAAGTTGTAAAAATTAAATGGAATTTACGCTAGGTCAAATTAGTCAAATCCTGGGAGGAGAATTAACCGGAGATCCAGCCGTCAAGGTACATACGATCAGCAATATCGAAGCAGCTCAGCCAGGAAGCATCACCTTTTTATCCAATCCTAAATATGAGCCCCATCTGTACCGGTCGCTGGCCAGCGCCGTGATCATCAATGAAGATTTTAAGCCCGGTAAAGCCTTAACCCCTGCACTTATCCGGGTAAAAGATGCCTACCTCGCATTTACGGCATTGCTGGAGGAATATCAGCGCATTCTTTCATTTTCACGCTCCGGACGGGAAGATCCTCATTTTATAGGTGAGGATGTTACCACCGGCGAAGGACTCTATCTGGGTGCATTTGCCTACGTGGGTCATGGCGCGAAAATTGGTAGGAATGTTAAAATTTATCCACATGTATACGTGGGTGACCAAGTTGAAATTGGTGATAACACCATTATTTATCCCGGCGTGAAAATTTATCCCAAGTGTAAGATTGGTAATTATTGCACCCTGCAAGCGGGCGCAATCATCGGTTCAGATGGGTTTGGATTTGCTCCACAGGAAGATGGCACTTACAAAAGCATCCCACAGATTGGTAATGTAATTTTGGAAGATCACGTAGACATCGGGGCCAACACCACCATAGACTGCGCCACTTTTGAATCTACCCGAATAGGAAGAGGTGTAAAGCTGGACAACCTGGTGCAGATTGCCCATAATGTAGATATTGGTGCGCATACTGTGGTGGCCGCACAGACAGGAATTTCCGGCTCCTCTAAGATCGGTAAACAGGTAGTACTTGCCGGGCAGGTAGGTATTGTTGGCCACCTTCATATTGGTGATCATGTCGTAGTGGCCGCTCAGTCCGGTGTTTCTAAAAACATCCCCGAGAAGCAAGTCTGGCTTGGCAGCCCCGCCTTTGAGAAAGGTAGCTATTTCAAGTCTGTGGCCATTTTTAGAAAGTTGCCTGAGCTGATGAAGCGCGTTGAGCAACTTGAAGAAAAAATTCTAAATTTGCCAACCAAATAAAATTCTAGGGGCCAGCCCTTTCGCATGAAAAATTACCAGCACACCATTCAGGCGCCCGTAACAGTTTCCGGAGTTGGATTGCATACCGGTATAAAAAGTAACATGACTTTTGTGCCGGCAAAGCCTAATCACGGCATCAAATTCCAACGCATAGATCTGGCAGACAAGCCCATTGTAGAGGCTGACGTTGATCACGTGGTGGATTTATCCAGAGGAACTACCCTCGAAAAAAATGGCGCACGGATCAATACAGTAGAACACACTCTGGCCGCTTTGGTAGGTCTGGAAATCGATAATGTACTTATTCAGTTGGATGGCCCTGAACCCCCAATAATGGATGGCAGTTCGATAAAATTTATTGAAGCCTTGGAATCAGTGGGAATTGAAGAACAAAACGCCCAACGAAATTTCTTCGAAATTCCCGAGAGTGTGTTTTACCATGACAAGGAGCGTGAAGTTGAAATTGCCGCCTTGCCTTTGGATGATTACCGAATCACTGTGATGGTGGATTATAACTCCCCAGTACTGGGGAGCCAACACGCTTCTTTGAACAACATTGAAGATTTCAAAGACCAGATATCCTCCAGCCGCACCTTTTGCTTTCTGCATGAAGTGGAGGCACTTTTCCAGAATAACCTAATCAAAGGCGGAGATATGAGCAATGCCATTGTAGTGGTAGACAGGGAGGTAGAGCCTGGTGAATTAGACCATCTGGCTGACCTGCTAGGTAAACCCAAAATAGAAGCGCAGGAGGAAGGCATTCTCAACAACGTAGAGTTGAGACACAAAAATGAACCTGCCCGGCATAAACTTTTAGACGTTGTGGGTGATCTGGCACTGGTAGGTAGACCATTGAAAGCACAGATTCTGGCTGCCAGACCCGGGCATGCGGCAAACGTGGCATTTGCAAAAAAGCTGAAAGCCCTCATGCAAAAAGAGAATGAGCTTACTGTGCCACAATACGACGCGAAGGTGCCGCCAGTCATCGACATCAATGAAATCCAAAAGATTCTACCACACCGCTACCCATTTCTACTGATCGACAAAATTTTTCATCTAGACGACGAGCAGGTGGCCGGTGTGAAAAACGTTTCTATTAACGAGCCTTTTTTTGTGGGCCATTTCCCTGGCAATCCGGTGATGCCAGGCGTACTTCAAATCGAAGCCATGGCTCAGATTGGCGGTATCCTCGTATTGAATACTGTACCGGATCCGGAAAATTACTGGACCTATTTTTTAGGTGTTGACCAATTTAAGTTTCGAAAAATGGTATTACCTGGAGATTCACTGGTCATTCGGTGCGAATTACTGGCGCCTATTCGACGGGGCTATGCCAAAATGAAGGGGTCTGCTTATGTGGGAAACAACCTGGTGTGCGAAGGAATAATGACCGCGAGTATTGTGAGAAAAGATGCTTAATCAAATGACCCATTCTTTAGCCAATATCCATCCCGATGCCAAAATTGGTGACAATGTCACCATAGCCTCATTTGCCTACATTGAAGCCGATGTAGAAATTGGCGACAATACCTGGATCGGTCCTAATGCCTGCCTGTTCAATGGCACACGAGTGGGTAAAAATTGTAAAATCTACCCTGGTGCACAAATCGCATGTGACCCGCAAGATCTGAAATATGAAGGAGCAATTACCACTGCACATGTCGGAGACGGCACCACGGTGCGGGAATTCGTTACTATTTCAAAAGGAACCGAAGACCGGATGGATACCTACGTAGGGGTCAACTGTTTGATCATGGCCTATGCACACATTGCACATGATTGCCAAATAGGTGACCACTGTATTGTGGGTAATGCCACCCAGATTGCCGGTCATGTATCCGTAGACGAGTTCGCCATCATCAGTGGTACCACAGCTGTACACCAATTTGTGAAAATCGGCGCTCACGTAATGATCTCCGGAGGTTCATTGGTACGAAAGGACGTACCGCCTTACATAAAGGCAGGGCGTGAACCCCTCTCCTACGCAGGCATTAACTCAGTAGGACTTCGTCGCCGTCAATTCTCTAATGACGTGATAAGCGATATTCAAAATGCCTATCGGTACATTTATCAGAGTGACATGAACGTAACCAAGGCCATGGAAAAAATAAGGGAGACCATCCAAGAGGGTGTAGAGAGAAATCAAATCCTATCTTTTGTGGAAAAATCAGACCGAGGCATCATACGGGGATTTTCTGATGCCCTATGACAATTACTGGTCATGAGATTGGAAAAAAATACCGCAGTCGATGGATATTCCGAAATATTCATTTTCAGCTCAATTCAGGGCAACCAGCGGCCATTACCGGAATCAACGGATCTGGAAAATCCACGCTGCTACGGGTCATTGCCGGAATAACAGATCCTAATGAGGGGATATTGCAGGTAAATCAAAAGGACCTCCTTCCGCAACTGGAAGACTATACACGCAAAGTCACTTTTTGTGCCCCGTACATTGAACTGATCGAAGAATTTACCCTCGAGGAGCACTTGAAGTTTCATGAAAAATTCAAGCTACCGAAATGCTCACTTGAGGAAATGATGCTTTCGGTAAGACTGGAGTCTCACCGGAATGTACGCGTAGTGGACTTTTCGTCAGGTATGAAACAGCGTCTGAGACTGGCGCTGTGTTTGTTTTTTCATTCAGATGTGTATTTGTTAGATGAGCCCACATCAAACCTTGACAGGCAAGGTATTGACTGGTACTTGCAACAAGTTCAAGCCATTTGCGCAGACCACGTGGTGGTCATCGCAAGCAATGTGTCTAAAGAATATAATTTTTGTCAGCAGTTTATTTCCCTGCCAACAAGAGATGGTTGACAGTAAAAAGATTTTATAGTACTTTTAAAAAAAAATCACTCAAGAACGTACACACGTTAAATCATTGTTATGAAATATTTTAAACTCTTCTTGGTCCTCATCGCTTTTGGTTCATTAATCATCTTCTCCAATTGTGGTGGCGGCGGTGATGGGGGAGGAAATCCGGCTGGTGATCAGGCCTCTAAACTCACCGATGGCACATGGACACTTACCAGTGTTACAGATCCTCAAAATGCATCAGAAGCCCTTTGGGATGTACTCACAGTTACCTTTACAGGCGATGCAGGTGGTGGCGGATTTACCACCAATTCATCCACTTTGGCACGTGACAATGCTACCTCTGTATGGCCAGCTTCAGGAACCTGGACCTTCGATGGAAACAATACCACTCGTATTGTAAGAAATGATGGTGTAACCATGACCATCAACTCGCTGACAGCATCTGCATTGACCCTCAGTTTCACCATTTCAGGGGCAGATCCGGCCACGGCAGCGGCGACCGCCGGTGTAGATGGTTCATGGGTATTCCAGTTTAGTAACTGATTAACAGAGAATTAATATCTTTGCAACAGTTTTAATACACTGTTGTTCTATGTCCATCACGTTCAAATATTTTGATCAGGATAAGAATTATCTATTGAAAACGGTCCAGGCATTTTCAAAAGACCGTTTGTTACCTACCTGGACTAAGCAAGCTTACGAGGGCTACCTGACCCAGGAAAATCCTTTAGGTCTGGAGGATGATTTTACCCGGGAAGTCAGGACTCAGATCATGAAAGGAGTCTACATACTCGACGAGGCTTATGAGCTCCTGGCCGCCATCTATCGCTTCCATCATGGCGACAATCAATTATCCTTCTTATGGGATGGACGTTCCCATATGCAGCATTACGATGAACAATGGGAAGCGCAATTTAAAGAATGGACGAGGACGCTTTCTCTACAAAAAGAAGTTTATCGCGGGGTAATCAAAGCGGCGTTGGATGACGGGGCACCGGCAGACTTTCTCAAGCAATCGGTCCGACGTGCCGTGCTGCGCCATTTTCAAATGCGGGTATCTAGGCGCAAAAAGATGCCTCTACTTAAAATTGCCTAAATCTTTAGATCTCCGAAAGAAAACAGATAGGCAACGGAAGCACCGAAAGAAAACGTTAAGGCCTGATCTGGCACCCCTGAAGTAATGGGCTCAAAATCATACACACTTCGAATATTCATTGTAAAATACGCTTCGAGCTTGAGGGTCTGACCATTATTTAATTCTCTAAAAGCGCCTGCCGAAGCACGAGGGCCGTAACCAAGTCGACGATCTTTGTTGAAGTCATAGAGAAAAAAATCGGAGAAGCCCACGTCTGCCGGCGCCGCATCTACTTGCCGATAGATGGCTTGCTGCACAAATATGCCTGCGGACAGGTAATATTTGTTTTGATTACCAAGGTAGCCAAAGGCCTCCAGGGGCACCTCTATATAATCGATGCGCGTAACGTGGTCAGGTGTGTCAGTAAATGGAAACGACTGAGACCACCCCTTTTGCACATAATTTATCCCCAATTGTATGCCGGCATTGACGGCCAAATCGTACGTATTGGGAAAATGCACAAATACAATACCTGCATGGACGGTAGGAATGATGCCCACCTCTGCATTGATTGGAAACAACGTATGGGCCATAAAAATGGTACTCACACCCCCGCCAGCTTTAAGACCGATTAATGTTTTGGTTTGTGCAGTGCCCTGGCTCACAGCGTATACAATGCATAGCAAAGTCAATATTGACTTTTGGTATCTCATACTCGCAAAATTACGTTGCCTCACCGATATGCGTCGGCGGAATTGCCCATTGAAATATTCCGTGTAATTTTGCTGCCCGGCAAACGGACACGACCAGCTCCTGCCGAATCCCCCAGGGCTTGACGGCAGCAAGGGTAGGTAGTCGTAGCGGTGCGATGTTTCGTTTGCCTTTTTTTGTTTTGTCTAATCGGCCCACATACTTTTACCAAAAACAACCTCAAATGAAATTCTTCATAGACACTGCCAACCTCAACGAAATCAAAGAAGCACAGGACATGGGCATTCTGGATGGTGTGACCACCAATCCAAGCCTTATGGCCAAAGAGGGTATCTCGGGAGAGGCCAATATCAAAGCACATTATCAGGCCATTTGCCAGGTGGTTGATGACAACGTCAGTGCGGAAGTCATTGCCACGGACCTGACTGGGATGTTACGGGAAGGCAGGGAATTGGCTAAACTGGATGATAAGATCGTGGTTAAAATTCCCATGATTAAAGAAGGTATCAAGGCCATTTCTGCCCTGACATCAGATGGCATTCGCACAAACTGCACCCTGATTTTCAACGCTGGTCAAGCCATCCTGGCAGCCAAGGCAGGTGCTTCTTATGTGTCGCCATTTCTCGGCAGATTGGATGACATAGGCACAGATGGTTTGGGACTGATTGAGCAGTTGGTTCAGATTTTTGACAACTATGATTTTGAAACTGAGATTTTGGCCGCTTCGATCCGTCATACCATGCACCTGATTCAATGTGCCGAAATGGGTGCCCACGTGGCCACCTGTCCACTGAAAGTCATCACAGGTTTGCTCCATCACCCTTTGACGGACATTGGGCTGGAAAAATTTCTGGCAGATCATAAAAAAGGAAATGGATGATGTACATCATCAAAGTAAAAGGGAAAGCCAAAATACCTGACTACATCCAATTGCGAGATAAAGATTTTGTTCTGGTGGCTTACTTCCGTGCAGATAGACCACTGAAAAAATTGGAAAAATATGGACTCAAGGACAAAGAGGAGGAATTGAATGCCCTCATCAAGCATCTTCCCTTTGGTAAATTAAAGAAATTAGAGCTATGAATAAGCTTTCTGAAGACCCCGTGGTACAGGTCGACAATGTGACAATTTTCCAGGAAGAAAAACCGATTCTCAATGCGGTAAATTTTAAAATCGACAAAGGAGAATTCGTTTACCTCGTCGGGAGAACCGGCAGCGGCAAATCCTCATTGCTTAAAACATTGTACGCTGATCTAGAACACAAAGCTGGAGACATCCGCGTTACTGGCTACTCATTGTCAAAAATAAGCCCTAAAGACATCCCCTTTCTTCGTCGAAAAGTAGGAATCATCTTTCAGGATTTCGAACTTTTCTATGACCGCTCAGTATCCGAAAATCTACATTTCGTTATGCGGGCCACAGGTTGGAAGGACACGGCAAAAATGAAAAGCCGCATTGCAGAAGTACTCATGCGCGTGGGTTTGGGTGCGGTCACCAATAAAATGCCGCATCAACTGTCGGGTGGAGAGCAACAACGCGTAGTCATTGCCCGGGCCTTAATCAACGAGCCAGCCATCTTGTTTGCAGATGAACCGACAGGGAACCTTGACCCCGAGGTATCTGAGGGTATCTTGAAGCTATTCGAAGAGATCAATCGCAGTGGAACGGCTGTATTGATGGCCACGCATCACCATCAATTCATCAATAAGTTTCCGCATCGTGTACTCAAATGTGAATCTGGAGCCGTATTGGATTCGGAAAAAGAAAGTTTTAATGTCTCTCGTAGTTTCTGAATTAAGATTTTTCATTATCCGATACCTCCTCTCTCCAATCCCCCCATTACCAGCCTTCAGTTATTTCATTGAACCGACCTAACAAAAGGAACAATTAGAGACAATGGCACGCACAATCACTACATCCTTCATTTACTAAGTGCACATTTTCAATCTCTGATAGGGCTTATCAAATCCTTGTCTTTATCTCAGAAATTTTCCCGCTGTGGGCCTCCGTTTGTCATTACTGCATTTACTTGGATAAGCAACGCACAATAAATTTCAAATTATTCTGTCCGTTAACTGCTGGTCGTTGCCTAATTGGAAGGAATCTCGGGAAAAATAAATGTTTTTGGCCAACTCTTCAAACTCCAGCATCCTGAACCCGGTAGGTACAGCCAGAAACATCTTTCGGAATGGATCGAAGACAGAGACTCAATCAACGTCTTTCATTTAATCCAACTCTAAAATAGCCATATCTGTATCAGACGAGGCACATGGTATACTTTAAGCCATTGCACAATCCTGTAATCAGGAAAGCCACCAAATACATGGCACGATTGTAGCAGTCGACATGTGTCGCACCAGGCAGTTACCAGGTCTGTACTTTTTACTCGGATGACCGTTGATGTCTGCAGCAAACGGGATTTTTTTTGGACGGAACCTCTAAACGACGACAAAAAATTACGTGATGGTCGCACGTCGTCTTACATTATTCAAACCTAAATTGCGCGGCAATGTCAGCAGCTGAGGACATGAGGTTATTCGAAGCCGTGAAGAAGGATGATTTTAAAGCCTATGAGCGGCTGTTTAGATCATACTACCAAGGGCTTTATGGATTTGCTTATACCTATCTGAGAGATCAGGTACCGGCGGAGGAGATGGCCCAGGAGGTGCTGTTGTATTTATGGGAAAAGCGTTTGGATATTTCTATAAAGACTACGCTGAAAACCTACCTCTACTCGGCCATCAAAAATAAATGCTTGAACTACATCAAGTACGAGCTTCCACGTAATCAACAATTGGAAGAAAGTCATCTGGCTTTTATGACCACCAATCCAGAGGAGGATCACGAACCCGACACACGTATCAAAACATACATTCAACAGGCCATTTCACAACTCCCCAAAAAATGTCAGCAAATCTTCGTTTTGAGTAGATATGGCGGTCTTACCTACGAAGAGATAGCAGACGAGATGGAAATATCCGTTAAGACGGTGGAAAATCAGATGACCATTGCACTGAGAAAATTACGGGAGTCTTTACGCCCGGTGTATGAACGAATGAAAAAAGAATGAATCTTTTTTACAATGTCTTAGGGGTGACGCCTATCTTTAATGACTTCGCTTTGTTGTGAATAAAGATCTAGCCACATATAACCAAAACCGATACCAACAACAGTCTTCTGGAGATGAGCAAGCAGATTGGATGTATCAGTTTATGGAATTGGATATTCCTCTGTCTGATACTGACCGGGCCTGGCGCCAGGTAGCTATAAAAGCAAGACCTCTTAAAACTAGACGAAGCCTGCTCCCCTGGGCTGCTTCGGTGCTTATACTTGCCATCGCCGGCTGGACGCTTTACACCCAAATGTCGCATCCTGACCGTCCTCAGGTAATAGTACGTGCAACAAGCGGCGTTCATGCGTTGACATTGCCAGATGGTTCTCGTGTAGTGTTGAACAAAAATGCGAGAATGAGTCATTTTGCTGATGCTGAAAACGGCCGAATGGTATCTTTAACGGGTGAAGCATATTTTGATATAGTTAAAGAATCCAGGCCTTTTATCATTGAGGCCGGTCAAATTCAGGTCAAAGTGCTGGGCACTGCCTTCAACGTAAATATGCGTGACCAGCAGGTCAGGGTGTTCGTTGAGAGAGGCTTGGTGTCCATCAACAGGCAAGACCAGCAATTTTTCATTGAACCAGGAATGGAAGCTATTTATGATGGTAATAATCAATCGATAGTCATCGATCAGTCACCCCCCTCCAATATCTTGAGTTGGCATACTGGCAAATTTATCTTTGAGCACGCACCATTAAGTGAAGTGGTCAGAGACCTGGGAAACTACTACCACGTAAACTTCCACTACGATGAAGAGTTGTTCGGTAATTGCACCGTAAACGTGGTATTTAACAACGAACCCCTGAAACAAGTGATTCGCTCACTTGGCTACATCCTGAATGCTGATTTACAGCTTCGTAGTAAGGAGGTATACATTACGGGAAACGGATGTCAATAATTTATATTTGAGTCGAAAGGAGTAGCACAAATACTACGACGTTCGATTCATGTTTGGAAGATGTTTCCTTTTTTATTTATTGATAATCAGCGGTCTGAATACTCAGGCACAATCGCCCCTGTCGAAACCTATCCTATTAGATTCACCAATTGAAACTCTTTACCATGCCTTTGATAAGATTCAGCAGGTTACACCCGTCGGATACAGCAAAAATGTCATTGGTAATCAAAAAGTCAGTATTGCCGCAGGTAACTGGACCGTTAAATCACTCATAAATGAACTCCTGAGCCAAACGCAACTGAAATATGTTTTGCAAGATCAGGTCATTCTCTTTACCAATGAAGTAAGGCTGTATACCATCAGCGGGACCATCAGCGACAACGAAACTGGAGAAAACCTCGTGGGAGCGGCGGTCGTCCATCGAAATACCGGACAAGGCACTACAACAAATAATTATGGTTTTTTTTCTCTCTCATTGCCTCAGGGCAACTATGAATTGACGATTCAATATGTAGGTTACGAGGTGCAGCTAAAGCAAATCAATCTGGGCGCTAACCACCAGTTTAATTGGAAGCTACAACCGCAAATAGCTGCAATGGAAGAGCTGGTAATCATTGATAAACCTGCAGATGACAACCTGATTAACACACTACCCGGGCGTACGACCTTGAGGATCAGTCCCGAGTGGAACATTCCCTATTTTTTAGGAGAGGCAGAGATTTTCCAAAATTCGCTCCTGGAGCCAGGTATTCGGTCACTTGGGGAACAAGGCAATGGCTTGAGTGTGCGGGGAGGTGATATCGATCAAAACCAGGTACTTCTCGATGAATCTACCATCTACAATCCAAACCATTTTTTTGGATTGATCTCCGTTTTCAATCCAGAGGCCATTAAGTCCGTTCAAATACTTAAAGGATACATGCCGGCCAAATTTGGTGGACGGGTTTCTTCCATCATCGACATTGTACAAAAAGAAGGGAATAACCAGGAATTTGCCGCCTCAGGCGGCATTGGATTGATATCTGCACGCCTGACTGCTGAGGGACCATTACAGAAAAATCGCGCTTCGTATCTGGTTTCTGCACGTCGATCCCTTTTGAATTTTCCCGTGGAAAATCTGATCAATGATGACCTGGATGAGAATAGATTCATTTTTTTTGACATCAATGCCAAAGTGAACTGGCGTGCCAATGACCGCAATCAGTTTTACATTACCGGGTACCAAGGACTGGACCGCAATAGGGCGGGATTCAACACCGTTAGCCGGTGGGGCAACCGTTCCCTATCGGCACGGTGGAATCATGTATTTGGACCCAAATTGTTTGGCAATCTCACCGCCCTGCTAACCGAATACAATTACCAGATTGAGGACCCTGTAGAAGTGGGGAGCTTCATAGGCAAATCCCGGTTGAGCAACCTGTCGATAAAATCAGATTTCACTTGGGACGAAACACCCAATCACCGAATTAGCTTTGGAGGTTTCGCCACTTTACATACGCTCCGACCCGGTGAACGTCGACCCTTTAGTGAAAATACTTCCACCAACCTTACCGTACTCGATACAGAGCAGGCCATAGAGGGCGCGTTGTACCTTTCACATCAGACGGATTTCTCAGCCCGATGGTCCATTGATTACGGTCTGAGATTATCCGGGCTATGGCAATTTGGCCCAAAAACGCTGTTTAAATATGCCCCTGGCCTCCCCAGAACCGACGCCTCCATCATCGACAGCACACTTACCGCCGCACGAAAGGTCTTTCACCGCGAACTAAACTGGGAACCCCGGCTATCTTTTCGCTACCGTATAAACGATCGGACAGCACTCAAGGCCAGCTATCATCGGGTGTTCCAATACATTCACCTCATCTCCAATACTGTTGCACGTGCCCCCACAGATATCTGGAAATTAACAGATCCATATATCGAACCTACCCACGTGGATCATTATACCGCCGGCTTTTATCGCAACTTCCTCAACAATAAATGGGAAAGCAGTCTGGAGTTGTACTATAAAAATATTTACAACGTCATTGACTTTAAAGATGGTGCCGATTTGACTTTTAGGGAAAATCTGGAGACTGAATTGCTCAATGGACGCGCTTCTTCCTTTGGATTGGAACTGTTGATCAGAAGAAATGTGGGTAAACTTAAAGGCTGGCTAAGCTACACGTGGTCGTTTGGCTTGCAGGAATTTGATGGTCCATTTAAAGAACTGCAAATCAACGATGGCCAGCTTTTCGCGACAAACTTCGACAAACGTCACGACATCAATCTCGTAGGCAGCTGGCAGCTTTCGGATCGCACTTCCCTTTCCTCGACCTTTACTTACAATACTGGCCGACCTTTCACACTACCCAATGGCAAATTTCGTTTTGATGACAAGATTGTGCCCACCTTTGGCGAACGAAATGGATCTCGCCTGCCGGATTACCACCGGCTAGACCTTTCTTTACGCTTGTCGGGAAAGAGAAAAAATCAACAGGACCAATTAAAAAAGGTGCAAAGTTTTTGGATTTTCACCGTCTACAATGTCTATAGCAGAAAAAACATTTTTTCCTATTTCTTCCTGGAAGATCCTGTTGGTTCCGGGCAAACAGCCGTTGAAGCATATTCGGTGTTTGGCAGCATCATACCTGCAGTAACTTATAATTTTAAATTTTGAAGCCGTTGTTCACCATATTACTTCTGACACTTGTCGCTTGTGAAGAGCTCGTAGAGTTACCTGTGGGTGACCCGCAACTGGTCGTTGAAGGTTGGGTGACCAACGAAAATAAGGCGCACCGAATCCGGTTGTCGCAAACAGTGCCTTTTGACGCCGAGCGTGATGGCCTGCCTGTGTCCGATGCCACACTTAGCATAGAAGACAATTTGGGCAACAGCTGGGACTGTGTACACTCTGCTGATGGCTGGTATGAAAGTCAGGTGTTTACCGGAGTGGTCGGAAGAAATTACCAATTATTTGTTGTCCTTGCTGATGAGCAAATGGTGGTCTCTGAACCGGAAACCTTACGCCCGGTTGACCCCCTGCAATCCCTTTCTTTTACATCTTTTGACACCAACGACGAACAAACTGGCGATCCAGTTACAAAATTTTATCCTGTAGTTGTCAGCACGGACCCATTGGCTACAAAAGACTTCTACAGGTACATTGGCTTCCGCAATGGAGAGAAGTTCAACGACCCCGATCAACTGATTTTATTAAGTGACCAATTCATCAATGGCGCGGACCCACTTGTTAATGAGCTGCAACTGTTCAATTACGATGCTGGCGATAGTGTAAGAATTGAACTCTGGTCCTTGACGGTAGGCGCATTCAACTTTCTGGAGCTCATCCGTTCACAAACTGCAACGCTTGGAACCACTGCTGGTGTGGGCCCGGCAACGGCATCTGGCAACCTTCGCTACACTGATCCAGCCACAGACAATGTAGTCTTGGGCTACTTTGGTGCCTCTTCCATTACCAGCATATCAGGCGTGGTAGAATAAATAATATTTTTTGTTGATTTTTTAGGGGTAACGTCGTGCTTCCATGACTTATCAACATATTAATACACCGCTATGTTATCAGAGAAAGTAAAAATTTCAGAAGGGCTCCACAAATTATTAGCGAGTAAAAGGGTCATGCACTTCGCGCCAACCCCTGAAGAGTTTGTGGAAAACCCCAAAATCGTGGCCAATTATTTCAATTTGTTTAGTCGAGCGCAACTTACAGAGATCGCCAACCACGACTGATGCTCAATCAGTTGGTTTACTTCGCACCATGTATGAGGCTGTATGTTGTAGTAGTAGGGATTTTTCCTAGAATCGCCGACTGCTCACAATTTCAAAAATCAATGCCAAAAACACGGTAATTCCGGTACCGATCACATTGTACCATAAATACCCGATGGAGAAGTCCACCGATCGGCCTGCGACGGAGAATACTACTTCATAAAGACCTAAAAAATAAAGGCCAATCACCACCAACTCGGCCAGGATTGCGGCCCAAAAAACCGGTCCGCCTCTGACTTGCTTGAGAAAAAAAGCCACCAGAAAAATCCCAAGAATGGTACCATAGAAAAGAGAGCCAATGATGTTGACCGCCTCAATCAAGTTTTCGGAATTTTTGGCCAGAAGGGCAAAAAAGATGGCCAGGGTACCCCACAGGAAGGTAAATAATTGAGAGCTGATCAGGTAGTGTCGATCGCTGCCCTCTGTCCGGACCAAACGTTTGTAAAAATCCACCGAGGTGGTAGATGCAAGCGCATTGAGTTCTGAAGAAGTGCTACTCATGGCAGCAGACAATATAACGGCGATCAGCAAGCCGATGAGGCCATGCGGTAAGTAATTGACAATGAATGTGATAAATACAAAATCGGCATCCTTTAATTCCGCGTCAGGGTCGACCTTTAAAATGAGTTGTTTCACTTGCACCCGAAGGGTCTGGAGTTGCTCATCTGCGCGCTGCAGTTGCCTTTTAACAGCTGGGTGCCCACCGGAAGCATAGGCTTGGGCCAAATCCGAACGAGCGACCTCCAGTGCACGATAATCTTGTTCCAAACCAGCCAGTTCACCAGCGTATGCCGAGTTTTTTAGCTTGTCCAGGGAAGTTTCTTTAAAATGAACAGGACTGCCCTGAAAAAGAAAAAAAACGTAAACCATGACTCCCACAAACAGGATAAAAAATTGCATAGGGATCTTTAAAATGGCATTGAACATGAGTCCCATACGACTCTCTGTTACATTTTTACCCCCCAGGTAACGTTGGACCTGCGACTGGTCCGTACCAAAGTAGGACAAGGCCAGAAAAAACCCACCTGTCAATCCACTCCAAAGGGTGTAACGTTCGGAAAAATCCAGACGCAGGTTGACAGCTTCCAATTTATCCAATGCACCGGCAATTTTTAAAGCACCACCAAAAGATACATGATGGTTGATGTGACCAATAATTATAAAAAAGGCTACGAACATCCCCCCCATGATCACCGCCATCTGTTGCTTTTGGGTGATAGAAACGGCCCGAGTGCCTCCAGAAACAGTATAAATAATCACCAAAACCCCTGTTACGACAATCATAACCGTAAGGTCATAACCCAAAATCTGACTGAGAATTATCGAAGGTGCATAGATGGTAATCCCAGCGGCAAGCCCCCGCTGAATCAAAAACAAAAAAGCACCCAGGAATCGAGTACGCATATCAAACCTGCGCTCCAGATATTCATACGCCGTGTATACTTTTAATCGATAGAAAATTGGAATGAAAACTGCAGACACAATAATGAGTGCCAATGGAAGTCCAAAATAATTTTGTACGAAGCCCATGCCACTCTCATAGGCCTGCCCTGGGGTTGACAAAAAGGTGATGGCACTGGCCTGTGTGGCCATTACGGATAGCCCGATGGTTCCCCATTTGAGAGAATTATCTCCAAGCAGGTAGCCATGGATATTTTTTTGCCCCCTCGTTTTCCATACCCCGTAACCGACGATGAAGAGCAAAGTACCCCCAAGTACCAACAGGTCCAGGTTATTCATGCGTAGTAGTTGCTAAACCAGTAAAACAACCAGATAAGAACCGCCAAATTGATCAAAACCAAAAAGTACATGTGTCTCCATTTAGAAAAAAAAGGAGGTTTGTCGATATTCTTTGATTGATCAGTCATTTTTTTTGGCAATCAGATTGGCAAATATTCGGTACGCGCCTGGCACCCCCGCAGGTAACTCACGAAACCAACTGTAACCGGTATATATAAACCGACCCTTACCATAGTCGGCCACGAGCAAGCCGCCATTTTTAGGGGTCTCCCCTTCATCGTTGGCACTGAAGATTGGCACAAACGCGTCACTCCATTGGTCAGGAAAGTAAAGACCGCGCTCTTGCACCCATCCTTCAAAGTCTTTCGCTGTAATCTCATTAGGCACATTCATCACGGGGTGTTCCGGCGCCAAGATACGCACCTCCGCTTGTTCGTCTGTTACCCGATCTCTCGACAGCTGAAGTGGATAGGGCGCTATGTCCTGGGTTACCATTCTATAGCTGGTATTGTACTGTACCAGCAGCGTACCTCCATTGTGAACATATGTAAACAACTCTTGCTGTTTATAAGCCAACCAATCCAGCGTGTTAAAGGCCCTGACACCCAGTATTACGGCGTCAAAATCTGCCAGTGATGCCACATTTACATCATCCTTTTCGAGTAAGGCAACATCATAACCCACCTGGGATAGGCTACTGGGAATTTCGTCGCCCGCGCCCATGAGGTAGGCGATACGTTCTGAGCCACGTTCGAAGTCAATTTTTACCAGTCGGGTGCGGGCCTCCGGAAAAAAAGTCTGCAAAGGAATGTGGTCATAATCAATGATTTCGCGTCCCATTTGATACCGCTTACCAGCTATCTCCGCATAAGCCTGAAGTTCCGCCTGATCGCCTCTGGCAGGTGGCTGAACCTCAAATGTTAATTCCAGCTCTTCGCCCTTATCTGTCAGGTAAAACAATCTTTTTTCCGGAATTGCCTGCCAGCCGACCGGTAGTTCTAGGCCTACTTCTCCGGCAATACTATCCTGTCCTGCAATGATTCGGAGATTCAGTGATTTAGATCCACTATTTGAAAACAAGAGCTGTTTTTCCATCACATTAATCATCACTCTGGGTTGAACAACAAGCGGTTCAATGACCTCCCCTTTTACCGGATCTGTGAAGCTGTGCACGACAGGAACCTCCAGGTCAATTAATTGATCCTCTACTCGCAAGGTGATCATTGCCGACAGCGCAGGGGGATTTTCCGCCAGTAATTTCAGTTCCGGATCGTCCACACGGTACATTCCAGCAGCGCCTGGCGCACGCAACCAGTAAGGTTGACTCACCGGTTCTGTTTCGGGAAGTCGGAAGGTGAAAGCCTGATTAACCGACCTATTATGTACAAGTTCCTGGTTCAGTGGATGGGTTTCGTCTCCTAAAGTGAGCTTCTCCAGCACCATGGGAATCTCACTGCGGTTTACCGCTTCAAGGTCAAGTGGCACCTGATCGCCGGGACTGTAATAGGTTGATTCTGCCCTAAGCGCAAGATAAGTGCCAGTAAGACCCATAAGTAATTCATCCAATTCTCGTTGTTTGATCCGGACCCAATAACCAGCAGGCAATGACTGCATAATCTTTCTGGCCACGAGAAGTTGGCCAACACTTTTCCACGGAGCAGCAGGATTGAACGCGGTAATGACCTCTTGCAGTATTTGATCTACAGCGCCTCCACCCTTCACCCGTGACCAACTGGTGTCGATACCTTCAAAAAGATCTCCTGCGGTCGACAAACGAGGCTCCAGATATTCAATTTGCTCACCTCGGCTGCCAGATGACCCAAACCCCTGGCTTTTGTGCATACTTCTGGATCTGGCCGCTATTTCCGAATAAGAATACCCTAAGATAGGATTGTAGGCACCTACATCTACTTTAGACTTCCCCTCGGGAGAAAACGTCTTCCCGGATTGTCGGTAAAACCATGAACTGGTATTAAAATAAATGGCTTTAGGCTTAAAGGTGTCGACTTTGTTAAGTTGGTCTGGAAACGCATTGGGGTCTCCACTTAACTGAAAAGCCTCATTCGCCAGTATGGCAGAGGCCGTATGATGACCATGTGTGATGCCGGGAATGGTATCAAAACGGGTAATGATGACGTCTGGACGGAAGTTTCTAATGACCCAGACAAAGTCTTCAAGCACTTTTTCACGGTCCCAAAGATTGAAAGTTTCCCCCGGTTGCTTGGAATACCCAAAATCGTTGGCCCGGGAAAAAAACTGCCGACCCCCATCTATCCGACGGGCTGCAAGCAACTCCTGCGTACGAATAATGCCCAACTGCTCCCTGATTTCAGGACCTATTAGATTTTGACCGCCATCGCCACGGGTGGCGGACAAATAGGCGGTCTGAAACTTCTTTTCATTGGCAAAGTAGGCAATCAGCCGGGTGTTTTCATCATCCGGGTGCGCGGCTATGTAAAGCACAGCGCCAAGCACACGCAGCTTGTTCAATTGCATGAGCAAATCGCTGGTTGTATAATTTCTGGGCTGGGCGGAAGTCCAGCTATGGCCTAGGAGGATGAAGAGTAAGAGGAGGTATCGTAACAAAGCAGAATTGTTTAGGTCGTATGGTAAACGAATGGATGAAAAACATAGTTTGACGCAGCGCATACTTGACTGCTAACTCAGTTGAAAGGCAAAATAAGTGGTTTGCCGGAATCCACGAACAGCTGACCATCTTTTATGCATAAGGGGCCATCGAAATTATTCGTGTACAGGCCTCCTGTGCCAAGTCCTTGCGCCAATTGCGGATTCAGTTGGGCAACAAACTGCGCAATGGCCAATAAACCCAGGTTGGATTCCAGGTAGGAAGTGACCCACCACTGAATATTCCTTTGTTCAGCTTTTTGTATCCAGTCCATTACTGCCTGGAAACCGCCCAACAGGCTTGGTTTAAGTACGAGATATTGTGGCTGAATGGCGTCAAGTAATTCGTCCTGATTAAGACCATAGACACCGATGAGTTCTTCATCCAATGCGACTGGAATGGGTGATTTAGCAACGACCATTTCCATGGCCAAGGGCTGCCTGGGCATGATTGGTTGCTCAATGCTGTGTACGTCAAAAGCTGCGAGTAACTTCAATTTATGGAGTACCTCATTGGTTTTAAATCCGCCATTGGCGTCTAAGCGGATGGTGAGATGATCTCCCATGGCCCTGATCTGACGAATCAGTTCCAACTCATTATCAAAATTCCCAGCACCAATCTTCAACTTAATGGTATCAAATCCTGCTGCTATTTTTTCTTTTGCCTGCGCAAGCATTCCCTCTGGCTCGTTCATCCAAACCAGGCCGTTGATAGATACGGGCCAGTGAGTTTCATTTGTCTCGAACCATTTACGCACACCCTTCCCAAACCAATCGAGCCAGGCCATCTCCAGACCCATACGGATGCTGCAAAGCGCCAGGGGTATGTGTTCATCCAGCCAGTGCGCAATCTCATCTCGGCCTCCGGGGGTATGGGTGTCTGCAAGGGCCGCCAGATGATCTTGCAACCAGCGCTCCACCTCCTCAGGCGATTCCTGGCTGAGTCCGGCTATCGGAGCCACTTCGCCCCAGCCGATCCGATTCGCTCCTTCCATTCGAATGAGCCATATTTGCCGCGCAGTAAGGACGCCTCGTGATGTCCGGGCATCGAATGCGAAACGAAGTTGATAAGGATAAAATTGAAGCTGCAATGAAATTACCTTCTGTTGATATCAAAGATTACCAATATACACTACCTGATCACAAAATTGCCAGATTTCCTGAACGCGACCGATCCGCCGTACGATTGCTTCACTACAATAGGGGCCACATACAACACCGCACATTCAAAGAATTCCCTGACCTGATTCCGACAGATGCGTTCGTGGTCTTTAACGACACAAAAGTAATTCCCGCAAGGATCATTTTCCACAGGTCCACTGGCGCACAAATCGAAATATTTTTGTTAGCACCTGCAGAGCCTGAAAATTACGAGGAAAACCTCAGTAGCAGTGCCAACTGTAGCTGGCACTGTCTCATCGGAAATGCCAAGAAATGGAAAGAACCGCTGCTGGAATTAAAGGAATTTGGATTGTCCGCCAAAAGATTAAGTGACGATAAAGTATTGTTTGAATGGCACTCAGGGGAGTCATTTGCCGAGCTTTTGAATAAAATCGGAAAATTACCCCTACCCCCCTACATCGACAGGGCGTTGACACCAGCAGACTACGAAACCTATCAAACGGTGTACTCAAAAGCTGCAGGGGCCGTGGCAGCACCTACGGCTGGCCTGCATTTCACCAAAGAAATACTGGATCGTCTCACAAAAAATGGCATCGCATCCGGTCATGTGACGCTGCATGTATCGGCGGGTACTTTTCAGCCCATGAAGGCCAAAAACCCAGAAGATCATCCGATGCATCGGGAACATGTGATAATCAGGCGGCACTTCGTCGAGCAGTTGCTCAGCCACAACAAAGTGGTAGCGGTAGGCACTACCTCGATGCGGACGTTGGAAAGCCTCTATTGGTACGGTGTCAAGCTACTAGAGAAGCCGGATGCTCCGTTTTTTATCGAAAAACTAGCCCCCTACAACATCCGGCATAGCCTTCCCACCAGAAACGAAGCACTCCAGGCAGTACTTCAACGAATTCCAACATCGGGAGTACTTACCGGTCAAACCGAAATTTTTCTTTTCCCTGGCGTTACCTTTCATATTTGTAGCGGACTGGTTACTAATTTCCATTTGCCGGGTTCCACGCTTATGCTGCTGGTAGGTGCCTTTGTGGGGCAAGGATGGAAAAAGATTTACCAAGAGGCCTTGGACCTCGACTACCGCTTTTTAAGTTATGGCGATGCTTCACTGCTCTGGCCTTCTTGATTGGCTGCATCCCACTAAATTACGTACATGAGTTCGAACGACTTAAAAACCTGGTGGAGGGAACTGGGTAGCCACTTTTGGGAATTTATCAATAATCCTTTGTTCGAATTGGGCAAAAGCGAGATAAGCATCGGCCTACTGCTTTACATACTTTTTGCTTTTGTTCTCCTCTCCTTTTTTTCAAAACGTCTAAAAAATCTGCTGGTTGGTCAGATATTAAAAAAAGCTGGAATGGATGTGGGGGTAAGCTCCACCATTGGCAACGTCGTCCGTTTTTTTCTACTCATCCTTGGTACCATCATTATTGTGCAATCGGCAGGTATTGACTTGAGTACACTTACCGTGCTGGCTGGTGCACTGGGGGTGGGTATTGGTTTTGGCTTACAAACAATTACTGATAATTTCATTTCCGGAATTATCATCCTTTTTGAAAAACCCATCAAAGTAGGCGACCGCATCGAAGTTGGATCGGTGCAAGGCGATGTGAAAAGTATTTCCATACGAGCCACTACCATTTTGACAAATGATAATATATCCATCATTGTGCCTAACTCGGAATTCATTTCTGGTCGGGTGATCAACTGGAGTCATAACGACCGAAATGTCAGGTATCGAATTCCTGTTGGGGTGAGTTACAACGAAGATCCTGAAGAAATCAAAAAAATCCTTTTGCAAGTGGCAGATGCCAATGAACATATACTGAAAGTACCTGCACCACAGGTACTGTTCGATGGGTATGGGGACAGCGCCTTGAATTTTTTATTGGCCGTCTGGACAAATACCCATTCTGACAAACCAATTATTCTGAGAAGCGAACTCTACTTTTCAATTTTTGAGGCGTTTAGAAAAAATGGTGTAGAAATACCATTCCCTCAGCGCGACCTTCATCTTAAATCCGGATTCGTAAAAGAGTCCAATCAGGAATAAAAAAAGCCGCACCTGAAAGGTGCGACTTTAACCTAATCGAGAAACAACCCTCACTAAGAAGGTACTCTTTTAACGTCGGGCAAAAATTCTTCTTTGATTGGTTTCACCATTGAAGGTGATGTCTACAAAATTGTCACAAGCTCCATCTCCGTAATCAAGAAGCGCTTCACGCTCCCCTACGACTATTCGCTTGGTTCCATCCAAAGGAATCGCCCGGCATCGCTTGTATTCATTCGGCTCCTCAATGGTGACGCTGTAGTTATCGCCTCTGCGCGTCACGCCATTGGCACTACCTTCCCTTAATACACGATCATTGGCCGGATTAGGCGCTCTAAACCAGGTACGGGTAAATGAAGCATCCCGCGTCATAATGGTCCCGTCAGGAAATGTCAGACGACCATCTTCCATCGTTACGTTAAACACTGGATTAGGTGAAGTATTAAAATCAGAAGTGTTGGTCACTGTTCGGGTTCCCTCTACCTGCACACCATCTACAAAGAAGTTATCAAACGTCGTTATGCGTGTAGCACCTTCCTCGTACCATCTGCCTGAATAAGTGATGATCACTTTACCTTGGCGTGTTACACCCCACGGGCCAGTGCATCCCTCCTCTCCATAATCTACGGTCACCTGATTATTTTCCGTGTCTACGCTGACGGCTACTGCGCAGGTAATGTAGGCGCTGGTATCCTGATCGGCTTCACGGGCTCCCGGGTTGGAGGCAGTAAACTGAATAGCGCCTTCAGTAATGTTGTCTACCTCTTCATAAGTCATATCAGCGGTAAGGTCAGCTTCCAACTCCAACTCATCCACTGTATTGGGTCCGGCTTCGTTTTCTTCACAGGAGGTCAAGGCTAAAAAAGCGACGACCATCCCGGTGGCTATAAATGATAATTTTTTCATAATAATATTCTCGTTTTATTTTTCGATTGCTGAACCTTGGACAACTACCGCTTGAGGGGGTTTAATGGTTAAAAAAATTTATTTTTACCAGATGACCGTTTTCTGCACATTAAAATACCTGTTTAGTGCTGGCTTGTTCGTTCTGGCACCTGCCATCCAAGCCCAGGGATGTAGTGACGGGGGATTCTGCACCATGGGCGCCATGAGGCCAGATCAGAATTATGCACAGACCCGCCAAATTAAGTTGCGTTCGATTGAGCTTAACTACTATCGGGGAGAGTCGACAGTGTCCGCCATTATCAGTGCGGTTACACTAGATGCGAACATTAGACTGAATGAAAAAAATGCCTTACAGGTAAAAGTACCTTATCAGTGGGTTAATGGAAATTTTGGGACCAATTCTGGTATCGGTGACATCTCGCTGAGCTACACACGCAATCTTACCACTTTCAACGATTGGCAATTGAATGGCACGCTGGGCACTAAAATTCCTACCAGCCTTTCTAATGCAAAGGCCAACAGTACATTTACCAATAATCAGCCGGCCGATTTCCCCATGTATTATCAGGTGAGCCTGGGCACATTCGATGCAATCGCCGGTGCCTCATTGCTCAATGAAGATTGGTTATTTGCTACAGGCGTACAAATCGCCCTTACTAAGAACCAAAATGAATTTCAATATGCCGACTGGTCAGGGTATCCCAGTGAAAGTTATTTACAGAGCAACGATGTGGGTCAGCAGCAGCAAAGGGGTATAGACGTTATGCTGCGACTGGAGCGTAATTTTAGATTTACTAACTACAATGTGAGCCTTGGACTACTCCCCATTTATCGCCTAACCCCGGACAGAGGCATTGCAGAAGGTGGGACTGAAATACAAGATCTGCCAAACACTACCGGGCTGGCCATGTCTGGTCTACTAAGTTTAGGATACCGATTTGATGTCAACAACTCTCTAAAACTCATCCAGGGAATAAAATTTACCGATAGGAAAAAGAATCCTGATGGTCTTACGCGTAACGCGGTGACCAGCATAAGCTATGTATACCAATTCTGATGATAAAGTGGTCTGTCAGCATATTGATCTTCATCCCCTTCTTTTTAGCAGCTCAAGGCTCAAAAGAAGCAGAGCAGGCATACAAGCGGGCAGATTATGCACACGCTTACCAACTCTATGCTTCCAGGGCTAAAGCGCATCTGAAGGCAGAAGATAAAGCCGGGTATGTAACTTGTAATCTATGGATGACCGAGTGCAAGATTCGAATGGGACAGCCAGATGAGGGCAGGCAACTGGCCGATAACATCGTGCCTTATGTGAAAGCGCATTTCCCGGATGATAATCGCTTTATGGGAGAAATACTGACCTTGAAGGGAAAGTCCTACATGAGACTTGGGCGCACCAATCTAGCCATTGAAAACCTTAAAAAAGCAGAGGCACTGCTGGCACCCAAGACACTGGAGATGGCTGCCTGCTACAATGAATTGGGAGTGGCGTATTGGAACATGGAGAACCGTGTCCTGGCACAACAATACCTCGAACAGGCCCTGCATCTTCGTAAAAATCAACTCAAAGCCACGGATCTGCTCATTGCCGATACCTATAATAACCTGGGGCTCATTTACCAGAAAAATGAACCCTTACAGGCCTTGATCTTCTTTCAGCGGGCATTGAATATCTATGAAGAGAATTACGGCGAACGGCACCCAAAAGTGGCTCAAGGTCTTAATAATCTCGCTTTTGCACACAACGACCTGAAAGATTATAGCTCGGCGATAGAGAATCTGCAACAGTCTATGGCCATCTGGAATGAACTTTACGACCAACCGCATCCGAATAAAGCCTTCGTGCTGGCCAGTATGGGTCGCGTACAAAACAATCAGGGCGATACGCAGGGTGCCTTGCATTCGCTGGCAGAAGCACTTAAGATGTTCGTGCAGTTATTCGGGACTAAACATCCGGAGGTGGCCAATACCCATCAGTTGATTGGTGAAGTGCATCGCAAAGAAGGTGACTACGGCCAGGCACTGGAAAGCTACCAACAATCGATCTATGCCAACCTACAAAACCAGTCTTACACCTCCGTGTATGACCTTCCGGAAATTCGTGATTTCTTCAATGCCAATTATCTCTTAAGTGCTTTGGAGTCAAAGGCGCAAGTCCTGGAATCATTACATTTTGAGAAAACATTAAATAGAAGGGATTTAAAAGGAGCCCTTCAGACTTATTTGCTGTGCGATGACCTGATCACCCTGCTCAGACAAACACGGGAAAATGAAAAAGATAAGATTCAACTGGGTGCTACTGCACAGGGGATATATAAAGATGGAATTTCACTGGCATTATTTCTGGCAGACAAGAGCCTGAAAAAGAAAGAATACCTTTCTCTCGCATTTGAATTTTCGGAAAGAAGTAAGTCGGCCGTTTTACTGGAAGCCATTCAGGAAACCAAGGCCAAGGAATTCGTGGGCATACCACAAGAAATCCTCAACCTTGAAGACAGTTTAAAAGCAGAAATTGCCTTTTTCGAACAGCAGTTGGCTTTGGGTGGCGATCAAGAAAAATACAAACAATTGCTTTTCACCTATCAATCGGCCTACCGGGCATACATCAATCAACTGGAACAGGATTATCCGGCATACTTTCAGCTGAAATACAATCCGCAACAACTGAAGGTAGAAGAAGTTCAAAATCAACTGCCCCCCAACACCACCCTTCTTTCTTATTTTATTGACGATGCAAATACACATACGTTAATGTTGACCCAGAATAAGCTACAGGCTTATTCCAAACCCAATGACGAGCCATTGAACAAACTGGTCACCGGGCTGCGCAATGCCATTCAATATCAGTTGCAGGAAGATACTAAAAATCTGGCTGAGGCACTTTATGAGCTATTGATTCCAAAGCAAATTAAGGGTGAACAACTAATTATACTACCCGATGGGCCACTGGCTACCCTCCCTTATGAGGTACTCATTGACCCAGGCGATAGAAAAGATGCCTTTTTGATTGAGCGCTACAGCGTGGCCTATGACTACTCTGCTTCCCTGATGATGGGCAGAAAATCGGCGGGTGATGGAAAAGGCATTTTGTTGTGTGCGCCCATCGACTTTAAGGAGCATAGCGGCATGAGCGATCTGCCAGAGACAGAGGAAGAAATCCGGGAAATCAAACTTCTTTTCGGCAACGAAAATGTGGAAATGCTTTTGAGGGAGCAGGCCACAGAGAAAATGGTAAAGTCAAAAGCCTCAGTGCCCTATCGTTTCCTTCACTTTGCCACACACGGCCAGGTGAATCAATCGAAACCCGAGCTATCAAGAATATTTTTAAAACCTGCCGACAATACTGACGGGAATCTATTTTCAGGTGAAATCTACAACATGCGCCTGCAAGCCGATCTGGTAACACTTTCGGCATGTGAAACCGGGCTCGGTAAGTTGGCGAAAGGCGAAGGTCTTGTAGGCTTAAGTCGCGCCTTGCAATACGCCGGTGCCAACAACCTCATTGTGTCCTTATGGCCTGTCGCTGATGCCTCCACTTCGAAATTTATGATCAACTTTTACGATATCAAGTTGCATCGGGATGACTCGACAGGTTACCGAGATGCGCTACGCCAGGCCAAATTAAATATGATAAATAGCGAATCGTACAAGCTTCCTTACTATTGGGCTCCCTTTATCTTAGTGGGCAAATGACGCATCGCATGGCTCCTTTCGAAGACATTTTTGACTACCAGCTCAAACTCAATCAAAAACTGCATACTGAGTTGGAAGGGTATGACGAAGTTTTGCCTCCTAAAGCCCACCTCCTCTTTAGTCATGTACTCAATGCGCACCACATTTGGAATGCCCGCATTCAGGCCACTTCTGCGAGCTATCATTTGAATGATCTGCATGAAATGGGCGCTATTCCTGCAATTATTCTGGACAATCATGCCCATACTCTCGAAATCCTGAGCAACAGGGAAATGGATGAACTTATCTCCTACACCAATTCCAAAGGTGAACCATTTGAAAACAGTGTAAGGGACATACTTTTTCACATCAGCAACCACACCACCCATCACCGGGCACAAATAATGAGCCTGTTCCGGCACCATGGTGTGCCTCCGCTTGTTACTGATTATATTGAATATAAGCGTTAATGAGCAAAAAGGTCATTATTGTAGGTGCCGGCATCGCAGGACTGGCAAGCGCCGTGCGTCTCAAACATAAAGGTTATGACGTAAGCGTCTTTGAATCCAATGCCTACACAGGTGGTAAATTGCATGCCTTTGAACAAGACGGTTTTCGATTCGACAAAGGCCCATCACTTTTCACCATGCCTGGGTTTATCGATGAACTTTTCGCGCTCAATGAAGAAAATCCGAGAGATCATTTTGATTACAAAAGGAAGGAAACGGTCTGTAATTATTTCTGGGAAAATGGGCTTCGCTTTCAGGTACCCGCCGATGAGCAAACATTTGTGCGGGAAGCTGCAAATACATTCAATGAGTCAGAAAAAAATATCACCGAATACCTACAGAACAGTCGACTTAAATATGAGCGTACGGCCCCGTTATTCCTGGAGAAATCCCTTCACAAGCTCAATACCTACCTATCCAAAAGCACCCTGCAAGCCATTGCGTCGATCGCATCTCTGAATCTCACCGATTCCCTCAATGACACCAATGAAAGCTACTTTAACAATCCGCATTTGGTACAATTATTCAACCGTTATGCCACCTACAATGGGTCGTCGCCCTACAAGACACCGGGCATCATGTCGTTGATTCCTCATCTGGAGATGCACCACGGCACCTACTATCCGGAAGGAGGGATGCATCGCATTTCCCAAAGTGTGTATGCCCTCGCCGAGCGCATGGGTGTGGTTTTCCATTTGGGTACACCTGTACAGGAAATTCTGTACCAGGGAAAGCAGGTAACAGGCGTACAAACCGAACATGGAACACATCAGGCAGACATTGTCGTAACCAACATGGATGTTTTTTCCACTTTTCACCGGTTGCTACCGGGCGCAAAGAAACCCGAAAAAACACTTCGACAAGAAAGGTCAAGCTCGGCCCTCATTTTTTATTGGGGCATGAATACCCACTATCCTGAGCTTGACTTACACAACATATTCTTTACTGAAGATTACAAAAAAGAATTTGCTGCTCTTTTTGAATCCCGGGAATTATACGAAGATCCTACTGTCTACGTCAACATTACAAGCAAGGAAGATTCCGACGATGCCCCGACGGGCGGAGAAAACTGGTTTGTAATGGTAAATGCACCCGGTAATATTGGGCAGAATTGGACGGAAATACAGCAGCTCGCCAAACAACGTATCATCCACAAACTAGAAAAAGTGCTTGGCAAACCAGTAGCTGACCATATCACCACCGAATACATATGGGATCCTCGAGGCATAGAAACGGATACCAGCTCCCATGAGGGGTCATTGTACGGTACGTCCAGTAATTCCCGATTTGCGGCTTTTCTCAGACACCCCAACTTTTCACGCCAATTTAGTAACCTCTATTTCTGCGGGGGGTCCGTTCATCCTGGTGGTGGTATTCCTTTGTGTTTATTGTCGGCAAAGATCGTAGCAGATCTGGTACCTGAAGCACAGTGAAATGGTTACACACATATAAACATCCCTTATCTGCCAGCATGATCTGGCTGGTGCATATCAGTGCGATTGTCGGCATTAGCCTGGGCTACAAAGAGTGGTTCGTGGCCAAGACTGGGGTGAATCTATTGTTGATCTTCGGTTTATTTATCTGGAACTATCCCATAGACAACCTCAAAAAAGTGACGCTGACGTTTCTGTTCATCGTCATGGGTATGGGTGCAGAATGGGTGGGCGTACACTATGGCTTTCCTTTTGGAAACTATGCTTACGGTGCCAATCTGGGTCCTAAGCTAGATGGTGTGCCCTACCTTATCGGTGTAAACTGGGCAGTGCTGACCCTTGCGTCAGCCGGCATTGCTGACCGCGTCACCAAAAATAATGGCCTTCGCGTAGTACTGGGGGCCTTTCTGATGGTATTGCTTGATTTAGCCATTGAGCCCATTGCACCATTATTTGATTACTGGACCTTTGAAAATGGGGCACCCATACAGAACTACAATGCCTGGTTTGGTTTGGCAGCGATCATGCATTTTCTCCTGCGAATTTTCGCGGTAAAAGAAGAAGGTCGTCTGTCTGTACATGTATTTTTAGCCACTGCCCTTTACTTCACCTACTTCTACTTGTATTATGAAATACTATGACCACATCATCGTAGGCGCAGGAGCTGCGGGTCTACACTTGGCACTGGCCATGCAGCGAACGGGGGGTTGGGGAGATAAAAAAGTGTTGATTCTCGATAAAAACGAAAAAAACGAAAATGACCGTACCTGGTCTTTTTGGGAGAAAGGGCGTGGACTTTGGGACAGCATCGTCCACCACCAATGGGAAAAAGGTTTGTTTCATGGGCCCACAAAGACCATAGAGCTAAACCTTGAACCCTATACTTATAAAACCATTCAGGCCATCGACTTTTATCACATGGCCAAAACCCAACTGGCCAATGACGACAGATTTGATTGGATCACAGATAATGTCGTCCAGATAGCCACACAAAACGAACAAGTAATTGTAACCGGCGAAACGGAAGCCTACCTTGGAGGGCAGGTATTCGATAGCCGCATACCAGCAGCATTTTTTAATCAGCAAGATGACCACATTCGACTGGTCCAGCATTTCAAGGGTTGGGTGGTAAAAACCAAGACTCCACAATTCGATCCTGATTGCTTCTTAATGATGGACTATCGAATGGTTTACAAAGACACCACCAGTTTTACCTACATACTCCCTTACTCCCCCACATGTGCACTGATCGAATTCACTTTTTTTAGTAAGGACCTCTTAGAAAAAGAGGAATACGAAGGGCTGATAAAAACATACATAGAATCGTACTTGGACCTGGGAGAATATGAAGTGGTAGAGGAAGAATTTGGGATCATCCCGATGACCACCTACCCATTTCATGAGCACAGCTCGGAGCGGATTCTAAAAATTGGCACTGCCGGTTCATGGGTAAAGCCTTCTTCCGGCTATTCTTTTAAAAATGCGGAGCGAAACGCACAGAAAATCGTCAACAACATCATTCGTGGCAAGTCGCCCGGTAAAGGACTGATCAAGCCCAAATTCAGATTTTACGACCGTATTTTCTTAGATGTGCTGAGCCGTTACAACCAACGCGGTCCCAAGATATTTCAAGACATGTATGGCAAGAATTCAACGAAAAGAATTTTCAGATTCCTGGATGAAGAAACACATTTTTTGCAAGAGGTGAAAATCATGTCTTCCTTTCAAACGGGGCCCTTTATGCGGGCATTTTTTCGTCAGTTTTAAGCAGCTGCTCGCCATTCCACGTACCACGGCTCGCGTACGGCTGAAACCGTACAAACATTTCTTCTCCGTACCAGTCTAGTTCACGCGTGCGACGAATGGCCTCCAAATGCTCAGGACTTTCATAAGCATACTTTCTCAGCGCTGCCTCATTTTCCCAAAGGCTGAATGTGGCCATTTGTACAAATGGCACTTCTCCAACTCCTTTGGTGTAAAGGAGACCGGAGGCTTGATCAATTGGGCGCTGAGATATGGGCACATACTGCCAAAACTTCCACATCTGACGCCAACGGATGGAGGCGCGTGTAATAACGGCCAAAGACTTTAAGGCAGGATCAGGTGGCTGTATTTGGAAAGGCTGACCACCAGACCATAATCCCTTACACTGGATGGGGCGTAAGTATAGCGTCCAAACCTCCTTTGCCTTTTTTTGGTAACGCTGGTGTAGGGCCGAAGTGAAATAGGCATCAGCGGCAGCTTGGGAATCCCAAATTTGTAAGATGGCATAAGTGCCCCAATCCGGAAAGGGGTTGAAACCCAAACTGCGTCCGCTGCCAAGCAATTTATAAAACTGTAGGCCTTGTTGCTTGCCCATCGGCCGATGTGCAAACTGCATCATGTTGAAGGCCCAGAGCCTGGCCAAACCCACTCGATAACGAAAGAATGTCAGGGTAGTTATTTGACACATGGTAGTAAAACGAACGAAAACTTGGAGCCGTTCCCGAAAGAATTTGGTCACCAAGATAAAAGGCGTTTATCTTTCAGCACGTGCACCTAAGCAAGAAAAAAATACCTGAGGAAATCAGGGGAGAGGCAGAAAAAGCACTTTCCTTTTTTCCGGAACTTGAGAATGTAGGCGTTGAATTCAAATTCAATAAAATAAGGGTTCAATCCTACATGCTTGCCCAGCCCAAGCCCTATTCATTACTGCTTCGACGAAATAAGCGTGAATACCAAATACTTATCAACCGGCGCTTCTTTCTTTTTAACAAACAATTTACGAACGGACGAATACCGTTTGATATCCTAACCGGCTGGCTGGGTCACGAACTCGGTCATATCATGGACTACAAAGACCGGAACAGTATCAACCTCATTTGGTTTGGTATTCGGTACCACTTTTTCAACTCTTTTTTAAAGAAAGCCGAGGTTACCGCAGATTTCAATGCAGTAAAAGCTGGTATGATTGATTACCTCGTGGTATCCAAGGAATTCGGCAGAAACCCTAAGTACTTCCCTCCAAGCTACATTGCCAAATTAATCCGCCTGTACCCGTCGGTAAGTCTGGTGAAGCAATGGGCCAGAAAAATCGAAGAATTGTAAATACCCTGCACAGCAATCGGATACTAGTAGGTGATTGTTATTATCAGTTTCATTTCCAGACTCTCTCAAATCAGGATGCTTTCGATACGAAAACCATTTTAACTCTACTTTTGTCAATATTAAGATGGCTGATAAAATACTTGATCTCATCATTGTAGGGGCCGGTCCCATTGGCCTGGCCTGTGGCATTGAAGCAGAGAAAGCTGGCTTTGACTATGTAATCATAGACAAGGGCTGTCTGGTCAATAGTTTGTACCACTACCCTACCAACATGACTTTTTTTTCTACCAGTGACAGGCTGGAGATTGGGGAAGTACCCTTCATTTCTCATCACCCGAAACCAAACCGAAGGGAGGCACTGGAATACTACGGACGCGTAGCCAAGGCCTGGCAGCTAAAATTGAAATTGTATGAAAAGGTAACGGGTGCACGTAAGGTCGGTGACTCTTTTCATGTAGAAACAGATAGGTCTAACTACACCGCGCGACATGTAGTAATTGCCAGTGGTTTCTACGACCTGCCCTACCTGATGCATGTGCCTGGAGAAGAACTACCCAAAGTGAAGCATTATTTTCAGGAGGCACACCCTTACATCAATCAGCAAGTGGTAGTGGTAGGGGCGGCCAACTCTGCAGTAGATGCCGCTTTGGAATGTTACAGAGCGGGTGCCCACGTCACCATGCTTATACGAGAGGCGGCCATCGGCGACACGGTAAAGTACTGGGTAAAACCAGACATTGAAAATCGTATCAAGGAAGGTACGATTCGGGCCCATTTCCATGCTACCCTGGAAGCCATCCGCGAGCATGAAGTTGACATTCAAACGCCTGAGGGACCCAAAACACTGCCCAACGACTTTGTGCTGGCCATGACCGGATACAGACCGGACTATGTTTTACTGGAAAGTATGGGCATTCACATTCGCGACGACGAGTACCGCACACCTGCGCACAATGAAGATACTTATGAAACCAACGTGCCGGGACTGTACCTGGCAGGGGTGATTTGCGGAGGATTAAAAACAAATAAGTGGTTCATCGAAAATAGCCGCGACCATGCCACTGTAATCCTGAATCAAATAAAAAATGAAGAAGTGCCAATTAAATAACCGCTCCCTCCGGCGAGCCCTATTGGTGTATTAAATTTGCACCCACATGCGTACAGTTGCTTTTTATACATTGGGATGCAAGCTGAATTTTTCGGAAACTTCAGCCATAGCGAGGGATCTGATGGCACGTGGTTATGACAAAGTCGACTTTCATGATACACCAGACGTCTTTGTAATCAATACATGCTCGGTGACGGACAACGCAGACAAGAAATGCCGTAAAATCGTTCGCGATGCCCGGCGCATCTCTCCGAATGCTTTTGTCGCCATCATTGGTTGTTATGCACAGTTGAAGCCCGATGAGATCTTCAGTATCGAAGGGGTGGATGCGGTTTTAGGTGCTTCGGAAAAATTTCAGCTTGCCAGCCTGCTGGAAGATTTTTCTAAACGAGGGGTGTTTGCATCTAACATTCAGGAGGCAAAGACCTATTACCCTTCTTACTCCATCGATGACCGAACGCGTACTTTTTTAAAGGTTCAGGATGGATGCAACTATGGCTGTGCATTTTGTACCATCCCGCTGGCGCGAGGTAAGAGTCGTAGCAGTACGATTCGGGAGGTGGTAACTCAAGCCAGAGAAATTGGTGCCACGCAGGTGAAAGAAATAGTCCTGACGGGTGTAAATATTGGTGACTTCGGTATTCAGGATGGGCGTAGAAGGGAAAAATTTTATGACCTTGTTCAGGCCCTGGATGCAGTAGAAGGTATTGAGCGTTTCCGCATCTCTTCCATTGAACCTAATTTATTGTCCAACGAAATCATCGAGTTTGTGGCGCAGTCAAAGCGTTTTGCGCCACACTTTCACTTACCACTTCAGTCCGGCTCAGACAAGTTGCTTTCCGATATGAATCGGCGCTACAACACCACACTGTATACCCAACGAGTGGAAAAAATAAAAGAGTTGATGGCCCATGCCTGTATTGGGGTGGATGTAATAGTAGGCTTTCCTGGAGAAACAGACGATAGGTTCCTGGAAACCTTCCAGTACCTGAGCGATTTAGATATCTCTTACTTACACGTATTTACCTACTCCGAGCGTCCCAACACGCCGGCCATCAAATTGAGCGGTGTTGTACCAAAACACGTCAGACAACAGCGATCTTCACAACTCAGGTCGCTATCGGAAAAAAAGACACGTGCCTTTTACAAAAGTTTCTTAGGCAGTCAAAGGCCCGTGCTATTTGAAGAGGACGTGGTAAATGATCGCATCCATGGTTTTACAGATAATTACATTCGCGTATCCGTTCCTGGCGATACCTCCTGGGTCAATACGATCCGGCCAATGACCTTACATTCCATTAATGACGAGGGTAAAGTCGATGGCCTATGGCAAAAAGAACTTCAACCGGCATAAAATGAAAATCATTTGTATTGGCAGAAATTACGTAGATCATATAGAAGAATTGCACAATGAGCGCCCGGATGCGCCGGTGATTTTTACAAAGCCGGACACTGCACTACTTAAAAATAACGAGCCTTTTTATTATCCAGACTTTTCGTCCGATGTACATTACGAGCTGGAGCTAGTCGTGCAAATGAGCAAGGAGGGTAAGGCCATACATGCAAATTATGCCCACAACTACTACAGCCGGATAGGTCTGGGTGTCGACTTTACCGCCAGGGACCTTCAGACCAAGGCCAAAGAAAAAGGACTACCCTGGGCACTTGCCAAGGGGTTTAATGGCAGCGCACCGGTTTCTGATTTTATTGATTTGAGAGATCGTCACATTCAAGACCTTCAATTCCTATTGCACAAAAATGGCGAGGTGGTACAACAGGGACACACGGCTAGGATGATTTGGACAGTCGCTGAATTGATCAGTTATGTATCGCATTTTATCACTTTAAAAATTGGTGATATTCTTTTTACCGGAACGCCTAAGGGGGTGGGTCCCGTACAAATAGGTGATCGGTTAGCAGGTTTTTTGGAAAGTGAAAAATTACTGGATTTTGAAATCAAATAGGGAGTTATTGTCAGCCGTCCGGCCACAAAAATCCGACAGACATTAAACTAAGCAACCTCCAATTCAGGTCAACTCGCTTTTAATTCATGCGCATAATTCATGTCGGTCAGTTAGATTTACCACCCGAAAAAGCAGCGTATGAATGTAATCATTGCCGGCGCCGGTGATTTGGGTTTCCATCTGGCCAAATTACTTGCACTCGAGGAGCACGACATTGTCCTTATAGACAATGATCAAGGCATTCTCAATCATGCAGTCACACATCTGGATGTACTTAGTATTTCAGGGAGTAGCACCTCAATAAAGATTCTTGAACGTGCACAAATCGAGAAAACGGATTTGGTAATCGCTGTGACAGCCGACGACGAAACCAATCTCCTCACGGCCATGATGGGAAAAAAACTTGGTGGAAAAAAGACGATTGCCAGAATAGAAAACCTTGAATTTTTAAGAAATAAGGACAAGTTGGATTTGAAGGATCTGGGGGTCGACGAGTTGGTTTCACCTGAATTGCTCGCAGCCAGGGAGATAGACCGTTTAATCAAACAGAACGTACTTACCGACACCTTTGAGTTTGAAAGAGGAAAGTTGTCGTTGGTGGGTATCATCATCGACGAAACTTCGAAATTGCTTAATAAAACACTGCTGGAGTCCGCACATTTAAATCCTGATCATGATTTTACCACTGTCGCATTGTTGCGAGGCGACGAAACCATCATACCGCACAGCGAGGATAAATTTCTGCTTAACGATCACGCCTATTTTATCAGTGAAATTGGCGGTATTGAAAAAATCATGACCCTTACAGGTAGAAAAAGCTATGACCTGGACAACATAATAATACTCGGTGGGGGTAAACTGGCCGTAAAAACAGCCCGCTTACTGTCTGCCAAGCATCGCATCAAACTGGTTGAAAAAGACGAGGACAAGTGTATCAAGCTGGTTGATGAAATACCAGAAGTCATCATTATTCACGGGGATGGCCGAGATACAGAATTGCTAAGAGATGAAGGCCTGGATAGAATGGATGCCATGATTGCGCTGACGGGCAATTCAGAGACCAATATCATTTCATGTCTCAATGCCAAAAACTGTGGGGTAAAGAAAACCATTGCCGCAGTCGAAAATATGGACTACATACACTTATCGCAGAACATAGGTGTAGATACGCTCATTAATAAAAAACTCATTGCTGCCAGCTTTATATTTAAGTATATCCGGCGAGGTACAGTGATCAACTTGACCAGCGTTGACGGTCTGGATGCGGAGATTTTAGAATTTGAAGTCACGGATAAATCTAAAATTTTAAAAGATCAATTGTGTGCCCTCAACTTTCCAAAAACAGCAATTATCGGAGGCGTAATAAGGAAAGGTATGGGGCATACGGTAAGGGGCGATTTTTATTTTCAAATCAAAGATCGCGTGGTGGTCCTTACCCGAAAAGATTGCGTAAGCAAAGTCGAGCGGTTTTTCCATTAATATGAACTTCAACTACCGCCTCACCATCAATATTATCGGTACCCTGCTGCTGATCAATGGATTTTTTATGCTCACCTGCATTCCATTTAGCTTCTACTACGAAGAAGGTGACATACTGCCATTGCTGACTTCTTTTTTGATCACCTCTTTGGTGGGTTTTCTCATGTGGTTGCTCACCCGCAAGCACCCCAATAAAGAATTAAATAAACGTGACGGCTACCTGGTAGTCACCTTTGGATGGTTGAGCATGGCACTATTCGGCACCTTACCCTATTTATTGAGCGGTAGCATAAATAATTTCACTGATGCCTTTTTTGAAACGTTGAGCGGGTTCTCCACAACTGGGGCCACTATTCTGGTAGACATAGAATCGGTACACAAAGGCATCCTATTTTGGCGTAGTCTTACGCAGTGGGTGGGCGGTATGGGCATTATCGTGCTCACGGTTGCAATACTTCCACTTCTTGGTATTGGGGGCATGCAGCTGTTTGTTGCAGAAGCACCCGGCATTTCTCCGGATAAATTGCAGCCTCGAATAAAAGAAACAGCGAAGCGTCTATGGCTGGTGTACATGCTGCTGACAGCGGCAGAATTTTTATTGCTTTGGATAGGTGGTATGTCCTTTTTTGATGCCATCAACCACAGCCTGACCACCATGGCAACAGGGGGTTTCTCCACAAAAAATGCGAGTATTGCGTATTTTAATTCGCCTTTTATTCAATATGTGATCATCATTTTCATGGTCCTTGCCGGTACCAATTTTACAGTGACCTATTTGTTGCTGCATAGAAAGTTTAAGGGGGTAGTTAATAATGAAGAGTTCAAATACTATGTCTTTTTCATGCTCACACTTGGCCTGCTAGTTGGTGGTGCCTTGTATGCCCTTGATAACAGTGGGGACTTGGAAGAATCCATAAGACTTGGCCTATTTCAGGTGGTTTCAGTGGTAACTACCACTGGGTACATCACTGGTGATTTCACGGCATGGTCATCTTTTATTACGGTAATTTTTCTCATCTTAATGTTTGTAGGTGCTTCGTCCGGCTCTACATCAGGAGGGGTGAAAGTCGTGCGACACTTGCTGCTTATAAAAAATAGTTTCGCCGAACTCAAACGTCAAGTGCATTCCAATGCCATCATTCCCGTACGTCTCAATCAAAAATCCGTGTCCAAGGATATTATTTTCAATGTGCTCGCATTTCTATTCATTTACATAATCATTTTTGCGATTGGAGCTGTGGTCATGGGCCTTCTCGGCGCCGATTTTAATACGGCCATTGGTTCTGTAGCCACCTGCCTGGGGAATATAGGCCCGGGTTTAGGTGATGTAGGACCGGTCAATAATTTTTCTACGATCAGTACGCCAGGAAAATGGGTCCTGTCATTCTTGATGCTGGTCGGCAGACTAGAACTTTTCACCGTGCTGGTTCTGCTCACACCTTCGTTTTGGAAATATTGAGCTATTTGAATGTGCGAAAACATTCCATTACGGGAACAATTTATGGCTGGTTGGCCCTTATTGATTAAACCAATTAACAATTATGAATTTATCACCTGGCGATCTAGCCCCTGATTTTGAGAGTAAAGATGAATCCGGTCACCCGATTAAACTGTCTGACTACAAAGGGAAAAAAGTAGTGCTATACTTTTATCCGAAAGATAACACACCCGGCTGCACGGTTGAGGCATGTAATCTGAGAGATAATTACAAAGTGCTTCAAGCCCAAGGATACGAGGTACTGGGTGTGAGTTCCGACAACGAAAAGTCACACCAGAAGTTCATCGAAAAGTATGAGTTGCCATTCAAACTGATTGCTGATACTGAAAAGGAAGTGCACGAGAAATATGGCACGTGGGTGGAAAAAAGCATGTACGGAAAAAAATACATGGGTACCGCACGAACCACTTTTGTCATAGATGAGGAAGGAAAAATTGAAGAAGTGATCGAAAAGGTCAAAACCAAAGACCATACCGCACAAATACTGAATTAATCCGTAGGGGTTTAAAACAAAAGCCAATCAAGACGATTGGCTTTTTTCTTTACAAACCAGACGGGAATAATGGTCCAGATTATCTGGCGCTGGCATACGCAGTATGCTTAAACATTCATACTCACCACCAGCTCACTGGCTGGCCCATCCGGGCTGAAACAATAATTTTGGGAACTGATGCCAAATTCCAAATCAGCCGTGGAAGGTTATCGCATCACTTCACTCGGAAAGACGACCACACTCTCGTGGCCATCAGGACCTATAGTGGCCACTCCGAAAAGGTAATTGTCAACAACAATACCTTTAAGGGTGACTTCTGTGGCATCCTTCGGTATCTCGCGGCTGTACTGCCAATGCGGCGCGGTGGTATCTCGCCAGTAGATTTTATATCCTGCCGCATCTGTTACCTTCGTCCATTTCAGGGTGGTAGACGCTTGCACCGCACCGCCAATAGACACTTTTTCGGGTGCAGGTGGTGCCCAGGCCAGTGCGGCCAACGTAATTGCATTGACGGCAGTTAATTTCTTGGCATATGCTTTATTTACCCCTTCCAGCACATCGCCATAAGCTATACCTTCCTCGGTGCGCACATCTTGATGCTGGCGATTATAGTTTTCGTGGGCTTCCATTATTCTTACGCCGGCAAACCCTTCATCATTAAAAGGCCGATGATGACCTCCCCGACCAAAACGATCCAAACGATAGACCATCATCGGGTTCATTTCCGGCATGTAGGTCTGGGTCATACGGTACACGTACCTGGCAAGCTGCCGACTGATCCCATCTACTTCGCCCCCATAAAACCTCCTTAAATACTTGACCTGATCACTGTCTGTAGGATTTGTGGGTTCTGAAAAAATACGGAACGTACGGTTATCAATCACCCTATCCACTCCTTCTATGTTGGAGATCATGTCGTTGTTCAACACAGCAACGATGGTCCAATTCTCTTTTTTCGCCTTCTGCGCCAAATGTTTGCCTCCAAAGAGGCCCTGTTCTTCACCAGATAACCCGACCAACATCACGCTATGGTCAAAATCATACTTTGTTAACACCCTTGCCAGTTCTATGGCGGCGGCCATTCCTGAAGCATTGTCATTGGCGCCAGGAGAGTCATCGGTGGCATTTAAGGGATCCGTCACCCGACTGTCGATGTCACCAGACATGATCACGTAACTGTTGGGGTATTTCTTTCCGCGTTTGATGGCCCAAACATTTACCACCTCAGTGTCCTCAGGAATACGCGTTTCCTTATACCCCTTTTCGAGTGTACGCATGGTGCCCACTTCCAGACAATTGCCACAGTCTTTACTGATGCGCTCAAACTCCGACTCGATCCATCTACGGGCCGCACCAATACCGCGGACGTCTGACTTCGTCTCCGATAAGGTGTGCCGCGTGCCGAAACCTACGAGCTGCTCAATGTCCTTATAAATACGATCTGCACTTACTTCGTCAATAATTTCATAAATACGTTGGTCCTGCTGAGCTGAAGCTGAAACACTGAAAAGAAAAACTAGAAGCGCGCATGTATAAATTCTCATTTTGGGTCTTTTGGACTCAATTTAAGCAACATTATGTAATCTAAATTCCAGCTCACGATGATAGGCGCGTTCCTTTCCGGTAAACAGACAAAAAAGTACACGCTCTCCCATACGTCCGGTGACGACGAAACCTTTGTTAGGCGCCTGGATTTGAAAAGGAGGATTGAGTAGCTTATCAAAGCGCGAAAATTTTTGCCATCTCAAGGTGCCCATGTCCGACAGTTTTAAGAGGATTTCCTCATTTATTTGCACCTCTAGTTCATAAATTATTTCGGTTTTTTCTCCGGATATCCTGGTCTTGACAAGCTTGCTCATGGTGGTTTATTTTAAAGTTTAAGACAAAATTATTGTTATAATGAGGCGAATTGGCTCAGGTTTATTGCTTAATGATGTTAAGTATTTAGCCTAAGTGTTTATGGGATAAAACGAGCCAATCTATTTCATTACTTTTGCTAGATATTTGACCTCCTTTTCATGCCTGAAATATCAATGCAAGCGCTGCAGCAAATGTGCTCCCAGGTTCGTAGAGACATCGTACGAATGGTTCACGCAGCACAATCCGGACATCCAGGAGGATCTCTGGGTTGTACCGAATTAATTGTCACTTTGTACCAAAAATTTATGGACTACAATCCGTCGTTTAACAGCCAGGGTACAAGTGAGGACATGTTTTTCCTTTCTAATGGCCACATCTCGCCGGTGTGGTACAGTGTATTGGCCAGGTCAGGTTTTTTTGATCCCAAGGAGCTGGCTACATTCCGCCAGTTGAACAGTAGACTGCAGGGTCATCCGGCCACTGAGGAAGGGCTGCCCGGCGTTCGGGTAGCTTCCGGATCGCTGGGCCAAGGGTTGTCCATCGCCATTGGTGTGGCCTTGGCAAAAAAATTGAACGGTGATAAAAAACTGGTTTACGTATTGATGGGCGACGGCGAACAACAGGAAGGACAGATTTGGGAAGCCGCGCTATTTGCTGGTAACAACCAAGTAGACAACCTCATTGCCTTCATCGACTGGAATGGACAGCAAATTGATGGCCCTGTAGACGAAATCAACGGATTGGGTGATCTTCGTGGCAAGTATGAATCCTTCGGTTGGCACGTGCTGAGTGCCGATGGCAACGACCTGGTCAACCTCAACAGTGTCATAGAGGAGGGTGTTAAAAGAAGTGGAAAAGGCAAACCTGTAATTATTCTTATGCGCACCGAAATGGGTAAAGGGGTAGACTTCATGGAAGGTTCGCACAAATGGCATGGGGTAGCACCAAATGACGAACAACTGACACAAGCATTGAATCAACTGGAAGAAACCCTGGGAGACTACTGAGATGAAATACAATTTCGAAGAAAAAAAAGATACCAGATCGGGATTTGGTGACGGTCTGTTGGAACTGGGTAAAACCCATCCAAATGTGGTGGCCTTGTGTGCTGACCTCACTGGCTCCTTAAAAATGAATGCCTTTCAGGATGCTTTCCCGGAAAGATTCTTTCAAACAGGTATATCGGAAGCCAACATGGTTGGCATGGCCGCAGGATTGGCGATAGGTGGGAAAATTCCGTTTACCGGTACATTCGCCAATTTCTCCACCAGCCGGGTATACGATCAATTGCGACAGAGTGTCGCCTATTCAAACAAAAACGTCAAGGTTTGCGCCTCACATGCGGGTCTTACGTTAGGTGAGGACGGTGCTACGCACCAGGTTTTAGAAGACCTGGGAATGACAAAAATGCTACCCAATTTTACGGTAATCAACCCCTGTGACTATCACCAAACCAAAGCCGCTACATTGGCCGTCGCCGATTTCGAGGGCCCGGTATATTTGCGATTCGGTCGACCAAAGTGGCCAGTTTTCACCGACCCCAAACAAAAGTTTGAAATTGGTAAAGCCAATGTAATGATTGAGGGTTCAGATGTCTCCATTTTCGCCACCGGCCACATGGTCTGGCGAGCCATTGAAGCTGAAGCCACACTTGAAAAAATGGGCATCAGCGCAGAAGTGATCAATCTGCACACGATCAAACCACTGGATGAAACAGCCATCCTGGAATCTATGTCTAAGACGAAATGTGCCGTCTCGGCAGAAGAGCATCAATTGGCCGGTGGGCTGGGCGAAAGTATTGCTGGACTATTGGTACGTACACACCCCTATCCGATGGAATTTGTAGCTGTACGTGATTGTTTTGGTGAAAGTGGTAAGCCGGAAGCGTTGCTGGATAAGTATGGACTTGGTATTTCTGACATCGTTGCTGCTGCCCAGCGTGCAGTAAAACGAAAATAATGCTCAGCAACAGACAGCTTTTTTTACAATACGTCGCCCAAACGTCTACCGAACCGCTACAATTGGAAATTGACCGGGCCGAGGGCATTTATCTTTACGATACATCTGGGAAGGCTCACATTGATCTCATTGCCGGCATCAGTGTCAGCAATGTAGGACACAGGCATCCACACGTGTTGGCTGCCATTCATGACCAACTCAACCGGTACATGCACACCATGGTTTATGGGGAATTCGTGCAGGCCCCTCAGGTATTGCTGGCCGAAGCCCTGGCCACAACCCTGCCTGACCCCATCGACCAAACCTTCTTTGTCAACTCTGGCAGTGAGGCCATTGAAGGAGCCCTGAAGCTGGCCAAGCGCTACACTGGCAGACCCCATTTCCTGACCGCATTTAAGGCTTACCATGGCTCCTCACACGGTGCCCTTTCTGCATCAGGCGATGAGGGGTTTAAGCAAAATTTCAGACCTCTTGTACCGGGATTTCAGCATTTTCATTATAACTGTCTAGGCGTTTTAGACGCCATTGACGAACGTACAGCTGCGGTTTTGGTGGAGTCTGTGCAAGGAGAAGCAGGCATTGTGCCAGGTGAAAAAGCATTCTTTCAAGAGTTGCGAAGGGTGACCCTAGAAAAGGGCGCCTTACTGATTTTGGATGAGATTCAAACCGGTTTCGGTCGCACCGGGAGATTCTGGGGATTCGAGCACCTGGACATTGTACCAGACATCGTGGTTAGCGCAAAAGGCATGGGAGGAGGTATGCCTATCGGGGCCTTCATGGCCAGCAAAGCGCTCATGTCCACACTCACCCATCACCCTATTCTGGGGCACATCACCACTTTTGGCGGGCATCCAGTCAGCGCGGCTGCCTCATTGGCCACACTTGAGGTGATCCGTGAAGGTCAACTGATGACGGCGGTCCCGGAAAAAAATGCCCTGTTCAACCAACTTCTGCAACATCCCGCTATCCGCGACAAAAGGTCATTGGGCTTGATGATGGCCCTGGAGTTTGACTCCTTTATGCAGTTGAAAAAAATCATTGACCGTGCCGTCGAACTGGGTGTCATTACCGACTGGTTTCTCTTCAATGACCGCTCGATGCGCATTGCTCCGCCATTGATCATTACGGAATTGGAAATAAAAAAAGCCTGCAATTTGGTATTGCAGGCCATTGATGACGTGGTCGGAAATCCTTAAATCAGATCGTCCAATTCCAGGGTGACTTCCTTGATTTCTCCTGTACTTTTTTTCTTAATGGTGATATCCACAGAAGTATCATGCATATTCAATACTTTGGTGATCTCGGGCAGCGTCATTTCACCCACCGACTTTCCGTTGATGCTCAGCAACTCATCGTCTGCTTCAATATCATTATTTTTAGCGGGTCCGATTTCATACACTTTATGTACCAACACTTTCTCCAATTTCGAAGTGGCATATTGAATCTCAAATCCACAGGCATTCACATGGAACTCCTCATCGTAGTCCTTATGCTTTTCAAAGTAGATGTCATTATTTTTATAATCACAAATCAGGTTGAAGCGCTTGAGGACTTTGTTGCCTATGATGCCGTCCATCTTTTTGTTGTTCTGGATCCCACTCTCAGCTTTTGAAATGCCAACAGCCAGATTGTGCAGTTGAATCTCTTCCCCGATATCAAACTCCTTCAATCTGCCTTCGTAATGCACGAATTCTGCATCCCCCAATCCCTTCACCAGATATGAATAATGTTCACCGGTTTTCTCAATCATATTATTTTTTCGGGCGAAAGGCGTGTTGAAATCAACTGTGGTTCCTGCTCCGGTATTTACAAAATAATTTCCCTCGAAGACTTCCCCATTATTCAGGGTCACTTTACAGGGGATGTAAGGGATGTAATTGTGCATTCGGAAATGATGGGCCTTCCCACTTCCCTTGTATACATAAGTATCGGGATCGTAAAGCTTAAACTGACTGTTGTTATAGTCGATTTCCACCACGTACTTCGCCAGTAGATCATACCCCAGAATACCGTCAATGTCTCTACCAATGGAGATCTCCAGATGATCTAAATCTGTGGCATATAGTGGAATGTCCTCCAACTTCAATTGATCCAGTTCCATATAGTTGTGTTTAATCAACGCACCGGTAATTGATCCTTGGGCACTGGTTTTGACTGACTTATGGTCAAGGTCCAGTTTCAGACGCTCCGCTACTTCCATGTCCAATACCGGAAGGCCGTCTCCTGTATCGAATATAAAATCAAGCGGCTCTGACCCATCTACGCTGATTTGGAAGAAAATGTGATCTCCAAATAATTCGAAATTAGCAGTTGTTAATGGTTGTTGTGCCCAAATTTGAGTTCCAACCAGCAACAAGGCCTGAAATAGTAGTGTTTTCATGTGATTTAAAATTTACACAAGTTATAAACAGAATATTTTCTTTGCTATAATTCCGTAAAGTAAAGATTTCTGATGTTAGAAAAAATCAACGAAACCGTACGCTTCCTGCAGGCGAGAAATTTCCACCAGGCCGAGGTAGGTATCATTCTTGGAACCGGCCTCAGTGCCCTTGCCGAAAGGATCGACGAAGCAAAATCTATTCCTTATGGCAATATCCCCCATTTTCCTCTGGCCACAGTGGAGTTTCACAAAGGAAAATTGATTTTGGGTGATTTGTCCGGTAAAAAAGTAATCGCGATGCAGGGCCGTTTTCATTACTACGAAGGCTACAGTATGGAGGAAGTAGTTTTCCCCGTTAGGGTCATGCACAAGTTGGGAATCAAGCATTTGCTTATTTCCAATGCTGCCGGTAGCATGAACCTACAGTGGAAAAAAGGAGAACTGATGGTGATAGAGGATCACCTCAATTTGCAACCGGATAACCCCCTGCGTAGCAAGGATGCCTCAGCTTTCGGACCTATTTTTACAGACATGAGCCGCCCTTATGATGCCAGTTTGTTAGACAAGTTGACTTCCATCGCAGCAGAAAAAAAGATCAATTTGAGAAAAGGCGTGTACGTGGCCGTTGCAGGACCCAGTTTGGAAACCAGAGCCGAATACCGGTACTTGCGAATGATTGGCGCAGATGTGGTAGGCATGTCCACTGTGCCAGAGGTTATCGCTGCCAACCAATTGAACATTCCGGTTGCGGCCATCTCGGTACTCACCGATGAATGCGATCCCGACAATCTGCAGCCCATCGATATACAGGATATCATTGATACAGCCAAGGCGGCTGAATCCAACCTGGTTGAATTGTACACCCAATTATTGAAAGAACTTTAGTGGAGCGTCAGGAAGCAAAGATTAGTTACGTGGATGACACAGATCCGTGGCTCAAACGCAAGGTCATCCGCTTTGTCGAGATATGGTCAGGTCAGCCCACCATCCAACGCTATTACGAACAAGTACAGGCAGATACATTTAAGCCCCACGAATCATGGGATCGTTGCTTACAGAAGCTGCAGATAACCATTGATTATGACCAGGCTGAACTGGACAGGGTGCCCGTTAATGGACCGCTCGTCATTTTGGCCAATCATCCTTTCGGCGTCGTAGATGGCTTGATGATAGGCCATTTAACCTCGCTGGTTAGGAAAAAATTTAAATTTTTGGTGAACAGCGTGTTGACCCAAGCGGACCCACGTATTGAGGATTATCTACTGCCCATTGATTTTGAGGAAACCAAAGCTGCGCAGGCAATAAATATTGAGACGCGTAAGCTGGCCATCGAACACCTGCGCACCGGAGGTACAATAGTCATCTTTCCTTCCGGTGGTGTGGCCACGGCACCAAAAGGTTTTGGGTCTGCCGAGGACCTACCCTGGAAACGTTTTCCGGCCAGCATCATCCAGCGATCGCGGGCAACGGTAGTACCAATATTTTTTCATGGCCAGAACAGTCCACTTTTTCAATTCGTCAGTCGGATCAGCATGAACCTGCGATTGGGATTGCTCATCCATGAAATGCACAATAAAATTGGCAAAAAACTGAAGGTATCGATCGGGGTTCCCATTCCTTACGAAGAATTGCAACACCTGAAAGATCGGGAAAAATTAACGCTGGAATTGAGGCGACGCACCCTTGGTCTTGGAAATAAGAAATGATGGCAACCGTAGGCGTCCTATTTGATTCAAATTATAAACCCGGAGGGTGTTCTCCGGGTCTAGTTCCTAATTATTCAGTGCTATTCACTCACTGTACTTGGCTTTAAATCGCTCGTAAAGCAATTCCTGTTTTCCGTCTAGCACGACCTCCCTGCCTACAATAAAAGAATGCGTCACTTCATTTGAGCGCATGTCCAGGAGGTCACCCTTGCTCACGATAATGTTTGCATCCTTACCACTCTCCAACGAGCCGGTTCTTTGAGCGATACCCAAAATTTTAGCGGCATTGAGCGTGATCATTTGCAATGCCATTTCCTTACTGGTCCCGTAAGCAGCCACCGAACCCACCTGAAAAGCCAGATTACGCGAACTCATGACATCTTCGTACTGAACCGCCACCATAATTCCGGCATCCTGTAATAGTGCGGGTAATCTATATTTCAGATCAATGTGCTCATCGTCGCGTGCCGGCAAACTGTGCGTTTCCTCTACAATTACGGGTATCTCATTCTTCTTTAATAAGTCTGTCACACGCCAGCTGTCCGCCCCGCCCACCAATACAACATTGGGTATGCCTGCCTTTTTCAACGAGGTAATCGCCTGAATGATTTCACGCGCATCATTGGCCGCTACATAAAGGCGCTGGCTGCCATCCAAAACGCCACGCATCGCTTCAAGTTTCAGGTTTTTATCAGCTTGATCAATAGACGTATAGGATTTTGCATCGGAAATCAACTTCATGATGGACTTCACCTGCTCGTCATACTTTTCATTTTCCCGTTCTTTGGTTTCATTCATCCACCACCTGGGGGGTAACATTTGCCGGGGCCATTCCATGTGCACCCCATCATCAATGGCATAGGCCGCATCTTCCCAGTTCCAACCATCTAATTTCACCACGCTGGAAGTACCTTTTACCCTCCCGCCCTTGGGAGAAATTTGGGCCAGTTGAATGCCGTTGCGCCTGAGTGTAGGAATTAATTCTGAATCAGTATTGTAGGCAATCAGTGAGCGTACATGAGGTATCACATCACCTACCTCGGCAAAGTCTCTGGTAGCCCTCACTGCATTTACCTCTGTTAAACCCAAAGAAGAATTGGGTAAAATCAGCCCTGGGTACACATGCTGATCGGAAACATCAATCTGCCGGTAACCTGCCAGGTCAACGGACGTTCCGACTGAGGTGATTTTTCCTTCACTAAAGGTGATAATACCACCTTCTATGACCTCCCCTGTTCCCAGGTGTATCGTGCCTCCAACCAGTGCAATCGGTTCGGTTTGAGGCGCTGCAGGTTTGGGTACCTGGGCCATGAGCCCCACAGCCAAAAATAAAAAAAGTATTGAGCTTAATTTTTTCATCGTTTCATTCATTCAAATACCACATCATCGCAGTGAAAATTTCTACGCATTTCTTTGGAAGGTTTCTTTTTACCTTTACTTTCTTCGTTTGTCATCTTTTTCATCAGACGGGCACGTTCTTCTTTCATGGCGGCAAACAATTCAGCATCCCGGTCCTTGGAAAAGTATACGGTGCCATCTACCAAAGTCATATCAGAGGTGGCATACACCGACAAGGGGTGGTTATTCCATAATACCAAGTCAGCATCTTTACCTTCCCGGATACTACCCATCCGATCATCGACGTGTAACAATTTTGCCGGATTGATGGTCACCATTTTCATGGCCTCAATTTCAGACATGCCACCATATTTTACCGTTTTTGCTGCTTCCTGATTCAGCCTTCTGGCCATTTCCCGGTCGTCCGAGTTGATAGCAGTTACCACTCCGGCTTGTGTCATTAGTGCGGCATTGTAAGGAATGGCCTCTCTTACCTCAAACTTGTAAGCCCACCAGTCTGCGAAAGTAGATCCACCCGCTCCATGCGCCGCCATTTTGTCTGCCACCTTATAGCCTTCCAGGATATGTGTGAAAGTATTCACTCGAAAGTCAAATTGCTCTGCCACCTTCATCAACATGTTGATTTCCGACTGCACGTAAGAATGGCAGGTGATGAAGCGCTGATCATTCAAAATTTCGACCATCGCCTCCAATTCCAAATCCTTGCGTGGTGCCGGACCAGTTTTTTTGCGCTGACCATTGTAAGCTTTCCATTTCTGCTCGTAAATCCTGGCGCGTGTAAAACCATCCACAAAGACCTGTTCCACCCCCATACGCGTTTGTGGGAAGCGTATGGTATTTTCATCACCCCAATTCGACTGCTTGACATTCTCCCCAAGGGCGAATTTGATAAAACCATCTGCACCTTTAATGCGCATATCTTTGGGCAATAGACCCCAACGAAATTTAACCAATGCCGACTGACCACCGACAGGATTGGCAGAACCATGCAACAATTGGGCGGCGGTTACCCCGCCTGCCAACTGACGATAGATATTTACATCTTCGGAGTCAACTGCATCAATCATCCTTACTTCAGCTGTATTAGACTCGGAAGCCTCGTTTACACCACTCAAAGCCACATGTGAGTGCTCGTCAATAATTCCAGGTGTCAGATGCTTACCAGACGCATCCACCATTCGAGCACCGGGAGCACTCAAATTTTCTCCGACCTGGGCAATCTTTCCCTCTTTTACGAGCACGTCGGCGTTGGCTAAAATGCCTGATTCTTCCATGGTCCAAACCATGGCATTTTTAAAAAGAATGGTTTCTTGTTTTGGAATTTCTTCAGATCCATAAGCGGCAAAAGGATAAATCACGTCCCCCATTGTTTCTTCGGTTGCCTGTGCATTTTTATTCATATCCCCCTCAACGACATCCATTTCCCCTACACGAACCGCCTGCCAACTGATTTCTTTACCATCGGCCAATTGGCCATTACCAGAAAAACTATTGGCTTCCAACCAACCATACAGACGCGTCAGTTCATTATCCACTTTGAAAGAAAGGTTGAGCCTGTTGCTCTTTTGTTCCCAATTCGCATCAACCTTTGAGGTGTCATTTACCACAAGTTCAGCCTTGTGTGTGCCTGGGTCTCCAGACACCTCCAACTTGTAAGACTTTCCCCCTACCGTCAAGTCGTAAGTACCGGCTAAATCAGGTGCATTCGCCTCCACATTCTCAAATTCCCTTCCAAGCACCCAGGTCTGCTGAATTTTTGAAGAAACGTCAAACAAATCGCCGCTGGTTACGATGAAGTTGGCCATTTTTCCGACTTCCAGCGTTCCCACCTCCTCGTCCATACGATACAACTGAGCTGGTGTCAAGGTCATGGCCCGGAGGGCTTGTTCTTTTCTCAATCCGGCTTCCACCGCCTTCCTCACCTGTTTTAAAAATTCTTCTGGCTGTTTTAAGCCGTGAGCAGTAAAGCCGAAACGAATACCTTTTTCGTTGAGCAGACGTGGATTGTGTGGCGCCAATTCCCAATGTTTCATTTCTGCATAGCCCACATCGAGCGCTGCCAAAGGATCAGTTACCTCGTAGGCTTCTGGAAAATTTACCGGAATAATCAAGGGTGCCTTTGTGGCAAGAATGTCGTCCAGCCTTTGGTACTCATCGCCATTACCTTTTATGATGTATTGGGTACCCATTTCATCCCCGACCTGATCGGCCAGCAATACCCGCAACTTATTGGCGTTGGCTTCAAAAATCTGCGGAAGTGTTTGATTGTCACTGAAAGCCTTTAATGAGAGGTCTGTCAGACCCTGATTGCGGACGGAGTTATACCATTTCGCATCCAGATAAGTCTGCCTGATCAAGGCAACCATACCCATTATTGAATTGGGATAAGTTTGTTTACTGGAGCCTCGATCAAAAGAAAAATGCTGAGCTACTTTGTCCTCAAGTATGGCTTCATTGACAGGATCATCAATAAGGGCGACAAAGGTCGAGGTACCCCGAATGATGCCATCTTGCTGGAGTGTGGCAACTGTACCAAAACCCGCCTTGCGCAGGGACTTGGCTGCCTTTTTATCAATTACAAAAGACGCTACCGCATTGAACTGGGATTTTACTGCATCGTTCCAGCCAATTGGCTGATCGCTCACCGACTCATACTGTGGTGGGTCGCCAAACGACCAGCTACTTTCTTTTACCTTCGGTAAACCATAAGAAGTATAGGGGTCTACAAACGCGGGATATATGTATTTACCCTCAAGCGCCCGGACTTGGGCGCCCCTGGGAATCTCAATATCAGTGCCTACTGCAGTTACGCGTCCTTCTCGGATCACCAAGGTAGCGTTAGTTAGGACCTTGTCTGGACTTACATAAATTGTGGCTTGGGTAAATGCGTACCACTCTGGGCGGGAATCGGCCACACCATTGGACGGAAAATGCTCCTGGGCCGGCAATACCAGCGAACCCAGAAAAAAAATTCCTAAGAGGATCATTTTTTGCATAAATATTTTGATTTGACTTTTAGCTAATTTGTAAGTTAATCTGTTAGAAAGCAACCGTGGGTAGGTCTCGTCTCTTTGTTAAACCAACATAACTATTTAGTTATTTTTTAGAACTTTTTTTGGATGCTGAGCTACACCGTACTAATTTTCTCTAATATTAAATTAGTATCTACACAAACAATAAGCCTACCTCATGCCTTTGACTCCATTTTCGGGCACACTGGGAACGTCCAGAGCCGCACATTTGCTTCGCAGAGCTGCCTTTGGAGGTACAAGGTCGCAAATAGATGTGCTGGCGGCACTGACCGCAGATCAGGCAGTAGCTGAACTTTTTCAAGCCGGACTACCCAATCCCGCACCGCCTATTGACCCGGCCACAGGACAGGAATGGATGACCACCGGAACCACGGACGCCAACAGTGAGGGCGGAGATTTGATTGAGTTTTTTAGACGATGGCTCGTAGGCCAGATGTGTGCTGCGGGTGTAACTCCAACCCAACGTCTCTCTCATGCCATGCGCGAGCGAATCACTTTATGGATGCACACCCATTTCACTACAAAAAAAGAAAAGGTGGGTAGCAGTCGGGCACTCTATTTTCAAAACGCCCTGTTTAGATACTTTGCCTTTGACAAAGACTTACCTGAAGGTCAAAACTTCAAAGCACTCACCCGGAAGGTATCTGTAGACAATGCCATGCTGATTTTCCTTGATGGACGACAAAATGTGAAGGGCAGCGTCAACGAAAATTACGGACGGGAATTGTTAGAGCTTTATTCTATTGGTAGGGGTCTGGAAGGCACCCTGCCTGCCTCCTCTACCCCCGGAGATTATTTTACTTTTACAGAACAGGACGTCCGCGCGGCAGCTGAGGTATTGTCAGGCTTCGACAATGACAATTCCTACAGCACATTGGATGCGGATACCGGATTGCCCAGAGGAGTTGTCAAAGGAGCCCCTGCAGCCAACCAGCATGCGACAGGTAACAAGCAATTCAGTGATTACTTTTCAGGCTTTAACGGTGGCACAATTACACCTGATCCACTCCTGGAAAACAGCGGGCAGCCCACAGAAGAAAGTGCGCTAGATGAAATCAGTCAACTCATCGAAATGATTTACAGTCGGGAGGAGACCCCCAAGCACATCTGTCGCAAACTTTATCGCTTTTTTGTCCATTACAACATTAACGAGGCACTGGACGACACGGTGATTACCGATATGGCAGCCACATTTGTCGCCAACGACTACAAAATTCAGCCCGTATTGGAGGAGCTTTTTGCTTCTGAACATTTTTACGAAGCGGCGTCGGGTGTTCAGGACGATAAATTCGGCAGTATTATCAAATCGCCCATTGATCTGACCATTGATGCATTGAATTTCTTCAATTACCAGTTGCCTGACCCACAAACAGACTACGCAAACTTTTACACCCAGACAGGCTCCCTACTTCGTGCCATGGATGAACAGGGATTGAATTTCTACGAGCCATTTGAAGTGGCTGGGTATTCGGCCTATCACCAGTATCCTATCTACAACCGAAGCTGGATTACCACGAACTACCTCACGCAACGCTACCGCTGGATACAGCAAACGATCACCGTTCCATCGGACATGGAACGCCCCACCGTGGATGTGGTTGATTTCATCCGAAATGAATTTGCAGATGCAACCATCGCTGACGCCAGGGCGCTGATCATCACCATGCTGCAGTTGGTGTATCCTCGTGCTGAAAATCTAACGTTTGATCCAGCATTAGACGATAATTCAGGTTTGACTGCCGATAGAATGAATTACTTTCTTTCTACTTTTCTATCCCCTCTTTCCATCGATACCCCAATGCCAACGGAAGCGGACTGGGCAAATCGGTGGAATGGCCAAATGGACATGGATGTGATTCGTGCCGTTTTGGAAAACTTCATAAATACCATTTTACAAACCCCAGAATACCAACTGTTCTAATCATGGATCGGAGAAAATTTCTTAAGCAGCTACCACTGGCCACCGGGGCTACCGCGTTAACGCTGAATTCCATTCCGATCAGGTTAATGGGTGGCAACAACCCATTGTTAGAGATGGCTCGCATGAGTACCAATGATAAGGTGTTGGTGGTCTTGCAACTGCACGGGGGCAACGATGGACTGAATGCCGTAATCCCCATTGAGCAATACGACCAGTATTACAGTAGGCGAGCCAACATCGCCATACCTAGAAGAAATGGGGTGCGTCGGTTGATAGAACTGGACAGCACACTGCCTTTTGCTGACCAGGTTGGTTTACACCCAGACATGATTGGTATGAAAACGTTGTACGATCAGGGTAGAATGGCCATTCTGCAGGGTGTCTCCTACCCCAACAACAACGGATCACATTTTCGTGGACGAGACATCCGATTCATGGGTGGCGGACCCGACGATTACTTCTCTTCAGGATGGATTGGTAGATATCTCCAAAAAACATACGAACCACTGACATACCCGGATAATTTTCCAAATGCAGACATGCCCGATCCACTGGCGCTGGAAATGGGCAACGATTCGTCATTGATCTTTCACCAGGAAGGCAACATCCCTACCTCCATTTCATTGGGTTCAAATCCGGAGTCCCTCCAGAATCTCATCAACCAGTTGGAAGGATTTGTGGATGAAAATCCAGATCCACGCGGCAGACCACCTGCTGCCCTGGATGACTCGCTTTATGGCCGCGAACTGAATTGGATTTTGGGCTTAGAAGAAAAGTCAGAGGAATATGCCGAACGTTTGGTAGAGGTGTATAACCGGGCCAACGAAACTGGAATTACCTACCCCGAGCGTTACCCCTTCAACGCGCCTGGTGGTAGTCTTAGAAATGGGTTGACCCCACAGTTGCAGCTCATTGCCCGTTTACTGGAGGGGGGTATTAAAACCAAGGTTTTCATGATCCGCATCGGCGGGTTTGATACGCATGCCGAACAAGTTGAGAGTTACGACCCCACCATGGGTTCCCATGCCGCGTTGCTTTACCATATCTCTTCCGCCATGGAAGCTTTCCAGCGCGACTTGCGCGAACGAGGGGTAGAGGATCGTGTAATCACCATGACCACCTCAGAATTTGGCAGACGCATTGATTCGAACGGTAGTTATGGCACTGACCACGGCACTGGAGCACCTTTGTTCCTTTTCGGAAAAGGTGTTAATCCGGGTGTTCTGGGAACTAACCAAGACCTGACCAACGGAAGACGTAACGTAGACATGCAATTTGACTATCGACAAGTCTATTCAGGACTGCTCAGAGATTGGATGGGCGTAGATAAGAACACCATTGTCAACGACATCTTTTTTGGTAATTATATAGACGGACCCAATACAGATGCCGGCGGGAACTACGAACCGTTGACTCTAACATCCAGTGTGGTGACTAGCGTCAATGAGTTCATCAATGAACGTTATCGACTGAATGATGCCTATCCGAATCCTGCCCGGGACTTCACCAATATACGTTTCCGCATCAATAGCCCAGGAATGGTAAAGTTGGAGTTAATGGATGGTCAGGGTCGTCGCGTGAAGATTTTATTAGATGAGTCTAAAAATATGGGCGAACATGATGTGAAGGCGGATTTGCGTGGTTTAGAGCCAGGGGTGTATTTTTACAGAATTCAATCGGGCTTACTTGAGGATACTAAGAAACTACTAATCAGATAACATGTCACGACGTCAGGTGCTATGGGTAGGTTTTTTTTTACTGATCACCATCAGCACCTTTGCTCAGCCAGGACGCAGAGCAACAAGTTATGCGGACAGAACCAAACAGTTTCTCCAGACACAGTGGTGGCTGGGATTCAGGGCCGGAGCCAATCTGTCTGCCTACGATCCCGTCACCCGCTATTCTGGTTTTAGTCCTGTGAACTACGAGGCGGGTGAGAAAGAATACGAGGATTTTCAAAAAATCGCTGGGGGTGCAGGTCTTGATGTCACGTTTTATCATCGAGGTTTTTCGTTTAGCATACAACCCAATTTCAGGCGACAAACCTTTTCCTACAGCAACGATTTCCTTTGGGAAGATCCTGACAACCCAGATAACAGTCTGGAATTACAGTACGACCAGACGCACGAATTGGACTACATAGAAATCCCCTTGTTTGTTAAGTACGACATAACTACCGGTAAAATCAGGCCATTCGTTCAGGTTGGTGCCTACTACGCCACACTCATCGATGCAAACAAGGAAGTGGTCATCACCGGTACCGATTTCGCATCTGGGGATGCCGGACCATTTGAGGCGGAAACAAAAATAATTGGTGCCCGGGACCTATTTACGAAATCCTCCATTGGGCTGGCAGGAGGCGTAGGTGCCAGTTATGACATTGCCAATATTCGGGTACTATTGGATCTCACCTACCGGCATGGCTTAAATAACCTGACCAATGTTAAAAACAGATTTTCTTCCAACGAACTGGCTGGCATAGGGGACGCGCTGGATGATCTGGAGTTGCGCAACATCACCCTGAACTTAGGCATTTTATTCCCACTACGTTACCTGTCTAGTGGAACCGCAATCAACTGAGCATGAAAGCACTGTACAACATCTTATGGCTGGTAATGGTGGTTTTACTAACCACCTGCGACATTGCCGACAACGAAGTGGGTCCTAACGACTCCTTCCTGAAAATCTACGATCAAAACGAATTCAGCGCAGCCTTTTCTCCATTAGATGTAAGACAAACCAATGATGGCGGCTATGTAGTACTCAGTGCCCGTCGAATTGACGACAGTAACTTTTGGGGGATATATGTTTTAAAGGTCGATTCACAGGGAAATTTTGAAAGGGAAACAGCGCTCAGCAGTGACCATGTGCACGCCGTAAGCCAGATTTTGGAAATAGATGATAGTTTGTACTTCATTGGCATGAATGCAACGAGCTTGCAGGCAGAGCTATTTCAAATTCGGGAAACCGGGCAGGTACTAGACCCGATAGGAATTGGTGGACTTACTTACCCATTACATGCTTCGGTGAATAGCGACAGCACGGAAATCATCTTGCAAAGCTTCAACAACGACGATAAAAACACGGTGCTTTCTACGGTCAGTGTCATGGGCAATGTTACAGGTAACCAAACCTTCAGTATTGGTGCAGGACCAGACACCGAAGTGCCAATCATTGAGCATTTCAATCGCACCGGTAAGCAGCTGCCTTTCTTGTCCGGACAAACTGAAAGTGGACTGTACTACTTCAACGGGTTCTATAATTTCACGCTCTCCCTGGTATTTACCAACCTCGCAGGAGGAGTCAACGGACTAGCACAAGGTCAACAGGATGATGGCGGATTGAGCGGAATCACCGATTTGGGTGCAAACAACTTTGCCGTCTCCATTTTTGATTTTGGTGACAATTTTATCGTGCCGATGGCCAACATCAACACAAACGGCCTTTCCTCACTGACTGAGTTACAAGGCAATGGATTTCCCGAGCTAGTTCCGGATGCGCCGGTAACTGTGAAATCCATAGACATCAAAGGTGAAAGGATTTCTGTTTATGGCAGCCACACCCTGAGTGGTCAAATTATACTGATGGGGTACGATCAGATAACCGGAGAGTTGAGAGGTACCAAATACCTGGGCTTTTCTAACCCCTTCGAGTTGAGCAGTTTTGCAGCTACGGATGACGGTGGTTTAATAGTCACCGGCACCACCTATGTAGCCGGACGTTTTGCAAGAATTTGTTTAATTAAGCTTTCGTCAGATGAACTGAACGCGTTACGGTAGTGCACTTCGCGCATGCGGTACCTCTCGTATTTGAATGAAATAGCCGGGTACACTTTTAATAATCTTCGAGAACTCCTCAAGTCCCTTGATTCATCATTCCATTTATAAAGTACATCCTAAATCGTAGCTTTAGCACCGAAACTGTGAGCCTTCCATAGAATTATTTTTCTCCGATGGAAAGCAGATTGCCTCATTCTTAATATGGAAGACAAGACGACCAAATATTGGTGAACTTCATCCTCATGGCAATGGTATAATTTCTTGAGCAGACGCTTCTCGTTATTTAACAAGCGCACCACTTTTAGCACCTATTCGAGACGATTAAGGAAAAACAGCCAGCGTGTCCCATCAGATGCACGCATTGAAGCATACAATCGTCCGGCAGGAGCGACTATTTCCATTCAAAATACCACGTAACGAGCTTTTTTGTGGACGCTTTACGACTCAGCCAATTGCACTTCTGCTAATTCCACTTCTTTTTCGGCAATAAATTTCTCGGCGTCCAGGGCACCCATACAACCAGAGCCCGCTGCAGTCACGGCCTGGCGGTATACCTTGTCCTGTGCATCCCCAGTGGCAAATACACCTGGAATATTTGTTTTAGAGGTACCCGGAATAGTTTTGATGTAACCCGATGCATCCATGTTGAGGTAATCCTTGAAAATATCCGTATTGGGCTGATGACCGATGGCCACAAAGAAGCCCTGTATAGGGATTACGCTTTCTTCTCCTGTTGTGGTGCTTTTTACTTTCACCCCGGTTACTTCCTCATCTCCCAATATCTCAACTGTTTCGGTATTCCAATGTATTTCAATGTTGGGTGCATTCTTCACACGTTGTTGCATGATTTTAGAGGCACGCATCTCATCCCTGCGCACCAGCATGTGTACCTTCTTGGTGATCTTCGAAAGATAACTTGCTTCCTCAGCTGCCGTATCACCAGCTCCTACGATGGCTACTTCCAAACCCTTGAAAAAGAATCCATCGCAAACCGCGCAAGCAGAAACGCCCCTGCCATTTAATCTTTCTTCACTTTCCAGACCCAGCCATTTGGCAGAAGCACCAGTTGAGATGATCACAGCTTCCGCTTCCACGGTTGTCTTTTCGTCGACGGTTACTTTGTGCGGCCAGCCAGAAAAATCCACACCTGTCACCATGCCGTATCGAATGTCTGTGCCAAATCGTTCGGCTTGCTTTTGGAAATCTACCATCATTTGAGGTCCCATGATCCCGTCGGGATACCCCGGATAATTTTCAACATCTGTAGTAATGGTCAGTTGCCCGCCAGGCTGTCCACCCTGGTAGAGCACCGGATTCATTCCTGCACGAGCGGCATAAATAGCCGCCGTATATCCGGCTGGCCCTGAACCTATGATTAGTAATTTTATTCTTTCATTAGCCATGCTTGATTCTTTAATAATTCTTAGACACTCAACATCAAATTTAATTCCAGGGTTACGGTTACACTTTTTTATACATGGAATATGTCATTTTGGCTACTCCATGTAAGATTTAAGCGGTCGATTCCTGTTACTATGTCGCAATCTCCTGACCGCTTTCTCTTTGATCTGACGAACGCGCTCACGGGTGAGCCCCATGTGCTGCCCAATTTCTTCCAGGGTAAGCGCTTGGGCATCACGTAAACCGAAATAATGGACAATGACCTCCCGTTCCCTTTGTGTCAATGTATTTAGTACACGATCCACTTCAAACCTTAACGATTGTTCAAATAATTTCTCCTCCGGATGCACCATGGTTTCGTCTTCCAGCACGTCAATCATGCTGTGTTCCTCTCCTTGCACAAAGGGTGCATCCATGGAAATGGAACGATGTGCGGTTGATAGGGCCTGTTGTATTTCTTGGGGTGTCATCTCCAAAGACTCAGCTACCTCAGCAGGCGTAGGCTCACGCTCATATTTTTGTTCCAGGTCCGCAAAAGCACGTGTAATCTTTCGAATGGTCCCTATTCGATTCAGTGGCAATCGAACGATACGTGCATGCTCCGCCAACGACTGAAGAATAGATTGACGAATCCACCAAACCGCATAAGAAATAAATTTGAATCCTCGCGTTTCATCAAAACGCTGGGCTGCTTTGATTAAACCCAAATTACCTTCGCTAATTAAGTCGCTCAAGCTAAGCCCTTGATGCTGGTATTGCTTAGCGACAGAAACCACAAATCTGAGATTGGCTTTCACCATTTTCTCAAGCGCCACCTCATCTCCCTCTTTGATGCGCCTGGACAGAATGACTTCGTCTTCGGCCTGGATCAGGTCCACCCTTGCAATTTCCTGCAAGTATCTCTCGAGAGATTCACTCTCCCGATTCGTAATCTGTTTAGCGATTTTGAGTTGTTTCATAGTGGCGAAAGAATCTGTTCGCTCAATGAATCAATATTGAGCAAGCACCTCACCACTAAAATTACTCAGCTTTGTCTGTTTTTTCAGGTTTGGGTAATAAAACTTTTCGAGAAAGTCTGTACTTACCAGAACGCTGATCGATACCGATCAACTTTACTTTGATGTCTTCTCCTTCTTCCATCAAGCCATCCATCTTTTCTACACGTTCCCATTTAATTTCTGAAATATGGAGCAACCCCTCTTTACCTGGCATGAACTCTACAAATGCGCCGTACGGCTGGATGGCTTTTACTTTACCATCATAGACTTCACCTACATCCGGTGTAGCAGTGATACCATCAATCACTTTCCTGGCTTTGTCCATACCTTCCTGATTACTGGAGAAAATGGTCACCTCGCCACCTTTCTCAGTTTCCTCAATAGTGATGGTGGTTTCAGTTTCTCGTTGCAATTCCTGGATCACCTTTCCCCCCGGGCCGATGATGGCGCCGATGAATTCACGATCGACCACAAACGAAACAATACGGGGCGCATTCGGCTTCATCTCCTGTCGGGGCTGGTTGATGGTTTCACTCATCTTGCCCAAAATATGCAAACGCCCAGCTTTGGCCTGTTCCAAGGCCTCAGCCAGCACTTCGAAAGACAGGCCATCTACCTTGATATCCATTTGGCAAGCGGTAATGCCATCCTTAGTGCCAGTCACTTTAAAGTCCATGTCTCCCAAATGGTCCTCATCGCCCAATATATCTGAGAGGATGGCATACCGACCAGTTTTAGCATCAGAGATCATCCCCATTGCAATGCCAGAGACCATGTTTTTCAATGGAATACCCGCATCCATCAGTGCGAGACAACCCGCGCAGACAGTAGCCATGGAAGAAGAGCCATTGGATTCTAAAATGTCGGAAACGATTCGAATGGTATAAGGAAATTCGTCCTGCGGAATCATCGGCTTCAGTGCACGCATGGCCAGATTACCGTGTCCAACTTCTCTTCTGCCAGGTCCACGGTTTGGCTTTACCTCACCAGTAGAGAAACCCGGGAAGTTGTAATGAAGTATAAATTTGCTATATCCAGAAAGAGTGGCTCCATCAATCATCTGCTCGTCCATCTTCGATCCCAATGTAACGCTCGTCAATGATTGCGTTTCGCCACGCGTGAAAATCGCCGATCCATGGGCAGTGGGTAGGTAGTTAATCTCTGACCAAATGGGCCTTATTTCATCCGTTTGACGACCATCTAATCGCTGTTTCGAATCCAATACTGCATTTCTTACCGCTTCTTTCTCTATATCGTGGAAATATTTTTTGTAAAGAAACATGTTGAGCGCTTCCAATTCCTCTTCCGTGTAATTGGCTAGAAACTCTTCGCTGACCGCACCAAACAATTCCTTTCTCTTTTTCTTATCCGCAATGCCTTGAGCAGCCACTTTGTAAAGTTGGTCGTAACAAGCCTTTTTGATGGCGTCGTACAGCGATTCGTCTTTCGGTTCATGATCGTACGTCCGCTTTTCTTCCTTGCCCACCTCTTTCATGAGTACAACCTGTGCCTGACACTGCAACTTGATATCCTGATGGGCCAATTTCAGTGCCTCCAGCATTTCTCTTTCCTGCACTTCTTTCATTTCGCCCTCCACCATCAAAATATTGTTAAGGTCACCCGCCACGATCAGGTCGAGTACCGCTTCATCGCTTTGCGCCTTGGAGGGATTTACAATGTAATTATCGCCCAATTTAATGATCCTAACCTCTGAAATAGGTCCGTTGAATGGTATATCAGATACCGCAAGGGCACTAGAGGCCGCCAGTGCGGCCAGACTATCCGGCCTCACATCTTTATCTGAAGAGATGAGGGAAATCATGACCTGAGTGTCCGCGTGAAAATCGTCCGGAAACATGGGTCTTAGTGCGCGATCCACCAATCGGCAGATTAACACTTCGTGATCAGATAGTTTTCCCTCCCGCTTCAGGAAGCCCCCTGGAATTTTTCCAGAAGCTGCAAATTTTTCTTGGTAATCCACTGAGAGCGGAAGGAAGTCGACCCCTTCACTTGCTTCTGGTCTAGCGACCACAGTTGCCAGTAACATGCAGTCACCCATTCTGACAACAGCTGAACCGTCAGCCTGTTTGGCCAACTTACCTGTTTCTATGGTGATGGACCGCCCATCAGACAGGGTGATCTCTTTGGTAATGATTTGAGGTACCATAAATGTAAGATTTGAAGGGCCCACAGACCCATGAAAAAGAGGAAATTCTAATGAATTTTCCTCACCTTAAAATGCCTATTTTCTGATCTTTAGCTTAGCAATGATGCTACGGTATCGCTCGATGTCGATCTTGTATAGATGATCCAACAACCTGCGTCGCTTACCAACCAATCTCAAAAGACCTAAACGCGTGGAATGATCTTTTTTGTTAATCTTTAAATGCTCTGTTAGATGGTTGATTCGCTCAGTAAAGAGTGCAATTTGTGATTCCGCCGAACCAGTATCCGTTTTCCCCTTTCCGTGTTCTTTAAAAATATCTGCCTTTTTCTCTTTTGTCAATTGCATATCTTATTGATCCTATCTATCGCTTGCGCTCATGCGAAGCGCAAATGTACGGCGTTTCAGATTATCCACCAACTTTTGATTGCCTATAAAAACGTGTTTTAAGACGCTGGAACCATACATTGTAGAAGTCTAATTCAAAAAGCCGTGCGTCGATTCTGGCCTGACGCAAAAAGAACAGGCCAAAGGGAAGCAACACCAGGTCTGCAATCCATACCGAATACATTCCATCCATCACCCCTTCCTTGGCCCATTTTTCGCCAAGAATCATAAAAACGTAGTAAGCGATAAAAAAGAAAATGGAAATGACCGTGGGCACTCCTAATCCACCTTTTTTGATGATCGCACCCAAAGGCGCACCAATTAGAAACATCACCAGACAGGCAAAAGCCTGGCTGTATTTCTTATATTTCTCTACTTTAAATTTATTGGCGTCTTTGGCGCGTTCATCTATGTCACGGGCCTCTCGCACCATCTTTTGTCGAGTGGTACGTAACTGTGCCAGCGCAGCCTGATTGACTTGTTTGCTTCGCTTGTCCGCTTCAATCAGACTATCCAGCCCCTGCATATCCAGAGTTAGGTAATCTGCTGGTATAAATTCCTGGCCAGTTTTAAAATATGCCAATTTATAACCTTCACCGTCTTTACGTTTGACGAAACGACGTCTGTTAAGGGCTTTTTTTCTCGCTGTCTCCAATACTTCCAAGTCGATGACCCGATCTCCAGAAAAATCAGGTTGTTCCCTTGCGGCAAGATCAGGCCCTGATTGCCGCAAACTATCTTTAGAGGCCATTTTATTGGCCTTGAGCGCTTGCGCAGCGGCCACCTCTGACACCACTTTTTTTTTCTGCTCTTCATTTTTATTTTCCTCAGCTTCTTTTTTAGCACCATCCAGCTCTACCTTAACAACCACCGGCTCGCTCTTCTTTGTATCCCCGGTCATCACCGAATTTCGACTCGGAATTTGGCGAAACAGCTCTTTCTTGTCCTGTAGTTCCTGTCGCATACTGTCCAGATGGTGACTCAGTTCCTGAATATTCATCATTTGCCGGTTAGCGGTAAACAGTTCTTTGTCGGTTCGGTTCATCCCAAAGGAAGACAAGTCAAACACCATGTCCATTCGACTAAATTCCGTACGCGAGAACTGTTCTACCCGCTTGCGGTTATTGGCTACCTCATTATAATAATTGCCATCATAAAGTTCCAGCTTCAAATACCTTTCGTCCATGATGAGGAACATGCGACTGGAATCGGCACGCACCACGCGCTTATTGCCAGACCCGCCCTGGGTGTGGTCATAAATGATCACATCTTTCAACGTTTGATCATCCGGCAGTTTCTTATGCGCCATGATGGTGTAATTCGGTATACCGTTGAAGAATACCCCTTCCCGAAGATCCAGTGCTGGTTTTTTGTGCTTAATGTCATAAAGCAGGCTGTAGGCCGATAAGTTGGCCTTTGGCACTACATAATTATTGAAGAAATAAGCCCCTACCGATAAAGCAATGACAAAAAAGAAAATGGGACGTAAGGCTCTTAACAATGAGATGCCAGCGCTTTTTATGGCAGATAGCTCAAAATTCTCACCCAGGTTGCCAAAAGTCATGAGAGAGGAAACCAATACGCCCAAAGGCAGGGCAATCTGCAACATGTTGAGACTGAAATAAAAAATCAGTTCTGTAAACACCGCCACCCCCAAATCCTTCCCCACGAAGTCGTCGAAATACTTCAGCATAAATTGGATGAGCAATACAAAAGTAGCCACAGCCGTGGTGAGCACGAATGGCCCGAAGAAAGACTTCAGGATAAGCTTATCCAATTTATACATGAAAACAAAACAGGTGTTTAACCCCCTACGATTTCTTTGAGTTGGTGGATGAGATTATCCCACAATTCTTCTGCCTCCTCGGGATCCATGTCAGAAAAATCAGTGATACGGATAAAAACCGTGTTCGTCAATTCATTGACGTCCAGGACGAACTCAACAAAATTGGGATCTTCATCTTCCGCAGCGTCAAGAAACTCGAACTTTACATGATGATTGATACGGCTGGAAACCAAACGCGCCCTATTTTCCTCTCCATCCCAAATGAAGGTAAAAATTTTATCCTCGTTGTTAATGTTTACATCGTCAGCAAACCATTGTGCCAAACCGGAGGCAGAGCCGATGAAGGGATAAAGCATTTTCTTGGATGCTTTCATCTCATACTCCCCGCCAAACTTAGACTTAGTCATTTACCCAATTTTAGAAGAAGGTAGGAAAAAATTCCATTTCAACACGTGAATAAACAAAACATTTATTTTATAACTTTGCCTTTCGATTGAAAAGCCGGGGTTCATCCATGGCTTTTTTTATTACTTCAAGCGCCATATGCTGCTGTGGTCAGGCTTTACTGCCAGTGGCGTGAATGCGTAAATAAGGCGAGGTAGCTCAGTTGGTTAGAGCGTCGGATTCATAACCCGGAGGCCAGGGGTTCAACTCCCCTCCTCGCTACTTAAAACTATCCCTAACACATATAATCGGGTGGTTTCTTCTTGTTACTGCTACAAGTAGTCCGGCTCTTCGGGGAGTTGAAACAGTCTGCTGCGGTAAACCGCGGACCGTTTCTTTACATTCAGTCCACTTTCCCACCCTACTTCCCGGCACCTCACTTGAAGCATTCACAGGATGCTTCATCTACGTTCGGTCCCCATCGCTACTTAAAACTATCCCTAACACATATCATCGGGTGGTTTCTTCTTGTTACTGCTACAAGTAGTCCGGCTCTTCGGGGAGTTG
>CAYOEV010000003.1:0-13912 GCA_964403075.1 uncultured Roseivirgaceae bacterium | reverse complement strand
TTTACATTCAGTCCACTTTCCCACCCTACTTCCCGGCACCTCACTTGAAGCATTCGAAGATTTAAAGACAATTTTTACCTACACTGACGTCTCTGATACGGCAAGTCAGTTCTTTTCAACTTATTTTTGTAAAAACCAACCACACGACATGAAAAACTCTTTGATTACTGCTTTACTATTTGGCTCTGTTTCTTTTGCTTTTGCTCAAACACCGGTAGACCTATTAGAGAAGAGAAACCTGGATTACCTGGAAACCCAGGAAGCAGATGGTTTTACATTTCGTTCGCAAATCGTCACCGAATTCAAACCGGACCAGGCAGCGCAGGATGTCAACCTGAAACTTAGCACGGAGTACACCTATCAGCTCATCGTCATGGGCGATAACAACATCAAAAAAATGGATCTGGCCATCAAAGGCCATAAAGACGATAAGGTAGAAAAGGTGGAAGCCAATGCCGATCAGCCGGCCACTGTTATTTACAAGCTCACTCCTGGAAAATCTAAAAAATACCGATTCACCATACAGGTGAAAGAATTTGGTAGCACCGGTCGGGGGTTTGTGAGCTTTATGGTCATGAGGAAATAAGATCAATCATTAGCTTGTCCGAACGCTTGTAAATAGCGCTCTATCCTTGGGGAAAAATCTTCGCCCAGCGGGGTGAAGAAATCCAACGTGATTAGTCGATCATTCATTAACATAGTATATCGAGTGCAGGTGATGGCGTCGTTGTTTTCGCCAAAATAGTGAAGCTGCCCGACAGTCCATTTCTGCCCACCCCATTTGACGGGAGGCAAATTTTGAAAATCGGTCTGTAGACCCGCCTGGCTGTCTGGGTGAGTTACCATCCAGTGAATAGCCCAGGCATCGCCTGTAGAGGTCAACGTGAGCCACCGGGGTTCAGGGGCACGGTCCTTGGAAGAAAACCAGACATGCGGAATGCCCCATTCCATGAAGCCGGTCATTTGCAGGTCCTCCGGCCGGGGCAGCCTCACTGGTTGCTCTGCCCAAATCAATTGCACTTCATTGTCCAGGGTATCCCAACGCGATAGGTTGGAAGACAATTTTTGCAGGTCATAATCTACCGCCCGGGCATTTTCCCAGTCAGGTGCCTCCCCTTTCATTTCATACGCTACCCCATCCAGGGTAAGCGTCGTGCTCCCATCATCGTATGCCTCCTCGTCTACATAAGGATCCTCAGCCGGCGACCAATCTTCCCAGTTCAACTGCAGCGAAGCGCCGGCCACGGGAATCCATTCGGTTTTCATGTCCACCGTGACCAGTCCGTCGTTCATCAACGTGCGTGTCAGCACGGGTCTGCCCTTTCCCTTTGGATAAACCGCAATCGCATCGACCCGGTCGAAAGGCAGAAACGCTCCTTCGACCACCCAGGCCTCAAAAGTGACCTGTCTTTTGCGACGTGAGAATCCACCCCTGCCTGGTTGGGCCTTGCCAAGGTATTGTACGATTTCCAGGCCGTGCAGCGTCTGTGTGTTTTGAGTGCGAACCCACTCCTGGCCCGTCTGACCTGCCATGAGGGATTCAAAATTGAGGGCATCAGCATAAACGTCGTAAGTTCTTGGATCGGGATTCAGCTCGATGTCCAGACCATATTTTAAATCCATTACCCGGTATCCATTTTCGCGGGGCCGAACAACAAAATCCCGGTCGGCATTGAAGTGGTAAAGTTCTTCACGGCTTCCATCACGCTTTTTTGCCTCTGCCTGCGCATCCGCCAAGGTTTTGCCTTCCTTTTCCAGCGAGGCCATGAGTTCGGCATTTTTTTTCAAACTATCCACGTGGAGCGTAGTCAGGTTGGTATGCACGACCTTCAGCGTAAGGTCAGAGACAAACCGGGTCCGGGGCAGCTCATTTTGGGCTTTCGATTCGGAAAAAAAGCAGACGCTGAGCAGAAAAACACATAATGTTCTCATAAACAAAAACTTTTACCTTGAAAGTTAATCCGGCACTTTTAAAATAACGCATGGACAGGTCGATTTACCTCTTGGATTTTAGGTAAATGACCTATTCAGTTCACGTAGAATTCGTAAGAAAAACAGGCACAGCTTTTGCCCACTGGACATGCATATGAAAAACTCAAAAGCCTACTTCCTACTGACTTGCGACAGTTTCTGGTATCTAGTCGTAACCATCCTGTTCAATCTGGTCATATTTATTTTCATGACTCAGGAAATTTCATTTCTGATCAAATCAGGTCACACGCTTGGGTACATGATGCCATTACTGATAATTGGATCAGGCTATGCGTTCATCGCTTTTAAAATGGTCAGCCATTTTATTCATCGTACGGTCCGTAAATACCAAGTGCGTAAAAGAAAATGGGCCCTGGCCTGAATTTTATTTAGTCGTACACGTAATACATCACGATTTTTTCGTTAACTGAGTGCGTCTTTTACACGTTAATGTAATAATTCTGCGCTCAATTAGTTAAAACACGTCACCGCCCTGCAAGCATTGTGTTTGATTACATGCGACTAGCTACAAGTTTGTTTTTCTTTTTAGTTTTCTTGAACCTGGAGGCGCAGCTGGTGATCAGGGGAAAGGTAACGGAAGCAACTACCGGTACCCCCGTACCCTTTGCCACGGTGCAATTGGTGGGAACCACGGTTGGTTCAATTACCTCCTTCGATGGGGAATATGTCATCTCTGCTGCCATGCGCACCGACTCGATCGAAGTCCGCTACGTGGGATTCGATCGAAAGGTTAAAGCCATTGGACCAGGCAATAACGTAACCATCAATTTCCAGCTCGAAGAAAATGTTACCTCGCTAGATGAAATCGTTGTATATCCGGAGGAAAACCCTGCCTTCGCAATTCTGCGCCAGGTGGTGGACCATAAAAACCAAAACGATAAACGGCAGCTACCTGCCTTCAACTACGAGAGTTACACCAAAATAGAGGTAGATGTAAACAACGTCACGGATCGATTCAAAAACCGGAAATTTGTAAAAAAAATCACCAGCGTGTTGGACAGCATTCAGCAGTTGGTGGGTGATGACGGGCGGCCGATTCTGCCAGTTTTTCTCTCGGAAGCCATTTCCAGGCTCTACATACAAAACAATCCCGATTACCGTCGTGAAAACATTCAACGCACCAAAGTGAGCGGAGTGGGCATTACCGATGGTTCTCTAACCAGTCAGGTGATAGGTTCCTCCTTCCAGGAATACAATTTTTACCAGAATTGGCTCAATATCGTGGGGAAGGAGTTCATCTCACCCATTGCCGATGGCTGGCGCAGTTATTACGATTATGACCTGGTCGACAGCCTGTTTATCGGGGATAACTATTGTTACCAATTGAACTTCTTTCCACGCAGACCCCAAGACCTCGCATTTGACGGTAAAATGTGGATCACCAAGGATGCATATGCACTGAGACGCATTGATGCCACGGTGAAGAAAACGGCCAACCTTAATTTCGTAGAAAAAATCAAAATTCAGCAGGACCTCATGCCTACAGCGGTGGGGCCCTGGCTACCTGAAAAAACGCGGGTGGTCATAGACTTTGGCGAACTGACCAAGCAATCTGCCGGCCTGTTGGCCAAATTCTACGTGTCCAACAAAGACGTGGTAATCAATGAACCCAAGGATCCTGATTTCTTTCTAAACCCCATCACCATGGAGGAAAATGTGAGGCAGAATGACCTTACTTTTTGGGCTGATGCCCGCCACGATTCGCTCACACCTACCGAATTGAACATTTTCGAAATGATTGACACGCTCAATCAAATCCCTGTTGTGAAAAACTACGTGGGGATTCTTAAATTTTTAGGCACGGGATATGCCCCTTTGGGCATCCTGGATATAGGACCCTACACCACTTTCATAGGAGACAATGATGTGGAAGGGTTTCGTTTAGGTTTTGGGGCAAGAACCAACATCAACTTCAGTAACCGATGGATTCTGGGGGGCTACTTTGGGTATGGCTTTGATGACGAGGATTGGAAGTACCAATACCGCATTCAGCATATATTTAACAGGCAACCGTGGACCACGCTCACCTATGAGCAGCAGTTGGAGATAGAGCAGATCTGGTTGCTTAATGACGATATTTCGCCCGAATCCTTGTTTTATACTTTCAGTCGCTTCGGCACCCTGACTCAACCTTTCAACATCCGTAAATACCAGCTCAAATTCAACCGTCAACTCCTGACTGGCCTGAATGCCACACTTGCTGTAAAACATCAAAAATTTCGCCCCCTTTTTGATTTCAATTACTTTGTTGATACGGGTGACACAGCCACGGCCTCAGATTATCAGGTATCGGAAGCGCAGGTATCTATTCGCTACGCACGCGACGAACTGTTCGTGATCAACGACAACCAGCGCATCAGCCTAGGACCCAATCGCTACCCAGCGATCACCGTAGATTATATCTATGGGGCACCGGATGTACTCGGCAGTGATTTTCAATACCATAAAATTCAATTGACCTTGGAAAAACGACAGAAAATGGGTTTGTTCGGCGTGGCCAACTTTCAAGTGAAGGGGGGTCAGATCATTGGCGATTTGCCTTATACCCTACTTTACAATCCCATTGGCAATGAATCACCTTTTTATGTAGGCTTTGCCTACAATCTGATGGATTTCTTTGAATTTTCTACGGATCAGTACGTCGAATTGCGATACAAGCACTCGTTCGAAGGTTTAATTTTAAATCGAATTCCGCTCATGAAACGATTGAAATGGCGATTAATTGGATCAGCAAATATGCTGGTTGGCGGCATTCGGGATGAAAATCTGGCAAGAACAACTTTTGAAACTTTACCGGATGGTCGTCCACAATTTCCATTCAGTCTTCTAGATGGAGGGCCTTACGTAGAAGTGGGGTATGGCGTGGAAAATATTTTCAAATTTTTTTCCCTGCAGGCCTTCCACCGACTTACCTATTTGGATAATGGTGCGAACAATTTTGGTATAAAATTCAATGCAAAAATCAAATTATAATTGCCATTGAAAACGCACCCTACTACCAGGGGGGCGCTGGGAAAGTAGATCCAGATCCTCTTCCAGGACAGTTGCCACCCTCGGGTAACCGCCGGTAGTGCCGCAATCCTTCATCAACACTATGGGCTGCCCATTCCCGGGAACCTGGATCATGCCGGGCAGGGTAACAGCACTTCGAATTTCGTGAGTGTCCATTTGGATGGAAGGACCGGACAAACGCAGCCCTACCCGATCACTTTGAGATAAAATGGTGTAGCTGGATGAGGTAAAATCGTTCATCATCTCACTATATTCCGGACCGCGAACCATGCGTATGATATCATTCGAAACCCATGGCACAGGGGCTTTAGAGACGCTGGCAGCTATTTCCGTAGTTTGAAGTTGATCGCCAACCTTTAGAGACCGACCCTTAAAGCCCCCCAAACCAGCGGGCAGATAGGTAGAATAACTGTCCATGTATGTATCCAATGTCCAATGCCCGGCAATGGCCAGATAGCCATAAACACCAGATCGGGGCGGTTCCACCGTCATTTCTTCGCCCACAGCCAATGACCAGCAGCCCTCTCTATCTAAGCCAGGTCCGGATAATCCAATGGTCGTGGGTTCCAGCGCCTCAAAAATGATCTTACCTAGTGCCCATTCAATGACAGGCACATGATCTGGATTTCCTGCCCATCGATTGGCATTACACATCGATAGCCTGTCCATGACTCCGGCGCAGGGAATGCCATAACGACGCCCACCAAAACGGCCCAGGTCCTGCACCGTGACCAATCTACTTACCGAACGAAAAACTATCTTTCCCATGTATGAAAGTCTTGTTCATCAATGGCTCGAAAAACTATTTCATCGCCAGGACTCACTTTCAATGGCGGAAGCCGGACCGGGTCAAACAATACCAAAGGCGTGCGTCCGATCACCTGCCAGCCCCCAGGACCCGGCAATGTGTAAATACCCGTTTGGTCGCCCCCAATCGCCACGCTGCCTCCCAACACATGCGGCCTGGGATCTGAACGTTTTGGAACTTTCAGTCGTGCATCCATGCCGGACGTATATATGAAGCCAGGCATAAAACCCACGAAGGCAACTGTATAAACCTTTGACTGATGGATACTTATCCATTCCGAAAAAGTAAGCCCGGTGGCTTTCTCAACCTGCCTCTGATCTAGTCCCATCTCATAGCATATGGGAATTTCCTGTCTGGCTGGAAAAAGCGTTGAATCCGATGCATCCCCTTCGGCAGCGAGCAGTCGGCTCACCCAACTTGGATGCGTAAGTTTTGAAAAAAACGCAAGTGAGTCGTAGCCCATGACAAGGTCGTGTGGCTTTAAGGCCTTATCGAGGAGGCGGTAGCACGCATGCATTTCCTGAATGGTGATTGATCCGCGAGCTGTTAACTGCACCACCTCTTTTCCCAACTGGTAAACAGCCCATTCCCGCTTACGCCATTGTAGCCAGCTCTGCCCCTTCATCGGTCAATAATTTATAAATAGATTTTGCCAGCGCCACAGCACGGGGCGTGTCGCCGTGCAGGCACAGGGTCCTCACTTTTAGCGGTTGCCACGATTGGTTGGTGGTCTTTACCCTTTGATTGAAGACCATCTCCCTTGTTTGTTTCAATACATCCTTTGTATTTACCAATACGGCGTCCTCCAGAGTCCTTGAACGCAACCGTCCATTGGCCTCGTACTTTCTATCCACAAAACCTTCTGCAACAAAAGGGTGATCCATAACATTTGCTGCCTGCTCCATGGCAGAACCTGGCATTCCATAAAGCGAGGTTTGTGGAAAATGCTTATTTATCCATCCCACAAAAGCCTCTGCCAAATGTCCGTCCGTCATCAAGTCGTTGTACAATGCCCCATGGGGCTTAATGTGATGGATGGATACACCCAAACTTCCAGCCACCGCTAAAAAATCTCCTATCTGTTCCTCTAACGATGCTTCCAATAACTCCCATTGTATATCCAGGTGTTTTCGACCAAAATGCGCCCGATCAGGGTAGGCCGGGTGTGCGCCCACGGCCACGCCATGCGCAATGGCCAAAGTAATGACCGAATGCATGGATGCTCTATTGCCGGCATGTCCTCCGGCAGCCACATTACAGGAAGTCAGAAAAGGCATTATCTCCGCATCGTGCGATGCATGCATTTCCCCAAGATCGGCATTGAGATCAATCATAAAAAATCAAAGACCCTATGAAAACTGCGCACCCCTAAAAGTATACACACCCCTACTACCAGCACAGACAAAATATTTTGGAAAGTACGGTTGACATATTTATCCATAAGCTTTCGCTGGTTGCAGGCATATATCAACAATACCGCCACCACAGGAAGTAGTAAACCATTGGCCATCTGCGCAGTTTGGATAATGGCCACCGGGCGATAAGCTGAGACAGAGACGATGATACCCGAAAGCAGCACGGCCATCCAAGTCAGGCGAAATGCCCACCCTTTTTCCGACTTCCATCCAAAAATGCCTTTGGCTGCATATGCAGCTGCCAACGGGGCAGTCAGGGATGAGGAAATCCCCGCCGCAAATAAACCCGCAGCCAGAAAAGCAGAAGACCATGCACCTAGCAACGGCTCCAGTTGCACCGCCATGTCAGCCACCCCATTTACTTGTTGATTTTCACCGCTCCATGCGGTGGCACTGGTGATCACAATCGCCACCGATATGACACCACCGATCAAAATGGCCACTCGGTTTTCTGTACGCAACCCATTGAGCTCTTCCGGATGTTTCCATTTACTCGAAACCGCAGATGCATGCAAGAAAAGATTGTATGGCACAATGGTAGTCCCTAACAATGACAACACCATGAGCTGCTGATGGGCACTCATTCTTGGGATGAGCAAACCAGATAGCACGGCACTAAATGAAGGTCTCACAATGATGGCCGTACATACAAAAACCACACTCATGACCAGTACCAAAACTATCAACAGATGGTGCATCTGCTTCATTTGACCAAACCACAATAGAAAAAAAGCGAGTACACCCACGATCAGCGCCCAGGGTATACCGACATCCCCCAGCAATTCAAGTCCCAAACCGGCCCCTGCAAGATTACCCGCCTGGTAGGCAGCATTGCCCATCAGAATGCCCAGAATGACCAATATTGACAATGCCCATCGAGCCGCAGGATGACTGATCAGAGAACGAAAAACCTCACCCAGCCCTTTTTGGGTTATTAACCCCAGGCGTGCTGCCATCTCTTGCAGTATGATGGTCGTAAATATCGCAAACACCAATACCCAAAGCAGGCCATACCCTGATTGCACACCCGCGAGTGTGCAAACCGTGAGGGTTCCAGGTCCGATAAAGGCCGCCGTAACCATTGTACTTGGCCCAAAATATTTTTTAAAAAATCCTTTCATTTAAACCTGAAGATATGTCCTTTAAATAAAATAGACTCAAACTCCCCCAGCATGAAATAAAATCATCAGAAAGGGGACTCTCTTATCTTTGAGTTATTTTTATGGTAAGTAAATAAGTACCTGTATGAAGAAATGGTTGTTGCTACTCATGCTGCCGCTGCTTGCCGTGGCTGCGTTTGCCCAGCATAAGGTATTGTCAGGAAAAGTGATTGACCAAAAGACCCAATCTCCAATTCCTTACGCACATCTATGGATTGATGGAAGCACGCAGGGCATTACGAGCAATGTCAATGGTGATTTTATTTTGCAAATAAGCAGTGAGGTAAATCAAATCAAGGCGTCCGCTTTTGATTATCAAATCACCACTGAACCGGTGGCCGCCGTGAGTTCTGGACAAGAGATGACCATTCAATTGGCTGCTCACAACCTGATGGAAACGGTGGGTGTGGCCGAAACCGAAACAGGTGCCAACTTGGTGCGTAAAGCATACGCCAATATCGAAAGCAACCATTTGGTGGAAAAACATGCACTGGTTGGCTACTACAAGGAAGAAGAATATGCCGGCACTGAGATGGCTTACCTGGCAGAGGCTGTGGTGGAGGCCATTATGCCCGACCAGCGAGGTGATGGGCATAGCCGCATATTTTATCTGAAAGGCCGCAAGCGCATACTGATGAATTTGGAAGCTGCGGGTATTACCCTCACCCAGGGAGGTGCGTATCAAATGGTTGAACGCTCCATTCTAAGCCATATCCGCCCCTTACAGCCAGAACGTATGAAGAAGTACAATTACGAAATAATGGGCTACACAGAAATTGATGGCGTAGATGTGGTCATTGTATCTTTTGATAAAAAAAACGGGCGGTACAACGGTAATATCTATCTGAGTACCGATGTTTTCGCCATTTCCAGGATAGAACAATACATCCGACCCAAGAAAAAATGGTTTGCTCCCTGGTATTGGAAAGAAGTTAGCTGGATCGAGCAATTCAAAACCAATGAAAATGGCGTTTGGTACCTGAGCACAAGTAGATTCGCCGGAGATTGGTCTAGAAGGAAAGACGACAAGTCGCACCGTTATGCCGGTTTTTATGCGACCACCTCCCTACATGATGCCGATTATCAGCCTACTGATCTGAATGCCGAAATGGAGCGCGGTGAAGAGTCCTTCGAAAATACGTCCGACTTCACCGGTAACTATTGGTCAGGCTATTCCTATGTCAAACTCACCTCAGAAGAGCAAAGTCAGCTAAATAAACCCCGGAATTAAAGTTCTCCTCAAAATATTTCAAATAATTTATGCCCAAGTTGTACAGAAGCTATAATTTAGTATGCTCATACTAAAATAGACATGTACACTAACTCAGTTATCCAAACAACTGGCGCGTTTATACCTAAAGGAAGGGTTAAAAATAAAGAATTTTTATCTAACACTTTTCTCAACAGAAGTGGCGAACGCATTCCTAAATCTGCGGCTGAAATCATTGAAAAATTACACGAAATTACCTCCATTGAAGAACGACGATATGCATGTGGTCAAAGTACGCGCGACATGGCTTCAGGTGCAGCTGCCAACGCCCTTGAGCACTCGACATTCGATCGTGAAAGCCTGGGTGGCATCATCGTGGCACACAATTTTGGCGACATTCAACCTGACGAACACCAGGGCCACATGATACCCAATTTGGCGGCGAAAGTGAAGCATGATTTAGGCATAAAAAACTCAAAATGTTTTGCTTTCGATGTATTGTTTGGTTGTCCAGGGTGGTTGTTGGCCATGGATCAGGCGCATCATTACATCCAAAGTGGTGCCGCAGCATCCGTTTTGGTAATAGGTGTGGAATCCTTATCGAGGGTCCTGGATCCGCATAACATTGACTCTATGCTTTTTGGTGACGGTGCCGGAGCAGCGTTGGTGGTCGCTAAAGAGGAGCATGAAAAGCGCGGTATATTGGCCTACCAAAGTGTTTCTGACTGTGGCGAAGAACTGGAATATCTGAAAATGGACAAACCATTGCAGGGTGAAGATCCTCACCTTTACATTTCCATGACTGGACGGAGTGTTTTTAAATATGCCGTAAACAATGTGCCCCTGGTGATTACCGAATGTCTGAATTCGTTGAGTATTAAATTAGAGGAAGTGGGCCAATTCCTGTTCCACCAGGCCAACGCCAAGATGATTGAGGCCATTGGGATGCAACTGGCGAAGTTGCACGAACAAACGGGTTTAGGCTCCCGCGTGCCCATCATATTGCAAAAATTGGGCAACACCTCTGTGGCCACTATTCCGACGCTACTAGATATGATGCGCAGTGGAGAACTCTCAGATTACCCATTAAAAGATGGGGACATAGCCGTAATGGCCTCCGTGGGTGCGGGCATGCACGCCAACTGTTTGGTTTATAAAAATTAGATTTGTTCCTTGAATGGAGTCAAGGAAACAAGAAATCATCACCCGCGCCATTGAGCTCTTCAATCAGAAGGGTTTTCATGTGGTTAGTATCAAAGACATTGCAGACTCGTTGGGTATCAGCCCGGGTAACCTTACTTACTATTTTACTCGAAAAACTGATCTGCTGGCCGCTATTCAAAACCAAATGCTAGTAGATTCGGCCATTGACATTATGCCCAAGGGATACATCACGCTGTACCACTTTGAACAGATATTCCGGCGCTACAGTGAAATACAAGCGAAATATTACTTCTACTACAATAATTTGCAATACATCTTTAGTGAATTTCCTAAAATAACGAAAGAGTACAAGAAAATCACACTCTACAGGTTCAGGGATGCCCAAAATCTGATCAAATATTACATTGAGACAGACCGGCTAATCCCAGAGACCGATGGCATCAATTACCATCATTATGTGCGTACCATCTGGATGGTCAGCCTTTTTTACACCGCTCAGGAATTGATTACAAAAGGTATGGAATTACATCCCCCGGGCCCCTTAGATATTTTGTGGAGTAGTTTGATTCCATTTATGACCGACAAGGGCTATCTGGAATATCAGGAAATCATCGCCTTTTCACGAAAACCGAAAAGAAAGACATCTACAAAAGAATAACCCCATTGAATGGGTAAAAAATCCTGTTCACGATCCATCCAGGCCTCCGACAGGTTCGTAAATAAGACCTACAAATTCAATTAAAACAAGTCCATTAGTCAAATTTGATACAGTATTCCATTCATCGCCACCAGGAATTTTCCCATTCTGATCAGAAAAAAATCATTCAACTGTTCGTGACCTGTGATCCCATCTGGCCTTTGCCGTGATTAAAAATCAAAAACCTTATGTCAATAATTGCTTAATTTTATCATATCCATCAATGTGACAGCGCGAGGTCGTGTCATCCTGAGCTTGTCGAAGGAAGACAAAGTGCCCGGTGTCTCGGCTGCCCTGCGCGCCGGCTGGATGAACAAATACGCCAATTTTACCATTTCCTTCACTCCATGCACAGCATGGAATGCGGGGTGGCCCGGCAAAATACCCGGGCGTGGGCGGGCTGGTGAGGAAGCTTACATTCTGATAGCATTTATTTCATTCGTAGAAAAAAAATTGATTTTATTCGATTGGTAGGATTAGACAAACTCTTTAAAATCACGCCTCACAAACAAGCCATTATCATCTTACTTTACATATTATTTTACCATATTTTTGTCTTCTACAGTATTATCAGACATTTCAAGGGCTAATCATGACTAAAATAGGGGATCGGATAGCATACTTAAGGAAGGCTAAAGGGATGTCACAAACGGATTTGGCCAAAAGCATCCATGCATCCAGGGAAGCAATAGGCAAGTACGAGCGTAACGAAGCCACGCCATCAGTAAGTACGGCCAAGAAAATAGCTGATGTATTTAATGTCACTTTAGATTACCTGGTCGATGAGACCGCAGCAGCTACTTTTGATAAACAAACTGTTAAAAGAATTCAGGATATTGCTATCCTGAGTTCAGATGACAAAAGTCATCTGTTCGCCCTTATGGATGCTTTCCTGAGGGATGCTAAAACCAAACCAGCTTATTCATAATTTTAAACCCATGAAAGTACTACTCGATATAAAAGACAACAAAGCGGCTTTCTTCATGGAGATGCTTCAAAACTTCTCTTTCGTGAAAGCAACCACGCTTACAGAATCTAAGGCTGAGTTTCTAAAAGAATTCAAAGAAGCCGTAGATGAAGTGAAACTGGCCAAGGAAGGTAAAATAAAACTACAATCGGCAAGGGACTTTCTCAATGAACTTGAAGATTGAACTTACCTCCAAATTCAAACGCAAGGCCAAAGCACTCATAAGAAAATACCCTTCCCTCAGGCAAGAGCTGAAAAATTTGATTAACACACTGGAAACTGATCCTACTCATGGCACTTCCATCAAGCACAACTGCTATAAAATACGCCTCTCGATAAAGTCTAAAGGAAAGGGCAAGTCTGGCGGTGCAAGGATCATTACTCACCTGCACGTTACGGACACCAAAGTCTACCTGATTTACATCTACGATAAATCCGATCAAGACAGTATATCTGATAAAGAACTACTGGAGCTTATCAAGGATTTAGATTGAAAAAGCCTCACAGAAGTGAGTCCTTATAACTCGTACCATATTCTTCTACTACACCTAATCAATTTCTTTTAAATCCTTCCCTCCGGCATCATAATAACACATTCCATCATCCTTAAAGTCTAATTCTCTGATAATAATGCAATTTAAATTAAGACTCATTTCTGTAATATGGGTGATAACATTGATTGCAGTATCCGGCTCTGTATATCTATATGAACCAATAAATTTAGAGTCTTCCACATTTTGGCTTGAGCAGCTAATAATTAATAGGATTATTACTACTGAACTAAAGATCGATTTCAATTCTCTTGTTGCTACCATTTTTGAAAATAATTATTCTTTCCTCTCCTTCATTTTTCACTATAGAATCGCCAATATCAACATAGGGATTAAAAGTATGATCATAAGAATAAAAATAAATTTTATCACCATTAATTATATATTGATGGGCACCCATTTCAATGGAAATCTTTCCTTCAACTACACCTTTAAAGTTTAATTTTTTAAATTCTTCATCTTGTCGATTACCATTGTACCAAATAAAAATACCAAAAGTTGTAAAAAATAAAACTATAAATATTCGAGTAAATTGGTTATGACTAAACTTCATTCTCCAAACGGGTCAAATGGCCAAAAAGGTATACTATCAAGCATATCATCTATATTATTATCCCAATGTCTTAATGTCCTGCCCCAACCCCCGGAGAAACCGAACGCGGGACCTATACCTCCGGACACTCCCCATCCTTGATAATTACCGGGATTATGCATGAAGTTATAAAAATTTTCATAATAGTACTCGCCTTGTACTCCTGCTTTAATATAATCTACATCCGCATCTCTGGTCCAGCCCTCTAGTCTCGGCTGCCCTGCGAGCCGTCTGGGTAAACACATACGCTAACCTTAACATTTCCCCCACTCCATGCGCAGCATGGAATGCGGGATGGCCCGGCAAAATACCCGGGCGTGGGCGGGCTGGTGGGAAGATAGGCG
>CAYOEV010000002.1:62947-144223 GCA_964403075.1 uncultured Roseivirgaceae bacterium | reverse complement strand
TTCGCCGTTGATCCAAACCAGATCTATCTCACTTTCGGCTTTGCCGGCTTCTATTTCAGGCATGAGGGTACCCACGATCTCGGACCCCTGTCCGGCCACGATTTTCAGTTGGATATTGTATCGATCCTTTAATTGTGGCACCACAAAGTTCTCCATGTACCGGTTGATCAGTGGATCTCCTTTCCACATCATCATATTGATGGACTGTCCTTCCGCCTGTGCGACAATGGCGGGCCAGTCATCCGGCACTTGTGCTTTTTCTGTTGGCGTTGAGCAAGCCACAAGCAGCACGGGGAGTAGGAGACTATGAATAGATTTCATCCACATGGGTTGCTTGATCAAAATAAATAGCGCAATGAAAACTGAAACTGCCGCGGGGGGGCGCTGTTTCGGGTAATCAACACACCTGAGCTTTCCGGTCCGGGCTGCACCTGGTTGCTTTGCGTGGCGTTGTTGCTGTAGCCGCTTAGGTTTTCGGCGTTGAACACGTTGAATATTTGTGCCCCCAGTTCAATCTTCGATTGGTCACTCACAGAGAAAGTCTGGTAAAGGCTGATGTCGAAGGTGGCGGACCAGGGCAGTCTATCGGAGTTTCTGGAGGCCCCAGGCGATCGATCGCTATTGCCCACATACGCATCACCAAACGCGCGGCCATCTCCATTTAGGTCTGTGGTGCCGCCATATCTGTCCGCATCTGGAATACGGTTTATTGGCTGACCACTTTGCAGCAGACCCGCCAGCGTAAAGGAAGTATTGTTAAAAGGAAAATAATTAAATATGCCATTGATCAGGTGGGTGCGGTCATTGATGGAAGGCCCCCATTCCGTGGAAAAATTGTTGGCATCCTGGGCGCGGAAGTTGATGTCCTCGGTATTGTTTTCCAGGCGGGATAGCGTGTACATCAGCCGGTAGGCGTAGTTGTCCGTGCCACGAACTTTTTGCATGGTAAAATTCAAGGCCAGGTATTCCGACTTTCCTTTGGCTTCGGTCATCACCACGTTTCGGGCGATTCCACGTAAAGTATCGCCGGCCACCAAGGCATAATTGCCCGTGCCATCTTCCAGGATGGGAATGGGTCGGGTAAGGTCTGCTTCACTGGTGGTGCGTACCACGGTATTGTCCGGATCATCCAGTGGGTAGGGCCCTGGCGCATTCAGGTTGCGCAATCGAAACAGATTGAACGACCGGTTGTACATCCCGTCTACGTAGAAGATCAATTCGTCACTGACCCTTCTTTGGTAGCCGAGCATGAACTGATGGCTGAAGGGGTTGTCATAGCCATTGGGATTTAAGATGCGCAATTCATTTTGAAAAACATCTTCCCGCTGCCCCTGTAGCGACGCTGCAGAGGGTCCATCCAAATAGGTTGCATTGGCCACATTGGCTACGAGGTTGCCTTCATTGGTTACCGCATTGATGTCGGTATTAGCCGGCAGGATGCCCTGTTCAATGAGCGCCTGCAGTTGCTGTCGATAATCGGCTGAGTTGGAATTGAATTGAAGCGCATCGCTGTAGATGGCGTACAAGACTTTGTCGTAATAAATGCCGTAACCCGCACGAATGGAAGAACGCTCATTTATTTTGTAGTTGGCACTAAGCCGAGGGGCGATGTTGTTGAAATCGCCTTCGTCGCCCCCCCCTTTGGACAGGTTGTCATAATCCCATCTGAGGCCAACATTTACATTTAACCGGCTGGATAGGGTCCATTGGTCTTCTGCGTATAGGGAAAATATTTGCTGTCGCTTTTCGAATGCGTTCGGTCTTAGTTCTACACCATAATTATTGACGGTGACATCCGAAGGTATGTCTTCAGGAGCCAGGCTGCTGCCGATGTTGCTGGCGGCGATTTGATCTTCCTGCGCCTGGCTAAGGGTGACGAGGTAGCTCCCATTCGGATTGCCGCCCCCGAACAATTCATACCCGGAGCTTCGCAGCTGCCCGCCTACTTTAATCAAGTGGTCTTTGCGCAGGAAGGACAGCTTTTGCTGGAACACATGAGAACGCTCCATTTCATCAAATACAAAGCCGGGGTGACCCAATACGGCCACGGTGGTGCCACCAGCGCCTATGACCGTCACATCAGGACTGTCATTGTTTTCCGGATTGGCGTAATTCCAACTAAATGTGCCGTATTGATAATTGGCTTCGTACGTGAAGTTTTCTGAATTGTAGGTGTTTTTCAAAGCCACATTCCAGGAAAGACGGTCTTGCTGATTACCGGCAGAAGGAAACGTAACGCCACCTTCGAGGCCGCCGCCCTGTCGCTCAATATTCACTATCCCCCGATTTACACGTAACGAAGAGCGAAATTTCTTCGACCAGTAATGATCAATTTTTCCAGACAGGTAGGTAAACCGGTTGGTGCCTTCTACTGTCTCGTTGATCCCCAGTTCGGGCACATTGAGCAAGTTGTCTTTGAGATCTGTGGTGTGCTCTACATTCACAAAATAGAAGGTTTTATCCTTAATGATAGGTCCGCCCACGCCGAAACCTACCTGATGCCTCTGGAAGCCATCTTTGACCTGATTGCCGGATAGGTCACGCTGGGCAAAAGGAGAGGAGGCATCCAGTGGCGGACCGGGCCTTACTACATAGAAGGCTTCTCCGCTCAGGTCATTGGTACCTGATTTGGTAGTGATATTGATGATGCCGTTGGAGGTGAGTCCATGTTCTGCGCTAAAATTATTGGTCAGCGCCGTGATGTTTTTCGTAAACCCGATGGGGATGTTGAAGCGCTGGCCACCGAGGAAATTTTCGTTATTCTCCAGTCCATCGATCTGATAGTTGGTGTAAAGGGCATTGGCCCCATTGATGGCCACGTTTGGCGCCTCCGGGAAAAAACCGGTGGCCTGGGTGATGTTGGGCAATCGGTAAAGCGTGCGGGTGATGTCCCTGCCTTCAACGGGTAGTTGTTGGATTTCTCTGGCTGTTAATTCAGAGGCTACTTCCGCATCTGTGGCATTGATGGTTTGGTACGCATCGGCCACGACGGTGACACCTTCCAATGCCACCGTTTTTTGACCCATGGTCAGGGTGATGCTGGTGGTCTTGTCTGAAGTCAATGAAATGCCCTGAATGGCAGCGGCATTGTAAAAATCACTTTCTGCCGGGACCACCGAATACGTGCCCGAGGTAGATAGTCCATCCAGACGGACTTTCCCATTGACGGTGGAGAGTGCCTGCTGACTGAAGCCAATGGATGGATTGATTATTTCTACCGGATGAAAAGATACGGGGGCCTTTGAGCTGTCTAATAGGGTGATTTCCAGGGATGCCTGTGCGAGCGCCAGCTGTCCGGTAAGGACAAACAGCCCCGCGATGAAAAATTTTTTCATGATTAGATGGTGTAATGGTTGTGAAAAAAAGGGTTAGGAAAACGGACCGATCAAGTGCCGGGTCAGGGGGCTCTTGGAGGTAGGCCCTGCTTTACGCGAACCGATCGTAAGGGTAAAGAAACAGGGGGGTAATGAGTAGGAATGGACGTCCAGAGTTGTTTGTAGAGCCGGGAAAAGTCGGTATGGCTTTGCAGTTTGAGAAAAAGGTGCAGGTCTTGGGCATCATTGAGTTCCCACCTCACTGGATATTCATGTGTGCCTTGTTGACTTTCTTTGGCCCACTTGCGCAGACTGCCCAGCAGTTGCCGGGTTTGCCAGGGCAGCTGATCAAAGTCCAGTTGATCAAAGGTTTTTTTATTGAGTCCCAGCACATAGGTACCACCTCGTTGGGTGCCCCCGAAAATGAGGTCATGCCGGGCCAATTGATGTTCAATGTCGCGCCAATTGATGCCGTCGAGGCTGGTGGTGTCATTGCCAAAAGCTACCACCGCATCGTAACCCTGATCAAATACGGTTTGGTAGGCGTGTCTCAATCGCTCACCAAAAGTGGCTCCCTCCTGGCAGTTTTCATCCACATGAAAAACCGGGAAACCTGAATGCTTGAGTGTACCCAGCGAACGATTGATGAGCAGATGAGCCACCTGCGCATTTTGCTGCTGTGCCGGTCGCCAGGTTTTATACTGGCTTTCCGATTGAGCGGAACGACTAAAAAAAAGCAGCGCGATCTTCATGTGATAAAAAAGGTCTCTACAAGAATAAGGTGTTTTTCAAATCTCCAGCGTCGCACAGTTGACAGAATTAAAACCTTCTTCGTCGGGTGGGATGCTAAATTCTCTCTCTATTGAAGGGTTAATTAGTCAGGTAATTATAAATAGACAAAAAAAAATCCGTTCTCACCTTCCGTTGCCGAGCCATGGCTTTTGGAGCTTTCAATATTTGTTACAAGAAAACTTTCAGCCGCATTTTGTGAATGTGAGCGCTATTTGTTCGTGGTCATTTGGGGCTCGGTGATGCCACTGAGGTACTCTGCCAGTATCCACCCCGCTGACCAGCAGGCCTGAAAGTTGAATCCTCCCGTCAAGGCATCGATATCTACCACCTCACCTGCCAGGAAGAGGTTGGGAAATCGCTTACATTCAAAAGTGCTCAAGTCCAATTCATGCAGCGCCACCCCACCACTGGTAACGAATTCTTCTTTGAAAGTACTTTTACCATTTACGGAATAGCGGCCTTGAATGAGCTCTTCGATGAGTTTGTTCATCTGCTTTTTTGTGAGTTCGGCGAACTGTTGTGCTTCATCAATGCCACAGTAGCTGGTGATCTGTTGCCAAAAACGGGTGGGTAACTCAAACAGGGGGTGCGTGCTAATTTTTCTTTTCGGGTGGTCGGTTTTGTAGGCCTGAAGCGATCGCCTGGTTTCCTCATCTCTTTGGTTACCCAGGTAGTTGATGAGCATTTCAAACTGGTAGTGCACATCGTGTAGCTCGCGCGCGCCCCATGAAGACAGTTTCAATATGGCCGGACCACTCAGTCCCCAATGCGTGATCAACAGCGGACCGGCTGCTTCCAGCTTTTGTTTTGCCACCCTCACCCGGGCTTCGGGGAATGAGATGCCCGACAGGCCTTCCAGCCGGCTGTCTGTAATATTAAAAGTGAAAAGTGACGGTACAGGTGGGTGTATATCCAGTCCAAGATTTGCCAATTGCTGCCACACATTGGTTGAGCTGCCAGTGGCCAGGATGAGGCGGTTTCCATGGAATTCTCCCTGATTGGTAGCCACCACCCAGTCAGCACCTTGCGGCCGCAGCCCTGTCATCGCCACTCCCGTTTCCACCCGGATCTGGTGTTTTTTGACCAGCGCCCAAAAGCAGTCGATGATGGTTTGGGACTTGTTGGTGGTTGGGAAAGTGCGTAAGTCGGCCTCGGTGTACGTAGACACGCCATGCGCTTCCAGCCAATCCACCATGCTGGCCGTACTGAACTGTTCGAAAAGGGGCAGTAACTTTTTCTGTCCGCGTGGATAAAATTTGACCAATTCCGAAGGTTGTTGGCGCCCGTTGGTCACGTTGCACCTGCCCCCACCGGATACTTTCACCTTACCCAGTGTTTGCTGCGATTTTTCAAGGATGGTGATTTGCAACCCTGAGACCTTTTCTGCCAGGTTGATGGCCGTAAAAAAACCGGCGGCACCCCCTCCGATAATGAGCACATCAGACTTCATCATGTCAAGGTTGTTCCTTTTGTACCATTTCCACCAATCGCTGCAAGGCGGACAGGTCCACATTGCCGTATCTGGTTTTCCATACGTTGGCGATGGCACGGGCCGTCTGTTCGGCAGGCCTACCTTCCATGTGGTATTGTTTGATCATGGTGCGGATGTCGTATTTCAGCTTGGGCAGGGGCAGTACGGTAAGCTTGAGATTGGTGACTTTTTCCGATCTTTTTTCGTCCATGATGTAGTAAAACAATTCGAAATCGCGTGTATCCTGCGGCTCGATGGGTTGGCCATCTATCCGAAACAGATCGTAGCGGGTCACTAGCAGCGATCGGTCAAGGGCAAATAAGCGCTTGTTGATGGTTTCGTTTTCATAGGCGTAACTGATGTAAAAAAACTGGTCGTTTTCTAGTGGGAAAAGCTCGGGGTCAATGTTCCATCGGTTACTGTCCAGCAGGAGGTAGCCTTGCTCGGCGAAGTAGACGGATATTTCGTCCATCTGAAGGGTAGACCGCGTCTGGCCATGGGCGGTTTCAGTCCAAAAGAGCAGCCCGATTGCCAGCAGTCCGCAAGTCTTGACGCGTATCAGGGGTTTAATCGCCATAAGACAAAGTCATTTTCCGGTTTTACTTTCACGATGTGGGTGTTTGTGCGCCATTGTGCCACCAGATCCAAAGAAGGATAAGTATAGACAAATATTTCATTGTCAAGCGCCACTGCCAGGTGGTCTGCAGCAGGACTCAGGTCAATCGCCTCGATACCTTTCTCGGGGATATGCGTTGTCTTCCTCTCATAGGTAAGAAGTGTCTCACTCTGCGCTGGTGCGTACATTGGCAGACCCAAAATGCCTAGAAAAAGTAGCCAACTTGGGTAGATATCAGTTTTTAACGTGACCATTGTTACGGTAGATGAAAATTAAATATCCCAAATTTGACAAAGTAACTTTATGAATATGAAAAAGAATATTGGACCTGCAGATAAAGTATTTAGAATACTTTTTGCCATCGTAGTAGCTGTCATGTATTTCACAGGTGTGGTCACCGGAACAATCGGTATCCTACTTTTGGTCATTGGCGGTGTGTTACTGTTGACGGCGCTAATCAATTTTTGTCCCATCTGGGCGGCCGTTGGCATACGGACCAGGAAGTCCTGACCTGGTTCCTGATAAAATCCATTTTTGCTAAAAGTCTTTGAATCAGGGGCATGTAAAATCAAGCGGGGTTCAGGGCCTTTCTGCTCATGATTCAGTTATTGAAAACGTAACCGACACTGGAGTCTGTGCGAATTTTCGTGGTACAGCATGGGGGTTGTTCTTTGGCCCGGGTTCGGACTTTTGTCCAGGCAGTGTGTATTTTTTGAATTTTTCACTTTTACTTCAGCCAGCTTTTTTTTGGCATTCTGAATGAATAAACGATCAAATGGTATTCCCGGCAGCTGGTGGCGTTATGCCATTATCAGTTCCTTAACTCTTGGCCTGGCCCCTTTTAATCCGCCACACCTTGTTGGAAAGGTCAAGTGGGTCGTGGGGGGAGCCACAGGCATGCAACCCATTGACTGGTTCGACCTGTTTTTGCATGGTGTCCCGTGGTTGGTGTTGATTGGGCTGTCCATCTACGCCTTGGGGGCTTCATTTCTAAAAAAAAAGGTCTAGCTTGGATCCTGAACCAAAAATGAATAAGTCTTGAAATTGCTTTTCGCATTCCTTACCTGCATTGCTTCGGTATTGCTGATTCATGCACAACAAACGGTGATTCATGCCGGTACTTTGATAGATGGTGTAACTGACAAGGCAAGTACTGAAATGACCCTCATCATCAAAGGAGGCCTGATCCAGGAGGTCATCAAAGGATACAGCCCACCTGATCCAAACGATCAATACATCGATTTAAAGTCAGCCACTGTCATGCCGGGGTGGATCGATCTGCACGTGCACATGGAAGGGGATCCCGGTCCGGACAGTTATTTAAAAGAATTTCAGCTAAATCCGGCGGACAAAGCGTTTGAAGCAGCTGATATTGCCAGACGCACGCTTATGGCCGGTTTTACGACGGTGCGAGATGTGGGTGGTACGGGCGTGAACGTGGCCTTGAAAAATGCGATTAAAAAGGGACTTGTCGTCGGGCCGCGCGTATTTACAGCCGAGCGAAGTCTGGCCATAACCGGAGGTCATGCCGATCCCACCAATGGTTACCGAGACGACTTACAGGGCAATCCAGGCCCGAAAATGGGGGTGGTCAACGGAACGTCAGATGCCTACAAGGCCGTGCGGCAACGGTACAAAAACGGTGCGGATCTCATCAAGATCACTGCGACGGGCGGGGTATTAAGTGTGGCCAGCGACGGTACCGGCGCACATTTTAAGGAAGAAGAAATAGCTGCCATTGTCAGCGCTGCCACCGATCTGGGTTTTCATGTGGCCGCCCACGCGCACGGCGATGAGGGCATGCAGCGCGCCATAAGGGCAGGTGTATTGACCATCGAGCATGGCACTTACATGAGTGAGGAGACCATGGATCTGATGAAACAATACAAGGCCTTCCTCATCCCCACCATTACCGCAGGAAAGGAAGTGGAAGAGAAGGCCAAAATTGAAGGTTTCTATCCGGACATGGTGGCTAAAAAAGCCCTGGAAGTTGGTCCTCAGATTCTGGGTACTTTCGCAAAGGCGTACAAGCGGGGTGTGCCCATTGCGTTCGGTACGGATGCAGGCGTTTTCAGGCATGGCGACAATGCCCGGGAGTTCGCGTACATGGTAGAAGGAGGGATGCCTGAGATGAAGGCCATCCAATGTGCCACTTCGGTTGCCGCGAGGGTATTATCCATGGAAGAGGAGCTTGGGCAGGTGAAAGCCGGTTATGTCGCAGATTTGGTAGCTACCTCTAAAAACCCGCTGGAGGAAATTCAGGCCACAAAAAATGTAGTTTTCGTTATGAAGGCAGGGGAAATTTATAAAAATCTTGATTAACCCCGTTTGACCCCATCGTCTGCATCGTCCTCCGATTTGGGAAACGCCAGTTCGGTACTTGAATAGATGGTACCATAGGTGATGTAGCCAGCCTGTATCTGATCCATGGCATCCATTACCTGTCCGATGGTTAGTTCATTGAGTGGATGAATAAAAACTACCCAGATAAATGCGTCGGAAATGGCATACTTGATATCCAAAGCGGTGTGAAAATTGGCTTCCATGCAGCGCATGATTTCATCACCTGAAGCGTTGCGCACTTCTTTTACAGGCATCATGATACGCATGCGGTTGTGGTTTTGATCTGTGATGCAAATCATGGGTAGGCCGTTGCGCCAGATTTCCCAGGCACCGATTTGCCCCTTGAGACTGTCGGCGGAGGTTTCAAATATTTTCGCCAGCCGGTGGTTGTTCATATCCTGCGCACTTGCCGGCAGACAGGTGATCAAAAGTAACCTGATCATCAGTTTTTTCATATTCACTCAATCTTGATAGAGAAGATAGTCAATTGAACAATTTTTTTGGCCGATTGGAACGGGATTATTGTGAAAGACCATTCCCTTTGCAACATGCATACGCTAGAACCCTTTTACCGTTGGAGACAGTATTATGTACCTGAAGAAGATCCGGCCTCTCCTTTTTATGGCAAGACTTATAATGCCGACCAATACTCGGAAGATATCTACGGCTATTACATCTATCCTTACTGGGACTTCATGGGTTCGGAAACCCTCTACATCAAAATTCTATACGCAGATTATGAACGCGGTTTTGTGATCATCGAAATGCTGGGTGAGTGGAACGATGCAATCAACAATGACATCATGCATTTCAAGCGAAACATTGTAGACCATTTCAACCGCTGTGACATCAACAAATACCTGCTCATAGGAGAAAATGTGATGAATTTTCACGGCTCTGACGACAGCTATTACGAGGAGTGGTCTGAGGACATGGAAGAGGGTTGGATTGTGGCCCTGAACTTTCCCGAGTTTGTGCTTCGTGAAATGAGTGCTTTCGACCTGGACCACTACATGGGTTATGGTGGGGAACTAGATACCATCAACTGGCGTACACTGGAGCCATCGGCGCTTTTCGACCGAATCAATGGCATTATTGGCCGAAGGATTAGTCTGATATAGTGTGGATATACGCCTTTTCTTTATCCCAATTCGCACGTGCACATTCCATCTCAATTTTTACGCACGGTCAATCTACCGGGTAAGGGATAAAAACGAAGTGGGTAAACTCGGGGTCTACGACGAACAGGCAGCAAAATTCATCCGGATCTTTGAAATTTGCTTTGAATATGTCTGGTTCATCCACGATACCGCGCGCCACAAATTCTTCCATAAAAGAAATGTGGTATTTCCACACATTGTCTGTAAAACCTTTGTCAAAAATCAACTTTCCGATGGGCAAATCAACTTTGGAAGTAGGGAAAACCGGGAATTTTGAAATCTCCCGAACGATCATCTGATAGGCGGCCTCCTTTAGGTTATCCGAAAGCTTCACAAAATCCTGCGAAATCTGCCCCAAAAATTTTGGGTCGAGTGAAGGATCATTTTCCATCGCGCAAAGTTAATTTCATCACATTTTCTACATGTTGCGTTTGGGGAAACATGTCTACAGGTTGGATATGCTGCACATCATATACCTGGGCAAGTGTTTCCAGGTCTCTTGCCTGGGTGGCCGGATTACAACTGATGTAAATGATCTGTTTCACCGCCAGTTCGTTCAGGGCCTTTACCACATCCGGATGCATGCCGGCACGAGGAGGGTCCAGAACTACGACGTCGGGTGTTCCGTGTTGGGCCACAAAGTCGGCGGTCATCAGGTCTCTCATGTCGCCTGCAAAAAACCGGGTATTTTTTATGCCATTGATGGAGCTGTTGATGCGGGCATCTGCCACTGCCTCTGGTACGTATTCGATACCGATCACCTCTTTCACCTCGCGCGCCAGGTAGTTGGCGATGGTCCCCGTGCCGGTATAAAGGTCATATACCCGTTCATGTCCTTCGAAACCAGCCAATTGTTTCACCAGCGCATACAGTTGCTCGGCCTGCTTTGAATTGGTTTGATAAAATGATTTCGGACCTATCCGAAAAGTGAGATCTGCCATTTTTTCTTCTATGTAATTCGGGCCCTTGTACACTTGAATGGGAAGATCATTGAATGTTTCATTTTTCTTGGGATTGATCACATACTGTAGGGAGGTAATTTCCGGAAATTCCTCTACCAGATGATCCAATAAGCCGGCGATGGCTTCATCCTTGCGAAAGAACTGTACAATGACCATCGTTTGTCCGGTGGTGGTGGTCCGCACGATCAGGTTACGCATCAGGCCAAATTGCGCCCGGATATCGAAGAAAGGTAGTCCATGCGCCTTGGCGTAGGCACTTACTGCGAGCCGAATGCGGTTGGAGGGCTCGGCCTGTAAATGACACTCCTCCAGGTCCAGAATTTTGTCAAACATCCGGGGGATGTGAAAACCCAGTCCATCCCGATTCACTGGTTCGGCGTGGTTGATTTCATTTTTGGTAAGCCAGCGTTTATTCGAAAAGGTAAATTCTAACTTGTTACGGTAATATCGGGTGTCGACTGAGCCGAGGATAGGCTGAATAGGAGGTAGCTCAATGCCAGAAAGCTTTGTCAGATTGTGAGCCACATGGCGCTGTTTGTACGTCAGCTGCGCCTCGTAGTTGAGATGTTGCCATTTACAACCACCACAGAGACCAAAATGTTTACAGAAAGGCTCAGCCCGTTTCTCCGAAGGCTCCAGAATTGCGACCACGTTGGCTTCCACATGCTTTCTTCGTGTGTAGGTGACTTGAGCAGTAACCACGTCGCCCGGTACCGCCTGATTGACAAAAACGACCATGCCCTCATGGCGTCCTACGCTTTTACCATCTGCGGAAATATCTGTGATTTCCAGTCGCTCCAACCGGTCTCCTTTTTTCATGGCGCAAAGCTAGTGGCTTTAGAAACCAATTCCGATACGGATGCCTCTTTGAGGAAACTCTGTCATCAATTGGCCATCGGAAAATTTCGTGAAGTAGTCGATGCGCACAATTTTAAAGATGTGTTCGATGCCAAAACCCAGCTCTACATAGTGGTTAAGATCACGAGTGTGCAGGTAATTGAGCGAAAACACACTTTGCCAGTCTAATTGTCTAATTAGTGGGATTTTATTCAGAATAAACTCGTTGAAGTGATGATCGTAATGGACTTCCAGAAACTTGCCTGTCGTGCTAAAGGTATAATAATCGAGCAGCTGGAAAGTGACCAGTTTGTTGATACGGGTGAAATTCAATCGGTTGCCATTAAAATGTTTGAAATCCAGAAAAGTCAGTTCGGATTTATTAAAAAAGCCTCCCGTGCTCACATGGTATTCACTGGTGCCAACCAGGCCGATTTTTATTCGGTCCCGAAGTTCAATCTCCCAATAGTCAAAACTCAGGTCGCTACCCAGCCAGGGAAAGCCTTTTCGGTAGCGCAGATACACTTCGGGCGCCTGGGGTGCTTGTCTGATTTTGCGATCAGGTCTGGTGATATACTTTTGATCAAATCGGATGCGCAGACTTAGGTCGAGCGCCAGCAGCTGGTGCTGTTTGAAGCGGGCAGTATCGGCTAGCTCAAAATTAAAGGGCTGATTGGACTCAAAGTTCCATCGCGATTCAGGGATAATCGCATAAGCCGACGTGTTGAACAATTCGTTGCGGTTGGCATAGGACAGCTGAACATTCAAAAATAATCCATTGACCAACTCCTGGCGAAAGTCGGCTTTCACGTAGCCCCGCTCAAACAGGCGCATGGGGCTTTCACCAAAAAATAAGGCACTGAATGTGTTGGCAAAAGGACTGAGTGGCAAGCGCCCGTTCAATTGGGAGATGTAACGACCGCCACTAAGCTGAATGCGCGTTTCTTTTTGATCTTTTAGGTATCGGCCGACAGTAGCCTCGGCATGAAATTTTTCATTGGAGAAACCATACCTTAAGCTAGGTGAAAGCGCCCAAACCGGCCGGTCATCTTTATCCATCCACTGGTGGTTTACGCGGAGTTCCAGGGCTGCCCCTTCCACCGTATTGTATTGCGCACTGTTGATCAATGGCCGGAAATTTAATCGGCGGTGGACGTAGGAATGGTGCCGCGTGTAGCCGGTAATCAACACTTTCCCCACAGATAACCGGTTACGCTCCGTATCTATAGAATCCCGGTACCACTCACTTTCCTTCACCTTCCGGATGCTGTCTTTCATGGTGTAATCGCGGATTTCATCCATGGTAAGCGGAATAGGTCGGATGTTTTCCCAGTACAGACTGTCTTTTTCATTGGCGTCATCTTCGACCTTTAGTATTTCCATATCAAAATCTTTTTTGGAAAAAAGTTGAATCGGTGGCTGCTCACTGCCTGTGGTTGCGCTGATTAAAGCATAATTGGGCTGCAGGTCGTAGTTGGAATAAACGGCATTGAAATGACCGCTACCCTTGATTTTTAGTACATTAAAGGAAAAGCTGAATCGCTGGGACATAGGCATCCAGATACCCTTTCCGGCCGGGTTGTACACCTGAGTGATCTGAAGGGAATCGATGAATTCGATGCCCCTGTTTTTGGTCAGCAGCGCATCTACACTCTGAATGCGCCAGCTGTTTTCCACGATGTACAGGTATCCTTCAAAGACCGGATCATTGCGACGTTTGGGAAGTAATTTGATTTTATTGATCAGCTCTCCATCCTCCTGAATGACCCCTTCTAGCGAATAGTCATAGAATAATAGTGCGTTATTGGCGATAGGGGATACAAATGGACGCTCGCTCAGGTCTTCCAGGTAAAAAGTGTTTTGGTACATGTTCACCAACATTTCGGACGCCATGTTCCAACTAAAGGCGCGGTTGTTTCCACTTACTTTTGAAGAAATCATGGTTTCCTTCACTCGGTCGGGCCGCAGGAATTTCAGTTTACTTACCGATTCACTCAAATACACAATGCCTGTATCCAGAACCATCTGGATGCCGAGTATCTTTTTGGGAAAGGTGTCCACCCGTTGCAGCCCTTTGATGTACACATCACAGGAATAGCCATCTACCTCCTTCTCATAAAATCTCCGCCTTTCTATGGCCGCCCGAATCACGCGATAGGCTGGATCCTCGCCACCGGAACGAACCACCACTTCATTTAACTGTACAGTCTCCGCAGGAAGTATCAGGTCCTTTTGAATGGGCTGCGATGCTACCACAATGGGAAATTCTGTGCGCTGGTAACCCACGTGTTTGGCAACCAAGGTGTACTCGCCCGGTGATAGACGCAGTTGGTAAAAACCATTTGTATTGCTGGTGGTACCCTGGGTGGTGCCTTTAATGTGGATGGTTGCAAATGGAAGGGGTTCGCCCTGTTCGTTCAAAGTTTGTCCCTTGATCTGCTGACCAATGGTGCCTAGGCTGAGAAATAAAAGACAGACAACTGTGACTGTTTGGCGCATTATTTTGTGAATTTGGCCCCTTATTTAAACTTGCGGTTTATCTATTGGTAAATTATTACACAAGCGGTACATATTCCCGTTAGGCAGTACTTTTGAAGGCTCATGAAAAAAGTAGCAATTGTCACCGGAGGATCTTCCGGCATAGGTAAAGCCTTGGTTCACCATTATGCAGAGGCCGGTTATCATGTTGTTTTTACCGGCAGAAATGCAGCGCGCATGCAAGCGGTGAGTGATGCGCTGGAGCAGCGAGGCATGCCAGACCACCTGGCGCTCAACCTGGATGTGGCATTAGAAAAAGACAATCAACAAATGGTGGAGGCCGCCATCGAAAAGTTTGGCCGCATTGATGTGCTGTTGTGCAATGCAGGCATTTCCATGCGCGCACTTTTTGAGGACATGACGTTGGACGTATTCCGGCAGGTGATGGACATCAATTTTTACGGAACCCTTTACGCCACCAAGTATGCGCTCCCCCATCTATTGGATTCGAAAGGCCACTTGATTGGCATTTCTTCTATAAATGGTCGGAGGGGAACGCCTGCCCGTACGGCTTACACCGCTTCTAAATATGCCATGGAAGGGTTCTTTGAGTCTTTGCGTACCGAACTGATGAAGCGAGGTGTTCGGGTGCTGGTGGTTTGTCCAGGTTTTACCACTTCCAATATCCGCAATCGGGCACTGGGTTCGGATGGTCAACCGCAGGGAGAGTCTCCCCGGGATGAAGCCAAAATGATGAGCGCTGAGGAGGTGGCTATACGCACATTTAGCGCCATGAAAAAGGGGAAAAGAGACCTTGTACTCACACGGCAGGGGAAGTTGGCGGTGTTTCTGAACAAATGGATACCTGGAAAACTAGATCGGATGGTTTACAACATTATGGCTAAGGAACCGGATTCTCCTTTTAAATAGCTGAGTTAGATCGTTTCGATGTGTTGCTTTCGAATGTAGGCACGCCCGCTATCCCAGCGGATGAGTACCCATGCGGCCCGCTCATCGATGACCTCCACAAGATGTCCGGGTTCAACGGTGGCCAACGGTTCGGCAGCAGCTGAAGGCTGACTCATTAATACACTGGCAGATTGGATGATGGCCCGGTTATTGAACCATAAGTTATTGGCTACAGCCACCAGAAGAAAACTAAAAACCAATTGAAATACGAATGCTGGCCAGGGTAGAGGCGCGGCTTTACGACTGTGATAGATGTACCAGGTACTCAGGCAAAGGAGTACCAATAAGCCCAACAGTAAATACTTCTGGTACTTTTTTAGCAAATGTAGCAGGTAACCGCGGTCACTGTAAGCATAGCCGGTCAGCTGCTGGTCTTCGGCGAGTTTCCTTGCTTTTTGAAGAGACGAACGGTCGTAGGTAAGCTGATAATGCTGGTAGAGATAGTAAATGGCCGCCACCTCATCGTTGAGGCCTTCCTTGATGAACGCCATTTTGAGGAGCATACCCGGAGAAGCCCATCCTTTCCGGAATTGGGTTTCATAGCCTTTAAAGGCATCTGTATATTGTTGCTCAGCAAACAACGAATCTGCTTCACGGAACGAAACTTTCTGCGCCTGCACAAAGTTGTTTGCCATGAAGGTAAAATAGATGATGAGATTAAAAAGAAGTTTCATTCTTCTTTTATAAATTAATGTCTAGTTTTGCATCCGCAAAATAAATAAACGCTGGGCAACTGGCGTTTTATTTTTTACAAAGGTACGATTCGTTAGCTCAGCTGGTAGAGCATCTCCCTTTTAAGGAGAGGGTCCTGGGTTCGAGCCCCAGACGAATCACAAAATTGGTCGTAGTTTGAAACTACGGCCATTTTTTTAACCTACTGAATGTCACCTTCGTATTCTTTTTACAAACTGTCTCCAGCCTTTCCTGATCTGCTAACTCTGACAGCTCTTATTGGGTTACTGGGCGTCTGCTTGCCAAACTAAGATGAATCGCACAAAATCACTGTCCACAGCGGACGGATAAGTAGCCCTGACCTCTATCAAACGGCAAAACCAGGCCCGGAGCCAGATTTTCTCTGACCAGCACGGCAAACTTGCGCGATAGACTCCAGAGGTTCCCTGGCGAGGGCTGGTAGCGAAGGCGAAATCATCGCTAGCATATGCAGGTCCGGAGGTTAGGACGGCGCCATTCTTTTTCCTAATCCATGCGTGCAGAAAAGAATAATTGATGACACAGACGAACCGCCTAATCTTCGCGTCTTTTTAATGAAGAGGTAACCTTACCACACACAAGAGTTAACACTTTTTTACGTTTTTGAATCAACCAATCTCACTTTAAAACAGTCCTTAAGGTATGTCACGATCTCGTCAGAAAAGAATTGAATTTAGAAGAACCAAAGGCACCACCAAATGGCATTGGTGCCCGCAATGTAAGAATTGGCCAACGATAAATTATGAGGTCACCTACTGTACACCTGACTACCTGTCGTTGGATGAGGATTGTATGCACATTCAGCCAATTTCTTCCATTCGCTTGAAACAGTCCTTGGCGTATCCCCTAACAGGTTCATCTAATCCATCTCGGTCGAGTGGTTAGCCAGTTCGTACAGCCAAATGATCGATGGCTGCCACCGCCGCTGCCTCACCTGCTGCCATGGCCGCATTTAGCGAACCATTTAAGTGATGATCTCCGGCCAGCGCAATGCCCTCCATGATGGTCATGGTTGTGGGTGGCTGATTGTATTTCAAATCTCGTAATTCAGGCAAGGCTTTGGGGATGGCATAATGCACGAGCAGTCGTGCCGAGTCATGTCCGAGCGTTTTGAGTTCCTTTTGTACCTGCTGAACAAGCGCCTGCTTTTGGAGTCCATGATTTTTGACCACCGTAACGGAAAGCAGTTGTGCATTTCCCCTGCTGGCTGTGGCTACACTTTGTGGATAAAAAAAGTTGTTGATTAAACCATCGTCCGCCTTTAAGCCAATAAAGGGTCCCTTGATGATCGGTTTATCTACTTCAAAGTACAGATTGTCGCATGATTTCCAGCGTAGGTCACTGGCCACTGCAGGGAGTAGGGTACTTGGGTCAGTGGCGATGATCAGGTAATCCGCCTCAAGTGTACTTCCATCTTTTAAGAAAACGATACCTGGCTTGACTTCCTTCGCATGCGTATTCAGGAGAATCTCTGTTTGCCGAAGTTCGCTGGCAATCTGCGCAGGAATGGCACCTATGCCATCCTTGGGTAACGTAGCATGGCCCTCACCAAACATTTTGTATACAAACTCAAACATGCGGCTCGAGGTGTGCAGCTCAGACTCTAAAAAAATGCCGCTGAAAAAGGGTTGAAAAAAGCGCTCAATTATTTGATTAGAAAAACCCCGCTCCTTCAGATAGGATCGTGTGGTTTGCTCGGGTGTATTAAAGATATCTTCTAGTGTTTTCTTTTTTAAAGCACGGTTTAGGGCCAAAATCCTGAGCTTGTCCCGGAACGTACCCACGCCGGCAAAAAGGGTGGGTAAAAGCAAGTTGAATTGGCGGGTTGGATCTCCAATACGGTCACGCTTCCGATGAAAAAATATGTCAGCGCCAGGGGCCAACGGTTGCAACTCGAGTGCGTCCATGTTCAGGTATTTTTGGGCATACGGATAGGCATCCAATAACACCTGAAAGCCACGGTCTAGTTGATAACCCTGAACAAAATCTGTGGTCACCCTGCCGCCTATGTGATCCTTGGACTCAAGTATGATGGCACTCATTTGATGATTTTCCAGAACTCTGGCGGCTGTTAGTCCGGAAATTCCGGCACCAACGATTATAATTCGGGGCACTTGCATGTGGCAAATTTATAAATGAAACCAAACGTGCCCAGGAATGGTGTCAACGCATGTATGAATCAGCGATGGTCACTGACAAGCACGCCTTAGGAAAGCGCCTGTGGGGCCCAGGCAGTTGGGCAACGCAAAGGATGCGGTCATGACTTGTTATAAACAAGACTTTAACCCAAGATTACGAATTGCAAAAAATCTACTTTCTCTAAATGTTTCCGTTGTACTTCTTGTTGTTTATTTAAAAAATGGAAAATTCAACAGAAACCTGGCCCGATCTGGCCATAGGACTTTATGACAAGCTAACAGGTAGAAATGCATCAATTACCTACGATTTCAAGGACATGGAAGTAAAGGTCCCGAGTAAGGTGGGTGAGGAGAAGTTTGCTACCTGGAAATTGAATGGTTCTTTGACCATTTCTACCAGTGACAAAGGTTAATCGAAAGGTTAGTGTTCGCATCGACTTGGTTATCGAGTTGAGGCCTGGAGCAATCCGTCTTTCCTCGAATGAAAGACAGGTTGCTCTATTTATTGAAAATTGGGAAGCCATGGAATCTCTGCTTGCCATTGATTGGCCGACAAGTAACCCCATAAAACTGGTCAAAAAAGCCAGTGAATTTATTTCTCAAGATATTTTATTGCAACTGGCCGATAGTGAAGTTGTTTTACTTCGTCAAGGCAAATTAAAAATTAAAAGCTGGTCTGCCAGCTTGAAATTGATCAGGTGCTATTTGAAAATCCATTACGGTTGGCCTTGGTGAAAGTGTTTTTTTGATAAGAGGGACTAAAATCATAAACTCAGTTCACTCTTACCATGTCAATATAAATTGCGTAAAGCAGGTGAGCTTTTCATTGGGTTTGTCTACGCACAAGCACCGATGGAGTTGGCGGTGATCCAGTGCACCACTTTTGCTATCAATGATGTAGGCAACGATCTCCGGCCCCATTTTCACGGTATCGTAAAAAAACATTAAGCGTTGTTAAAGGCCACCTCATGTGCTTATGTCCGTCTCATTCCTGAATACGTAAATTGCAGGTATTGGTGAATACCCCGAAAAGGGTGGTGTGATATCAATTTACAGTTCAACGGAAATAGCCACAATGTCATCCGTTTGGGTCTCACTTCCCTGGTGTGCTTTCAAAGCGTCAGTTAAAGCAGCCAAATCAAATTGAGGTTGATTACGGATGGCGTGATTCAAGCCCTGTTTTTTCCACCGGTGCCCTTGCTCATTCAATTGATCGACCAATCCGTCTGAGAAGATAAAGATCCGATCTTTGACAGTCAGTGACAAGTGCCTGGATCGCAAAAACCTGAGTTCCTCTTCTTGCTCAAAGGATACTTTTCTGGTATTTCTGATTTTCATCTCACCGTTGTGCCAATAATAGAAGTTGAGTCCTGTTCCGCTGTAAGTGATTTCATGCGTCAATTTATCCATACAAATGGCAATCATTTCACATCCTATTCCATATCCTTCAGCAAGCTTTTGCTTTTGCATTTGGTTGAGTTTGCGATTGAGATTTTTAATCAATTGGTGCGGAGAAATGTCTGACTGATACACCTGATTGAGCAGCGACATCATGCTCACGGAGCTCAGTGCACCTTCGGCACCGTGACCCGTACAGTCACCCACTACCAACCAGGTCTTGGTGTTTTCCTTTTTTGCCCAGTAGAAATCACCGCCGATAATGTGTCGAGGCGCATAAAACAATTCAAATTTGCTAAAATCAGAGAGGGCTTCACTTAAATCAGGCAGAAGCAAATCCTGGATTCGCCTGGCAGCTTCATGTGATGCTTGCTCTTTCGCAGATAAAATGGCTTCCTCGGAGTCATCAATGGTATCAAACGTGGTAGTTGAAAGTAAATATTTTACATAAAAATGGAGTTTGGCGAAGGACTCACTTTCACTAAAAATAAATAACCATAATCCATTTTCGATCTTCATTAAGTACAAGTAGATGCCTTCCGCATATTGATTGATCAGTAGCTCAATCTTCTTTTCAGGATCAGTAGCCATGTGATACAATCTGGTGACCAACGACTCATAGTCATCAATATTTGTAGGATTTTTTAACTCGGTGAATTTTAGAATATCCTCGTGAATGAGACCCGAAAAAATCAGATCTTCAAAATTTGACCGAAGATTTTTAAAGAATTTGGCGGGGTTCATGCAAGTTTTCTAATGATTTGTTCGAATGGTTCGTTGAAAGCGTCATGCATCTGATGCGCCAATTCTTTATTGGGGGATGTGCTTTTGGTGAATACTGATACGAAATGGAGCTTTGCAATAAAGAATACAATGATGCTTCCTTCCGTGGTGATTATGAAAGAAAAGGAGGTGTTTAAGGCATCATCCAAAGACATCATGGAGATGTCCTTGTATTTCTCCAAAATGTCTCCGTGGCTGCCACGGTGCCTGGTCATGGGCAATTCCATGCTGTGAAAAGAAACACCTAAAGCGTCGGGATAGGTATCTAGAAACCTACCCAGTAAAATATCTAATTGTTTCTCCATACGATGAATTAAACTCTACTGCTTTACTGAACGTTCCCCCACGAAATGTTTAGAAACCGTTGAACATTTTGAATCTTTAATTCATTATTAGGGCATAAGTTTACCCGTCTGTTGATACTAGGTAACTGAATTATTTGTTTACATGGAAGAGCTGGGATTTGAAAATATCTTTGCAAATGAATTCGGCATGGGTTACGTATACCCATCCATGGGTACCATAGCTCTGGTAGCGGTCGCGGATTACATACCCATCACCAAATTCAAAGAATTGTTTGAAATGATGGCAGATGAGGTCAAGGCCAATGATGGTGTTTACTCAAAGTTCATATTCGACAAGCGTGCATTGCGCACCTTTCATCAGCCCTCAATGAAATGGTATTTTATGGATTGGAAAACTGAAATGGTCAATTACGGACTGGTGAAGCATTTTAAAATTCTTCCTGAAATTGAATATTTTAAAAAAGCCGTGGAGGCGGCCAGAAAACCTTTGTTGAACAAATATCCGAAAGACATCCTGGAAAGGCTAAGAATTGAATATTACGATTCTGTCGCTGAAGCGTTGAATCAAGAATAAGCGCCCAACACCGTCCATGCAGTATGAGTGAGTGCATAAGCACTGCTGCTTTTGCGTGTATGGCTTAGTAAAGCATAAGGTGAGTCTTCTGGTTGGGTGCATTGAGCAATATGTTTTGGGAATCTTTAGATAATTATTGATCATGTCGCCAAGAGACAAGGCGAGGCTTTCCCTCGAGGGTCAGAGGTACCTACCTATCTCAAATTTGGCAGCCAGATGTCTCATAGATTTCTTTCGGGCCGTGAAATCCTAGGCGATTTATGGACCAAATAATCAGGGGTAGGTGGCGATGATTTGTTGAAAATAGGTAATGACTAAGCGCACGTAGTTAATATTTCTTTTCAATGTTCAGGTTGGCCTTCCTCATAGAGGCGTGGACCGCATCTTATCCGTCATCACAACTCTTGCGTAGCTCGAATAACAGCGGCAAACCCGCATAAATCAACTTATTCATTAATTGATTATTAACGTTGTATTAATTTACTATTTTTGTGTTGATAGCGTGCTGGTCTAAAGAGTACATATTCCAATGAACACCGTTCATGGATATGTTTTTTGGTTTTGGGAGCGGTCTCGTACCGTTCCCTTTTTTCATCCTTCGATCATGACGAAAGCACCCCAGTAAAAAGGCGATTTGTACTTCTTTTTTATTTTCTTTTGCGCTTGCAGAAAGGCCTCTCTTTTGTCGCCGCCTTTAAGGTAATTTTTATAGAATCTGGACATCAGGTCTTTGGTGGCCTCATCGTCTACTTTCCAAAGAGACATTACAATTGTTCGGCTACCAGCAACCAGAAAAGCCCGTTGTAAGCCATAAATACCTTCACCTGAGGTGATCTCACCAAGACCTGTTTCGCACGCCGACAGCACCACCATGTCGCTGTTTTTGAATTCGGTGTTCATAATTTCATAGGCCGTGAGAATGCCGTCTTCTGTTTGGTTTTGTGTTCGCTTGTTACTGACTCCCGCAAGTAGCAATCCGGAATACAACATAGGGTCTATGTATTCCGCATCTCCGGCAGCTTTCCGATCTACAAAAAAACCGTGGGTAGCCAGATGGATGACATCACAACTTTTGATTTTTTCTTTTAGGGCGCCTTCGGTAGATTCATCCTGGATCAACACTTCATTCGGAATTCCCTGATCGTTGAGTAGGCTGGCAATTTCCATGATCTCTGCCTGGGTACCAGGCAAGTCAGATACGTTAGTCATGTCAAATGTGAAGGAGCGCAATTGATCCCGTTGTTCCATGGCGGGCAAGCTGCCAATCATGTAACTGGGACGCCCCAACAGCAAAAACTGGTATTCATTGATCGGACGTGGGCGTCGGCTTTTGACCCTGCGTATATCCTTGGTGGCATTCAGCTGGATGAGATCGTATGATTCTAGCAGGTATTCTTTTTCTTCTGCATGGTACATGGTTGCCAGATTGATCCGGTGGTATATGCCATCCGGCGCAAAATAGATGCGATTGATTTCCCGGTCGCCGATCCATTGGTGAATAGGTTGCCAGTAAGAAGCAAAGGATTGGGCGTCGTCAATTTGGAATTTGATGGTGTTTTGATAGAGCTTGTAACTTCTATTTTCAAGGTCTTCGCCTTTACCCAGGAATACAAGCTCAGGTTGATTTTTATCCGGACTAATGATCAGTGCCACATATACGGACATTTCACCCAGATCTGACTTAATGATTTCCACGGCCAGATCTCCTGGAACCAGCACTTGCTGAATGGAATCGAAAGTAACTTCCGCGGCGGTAAATGCTTGATTGAATTGATTAGACCGACGGGAAAGTGTTTTTTCCAGGGCATTGATTTTTTGCCGTAAGGAATCCATTGCTGCACTGCTCGATTGCTCGGTGCGCTTCACCGACTGAAGGTCTGCCACTTGTTTACGCGCCACGGTCCATTCGGCGAATAATTCAACCAATTCCGGATCCCCACTTTCAAAAATTTGGTTCCGTACCTTTTGGGTAGAATTCAGCAGCATGCCACGGGTATTTAATTCCAGGTTATACCAGTCGACGAGTACATCAGGGCGAAGGGATGCCGGATCTACTGAAAAGCGACTGACCACATATCTTTCGAAATTCTCCAAAAACTTACGTTTATCAAGCATGAAATTTTTCTTTTCCTGCTCCGATAAGTAAGTAAATGAATGCTTGATCTGCTCGAGGGTATAGGCAGACAATTCAAGTAAAAGTGGTTCGGCCTGATCAAATTTTTCTTGTTTCGTGAAGAGATTGGCCAGGTTATTCAACACCAGTAGGTAGCCGGGGTGTGATTTTTTGTAATAAGTCTCGTACAAGCTTTTGGTTTGCAGCATTAAATCCAATGCCTTATCGTTTTCACCTAAGACCTCATAAAGCAGACCCAGGTTGGATTGGGTGGTCAGGTATTGAGGATGCTGAATGCCTACAGTTACTTGTAGAATGTCGCTAGCAGAGAGATAATCCTGTTTCGCCAGCTCATAGGCACCTTTTTTTTGGTGAAAAAGTCCCCTGTTAGATAACAGATTGGCATAATCAGGGTGGAGTGTGCCTACCCGTTCTGCCTGCCAGTTGATGGCCTGATTCAGTAAACTGCCGATGGAGTCATTGGCCGGGTCTGTGTTCAAGAGGATGTTGGCCAAATTGGCGGTCAAGGCAATGCGCAAATTAAGGGTTTCGTCACCATGAATAATGATTAGTGCTTTGCGGTAAGCGCTTTCGGCACGCTGGTAATCGGCAAGGGCTTCGTACAGCGCACCCAGCGAATTGAGAAGCGAAGCATAGCTTGCGGTATTCGAGAGCCCTTCCTTAATCAAAAGGCTTTCCGCCTTGCGGAAATACAGGTCGGCATCTTTAAAATTCTGTAGTAGGTAACGTTGGTTGCCCAAAGCCTGGTAAGCTTTGGCCAAGGCCGTGCGGCTGGTATTCGGGTGGCTTTCCAGATAGGTGATTTCGTCCTGAAAAATCTGATCTGCCATCTCGAATTGGCCCATTTGAGTCAGTAAGCCACACAACCGGTTAAGTGTCTGTTCATAAATGGTGCTGTCACGGTAACCGTTCTCTACTTGCAGGGAATAGCTTATTCTCAGTTTATTGAGCTCCTGGTTGCGCTGGTTGAGGGCACCAAGCACTTCGGCATGTTCCAATAGGATATGGATGAGGGCATCCCTGTCTTCACTGAAAAGCGCCTCGCTTTTTTTATAGTAATCGAGTGCCTTTCTTTTTTGATCCAGAATCATGGCCAGCCTGGCCGCATCTCGTTGCACATTCGGTCCGGAGATTCCGAATGACTCGCAGAGGGCAGGTTGTGCCTGGTACATTTCCACGATGGCATCAGCAGTTTCCAGTCCTTTTACGTAATCCTGTTGATGCACAAAGGCATTGTAAAAATCCTTTAAAAAAGAAGGATAGTCGGTTTGCGCTTGGGCGTAGGCTTTAAGGTCATCATAAAATTCACAAGCCTCCTTGTATCTTCCCTGGTTCAGCAAAATGGCACTGTAGTTGTCTATGGCATTGATGTAGAAATCAGAGGATTTGGCGTTTTCCAAAAGCCCAAGCAGTTCTTGATAGGATTTATCTGCTGCCTGATAATTGCCAAGTTTGCCTTGGGTATAAGCCATGTTTTCAAGTATCCGGACATACAGATTGTCCACCTCGCCGATGGCGGTTTGGTGCCATTTCATGGATTCTTCAAAAATGGCGAGCGCTTTAGTTGCTGAGTCGCAATTGATGAAATAGATGCCCAGGTTCATGCCGGATTTGATGGTAGTTAAATCTCCTGCGCCGTATAATTCAGTTCGAAGCATCAGGTCTCGCTTACCATTGGTGAGGGCACTGCTGCAGTCCTGGAGTTCAGCACTTACATAGGCCTGTGTAGAGGCAAAATACAATTGAGCAGAGTCATTGTCGGACAGAGCTGCCACCATTATCTGAAGTTTGTCCAGGGATGCCTGAGCACCTGAAAAATTCCTTGCTTCAATTAACGAATCAATGGTTGTGACCTGGGTTTCAAAAACAGCCGCATGCTGTCCAACAACCTGAACAGGCAAACTAAACGCCAGCGGTAGGAGTAGGTTAATAAATTGTTTCATCTTCAATATTTCCTTCGTAATCAATCAGGGCATAGACCACTTGGTCGCTGTCTGCTGATGGATGACCGATGAGGGTTAGGTTGACATTATCGTTTCGAATTACCACCGGTGTATAGATGGGTTGTGACAGTGCGTAGGTAATGTCTTTTTCCCAGGATAATTTCTCCACATTCATGACATCTGCCCGCATCTCGTTACCGCTTGCCGCATGATTAAAGAACCAAAAACTGCCTTCGTAAATCGCCGTTGATACCAGTTGACCGGTCAGGGTAAACGATTGGCTGCCACTGGATTTCCCACTTAGTGCATATTTACCGATGCGATATTGTCGATTGGTTGCATTGGTAACCTGAAGTACGGTGAGGGTTTGTAAAAGGTCGTTGTAGAATACATCCTGGATAGGAACACCGGTGATGTTGAAGTCTTGTTTTTTCGTTCCATTCAGATCGTACAAATTAAGCCAGCCGCCTCCGGTGTGACCACCGATGACCACCAGGCTATCTGTCACAATTTTGGCGAATTCAATTTTTTTACCTGGCACAGGTTTTTGCCATTCTATGTCGTAGCCATCACCCGCCGCGGACAGGTACATCAGTTCATAACTATTGGGTGTTTTCACCACGGCAAGAGCCGTGTTTTTTCCAGTATGCAAGGTCATTTCTATGCAACTATTCCCTTCCGAAGACACAAATAGGCCGCCATTCCTCAATGCATAACAAGAAACCATGTCAGCTGGCTGTGGTACGTTTAAGTGTTGTGATTTTATCTTATTCAGTTCTCTACGAAATGCAGAATGACCGTCTGAAACTTGTGCTTCCGTAAACGAGGGATAGGTGCTGGACCCCGAAAAGTATTTGTCGAAAAACCATTGGAAAGAATCCGTTGAACCAGACGCATTCCGCAACAATTGTGCGACGCTATCAGATTTTTCTAATTCTGTATGTACGTTTTGCATCACACGAACGCGTCTGGAAAGCAGGTCATCATTCGACTGGCTATTGTATTCATTGCAATTTTTATCGTAACCGAGGGTATTCGCAAAGGAAGTTTTCAAGGAAAGGTAGCCAATCAGATGGACCAGCGGCGAGGAGGCATCGTATTTTGTCACCAGGTTTTGAATGCGTTGTGGCTTGTAGGCTTCAATGTCTGCGGTCACACATTCATTGGTATTTAATAGTTTGTCGCTGGTTTCCGTAAAGTATTGAAAAGCAGATTCTATTTCTACTCTTAAGCCCTCCACTTCTTCTTTGATCAGTCCCAGAAATCTTTCTGACCAGCTTTTATAGTCCCACAGCACGATGGTTTCGGTCAAAAAGTTAGAGGGTGTCATGCCGTTCATGCGGAAGTGATAAATTTCTTCCAGTTTAACCTTTCCTGGTTGCTTATTTGCATAAGGCATCTGCAGGTACAACTTCTGGTATTTTTCCAGATAAGTGAGTGTGGAGTCAAAATGGGTGCCTATGGTGGCAACAGATCGCTTGACGCTCTCATCTGATTCGAGAAAAAACTGTCGCAAGTTTTCAGACCTGGCATTCAGGTCTATAAACTGTTGCCGGCAAATAAGGTAATTCTTAACGGCCCGATCGTAATTGTACATGAGGTCATCGAAGATTCTCAGGGTTTGTTCTGTGGTGACCAGTTTATTGTCCACTACTTTCTTGTATGCTGTGAACGGGCTGTCTTTATTGAGTTCAGACTCGTTCGCAAACAACTCCTCTATCAGCTCATCTTCCTTCATGAAATTTTTAGCCAGGCCATAATTGGTTTTAGCATTCAACAGGTATTGTTTGGCTGCAACACGTTGAAGCACCGGGTCTACAGCCAAAAAATCCCCATATTCCAACTCACCAAGTGCGTAATAAACCATTCCTGATTGTGGATTTTCTTTTTGAACGGCTCTTAGCGCTTGGAAATAGACGTCCCTTTCCATTCCCTCACGATCCCGCACTGCTTTACGTAGTTCACGGGGCTGAGCAAATAGCCATGGGCCAATACCCAGCAGTAAGACAAATAGCAGCTTGTTAATTGCTTTCATTGGGGTTCAATATCTTAAATTCTACCCGTCTGTTCAAGGCGCGGTTTTCTTCGGAATTATTTGGAAATAACGGATTTTCTTCACCATAGCCGATGGCGATCAATCGGGTAGCTTTAATGGCATGGTCCTGCAGGTATTCCAACACAGAATTGGCGCGTTTACGGGAAAGCTTCAAATTGTAATTTTCTCCACCCGAGTCGTCCGTGAATGCGGAGATTTGTACTTTATAGATGCCGTTGGCCTGGAGATACGCTACCAGCTTATTGAGTTCCTCGTAGGAGGCGGCATTGAGGTTATACGAATTGTACTCGAACGTGATATTATCCAAAACCAGAGAGGCATTGGCGATGGACTTCAATTCAGCTTTGATCTCTTTTTGAGAGGCTGCTTTGGTTAAATCCACTGACGCAGTGTAGTAACTGTACCCCTGGGCTGAGGTGCTAATCTCGTACTCCTCCCCCTCTCGTAAATCCAGGTGGATTTTACCATCTTTTACCCGTCTGGTGATTTTTTCATTGCGGGTGACATTGTAAACGGTGATTTCCAGATCAAGATTTTCGCCCGTTTCATCGTCGGTAAATACCAGATCTACCCCGGACAGCGCGCGTTCGAGTTCTATGTCAAAGGTATATTCCGGGAAAAGTACTTCTTTATCGAAGGGTAAGTGCAGGGTATCGTTCCGGTAATTGGGGGCGGAAAATATGACGTGATAGGTTTGCCCCAATGCCACGTCAAATGCAGTACCACCGTTTGGGGACACGGTGCTCGCATCCACTTCATTGAAGGCATCGTCTACGAGTTGGGCATTTGCAGTCAAGGGAAAATAATAGTCGTAGTCAAACACATTGAAGGACAATTTTACATGTTTAAACAGTTCGAAGTCGAAGGTGTCGCGTGGGCCTGTGGTCCGAAGTAAACGGGACTGAACCGAGTAGGTATCCTTACTAATAACGAGCTGAAAATCCACCTCCGTTGGTAGGAAAGACTGGTAGTAGCCCCGTTCGTCGCTTTCTAGCTGGTCATACACTTTGGAGGTGAAAGGATCTATGACTTCTACAATGGCCTCCAGTGGGTTGCCCTGATCATCTGTGATCGTCCCTTGCAGCTGTGTGACCAACTCTTTTTCATAACCACTCTCTAATATGCCGTGAATAATCTGGGATGATCTTTTCTTTTCGCTGCTTTTGAAAATATCCCCTGAGCCATAATAGATGTTTTGATCTGCATCCATGCTAAAGGAAACCTGGTCTGCACCCTTATTGACGATGGGATAAATCGGCTTAGGCTGGAATTCAAAAAGTCCATCGATTTTTGCCCAGAAAACATTGAAATTTTTACGTGAGAGACGTGCACCGGCCGAATCGGCAACATCCCTGTAAGAACTGAAGAAAAAGGTTTTGTTGTCATGCGCGAAAAAAGGGGCCACTTCACAACCTGTGTTGTAGGCAGAGGAGAGCAGCACCGCGCGATCCCATACTCCATCTGGCGTTTGTTCGACCAAGAATATTTGCTGGCAGAAATCATCTGCTTTGGCTTCTTCAGGAAGAGGCCGGGTAAATAAGAGTTTTCTTTCGTTGGTAGAAATGGCTGGAGCGGTCTCGTCCATTTCGGTATTGATGACATCACTCATGGGAATGGGGTCTGTCCAGCCTCCCCTGGTCTTGTCCGAGAAATAAATATCAAAATCTGAGGTGTCGCCTACACTGGCCGCGATATACAGCCGGTCGTTATTGGCGTTGAGTTGTGGATAAGCAAATTGGTAAAAACCGTTGATTTCCTGAGAAAATATTGGTTGCGGGTCACTCCACTCGGTTCCGGCCCAGACAGATACATACGGTTTAGAGCGACCGTCGTAATCGGCCATGAAGACCAATTGGGTGCCATCGAAGCTTACTTTCGGATGAAAAACCTGTACATTTTTGGTGGCTTGGTTGACTTTCCCCAGCTGTTGACCGCATACCATGGTGGGTACCAGACCACCCAATAGAAGGTACAGGAAAATACCTGTGAGACGGTTCATAGACATGTTTAGGTTCAGATCAAGTGTTTCCTGTCGCTAAATTTAAGCCTTTCAAACCATAACCTATCGTTGCTTATTGACAAGCATTTCAAGATCTGGTTATATTTAACGATGGGTTCATATTCAAAAATAAACAAGGCTCAAATTTCGTGCTACATTCTACTCACCATGGTCATGCTCGGTGGCTATGCATGTAAATCAGATGATGCGCCAGGAACAATGCCGAAGGTTTTGGTTTTTTTTAAAACTGAGGGGTTTAGGCATGCCTCTATCTCCGATGGCCAAAATCTATTCGATTCATTGGCCGACGTAAACAATTGGTCCATCTCATTAAGCGATCAGGCGGTTCTTTTTCATCCTGATTCGCTGCGAAAGTTTAATCTGATCATCTTTTTGAATACCACCGGCGATATATTGGACAGCGTCCAGCAAGTAGCAATGGAGAATTGGTATCGATCTGGTGGTAGGTTCATGGGCATTCATTCAGCCACAGATACGGAATACCAATGGCCTTTTTACAATCAGATGGTGGGCGCTTATTTCGACGGGCATCCACCGCAGCAGGAGGCGACACTTATCTCAGGTGCTGCCCATCCTTCCAATGTCCATCTTCCCGAGCGATGGACCATTTTTGATGAATGGTACAACTTTAGGGATTTATCTGCATCTAAGACAGATTTACTTTTTGTAGATGAGTCTTCTTATACTGGCGGCACGATGGGTGCAAACCATCCCATGGCATGGACCCTTGCCATTGACAATGGACGCACCTGGTACACGGGCATTGGACATGCACCGGATACTTACCGCAACAAAGATTATGTACAAATGATTGAGGCGGCAGCGCTTGATTTGTTAAACAACTAATCTCACCATCCGGCTAAATCCGATTGTTTCTTACGCGCGTCGCACCAGTTTCGCTAGGGAACCAGGGCCGTTAGACTATGGGCGCTTGTTCAATACTTCATCCCTCACCCAGGTCCATAGGTCCTTTTTACTGGCGCCGTTGCCTTTCATCCAGGTATCGATGTGTTCCTTCGACTTTTGTTTTTTTGGTCCTTCCGACTGCGAAAAATAGTCTTTCATCAGTTTCAGATCTTGCGTTTTTATAGAGGTATTTTCCGCTTCGAAGAGCTCGACCTTTTTTTCAAACGCCGACTGACTGCTTCTTAATTCCCATTCATCCTGCAGGGCCACCTGATGATCGTAGGTGCCTGTGGGTAGAAAAATTTTGGCTATAATCGGAATCAGCTCGAACAAGATGAGGATAAACAACAACAGCCAATAGCGTTCCCGCAGCGAACCGGTGGGGTCTTTTTTGAGCAGAGACTGTAAGGCAGACACCTGAATGAGAAATCCGCCAGGGGCAAATTCTTCTTTATAGGTTTTCAGTTCTTGTTGATAGTCGCTTTCAATTTGTGCCAGTTGAAAGGCAATGGTGTCCAGTCTCGGTCGTGTATTGGCCTGCAGCTCGAGGTATTCCTCTTCCTGGCGCTCCAATATTTTCAATTTTTCTTTTGCCACTGCCCGAATGCCATAACGTTGTGAACCACCCGTGCCGTCAATTTCTGCCTGGTAGGTCTGCCTGGCTTGATTGACATCGGCATATTTATTGGACTGCTGCTGAAGGAGCGCTGCTTGTTCGGCCTCCAGTGCTGCATTTTTTTTATCCTTTATTTGCAGTATACCCGCATTTTTTTCGGCCAGTTTTTCATCCTGTAGTATTTGCACCTCTGCTTGCAGGTCTTCCTGAAATAACCATAGTATCACTGGCTGGGCAATGAAGGCACCCAGTGCGATGGCCAGCACTACGCGAAAGGCGGTAGGCACTAACCGAACTTTGCCTGCTTTGATAGAGGCAATGAGCATTCGGTCTATGGTCAGAATACCAAAACCCATGAATAGCCCCAACCCAATGTATAACCATGGATTGGTACTGTTGATCGACCAGAAATAGATCCAGGCGATGGTCGCATATAAGAAAGTAAATAGCGTGCCCATACCTATGATTGAGGCACGGTTGCCATCTGAACGGCATTTGCTCATGATCTCTGGAATTGCGGTGGCACACCACCACAGCACGCGGGCAATAGTTCCTGGCGGACGATCGGGCGTTTCGTTTTTTTCTGCGTCCATTTAATTGGGTTTTAATTTACTAACGACTGCACAACGTTTTAGATTTTACTTTATCTTCCAGACATGGTTCTTCCCATGAAATCATCAGTACCCACCTTGCTTTTTTTTGTGGTCCTCTTGTCCTGCCAGACGACCCAACCTGTGGCCAGTCTCAGCCTGGACCCCATCCCTGACATCGACACCACCGGTACATATCTCGAGTACCGCTCCTATCGGAATGCTCCTGACATACACCAGCAGCGATTTACACTTGGCGACACGGAAATTATTTTGGAAATATATGAGAAAGGAGAGGGACCTACCTATGTCAACCTGCATGACGATGAAAACACAAGCGTGGCGGCGGCCTTGGAAGTCATCGATTCATTGGGTGGTCGATTGGTACAACTCAAACATGGCGGTCATCGAAACCTGGAATTTCACCTGGACGAATTGCACCATTATGAGGTAGACCCCAACCGTATGTTTACGGATGTCGGCACCTGGCAATCTATGGTCACCTTTGGCGATTCCACTTTGGAAGCCTATCAAAAAGTAAGGAATCTGGCCAGGTCTGTGATAGATCATCTGGATACCCGTATGGTGGTGGCCCTTCACAACAATACAGAGGCTAAATACTCAGCTGCCTCTTACATGGATATTTATGAGAATGAAGCGGAAGGCATTCACCTGAATCCTATTTATGATTTGGATGATTTCTTTTTTGTCACAGACATCCAATTGTTTGCCTATTTCCAAAACCTGAATTACAATGTAGTCTTACAAAACAATGAAACCATGACGGATGATGGCTCCTTATCCGTTTACTGTGGCTCAAAGGGTATTCCGTACGTGAATGTGGAAGCCCAACATGGCAATTACCTGATGCAGGTACGCATGCTGCGCGATTTTTACCGCTTCTATGAAAAGTTAGAGGTGAACTAAACATCAGTTGGTTTTTGATCAGTGCTGCCACGCACATTGTTGCAAAAGCGCGCTACTGCCTTAAATCAAAAAAAACCACCAGCTGTCGGTTGAGGCAGTGGTGGGTGATGTCTCAGTTACCAATTGATCAATGCGCTTGCCCAAGTGAATCCGGATCCAAAGGCTGCCAAACAAATCAGGTCGCCTTTTTTGATTTTCCCTTCCTGCCATGCTTCGCTCACGGCGATGGGAATAGATGCGGCGGTGGTGTTGCCGTACCGCATGATGTTGTTGTACACCTGATCATCACGCAAGCCCATTTTCTTTTGGATAAACTGGCTAATTCTCAGGTTGGCCTGATGGGGCACGAGTAATGCCACATCTTCCTTGGTTTTTCCATTGGCTTGTAGGGCTTCATTGATCACTTCTTCAAAGCGAACCACCGCTTGTTTGAACACAAAGTTGCCATTCATCACTGGGTAATAGTTGGGATGCTCCACTTCTCCTTCGGCAATGATTTCGGGTACCCAATGCTGTGTGCTCGGTCCCGGTAATGCCAGCTCCATCGCATGCTTGCCTTCCGAATGCAAATGGGTAGACAAGACTCCCAGGGTTTCGTCCTCGCTTCTTTGTAGCACCACAGCACCCGCACCATCACCAAAGATGACCGAAACGTTGCGTCCCCGCGTGGTTCGGTCTAATCCGCCGGAATGATTTTCGGATCCGATCAGCAGCACATTTTTATACATGCCCGTTTTGATGAATTGATCAGCCACGGAAAGTCCATAAACGAAACCCGAGCACTGGTTGCGTACGTCTAATGCCCCTACTTCTCTAATACCCAATTGCTCCTGCACCATCACACCTGGGCCCGGGAAGTAGTAATCAGGACTCAGCGTCGCGAAAATTATAAAGTCAATGTCATCAGGTGTAAGACCTGCATTGGATATGGCGGCTCGGGCGGCTTTTGTTCCCATGACCGACGGACTGTCATCAGTGGCAGGATCTATCCAGCGTCGTTCTTTGATACCCGTTCTTTCCACGATCCACTCATCGTTGGTATCCATCATCTTTTCCAGGTCTTTATTGGTGACTACATTCTGGGGGACGTAGTGACCAATGCCCACAATTCTTGAGCTATACATATTGTTTTTTTTGCCAATCTAATCAGAATCAGTCGTTAATGAATACTTCCACCCGACGGTTTAGTTCACGGCCTTCCATTTCGTCGTCGTTTGTGGCCAGAGGCTGGGTTTCGCCGTAGCCAACTATTTCCATGCGTCGGAACTCGATACCCTGGGTTTGTAAAAACCGCGCAATTTTCTGGGCGCGTTGGTTGGATAGGTTCTTATTCAGACTGTCCGGGCCTCGGCCATCAGCATGTCCACCAATTTTAACGGTGGTTTCACCGTTGTTTTTCAATTGTCCGGCCAATTGGGTCAATTCATTTTTGACCGCATCACTTAGTTGCGTGGAAGCGACCTCAAAATAAAAGAAGCTGGCCTTACGGGTCACTGGTTTTTGTTGGGTCAGCGGTGGGTCGGGTTCCACCTGATCACCGAGGTCGACCATGAAATCCTGAAAATAAGTAGTTTCCAGTCCATCTGTAGGATGAATGAGGTAAGTATCACTGTACACTTCCTGGCCATCTAATCGGATGTTCACGTCAAACGTTTCATCCGCAACAATGGCACTGGAATAAATCCCCTGTGCATCGGACTGTGCCCGGAAATATTCATCCGGATATTGTTTAGGCCTGAAGATCACCTCGGCATTTGGAATGAGTCTTTTGCTGTTGGCCTCCAGGATTCTACCTTGAATTTTAACTTTGTCAATCTTCCAAAAAAGGAAAATGTCATGTTCACCGATAGAGCTGTAGCGATCGGAAACGAAGTAGCCGGACTGTTGATCTGGATTTAGTTTGAAATGTTTGTCATCATCCGGACTATTGATGGGGAATCCAAGGTTTACAGGCACCGACCACAAGTTGGTTTGAGGATCTAATTCAGACATGTATATATCGAATCCACCGACAGTGCCGTCCCGGTTAGAACTAAAATACAACCTGGTTTCATCTGGAGATAGATATGGGGTGTCTTCATCCAGTTCACTATTAATTCGGTTTGAAATGGCAACGGGTTTAGACCATTCCCCCGTTTCTGGATTCTTATACGTTTGATAAAGATCTAAACCGGTTTGGTTGAAATTCTCATCCGACACATAGATGATCCTCGTTTCGTTCTCATTGATAAAAAAGTGAGACTGGATTTTCACTCTTGGAATTTTGGCATCGAACTCCTTGGGAATACTCCATCCCGTGCCACCATCCGGCGTGCTGTAGAAAAGGTCTCCCCCTCCTTCATCGCGAAACTGAAAAAGTTTTTTGTCGCGGGAAACAAATTCGAGGTTGGCCGTGTATTCGTTGAACTCCCCGAGCACGGTCACCATTTCCGGTGCCGCCCAGCTACCGTCAGATTTTTGCTTAGACTGATAAATATAGAAGGCCGGATCGGTACGATCATCAGAATCACGGGAAGAGGCGAACAATAATTCCCCCTCCCCTTCAAAGAACACGGGGGTCAGTTCATCTCCAGTGCTGTTGATGCTGGCATCCAGTTGGTGTATTTCATACTCACCGGGTTCATTAAAAATTTCTTTTAAACGATTGATCTCCTGAATGAGTGATTGCGCATCTTCCACAAAGAATTTTTCTTTTTTTGCGTCTGATTGAAGGAAGTCATTCAACGCCTGGATGGCTTCAGAAAACCGGTATTTGTCAGCGAAAATGTTGCCGAGCCAAAAATTGTAGAGGGGATCCTGACCGTACATTTCTCGCATGGCCATAAAGTCACCCATCGCCTTATTTCGCGCAAAAGTCAATAGGGAACAAATCTCCGCTTTGTAGGCCACATCTTCATAGGACGGGTCACTTGCCATGATGACATTGTAGTGGACGCTGGCGTTGGTCAGGTCGAGGTCGGTGAAATAGCGCTCAGCCATTTTATATTCCTTGTCCAGATCCTGGCCGATAACGGCAATGGTGAGCATGCATGCAATGAGCGAGCCTAAAGGTTTCCGAGTCTGCATATAACGTCCTTCCCGCGGTGAAAGATAAGTAAAAACAGTGGTTAATTAAGTAAAAAGCGTATAGTTGCCATGTTGATCGGATGCCGGGCGGGGTTGGATGAGGTCCGGTTGGTTGATCTTCAGTTGACTGATTCTGGGGCTTACCGGGTGGGATTCCAATGCTGGGTGATGATTTGTCGTTTGCTGAATCAATTGCAGGGCAGCGTTTTCGTTCATGCCTGAAGACAGCCAGTCGAGGGCGAGCGAGGGGGTCAATAGGGCGGGCATCCAGGGACTAAAATCGGATAAGGAATGTGAAACGGGCACCGTTATTGCCACAAAACTATGGATGACTTGGCCATCCAGATCTTCCGATTCTTCCCACAAACCGGCGATGCCCATGAGCTCCATTTGTCTGGGAAAAAAATAATAAGGTGTTTGTTGCTTTTTGGAAATGACTTTCCATAAAAAAAAACCATTGACAGGAATCAAACAACGCGCCACGCGCAGCTTTTTTTGATAACCGGGTTTACTTAAAACTTCACTCGTCGTGTTAATCAGCTTCATGCTGATCGATTTGTCATGTGCCAATTTGGGCATCAGGCCCCAATAAAAAAAGGCCAACCCCCTCGGATCATCACTGGTAATGATTGGGTGCAGTTGTCCGGGACCTGCATTGTAGCTAATCTGGTAACTTTCTGGAACGTCTATCGCAAAGGTCTCCGCCAATTGATCGGCTGAGGAGTAAATGGCGAATCGGTCGAACATCTATTAAATTTTCAACAAATATGCAACCCTCAGGATTGTCGAAAGTAGCATACTTGAATAAAGCAGGTCTACTTTGTAGATTTTATCGAAATATTCACCAATAGTCGAAATAAGCCTACGTGGCTATTTCCAACCCCAATAAAACCTATGATAAAAAAACCGACATGGCCTCCTGCGATGCAGCCCTTTGGGATTTTGATGAAGTAGGTGTGGCTAAGACCGATCACATGAATGATCATTCTTTTTAAGTGGCATTTTCGGCTTCAACGATTGGTGCAGATAAGCGGATTTCTTTGAGGAGGAATGATTAAAGGTTTCGGCAGCAAGGTAAAGGCCTGGAGCAGACCAAGGAGCCCTTTTTTTGTTTGAACAACCACCATCTCGGACCATTTTGAATTATTCGTTCTACCTTCACATTATAATTTTGACGCAACTGATTAGACACAATGGCCGAGATCATTCGAATGCCTAAAATGAGTGACACGATGGAGGAAGGTGTCATCGCATCCTGGTTAAAAAAAGAAGGGGATGAAGTGAGTTCAGGTGACATCCTGGCAGAAGTGGAAACCGACAAGGCAACCATGGAGTTGGAATCGTACCAGGATGGTACTTTGCTTCACATAGGGGTCAAAGAACAAGAAGCAGTGCCTGTAGATGGTGTGATCGCCATTATTGGTGAAAAAGAGGAAGACATCTCCGCCCTCTTGAAAGAAATAGCTTCAGGGGGTAATGGCCACGAGTCTGAGGGGGATGAAAAGACCTTGAGTGAGAAAGATTCGGACGAAAGTCAGGAAACGTCCGGGGGTAAAGGGGAAAATTCGAATATTTCGGACATTCACGCCACCGCAATCACGATGCCCAAAATGAGTGATACCATGGAAGAAGGGGTCATTGCTTCCTGGTTGAAAAAAGAAGGTGATGAAATCAGCTCTGGCGATATTCTGGCCGAAGTGGAAACGGACAAAGCCACCATGGAATTGGAAGCTTACGAGGAGGGAACGCTACTACACATCGCCATCAAAGAGGGTGAAAGTGTCCCTGTGGACGGCATCATCGCCATCGTAGGTGAAAAGGGTGCCGATTACCAATCCTTGATAAGGGCTCATCAGTCTGGGACAAAGAAAGCGGAGGGGCAGGGAGTTACCGACAAACAAGTAAATGTTCCGGCCGGCGATAGTTCTGCTGACTCGATAGCTACGATACCAGAAGAAAAACCGGCTGAAGTAGGTGCTTCCAATGGGGTGGCCACAGAAAATGGGCGCCTACTGGCATCTCCGCTGGCTCGAAACATGGCCAAAGCAAAAGGCATTGATTTGTCTTCGGTAAAGGGCTCTGGCGATGGGGGTAGGATCATCAAGCGCGACATTGAAAATTTTGAACCTGCGCAGCAGGCTCCGAAAGCCAAAGAAAGCACTACGCAGCCTGAAGCTGGCATGGATATTACCCTGCCACCCGTAGTTGGTGAGGAAAAGACGGAGGAGGTTAAGTTGTCTCAAATGCGTAAGATCATCGCGAAGCGACTGGCACAAAGCAAGTATACCGCACCGCATTTTTACCTCACGATGGAAATAAACATGGGCCGTGCCATGGAAGCACGTGCATCGATGAATGCAATGGAGGGTGTCAAAATTTCCTTCAACGACCTGATCATTAGAGCGGTAGCGGCGACATTGAAAAGGCATTCTGACGTCAATGTCACCTGGGCAGAGGATAGGCTACTCAAACACCAGCACATCCATATTGGTGTGGCCGTCGCCGTGCCGGAAGGTCTGATGGTGCCGGTGATTCGCTATGCGGATAGTAAATCACTTTCGCACATCTCTGCAGAGATCAAGGATTTGGCCGGGAAAGCCCGAGATAAGAAGTTACAGCCCGAAGAAATGCAAGGCAACACTTTCACCATTTCCAACCTGGGAATGTTTGGCATAGAGGAGTTTACGGCCATTATCAATCCACCAGATTCCTGTATTTTGGCTGTAGGTGGTATCAAGGAAACGGTGATTGTTGAAAATGGGGAAATGAAACCCGGTCATACCATGAAGGTAACCATGTCCTGCGACCACCGAGCCGTAGATGGGGCCGTGGGTGCGGCCTTCCTTAAAACCCTGAAGGAACTCATCGAAGATCCTGTGCGTATTCTGGTCTAAATATCTTATGGCACAACAGATCATTCATTCCACCACTGTATTGGCTGTCAAACACAAAGGGCTCACGGCCATAGGCGCTGACGGTCAGGCCACCATGGGCAATACGGTGGCCAAATCAAATGTACGTAAGATTCGAAAGCTGATGGACGGAAAAATCGTATGTGGTTTTGCGGGCTCCACGGCCGATGCCTTTACGTTATTGGACCGGTTTGAGGAAAAACTGAACAGCTACTCAGGCAACCTGAAGCGCGCAGCCGTTGAGCTGGCCAAAGACTGGCGTATGGATCGCTACCTGCGACGCCTGGAGTCGATGATGATTGTAGCAGACAAGGATGAATTGCTGGTTTTGTCGGGCACGGGGGATGTGTTGGAGCCGGATGATGACATCGCCTCCATTGGATCCGGTAGCATGTATGCCAGGTCTGCCGCCATGGCGCTTAAAAAACACAGTACAGACTTAACGGCAGATGAAATGGTAAAAGAGTCGCTGACCATTGCCGCGGATATCTGCATCTACACCAATCACAACCTGATCATAGAAAAATTGTAGGAGGCATCATCCAGCAGTAACCTGCCTGGTGGTGAATGTATTTAACTGAATGGTCAATTTTTTATTTTCCCCGATTCAGGTGTGCCAGCACCATCTTGATTTCTCCGTACGAAATTTCGTCCGATAGGATGGCCTTTAAGTCTTTGAGTCCTTCATGCGGTTGCTCTGCGGCCAGGGTAATTTGTCTGATCTTTTCGCCGATGACCAGTTCCTCGAGTGCAATTTCACCTCTTTCCACATAGCTAGCCAGGTGACCTTCGATCGTCGTGGGTGCCAAATTTCTGGCAATGGCAATGTCTTCGATACCTTTTCCTTCCCGGAACAATTGGTAAGAAATCTCGGCGGTAGGTCGGGTGTCTTTTTTCTCCGTCTCTTGTTGCAACTGGCGAAAAGCCTCTGAATCGTGCCATTCCTGACGGCTAAAGGATTGACCTTTAGAAAGTGTAGTAATAAAAAGTGCCAGCCGAGCCAGGTCTTTCCGCTTTTTCATCAGCTGTTGATGGAGCTGCTCCAGATCTTTCAGGTAGGCTTTGGTTCCGCTCATTTTCGTGACCACCTTCCGATGATCTCGGATGGCATCCCGCAGGCCAGCCAGCCGCTCACTAAAGTAGTTGCTGGCTTTGCCCATTCGCTCATCCAAATGGGGCAGGTCGTTGGGTGTTCGTAAAATTTGTACCACTTGCTGCGCAAATCGTCCAGCTACCTCGCTCAATTCGGTCAGAATGATTAGCTGCTCGCGGGTCCAGGGCAGGAACTGCTGCTTCAGTGAACGTCTATCGTCTTGATGGAAACTGCCCAGTTGTTTTTGCCAGCCAACCAGTACCGACTGCCAGCTCATCACTGAGGATACCTGTTCGCGCAGGTATTCGGCCTGGCATTCAAAGAGCTGGTCTTTGAGTACTTCGCGGGAAGAAAACCGTGAAGTAAAATCGGTGAGTGACTGGTCGATTTCGGGGGGTGATTCAGGGAGTGGACTACTCAGTACGAGCCCTTTTAACGAGGTGAGGCGCGAAAGTGCCACATACAATTGTCCGGGGGCGAAAGTGCCGGACAGGTCCAGAATGGCTTTTTCAAATGTGAGTCCCTGGCTTTTGTGCACGGTAACTGCCCAGGCCAGCTTGAGTGGAAATTGATCAAAAGTGCCCAAAAGCTTTTCTTCCACTTCATTGGTCACCTGATTCAGGGTATATCGCTTGTTTTCCCACCGATACGGTGCCACCTGCACTTCGTCACCATTTTCGAATTGCACCCAGATATCTTCCTGAGACAGATTGGAAACCGTACCAATTTTGCCATTAAAAAACTGGCCTTCACCGGAGGGGTCGTTTTTGATAAACATGACCTGTGCACCTTCCTTCAATATTAGTTCTCGGGGGGCTGGGTGTGTATTTTCGGGAAAGTCGCCTTCGATAATCGCGGGAAAGACCTGGACCTCATTTTCTATTTGTTGTAAGCGCATTTGGTTGATTTTATCCGCGCGGTAGTTGTGGGTGGTCAAATGAATGAAGCCCGTTTCCTCATTTTGGTTAAAATCTGGATTGAAGTAACGATTTAGGAAAAGTAAATCTTCTTCGGTTTGGGCATTGTGTCTCAAGCGGTTGAGCAAGTCTATAAAAGTCGGGTCTTGCTGACGAAAAATTTTATCCAGTTCCACCTGAATAGGTGGCGCATCGCGCAGGGCATGTGCATGGAAAAAATAAGGGCTTGGGTAATACCGATCGAGCAGCTGTCTCTCGTCATCTTTTACTACCGGAGGCAATTGCATCAGGTCCCCAATAAAAAGAATTTGAACACCTCCAAAAGGTTGGTTGTTTTTCCGTAGCCGCCTGAGGGTTTCGTCAATGGCATCCAACAGGTCTGCCCTAAGCATGCTTACCTCGTCTATGATAAGTAATTCAATTTCTTGAATAAGGGCACGTTTAGTGGCATTAAATCTGGATTTTGTGGCCAGCGTTTGTGGGGTGTTGATGGGTATGCCAGCGCTGGTCAGTGAGTTATTGTCCGGCACAAACGGTCCAAAAGGTAATTGGAGCAGGGCGTGAAGGGTAACTCCGCCAGCATTAATGGCTGCAATACCTGTAGGTGCCGCAACTACGGCACGTTTATAGGTCTGCGCCTGTATGTGCCGTAAAAACGTCGTTTTTCCGGTTCCTGCCTTCCCTGTAAGGAAAAGGTGTCGGTGGGTGGTGTTGACATATTCGGCCGCGAGTTCGGCCATGTCCTGAAGTTCCATGAGGAGACGAAGTTTAGGACCCACTAATTTAGTGGTCGTTTTGTTCTGGTGCGTCTTTTGCTTTCTGATTCGTCTTCAAAACAAACCCGGCATCCTTCCATTTATGGTAACGTAAAGTAAGCCACGACACCAAGATGATGAAAGCCAGGGCTGCCGGAAAGATCCATTCGGCAGGTATGCCTTTTTTTAGGACCGGGTGGTCATCCAGTCCCAGTCCAAACCAACTCCCGTAGAGCAGAATGAAATGCAAAATGTATACGGTGAGGGTGCGCTGACCCATTTGATTCAGTACCCTGATGCGCTTGAGGAGCGGTTCGGCCAGCACAAATGGAAGGTAATAGATCAGTAAAATATGCCCCAACCGCATGAACCGGGTGTTGCCGTAGCTTAGGTCTACCAATACACCCCATTGCAATTCGGTACCCATCCAATGGAAAAATCGTGAGGAAAAGAAAGCGAAAAAGATACCAAGCAGTAGGACACCACCCAGCATAAAAAATTTTCTATTGGCATAGAGGCGGTTGTACAAGCTGCCGAGAAACCCTCCTAAAAACATATAGCCCAACCAGGGCCACAGGGTGAAGATGGATCCATTGGCCGGGGTCAGGTAATTTTGTATGGCATAAGGCAGGTGGCTGTAATCCCATGTGCTATAGACAGGCTCAAACAGTAACATGCCAATGCCAATTAACAACAAGGTGGTTCGATAGAGGTGTACGTGCACGTTTGAAAATACCCAGAAAAGGGTGGCATTTGCCAGGACGCCAATGCCAATACAATGCAGCACGTCCACACGCCAAAATTCCGGCCATACATTGCCTTCGGTAAACACAGGAAATACATTCAACCGCAGCAGGTAGCCCCACATCAGCACCTCCAATCCTCTTTTTAGACCCTTCCGCATGCGTTGGTTGCGGTAATCAGGATCTTTTTTGCGCAGCAATAAATACACAATCACCACGCCAGAGGCAGTGAAGAACACCGGAGCGGTCAGTCCACGGCAGAAGGCCCAGAATTCATAGACAGGACCCGATCGTGCACTTTCCTCCAGCAGGGCATAAGTAAAGTGGCCCTGCAGCATCATTAGAATCGCCGCCCCACGCAGCGCATCTACATGAAAAATGCGGTTATTTAATTGGCCGGTCATTCACCCACCACACTCACTTTCACCATATTGGTATGGCCTTTCCAGTGTAGGGGCATGGAGGCTGCTTGTATCAGGACATCACCATTCTGAAGGTGTCCATCTTCGACCAGCTCTTTTTCCAGATGTGCCTGTGTGTCGTCAATGCTTTCGGTTTTATCGTAGAAAATGGCCCGGACACCCCACACCAATGCCATTTGACTCAACAGCTTACGATCATTTGTAAAAACAAAAATGCGGGACTTCGGTCGGTGCAAGGCAAGCCTTAGGCCCGTATAGCCTGATTTGGTCATCCCTACGATGGCTGCAGCTTCAACGGATTCACCCAGGCGAACAGCAGATCGGATGAGTAGGTCATTCAAGCGGGTGGTGGAATCTTCACCCCGATCGTAGTATTTGTGAAAAATGCTCTCGGCGGCCAGTTCTACAGAAGAGATGGTTTTGGTCATGGCCCTAACGGTTTCCACGGGATAATTTCCGGCAGCGGATTCAGCAGAAAGCATTAAGGCGTCAGCTCCGTCCATTACCGCATTGGCTACATCGTTGGTCTCTGCGCGGGTAGGCCGCGGATTTTCAATCATGCTTTCCATCATTTGCGTGGCAATGATTACAGGTTTACCCAATTTGTTGCATTTAAGCACCAGTTCCTTTTGCACCACGGGCACATCTTCCATGGGAATTTCCACACCGAGATCGCCCCGGGCAACCATCACCGCATCTGTTAAATCGATGATCTCGTCGATATTTTCAAGGGCCTCTGGTTTTTCAATCTTGGCTATCACCTTACATTTTCTACCTGCTGCAGCGATTTTGTCTTTCAATTCCTGTATGTCGCTGGCTTTTCTAACAAATGAAAGTGCGATCCAGTCCACATCCTGTTCCAGACCAAACGCCAGATCCTTCAGGTCTTTTTCTGTGAGGCAGGGAGCTGAAATTCGGGTACTGGGCAGGTTAATTCCTTTTCGGGATTTTAGAAACCCGCCATGGATCACCTGGCAAACCAAATGGTCCGGGTGAATTTCCTCGGCTTGCAGATTAATGTTGCCATCGTCTATCAGTATGGTGTCGCCTTTGGCTACATCATTGACAATGTCTTTGTAAGTAGTTCCCACTTCGTGGGCATCTCCTTCGTCTTCCTTGGTTATAGATATGTGCAGCCGATCGCCATGCCTGATCTCTACTTGACCATCTTTAACCAGTCCGATTCTGATTTTAGGACCTTGTAGGTCCTGAAGTAAGGCCACGTTGGTACCGGTGGTTTTATTGATGGCCCGGACCATATCTATCACCTGTTGGTGGTCGTCATGTGTGCCATGTGAAAAGTTGAGACGAAATACATTCGCACCGGCTTCTACCAACTGCTCCAATATTTTTTTGTCTCTGCTTGCCGGTCCGATGGTCGCGACAATTTTTGTTCGCTTGATGTAGTGCATAGGTTAGAAAATTAGGTTGTCTTTGGCTTTGATTGTTTCTATTGAGAGTGTGGTCGCAAAGTCAATTTCTCCGGACGCTTTTAATAGTTTGATCAGGTCGTTCGGATCGGTTTGTTCTGTCCGATCCTGAAATTTCAGTAAAAAATCAAATTGTTTCAATTCTTCCAGCAGATATTGAAATTTTTTGCTGGATTTTTCATTCAAGCGATTTTTAAGTAAATCTAGGTTTACCTGTTCTGTTTCAAAAGCAAAACGGGAAATCGAGATCTGATGATTACCCGAAAACTCAATGTTGATATCATCCATTTTCTTCAAAGGGAAGTCCAATAACCTGTTTATGCTCCATACTAGCTTATATTCTCTGGCAGCGGATACAATCCCTATGAGATGAAAATCATATTTGGTCGATATGATGAGCCTGTTTTTTTTCATGTAACCGGTCACTACAAAGTTGCCACTTGTCCGGATCGGACCACCTACCCGAGCCAATTATTTTTGCGTGAATAGAGGATTTGTATTTCTTTGCACAGAAATTCTAACTAAATAATCAAAAGATGTCAGATATCGCACAGAAGGTTACTTCCATTATCATCGATAAATTGGGTGTGGAAGAATCAGAAGTCACTCCGGAGGCAAGTTTCACCAACGACCTAGGGGCAGATTCCCTCGACACCGTTGAACTCATCATGGAATTCGAGAAGGAATTTAACATTTCCATTCCGGATGATCAGGCTGAGAACATCGCGACAGTAGGGCATGCCATTTCCTACTTGGAAGAGAACGTAAAGTAAGTTATTACATACATGGAATTGAAGCGAGTTGTTGTTACCGGTATAGGTGCGCTTACGCCACTTGGAAATTCAAAAGATGACTTTTGGGAAGCCTTATCCAAGGGCGTAAGCGGATCAGCTCGCATCACAAAATTCGATCCCACTCACTTCAAAACACAGTTTGCGTGCGAAGTGAAAAATTTTGATCCAAACGATCACCTGGATCGCAAAGAAGCCAGAAAAATGGATCCCACCGCGCAATATGCAATGGTCACCGGAGAGGAGGCTATACAGGATTCAGGTCTCAATTTGGATAAGCTTAATAAAAATAGGGCTGGAATCATTTGGGCCTCCGGCATTGGCGGGCTAAAGACCTTTCAAGATGAGATTGCGTCTTTTGCCACCGGCGATGGTACGCCTAGGTTCAACCCTTTTTTTATACCCAAGATGATTGTCGACATAGCACCTGGTCTGCTGTCGATAAAGTACGGCTTTCGTGGACCCAACTATGCGACAGTCTCGGCTTGTGCTTCTACCAATCATGCGTTGCAGGATGCACTGACTTACATCAGACTAGGCAAAGCAGACGTCATCTTGGCAGGGGGCTCCGAGGCTGCTGTAGTAGAAGCTGGTGTGGGCGGATTCAACGCAATGAAGGCTTTGTCTGAACGGAATGACTCACCCCAAACAGCATCCAGACCCTATGACAAAGACAGAGATGGTTTTGTACTGGGAGAAGGATCCGGGGCCTTTGTTTTGGAGGAACTGGAGCATGCGAAGGCCCGTGGTGCCCATATCTATGCAGAAATCCTGGGTGCGGGCATGTCGGCTGACGCCTACCACATCACCGCGCCGCATCCCGACGGGGAAGGCATAGAAATAGTGCTCAAAAACGCATTGGAAGATGCCCATTTGTCAATCAGTGAGGTGGATTACATCAATACTCACGGTACCTCCACCCCCTTGGGTGACGCTGGTGAATTGAGGGCCATTCAGCGGGTGTTTGGTGAACATGCCTACAAAATGAACATTAGTTCTACTAAATCAATGACTGGTCACCTGTTGGGGGCAGCCGGAGCTGTGGAGGGGATCGCTTGTCTCCTGGCCATTGAAAAGGGCATCATACCTCCGACAATTAATCACTTCACGGACGATCCGGAAATTGACCAAAAGCTGAACCTGACTTTTGAGAAGGCCCAGCAAAGGGAAGTGAAGGTAGCCATAAGCAATACCTTTGGATTTGGTGGGCACAATACTTCTGTTATCTTCGGAAAATACGAGCAATGATTCCGTGTACGGCTTATTAAAACGGGTCAGTGAATTAAGTAAAACGCTGGTTTCCAAAGGAGACAGGCAACTGGCCGATAGGTTTAAGCTAATTACCGGGCGTTTTCCCGTAAATCTTGGTCTTTATAAACAATCCCTTCGTCATAGCAGTGTGGCCCAAAGAAATACCCATGGGATTAAAGACTCTTACGAGCGATTAGAATATTTGGGCGATGCCATTCTGGGGATGGTGGTTGCCGAGTACTTGTTTGCCAGGTTTCCTTACAAAGAAGAAGGTTTTCTCACCGAGTTGCGCGCCCGAATCGTAAGCCGGGAGGCGCTCAACCATTTGTCTAGAAAAATTGGTCTGGCTCAGTTGGTTCAGTTCAGTCGTCACCGTGGCCCCAGGCATAAATCCGTGTATGGGGATGCACTGGAAGCCCTTGTGGGCGCTGTCTACCTGGACCAAGGATTTCTGTTTGCCCGAACATTCATTATCAGGAAACTCATTCAACCGCACTATGACATTGAAGAGCTGATCAATACCACCTACAACCATAAAAGTAAGATCATTGAATGGGCACAAAAAGAAAATCGACAAGTAGCTTTTGAATTGCTGGATGATCCATCGGAAAGCAATGGCCAGTTCATCGTGCAGGTGATGGTGGATGGCGAACCTATCGAAATCGGGCATGGTTTCAACAAAAAGAAGGCTGAACAGGACGCCGCCAGGCGATCCTTGGGTATTTTGAATGTTGAAGAATGAGTAAGTATAAGTTAGGAGGCGCCGCACTCAATCAAATTCCGCTCGATTGGAAGAACAACAAGTTGAATATCGTCGAGGCCCTTCATAAAGCAAAAAAAGAAAAAATCGATCTGCTATGCTTACCAGAATTGTGTATCACCGGGTATGGCTGTGAAGATCTTTTTCTACATCCGTGGGTCAGTCAGCGAGCGCTGGATGTGTTGATGGAATTGTTGCCCGAAACCTCCGGCATAGCTACCGTATTTGGACTGCCTTTTGCGTATGAAGCCAGCAGGTATAACGTGTTGGCATTTGTTGCGGATGGCGTTATACAAGGTTTTTATGCCAAACAACACCTGCCCAAAGATGGGGTGCATTATGAACCGCGCTGGTTTGAGCCCTGGCCATCGGGGTCGGTGGTGCAGGTGAAAATGAACGGAAACAGCTATCCCATGGGTCATATTACTGCCACATGGCGATCTCTGACAGTGGCCTTCGAAATTTGCGAAGATGCCTGGCGCGGAGCAGACAGACCAGGTTGTCACCTGAATGTCCGACCAGATGTAGTACTGAATCCAAGTGCTTCACACTTTGCCTTTGAAAAAGAGGATTTCAGAAAGGAGCTGGTCCGCTCCAGTTCCGAGCAACTCGACACCATATACATTTATGCCAATCAGCTGGGCAATGAAGCGGGTAAAATCATTTACGATGGAGATGTGATGGTGGCACAAAAGGGTCGGTTGTTGGCTACGGCTTCCCGATTATCTTATCTTCCGGTCTCTTTGCACGCCGTGAATGTGGATTTTGATGCCCCCGGACAGTCAGAAGTATTACTTTATGATCACCTGGACGGTGCCATGGAGGAATTTCCGCAGGCCGTGTCATTGGCGCTGTTCGATTATATGCGAAAAAGTAAGAGTAGTGGCTTCGTGCTTTCGCTGAGTGGGGGCGCAGACTCCAGCACGTTGGCCGTGATGGTTGCCGAGATGGTTCGTCGGGGTGTAGCTGAATTGGGTCTGGAAGACTTCCAGAGAAAAATTGGTTATTCAAATATGGCCGATGAGCGGGCAATAATTTCTCAATTGTTGACCACGGCTTATCAGGAAACAAAAAACTCCTCCACTGAAACGCTTCATGCCGCCGAAGAACTGGCGAATTCGTTGGGCGCTACTTTTTACCATTGGGGGATAGACGACGAAGTTTACGGGTACACCCAAAAGATCGAAAAGGCCCTGGGTCGTCCTTTGACTTGGGAAAAAGACGACGTGACCCTACAAAATATCCAGGCAAGGGCTCGCTCTCCCATTATCTGGATGTTGGCCAACGAGCGTAACGCGCTGTTATTGGCCACTTCAAATCGAAGTGAAGGGGCTGTGGGTTACACCACCATGGATGGGGATACAAGCGGTAGCCTCTCTCCGATAGCCGGCGTGGGTAAACCCTTCGTCAGGCAGTGGTTGAAGTATGCAGAAAAGAAGTTGGGTTATGCCGCTTTGCGACACGTAAACGCACTGGCTCCCACGGCAGAATTAAGGCCTGCTCATGACCACCAAACGGATGAAGGAGACTTGATGCCTTATGACATCCTGCAACAGATAGAGGAGGCCTTTGTCCTGAGGCAGGAATCACCAGATGCGATTCTGAATGCATTATCGAAAGTACACGGAAGCGACCAGGCCCGGTCATGGGTGGACCGGTTTTTTGTTTTATGGACACGCAATCAATGGAAGCGTGAGCGATATGCACCAGCTTTCCATTTGGATACTTACAGTCTGGATTCAAGGAGTTGGATGCGTCATCCGATACTGTCTGCCAAACAGCCGAAGGTAGAATAAAAAAACCCCGACAGTGATGCCGGGGCCAAATTATTACCCAAACTAAAAACTAGAAACAAAACACAATGTCTTATCGGCTGTGGGCATAGCCCAACTCACTTTGTAAACTCAGCTGGTTCTCAGAAGCCTTGGCAAACACCTCGCTCGTTGTGAAAGAGTCATTGGGTGCCACCTCAATGACATTCGCACCATAGCCGGCCCTGACCATAAGGGTAAGTTGAGTAGGCTCCTCGCCCCATTCGGTTTTCTTAACGCCGATGCCTACAATCATGATGCGCCCTGAGTGGCGATAAACACCTGTTACGTTGAAATTGAAAGCATCATTCTCAGATACATAGGCCACCGTACCTTGGTTGATGGAAACAAACGTATTGTTGTCCTGTTCCCACTTACCAATGATGTTGGCCGGCATCCGACAGGCGACCCATTCGTTTTGGGCAAGGCTTTGACCTACCATGCTCATGAGAAAGAGTAAAAAAATTAGGGCTTTTTTCATGTTTTTTAGTCTTGAATTACATTACAATTATACGTGCTATTCAAGGTCTTCGTAGGACGCTGAATTACTCAATTATTAATAAGCAAAAGGCCTAAGGAAAAGTAATCAAAAACCGAAATTATTCATACTAATCGTTCCAATTTAAGCCCAGTAGCCGATCTTAGTATTTCGGATCGACCTGTACTGCTTCCAGGATAGCCATTGCCCGATACCTGTCCTTACGTTCAACATGCTCAAATTCCCTGCCAAGACCGACGGCCACCAGTCGGTCAGGAAAAGAAAGATGCGAAAGGTCCTGGTCTGAAATTAAATGAATTTGTTCGATTTGGCTGTCAAGTAATTGCTAGGCACCTTGGTTGACGCTTTCAAACAAATCTCCGGTAATGAGGAGTCGCGCCTTGAGGAATATACGTTTTTCCTGCAGAGGATCTTTGAAAAACACTTCTGCGTCTAAGGATTCATGTGTCAGATGAGCGGTTCCTGTAAGGTAAAGGGAATTACCTAGTGAATGGATGGTAAAGCCTGCCAGCCAAACCTGCATTAAAAAATAAATGGTACCGGACACCGCAGCTCACGCACCTCTCTGGGTGGTTTCCTGGGATCGGCGAGGCTAAAAAGGTAAGTGAAAGATAATTCATGCGCACCGCCAGTGCCTGGCCCTAAATTTGACAAAGTATAATCATAACTGTAGCCGAAGCTGGTGCGGTCCTGTTGAAGACCGATCATGAAGATAAGCGACTCACTATTCACTACATTATCCACTCGCTTGATAGGTAGGCCCCGATACCATACACCAAGGAGGAGAGGTTGCAATGTGACAAAAGCGCCCAAATCCAGTTGGTCAAATTCGCCTTGCGCCCGGTAATTGAAAGTGGGTGTGAGACTGCGTTCCCGGGCACTGGTGCCGCCTCTACGGGACATGGCAGAAAAAGGAATGCGAATGCCACCGTGGACCGATACCCGTTTGGGCAGTCTTGCCTGTTCATCCAACAGCGACTGATTGGGCTCGGTGATATGATGTACCGAGCCACCCAACCATACGAATTCATTGAAAAGAATACCACCCATGGAGAGGTCGAAGAAATTGGCTTGCAAACCGGTATTGAAGGCTTCTGCTGATACTGGGTTTACCAATCCGTTGGCATCGAACTGATCGCCGAAGGTCAGTTTGTCGAAATTGATGTCTCTCATATAGTAAGCCACCTCCACTCCCGGGCGAAAGGTCCAATCATAGTTGATTCGTACCTGGTAAGCATATTGTAGTCCGATTTGTGTGGATTGCAGGCCCACCACCCCTTCACGGTCTTGCTGTATCAAAAGCCCAAGGCTACTTGCGTATTCCTCGAAATGGTAATCTACGTAAGCCGAAGTTGTCTGAAAATTGGCATCCAGATTGGGCCATTGGTTACGGTAATTCACCCCAAAACTGCCTTTCTGGTGAATGCCCACCAGGGCCGGATTTACAGTCAAAGGTGCCGCGTAATATTGGGAATATTGCGGGTCCTGCGCCTCAGCGGGCAGTCCGGTGAAAAGGAGGAAACAAAAAAGCCAGCCTACTAAAACGCTACGCATAACTGAATTTACACGGGTGAAATTACCAAAATAACTGTAGAAGAAGCGACGAAAGCCCCTGATGTCACGTTATGTAACGAGAAAAGCGTCGTTAAGATTTTACCCTTTTTTTACTTTTGTCGTAATCAATATCATTAAATGACCCGTAACCCTACTCGCTTGCTGTCTGTTTTTTGGTATAAATGGTTGCTGGTAGGATGCCTCTTCACTTTTGCTGCATCGCTGTCTGCACAGGTAGTCACAGAAACCCGTTGGTATTTTGGCAACTCAACTGAAAGATTACAATTCGATCGAAATGGGCGGGATGTCACGCTTGAAAACGACCAGGCCACGCCTTTCGGTGCGGCCGGGGCATCGGTGATTACGGATCAGTTTTCTGGGAATTTGCTTTTTTATACAGATGGCGCTGACTTATTTGATGGACGCCACAACCTGCTGCCCACCCCTCTGGATGGTGACAACACCATCAATGTACCGGCAGTAAGCTGTCCGGTACCCGGCAATCCGGGTCAATATTTCATTTTCACCAATGACCCTACGGGCACCAACGAAGTCCGCTACACCATTGTCGACGCCAACCTTCCGGGCAACGGCAGCGCGCAGTTCCCGCTTGGCGAGGTGGTCTCTGCTAATAATTCCTTGGCTACTCCCTTGGTAAATCCGGCCGAAGGCATGCTGATCGTACCCAATGGGGACGGCAACCAGTTCTGGCTCATCACCCAAGACCGGGTCTCTTTTGATTATCGGGTGACTTCCATTAACGGACCCTCACCGGGACCCACCAGTACCTTTCCGGCTCTCGGCAGTACAGTGGACAATCCAGGCGCTGCAGCGGCTCATTTTGCTTTCAACCGGGATTCTACTTTTCTGGCCATTGCTCCACAATTGGCCAATAGAAATGTAAGGTTGCTTAATTTCGATCCGGTCAGCGGCTTGCTGACTGAAAATCCAATAGGCAGGCAAAATATTCCCAACTCGGGATTTGACGACGGACTGGGGGAAGCGGTTTATGATGTGGCATGGTCTCCTGATGGCAGCCGTCTCTACATCAGCCGGTTTGGTTCAGCCGCACTGGACGCCAACCTCTATCAGTTTGATCTGGCCGCAACCACCCCAAATTTAACTGCCTTGATAAGCCCCTCTATTTTCCGAAGCCTTGGCTTACAAAACGCACCGGATGGTCAACTGTATCACCTCTATCAGGAAACGGGTGGCGGTCCTTTCAGACTGGCCCGCATTACCAATCCCAATGAGCTATTTGATTCACTGAACTATGCGTCTGAGGTTTTTGATGTTGACTTCGGGGGGCGACAGTTTTCCAGCTTTTCGGCGCCTTACAATTTTTCTTTCGTAACACTTGATTTTGAATTTGCAGAGGTTTGTTTTGAACAGACCACGAAATTCTTCCCATTGGTAGATCCCATTCCCGAAAGTCTGGAATGGAATTTTGGTGATGGCGCCACTTTTGACGGCATGATCGCCAACCATGCCTTTGATACGGCAGGAAGCTTCACCGTCAACCTCACAGCCACAGTGGCGGGAATTTCCCAGACCTACTCTGAGGCAGTGCAGATATTGAACAATACTGCCCAGGTGGACCTGGGTAACGACACCACCATCTGTGTCAATGAAATTTTGACCCTCGACGCAACCACTGCTTCTGGGATAAGTTATCTCTGGAATACCGGGCAGGTCACCCCACTGATTCAAGTGGACACCGCTGGTACTTACTGGGTGGAAGTAACCGGCCCGGAAGGTTGCCAGGCCTATGACGAAATTGAAGTAAATGAATATGGAATTACGCGACAGCGATCCAATCAATGGTATTTCGGGGAATTTGCTGGCATCGATTTCAACAATGGCGCCACGGCACTTACCGATGACAATAACATGTTTTCTGCAGAAGGGTGCGCCACCATTTCGGATATCGATGGCAATTTACTTTTCTACACCAATGGCAGTACCGTTTGGAATCGTGACCATCAGGTAATGGCTGGTGGTGATAATATTGGTGGCGATTCAACCAGTACGCAATCGGCCCTCATCGTTCCCTTTGAAGACGAAACCACTTTTTTCTACATTTTCACGACCGAAGAAGTCTATGGAGACAATAGCTACACGGGTAAGGTATCGTTGGTAGACATGAAAGGCGATTCGGCAAGGGGAGAAGTGGTGATTAAAGACATTGGATTTATTTCCGCAAGCACCGAGAAATTGACGGGCAGTGCACAAACGGGAGCTGGCTGGTTGTTGTCCCATGCCTTTGGCAGCAACGAATTTCTGGCTTTTCCCATTTCAGGAGAAGGGGTGGGCAACCCATTTTTTTCTCCTGTAGGATCGATTCACGAGGCTACAGATGAGATACAGGCGTCTGGTGCCTTGAAATTTGGATTAGGTACCACCTACGTAGGCACCCTTCGTCCGCAAACGGGAAGTAGCGAATTAGAGATATTTGATTTTGATGCGGGTGCAATATCCAATCCCAGGACGGTGGATTTATTGGAGACTGACCCTGCTTATGGCCTGGAGTTCTCGAATGACGGCAGCCGGCTTTACGTGACTACACGATCGGGCAATTCGAAATTGATTCAGTATGATCTCGATAGCATTAATGCCACCAATGCATCGGCTGATATACAGGCCACGAAATTTGATGGTTATCCGCAAGGAAATAATTACGGCACTTTACAGACAGGCCCAGACGGAGTACTCTACATGGCCAAAGACAATGCTAGTTCGCTAGGAACTATCAATACACCACCAGGTGATGATGGGGGTGCGGCTTTTGATCCGGACGGCTTTGATCTACTTACCCGAACCAGTCGCCTGGGATTACCCAATTTTGCACAAAATCAGGTCACCAGTCCACAGGTTGCCGGGGTAGAGGTGTCTCCAGGTTGTCTGGGCTTGCCCACGCGATTTAGTGCAGCTGGGAGGGATCCATTTATCGAAGAGTTTACCTGGAATTTCGGCGACGGGACGCCGGAAATCACGGGACAAGATACGGTGCACACCTATGCAGCGCCCGGCACCTATCCGGTGGTTCTTACACTGAGTAATCGTTGCGATATAGACACGGTTATTTTCACTCAGGTCACCGTGAATGCCCTGCCCGAGGTGCCTACTGTACCGTTCGATACAGCGCTCTGTGACGGCCCCATTCAGCTGTCTGCCTGGCCCATCGATCGTCCGGATTTTAGCTACCGTTGGTCCACAGGAGATACCAGCAGAACCATCACGGTTTCTCAACCCGCTCTGTTGGAAGTTTTCATCATCGATGCCAATGGGTGTCAATCAGAAACCAGAAGTACGGCGATTGTAGACGGCAGACCTATTTTGGAGTTGGGTCCTGATGTCCGCTACTGTCAGGACGAAAATCCATCTGACCTGGATGCAGGCAATCCAGGTGCCAGTTATACCTGGCGAATTGATGGAGTGGTAGTGGGGAATAACCGAACACTGCCGATTGACCTGGACGTCCCGGGTGTTTTTGAGTACACGGCGGAAATTATCGATCCCATTACCCTTTGTGTGGGTCGTGACACCCTGGAGGTAACTGTTCAGGAGACACCGGATATCACGGCAAGTTCGAACCCCACGTCAGATTGTGACCAGGCGGACGGAAGCATAGACATTACCATCAACAGTACGGGCAATTTCAATTACTCGGCATCTGGTCCGGGTGGGTATTCTTTTGGTCCCCTGAATGTGGATGTGCCCCCATCAGGTGCACTGCCTCCTTTGGTGGGTTTGGAGGCTGGCGCCTACACGATTTCGGTAGAAAATATGGTTACAGGCTGTGTGCGCAATGAAGTCGTGGGTGTGGAGGATGCCACAAGTACGATCAATTTGGTGGCTACGCCTATCGATGGCTGTCCGGGCACCAGCAGTATTGACCTCACTTTTGCGGTGGCAAGCATTAATTTGGAGGTGTCGGATGAGGCCGGAGTTACACAGGTATTCAATGCAATTACATCACCGTTTACCGTTTCCAATCTGGATCCGGGCACGTTTACCCTGTTGGCGGAAGATGCCACCGTAGCCATCGATCCATGCATCGAACAGGAAATAGTGACGGTCAATCAACTAAATGCCCAACCAATTGTGACCTTCGATGCCATTCAGAGCTTTTGCGGGGTTACCGATTCCATTCGCGTGACCACCACCGATGCGGTGAATTTCTTCTGGTCTACCCCTGACGGAAATATTCTGGGTTTAAATGGGGATGGAACGGCTGTGGCGGTGGATCAAAGTGGCACCTACGTTTTTATCGCTTCGGGCGTCGGTTTTTGTGACCTCAGAGACAGTATAGAGGTGCAATTCAACACAGCGCCAACGGTCCTGATAGATACTTTAGGAGCATTATGTGACGGTCAGCGCATGCTCCAGGCCAATCTGGCGGGCGGTAGTGGGCCGTTTACCTACTTATGGAATACCGGTCAGCAAGGACCACAAATCACCATTGAAGAGACGGGCATCTATTTTGTAACTGTCAGGGACCAGGCCACGGGCTGTGCAGTGAGTTCGGCAGATGTGTCAGTGGGTGTAGCTGATGAGATTGAAGTGGTCATCAGCGCAGCCCCGGATTGTGAAGACGAAGGGTCTGTGTTTTTGGAAGCCGTGGTCACCACCGACGCGCCCGAAGTAGTGTATCAGTGGACCAATGCCAGCGGACAGGTGGTAGGCACTGATCCAGTGATATCGGTAGATGACGAAGGGCCATACACAGTAGCGGTGAATAATCTTTCCGGCACCTGTCGGGTCACTGATGTTTTTGATGTCATTTTAACACCAATTACGGAAGACGACTTTTTACTACCACCGCGTACCAGCTTCTGTAGTTTAGACCCGGAAGACCCTACAGTAGATTTGGATCCGGGTGTGTTTAATAGCTATGAGTGGACGCTCGTTCCGAATCCGGCCGTAATCAGTACAGATCGGGTATTGAATGTGGCAGCGACAGGCACTTATGAGGTAACGGTATTCAACGGTTTTACTTGTGCTACCTTTCAGGTCGTCGTAAGAGACGACTGTACCCCTTCTGTGGTGGCACCCAATGCGTTTACCCCCAATGGAGACGGACTTAATGATGTGTTCAGCGTAATCCCAAATCCTGCAGTCAGGGATTTTGAAATTGTCATTTTCAATCGATGGGGAGAACCTGTTTTCAAATCTAATTCAATGAATTTTGCCTGGGAAGGCACACGCAATGGAACAATTTTGCCTCCAGGTGCATATACTTATGTGATGAGGTTTTCTTCTACCTTAGACAGCACCATCGGCCAACAGGAACAATTTGGTAGCATTACATTGATCCGCTAGATATGAAGTACATCCTTGTATTGATATTATTGATGGTGAGTCTCACTGCTCAGGTGACACCCAAAGCCCAGTTCAGTACTAAACTGAAGGTGACTGTGATCGATCGTCTTGGAAATGTCGTGGACGGTGCGGTGGTAAGTATCTACCAAACAGATGATGATTATAGAAAAAGCGTGCAGCCCGTGGGCAGGGATACCACCAATCTACGAGGTCAGGTAACGTTCCGAAAACTGGATACCATTTCTTATTGGTTGGAGGCACGCAAGAATGACATGAGCAACGATGGTGAAGGGGTGCGTACGGCACAGCTTCAAAGGTGGAAAACCAATCTGGTGAATACAGTAATACAGTAGACGGAGATACGATAGATGAAACGGTTGGAGGTGTGGTTGTGGTTGTTGGCAATAGGATTGGGTCCAGTTTCGCCAGAATCCAAAGAGTTGTCCGTGCGCGTGCCTCAGAAAGGGTACGACTTTCAGGTAAGCGAGGAAGACCCCAATAGCAGGTGGGTATTTGAAGTCCAACAACTGGTGGACCCAGTGACGGGAAAAATTCCTGATGGCATCCGACAAAAGGAACTGAATTTTCTACGCACACATCTGGTGCACCCAACCAATTTTAGACAGTTGAGCCTCAACTGGCAGTTTGCAGGACCTAGAAACGTTGGTGGCAGAACTCGGGCTGCGGCCCTGGATCTAAAAAATGATCAGATCATCATGGCTGCAGGTGTTTCTGGTGGACTTTGGAAAAGCCTGGATGGGGGGCTCAATTGGGCGCGAACTACGGATCCATTGTCCAGAAACAGCATTACCGCTTTGGCTCAGGATACCCGCGAAGGCAATACAAATACCTGGTACTATGGCACAGGTGAATTGAGGGGTAACTCAGCAAGCGTCACCGGTATTGTACCTTTTCGTGGCAATGGCATTTACAAATCCACGGATAATGGAGACTCTTGGGAGTCACTGCCGGCTACAGCCACCACACCTACCACCTTCAATAGTGCTTTTCAATATGTACATGGGTTGGCAACATCAGAGAAGTTGGGAATGGATGAGATTTACGCCGCAGTTTATGGCGGATTGGTTGTTTCTAAGGACGGTGGCACCAGCTGGGAACAGGTTCTTGGTAAAAAGCTTTTTGACCTACCCGAACCATTGGACATAAACGACACCCTGGTATCTCGATATTCTGCCATTTTCATAGAGAAAGACCAGGGCTATTATTACGCAGCACTAAGTGGTGAGACACCAAATCTGCAGGTATTGTCTGAAGACAAGGGTTATTACTTTTCGGCAGATGGGGATAGCTGGTTCAAAATTACCCCACCCAGTTTATCGATATCAGGTTTTGGGAGAACAGTAATTGATGCAAGGGGTAATACCGCCTATTTTTTAAGCGCCATTCAGGGCATTAGCAAGTTGTTTCGATTACAAATTACTGGAGTGAAAATGGACGGAGAGCCAGAAGGCTTCTGGGAAGACCTGTCCGAAAATCTACCTGCTTTTGGTGGTAATCTGGGCGACTACAGTACCCAGACCAACTACAACATGTTGGTTAAAATCGATCCCGATGATACAAACATTGTGTATCTGGGTGGGAGAAACCTTTGGCGTTCTTCGGATGGATTCCAGACACGTGACAAGATTGCCTGGATTGGTGGATACAATCCTGCGGATGATTTTTCTTTGTATGAAAACCATCATCCCGACCAGCATGAATTGTTATTTCCAGCATCGCGCGCAGAGGTCTTGTCATTCAATGACGGTGGCGTATGGTCCAGCACCAATTACCAATCGGCGGATTCCGTTACCTGGCGAGATTTGAATAACGGCTACATAACCACTCAATTTTACACGGTGGCGTTGCCCAAGGATGTCAGCACAGATTTTATTGTCGGTGGGTTACAGGATAATGGGACGCATTTTACTATTAGTCCTGAGTCTGCTTCGCCCTGGATTGAAGCGCTAAGTGGTGATGGGGGTTTTGCGGCGTTCACTGACCAGGATTTGTATCGCTATCACTCTACACAGCGGGGACAAACTTTTAGGTTTACTTACAACGAGGCACAGGAACTCACGAGCTTTACCCGTGTGGATCCGGACACGGGCACAGCTGGGGGTTCTAATCTTTTTATTACCCCTTATGTGTTGGATCCGTCCAATAACAACGTCATGTACTTCGCTGGTGGCAGTCGTTTATGGCGCAACAGCAACCTTGCGCAAATTCCTACGGGATCCAACGACCCGACCCTCGTGAATTGGGAGTTGCTGAACACGCCAGAAACGGATTTCTCCATCACAGCCCTGGAAGCAACAGCCAAGGGGGAGCGATTGTATTTTGGCACGTCGGCTGGGGAATTTTTTCGGTTAGACGACCCCTCCAGCTCGCCATCTTCCGCTGCTTTTCGGTTGGGTCAATCAGACCTGCCGGACTTCGCCTACATCTCTTGCATTGCTTCCAATCCGGAAAATCCGGATGAAGTCATGGTGGTTCTATCCAATTATGGTATCGTCTCACTCTTTCACTCCTTAGATGGTGGCGTGAATTTCGTACGGGTGGCAGGCGATCTTGAGGAAAATACCGATGGCACCGGTGATGGTCCCAGTTTGCGCTGGGCAGAAATAGTACCCATGGCCAATGGGGGTAAAAGGTATTTCGTAGGGACTTCCGTTGGTCTTTTTAGCACCGATACGCTCGATTTGTTCCTGACTCGGTGGGCACGGGAAAGTCCAGATAAAATAGGGAGTTCTGTAGTGCGTATGATGGACTATCGCCCCCGGGATGGACGACTGGTGGTAGCCACACATGGCAACGGGGTATACAAAACCACTGTAGAGGGTTTCAAAACTATCCGAAAACCTGCTTCAGATGCTGCGCTTGCGGTGGTGAGTGTGTTTCCCAATCCTTTGAAGCAACTCACAAGTATACAATACTCTGTGCCTGAGACAGACTTTGTGCGTGTCGACATTTTCGATAGTGAGGGCAATACAGTAAAAAATCTTTTTTTAGGCCCGCAATTCGCCGGCGACAATACCCTTACTTGGGATGGTAGCAATACCGCGGGCTATCCCGTGGATAATGGTTTGTATTTTTATCGAATTGTTTACGATAGACAAAAATTGACTGGTAAAATTTTGGTCAACCGCTAAGCTCACTTGAGTGTAGCGAGCAGCAGCGAATAAGCCAGAACCAGAGGCCAGAATTTATCTGCACCGCCGAAAAACGGGATCAGTTCCAATTGAAACAATACCAGAATTAAAACGAGCACCACGGAAATGGTACGGAGAAGGCTTTTATTTTTCTTCGTCATGGTGATGAAATTGGATTGGGTGTAAAATTAAAAATTATTACAATTTTATGGCCATGAAGATCGGCAAGGATGTGGAGTATGCGGCAAAACTTTTGCGCCATGATCAGTTGGTCGCCATTCCGACAGAAACGGTGTACGGACTGGCAGCCAATGCCCTGCGACAATCCGCGCTGGTGAAAGTATTTGAGACCAAGCAGAGACCCAGATTTGATCCACTAATCGTGCATGTTGCCCATGCTGACGTGCTGACGGACTATGTACGCGAGGTACCAACGTGGGCATTGGACCTCATTAAAAATTTTTGGCCAGGTCCACTCACCTTATTGCTGCCCAAACAGGACATCATTCCAGACCTGTGTACCGCTGGTTTGGCAAAGGTGGCTGTGCGCATGCCCCGGCATCCTTTGGCGCTGGCATTGTTGCAACAATTGGATTTTCCCTTGGCCGCTCCCAGCGCCAATCCCTTTGGGTTCGTTTCACCTACCACTGCTGCGCATGTGGCAGATCAGTTGACCGACCAGGTAGATTACGTATTAGATGGAGGGCCTGCTACCGTCGGTTTGGAGAGCACAATTGTGGGCTATGAAGGGAGCAGGCCAGTAGTATATCGTCTGGGGGGTGTGCCCCTCGAGGCATTGGAGCAAGTGGTCGGTAAAGTGCATATGTTGCTCAATCAAAGTTCTAATCCGGCAGCGCCTGGCCAACTGAAAAGTCATTATTCCCCGGGCATTCCCCTGGAACTGGGCGACTTACAGAAATTGAGACATCGTCATGAAGGGGAAAACTATGCCTTGTTAAGTCTTCAACCTACTGCCCCTGATCACCCGTTTCAGGAAGTGTTGTCCCCTACAGGAAATTTATCTGAGGCAGCCCAGAATTTGTTTGGTGCATTGCGCCGGTTAAGAAAGGCGGGGGTGTCACTCATTTTAGCTGAAGAAATGCCGGATCGCGGCTTGGGCAGAGCCATCAACGACAGGTTGCGACGGGCCTCGGCCGGCTAATTTGGAATTACGAAGATTTGCGTAGACTTTCGTAAAAAGCAATTACCATGCACACCATAGATGACATCGAACTCAGCGAAAAAAAAGTACTCGTTAGGGTAGACTTCAACGTTCCCTTGAATGCAAATTTTGAAGTGACCGATCAGACTCGTTTGAAAGCGGCTGTTCCGACCATACAAAAGATTATACAGGAAGGCGGAAGTGCCATTTTGCTGAGCCACCTTGGCCGTCCAAAATCGGGTCCTGAAGACAAATTTTCTTTAAGGCATGTGCAGCCCGCGTTAAGCAAACTGCTCGGCCTGGAAGTTAAGTTTGTGGCCGCCTCCGTGGGTGAGGAGGCAGAAAAAGCTGCGGAGTTGTTGCAAGCGGGAGAGGTATTATTATTAGAAAACGTACGTTTTCACAAGGAGGAGACGGAGGGCGACGAGATCTACGCCAGGCGGCTTGCCCAATTGGGAGAGGTCTATGTAAATGATGCTTTTGGCACCGCTCACCGGGCGCATGCCAGCACCACAGTTGTGGCACAATTTTTTGAAACCAGGGCTTGCGGGTATGTGATGTCGCAAGAGCTGGAAAATGCCAGGAGGGTGCTGGAGTTACCCGATCGTCCTTTTACAGCCATTATGGGCGGAGCGAAAATTTCAGATAAGCTCTTAATCATCGAGCGCTTGTTGGACAAGGTAGATCACCTGATTATTGGCGGGGGCATGTCTTTTACTTTTTTTAAAGCACTCGGTGGAAAAATAGGCAGTTCCCTTGTGGAGGAAGATAAGTTAGGGCTTGCGAAAGTACTCGTCCAAAAGGCCAAGGAAAAAGGTGTAGAGCTGCATCTGCCTAAAGATTCGGTCATTGCAGATGGTTTTTCCAATGATGCCAAATTTAAAGATGCCGACAACCACGACATTCCGGATGGCTGGATGGGATTGGACATAGGCCGGGAGGCCAGGGTCGTTTTCCGTAAAGTGATCGAGACGTCGAAGACCATTTTATGGAATGGACCCATGGGTGTTTTTGAGATGTCAAACTTTGCCGGGGGTACCCAGGAAGTGGCCAAAGCAGTTGTGGCAGCCACGGAACGGGGAGCATTTTCATTGGTAGGGGGTGGCGATTCAGCTGCGGCGGTGAACCAATTGGGTTACGGCGATCGCGTGAGCTATGTTTCTACTGGAGGCGGTGCGTTATTGGAATACATGGAAGGCAGAACGTTGCCAGGAGTAGCGGCGCTGGAACCTTGAATAAAACTGCTTGGACGGGATTGTCTAATTGGCCACACGGGTTTGCCATGACCTTCAAACCTGCACTTCCTGCCATCGCAATGATTACTTTTTCTTTAAAGCAAGCGGACGAATTTTGTATCCGAGATATCCTATGAATATGGTCATCAATGGGCTCACCAGGTTAAAAATACAGTAGGGAAGGTAGGTCATGGTGGCCACGCCCAATACAGTGGCGTGATAGGCTCCGCAAGTATTCCAGGGGACAAGCACCGAGGTAACGGTTCCCGAATCTTCCAGCGTACGACTCAGGTTTTCCGGGGCCAGGCCTTTCTCCTTATACACGTCGGCATACATACGTCCAGGTACCACGATGGCCAGGTACTGGTCGGAGGCGGTCAGGTTAAAGAAAAGGCACGTTCCTGCCGTGGAGGAAATCAATGATCCGTTGCTTTTTACCAGGGTTAAAATGGCTGAAGCGATCCTTTTTAACATATTGGTGCCTTCCATGGCACCGCCAAATACCATCGCGGCAATGATGAGCCATACGGTGCCTACAATTCCGGCCATGCCGGAGGCGCCTAGTAACCCTGCCTCGTCCAGGCTGGTCATTCCAGTATCAAAGTGAATGTCACCGAACAGCGATTGCATGGTGCCCAAAAAGTACAACTGGAAGTTACTGGCGCTGGACATTGGGCCCAATAATTTTCCATCGGCGCCCACCTCGCTACCTACTTGCCTGACCAGGTCTGGTTGAAATATAAGCGCAAACACAGCCCCCAACATAGCCCCTATGAGTAAAGCGGGGACAGCAGGCACTTTCCTTACAATCATAAAAATCACTGTACCAGGTACAATAAAAAGCCAGCCACTGATGTGAAAGGTATTTCCGATCGCTGCAAGAATGTCGGCTTTCTCAGCGATGGTACCATCTGCTCCATTGGCCAGGCCGTATACAAGGAAAACAAGGAGGGAAATACTTATGGTGGGCACGGTGGTGATGGACATGTAGCGGATGTGCGTAAACAAATCCGTGCCCGCCATGGCAGGAGCTAAATTGGTGGTATCGGACAATGGCGACATTTTATCTCCAAAGTAAGCGCCGGATAGTATGGCTCCGGCTACCCAGCCGACGGGAATACCCAATGTGCCTCCTATGCCTATGAGTGCGATGCCCACCGTAGCGGCCGTAGTCCAGGAACTGCCCGTGGCAATGGAAACAACCGAACAGATGATGCAGGCTGCGCACAGAAAAATGGTTGGATTTAATATTTTGAGCCCGTAATAGATCATTGCCGGAACAATCCCACTGAGCATCCAGGTGCCAGCCAATGCGCCAATAACAAACAGAATTAATATGGAAGGCATGGCGGAACTGATGGTCTTTACAATGCCCTTTTCCACGTCAGTCCATGTGTATCCGATGTAAATACCTACCACCGCAGTAACCCCTCCCGCCAGAATTAAAATTACCTGGTTGGATCCGTCCAGGGCATAGGTTCCAAACAAACCCACGTTGATGCTAAGCATCACGATAAGAAAAACGATGGGAATGAGTGATTGAAGTAGGGTAGGTTTGGGGTTTTGGGTCATAGGCAGCCTCACGAAAGCTTCAGGCAGTCACGAAAATAATGCATTAGGGCCGAACCTATTCCGCATTCAGCACCAAATCAGCCAGTTGTTCACCTACCAGGCTGCTGATAGCCACGCCCATGCCGCCCAATCTTACGCCGACAAAGGTGCGCGCATCAATTGCCTGGACGATGGGCTCTTTGCTTTTGCCAAAACCCATGATACCTGACCATCTGTTTTTGATCTTATAGGGATTGTCAGGCAAAATGTACTGCTTTAACTCATCTTCCAGACGCAGGAAGACTTTGATGTTCATGCCGAATTTAGTCGTTTCTTCGGCCTTCATATCCACCTGGCGGCCGCCGCCAAAGAGCATGCCTTTTTTGCCATAATCCCGGAAATAGTAAAAGCCCTCTTCATAGTGAAAACTGCCTTCGAAAGGCACCCCTTTTTCTGGTACCACATGCATCACCAGCCCACGACCGGGTTTCACCTTTAATTTCGGGAGCATTTCCGAAACGAATCCATTGGTACAAATAATGAGCTGACGGCAATGGAAAGTCATGTGATCACTTACCAATTCCACACCACTGTCTGAGGACTCGAACTTTTCGATGGCACAGCCAGTGTGGATGCGTACATCTTTCTCTGAACAATAGCCCCACAGGCTTCGCATGAGCGCACCTGTGTCAAGTTGGCCTTCGAATTGATTCACCACCAGGTGCTTCGTTTTCCTAAATCCAAAGTCCCCGATGAGGTCATCGGCTGGTTCGAATACGACATCGTCAAATATGGGCTGCAATAGTCGGTTGATTTCATCCATCTTGCCAAGTGCTTTTTCGTCATAGAAAAAGAGCTCATAGCCTTTTTTCATTTCCAACCCAATCTGGCCATCTCCCAATCGCTCTCGGGTTTTTTGTAGCCCCTTCCATCTTTTTTCTACCAACCCGGCCATGTTGGACGGACCCATGTTTTTCATGTCGCTGTAAAGCTCGCTCAGACTGCCAAAGCAAGCAAACCCCGCATTGCGTGTGCTAGCGCCCTTGGGAATGACATGCTGATCCAGTACCAGAACTTCTTTGGCCGGATTTTTTTCCTTAATTGAGGCGGCTGCAGAAAGCCCGGTGAGGCCAGCACCCAGAATGATGATGTCGGCTTTAAAAAACTTACTTTTTTCCCATACACTCCACATATCCCACTAATTTGATCCTTAAATAAAAACTAGTTTTACCAGATTTTTGGTATGGAGGCAGAACAACCGATTGGGATTTTCGATAGTGGTATAGGTGGATTGACAGTTGCCCGGGCAGTCAGGGAGCAGCTACCCAACGAGCAGATCATCTATTTTGGTGATACGGCACACCTACCTTATGGCGATAAATCTGCCAGTTTGATTCAGGCCTATTCCATTAAGGTGGTGGACATATTACTGAAGCAGCGCTGCAAATTGATACTCATCGCCTGCAACTCAGCTTCTTCTGTCGCATTTGAGCTGATACGGGATTATTGTGGCTCGCGCGCCCATGTTTTTGATGTCATCAACCCGATGGTTCGCCAGTTGGCCAGTCAATACCGCGGCGGGCACGTAGGACTCATTGGCACCAAACAAACCATAGAGGCCCAGGTCTACGAACGAAAGCTCAGGAAGCAGGTTCAAAATCTTTCTTTCAGTTCCCTAGCTACGCCCCTGCTCGTGCCCATGATAGAGGAAGGATTTTTTGAAAATAAAATCAGTCACGACATCATTACTGAGTACCTCTTAAATGATCAATTGGTTGGTATTGACCAATTGATTCTAGGTTGTACCCATTATCCGGTCATTCAGAAGGAGATTGAGATGATTTTGAAAGAAAATGGCAAAAGGGTGGCCGTGCTCGATTCTGCCGGAGTGGTGGCTAAGGAGATTGATGAATTTCTAAAACAAAAAGAGCTATGTAATCCCGAAGGTGGAGCCGACCGGTTTATTGTTTCTGATTATACCCACTCATTTGATAAAACGGCACAAATATTTTTCGATGCCCAGGTCAACCTGGAGCATTTCGAGATATGGGACTGAGGGAACTGAGCCAAACGTTTTGCTGAATTTCTTCGTTTTTATTGTTATTTGATACATAAAATAAATTGGAATGCGACTTATTAGCAACCTTATCCTTTCTTTATTCATACTAGTATCTGTTCATACGGCTTTTTCACAGGGTAAGCCCCCCTCAAGCGACCCGCAATCTCTGATTCGTGGCAGGGGCGAAGGGGGCCTGGGTTACGTACGCACTTTTAAGCCAACGACAGAGGTAGAGGGAAGTAGCCTGGTATACGATGATCCCATTCCAGGGCACCTTTATTTAGCAAATGGCATGTCCACGCGATTGGAGATTATGAACGTTGACCTTAGCACGCAGAGTCCATTAATGGGTGTAAATGATCGATTGTATGAAGTGCCAACGGTTAAGCTTGACTCTGTGATCCTGGAAAATGAAATGGGTAAAATTTTCAACTCCCGTTTTTTCTTTAAGTCCGATGATCAACTGGTCTTTGAAGTGATGAAAGGTAGGGATTACTCTATTTATAAAGTGATGACCGTACAACTGCTAAAGCCTGATTACAATGCGGCGTTGAACATTGGCTCTCGCAATTATCGATATGATCAAAATACGGACTATTATTTGAGAGATGAAACCAGTGGTAAAATGGACCAGTTGAAGCGACTAAAGCACTTGAAAATGCTTGAAAACTACGATAAAATTAAAGATTACGTGCGCGAGGAAGACATCAACTTCAAGTCTGATGAAGACCTGAGTAAACTGGGTCGTTTTCTTAATCTATAACCACCGCTTTGTCGTACAACGACTCGAATACCAGAAGGTGTGGTAAGGTGAGAAGGGAGATAAATATCAGGAGGTAGACAGACATTTGCTGCCATTGCTCCCACCCGATTATCATAAAAAGAACTACAACGCCAAAGTAAGCAAGTGCAGTAAAGGGTATCAGTGCACGCAGGTATTTGAAAATCGTGTAATCTTTTTGTCTTTCCTTGATCCAGTGATATTGATGGCTCATTGCATTCCAGGAATGAAAGACGATAAAATAAACAGAAAAAGATAGTAGAATGGGCAATTGGATAAAAACCAATGCAAGCACTGCCACTTGAAGTCCATTAATGAGGAGTGCCCGCGAGCTAATTTGCCCCTTGAAGTAAGCTGCTATTTGAAACAGTACATTGGCACATATAATTAGGGCCATAAGCGTCCAGCGCATACTTTCAGCTGGAATTTCCGGATTTATGGAGGTGATGTACTCAATGTACAGGGCACCTTCCTGTGGGTGAGCCAGAAACGGAATACCCAAGACCATGAACCCCCATAATAGATACCAGCCCGGTTGCGTCACCACAATGCTTTTTTCTTCCAGATATTCCTGTCCAAAATGGTACATAGATACAATGAAGAAAATCACAAGTGCGTGAAAAGGTGACCATAGCCAAATGAGCAAGTAAGCGGCCATGATGCGCACATACAGAAATACGAATTTTGGAAGTGAGAAGCTATTTGCGGATGACTGCTGACGTTGTACCACATGATCTAATGAGCCATGAGGAATACCCAAAAGCAAAATGGCAAAAAAGACCAAGGCAGACGCGTCAGTGCTGGCGACAAGATAATGAGCCACCACTGCTACAGCCGCAATGAATATTTGAATGATGGTGCGCATGGTTGTAAAAAAAAAGCCCGATACTAAAGTAACGAGCTTCTTCTTTAATAAGTAAAATGATTAGGCTGTGGCAACAGACTCTTTTTGAGCCACTGCCAATGAATAAATAACTAATCCGAAACCGATTTTGTTTACTGCATCACCGATGTTATATACAATGTCCATGTTTCCGTTCAATGCAGTGTTGACCAACCATCCACCTTCTGTACCGGCCATGTAACCGATCGGGTAAATTGCCCATCCCACAAGCACAAACCAACCTAAAGCCTTAAAGGCACCCTGCAGGGATGAATTGTTGGAACTGGCAGCCAATTTTTTTGCTGAGCCCAACCATACCTCGTAAAGAATACCTACGTATCCAACAGTTGACAATACACCCATCAAAACGCTCTGCTCTTTGAACACAGCTTCACCTAAATAGCCGAATACCAACATGACCAAAGCATAGAAGATCATCTTCCACAACAATCCAATTTGTGCACCAAATGCCTTTAAAATCAGATAAAATTCCACACACATCAAAGGCACAGTTAAAATCCAGTCGATGTAACGCAATTCAGTGGGAGATGTACCGGTTTGTGCCCAGAAATCTCTCATGTAGTAATAGTGTACCGCTGCGATGAAAGTAATAAGGCCTGAGACCAATAACGAAGTTCTCCATTTGCCGGATACTGATTTCATCTCTAGGAAGAAGAAAACAGTGGCCGCTGCCATGGCCATTGAACCAATGAAAAAGGTGAACCCTACATAGTCACCTGCATTAAGATTTGCTAATAAAAAAGCTTTCATAATTATATAATCTTGTGTTAGTGTTTCCAAATGTAAACAGACCGATGTTGTAGTTTGTTCAACTTACCATTAAAATTATTAAACACTTAAAGATTTGGTATAATACATTTCAGCAGGTATAATAAGCTTTTATTAAATGTAATAACCAAATTATGCGCAATTACTATTCAAATTGACATTATAAACGTTAAATCATTGTTACAGAGGTAAATTTCCTTATCAACAAAAGAACGGAGACAAACGTGAATCTTTAGTACTTGCATCTGGTCTCCTATTGGTATTTTGCACCCCTATGCGTATATGGCAACATTTTCTATTGATTACCTCATTGCTTGTAAGCGGTTTCATTACCGGCTGTCAATCTCAGGAGCCTCCCAAAATAACTGATGAACAAAAGTTGGATGTCGATAATTTTCAAGATTGGCTCAATGAGTTGCTTGCGTTAGATTCGGCAAGCAGGGCATCAACAGTGGCGAAGATGCTGGACACACTCAGCACTTCGCCTTATGTGCAGTCTGACAATTCGGTTTACTTTTTATACCATGGCCGGGCATTGAATGTACAGGTAGGAGGTGATTTCAACGGTTGGAATCCCAATCGTTTTGGCCTAAACCAATTACCAGGCACTGATTTGTGGTACCGTAGTCAAAGTTTTGAACCCCATGCACGGTTAGATTACAAATTTGTGATCAATGGTTCCAATTGGATACTTGATCCTCTGAATCCTCGACGTGTACCAGGGGGCTATGGTCCTAACTCTGAATTAGCCATGCCTGCATATGTGCAGCCTGCTGAGTTGCAGGTGCGATCAGATGTGCCCGTTGGACAGCTCTCAGCCTCCAGCTGGTCGAGTGACTTAATGGGCAGAACTTATCCTTTGCACATCTACCTACCGCCTGCTTACAAGGAGGATGAATCTTATGCAAGTTTGTATGTCCACGACGGATCTGATTACCTAAATCTTGGCGCTATGCCTACAATTTTAAACAACCTGATTGCTGAAGAAAAGATCGAACCGCTGGTGGTAGTTTTTGTAGATCCTACTGACCGTATGGCAGAATACGGAGAAAATGACCGAATGGCATTCGCGCATGCCATGGCGTCTGAGCTGGTTCCTGAAATTGACGGGCAGTTTGCCACAAAGCCTGAATGCGTGCACCGAGGTACGTTAGGCGCATCACTGGGGGGCAATATTTCAGCCATATTGTCATTCAGTTATCCCAATGTTTTTGGCAAAAGTGGGTGGCATTCAGGGGCGTTCCAACTGAACGATTTTGCGACCAATGATATTGTACAAGGTGGCGTGGCAAAAGAGTTACGTGTTGCCTCCGTTTGGGGTTCTTATGAAGGCGGAGGTATTCCGGCCAACATGCAGGGCATCACGGAACATTTGGCAAGAGAAGGATATGGTTTGTATGCCGCTGAATACCCGGAAGGACACAGTTGGGGCCTGTGGAGGGCAACCACTGATGAGATTTTAATGTTTCTTTTTCCAAGGCAGCATCAATAATGAAAGATTCATTTTGAACCCTGGACTTCGACCAAGTGTAAAAATTTATCAAAAACGAATAATGCGAGAAAATCAACATTTGGATGCCAAATGCGTTTTACTTTGCAGCTTAACTTTATCAAACACAGATACATGGACTTACACGTGTTTTCTCAGGAATATGTAGACGCTTTGAACATCCCAAACATCATTGTTTATGCCGCCCCCATCATGATCGGGTTGGTACTGTTGGAATGGGCCGTAAGTGTTTACAAAAAGAAGGATTATTACGACGGCAAAGATGTGTTGGCAGCAACTACCGTAGGCTTGGTGAATGTTGGCTTGAATGCGCTCACGAAGGTGTTTACTTTTGGTCTGATGTTGTTGGTCAACCTATGGGCGCCCATACGCATTGAACCCACGTGGTGGTCCTTTGTACTTTGTCTGGTGGCTTTCGATTTTTTTAGATATTGGGCGCATCGATTGGCACATGAGAATCGTTGGTTGTGGGCGACGCACGTTACCCACCACAATGGGCCGAAGTATAATTGGTCAGTATCTTTCCGTCTAAGTTGGACGCAACAAATTAAGGTATTGTTCTTCCTACCGGTGGCCTTCATGGGATTCCATCCATTCGTACTGTTCATTTGTCACCAAATTGAGGTGTTGTACCAATTCTGGATTCATACAGAATACATTAAAAAGCTGCCCAAACCGATTGAATATATTTTCACAACCCCATCCCATCATCGGGTCCACCACGCGAAAAATGACAAGTACTTGGATAAGAACTATGGCTCTACATTCATCATTTGGGATCGGATGTTTGGCACATTCCAGCCAGAAGAGGCTGATTTGAAGCCGGAATATGGCATCACCAAAAATTTTCTTTCTTACAATCCCGTCACTTTAAACTTTCATGAATGGTCCGATATGTTTAAAGACATGCGCAAAACGAAATCGCTTAAATCTGCTTGGAGAATTGCTTGGCAGCGACCGAGTGAAATAGAAAAGAACCCTATCCGGTAAAATAGCCAATTACAAACATTTTAAACCTATTCCTGTCTTGGCGGGGATAGGTTTTTTTTAGTCTCGGGGGGGCAGGGTATTTGTTTTTTCCCGTCAATTTTAGTATCATGAATCAATTGCGTTTCCCCCCAGCGCAATGTTTCATCCTTATTTGATTGTCTATGACTAGTCTACGTACAGGTATGTATTTACCTGAATACGAGCACGATGCTTGTGGCATTGGCTTGTTGGCCAATATAAAAAATCAGGCTTCACACCGCGTAGTAGCGGATGCCTTGCTCATGTTAGAGAATATGGCGCACCGGGGTGGCGTGGGTGCGGAGCCTGAAACGGGTGACGGTGCAGGCATAATGACTGGTATTCCCCACGAATTTTTCCGAGGGCAATTGCCAGAGAAGCTGCCTCTACCTGGCGAATACGGCGTAGGTATGCTTTTCTTGCCCACCCCTTTGTGGGAGTCGTGTTTAGCATCTTTTTTAAAACATGTCCAAAAGCAAGGCTTTCGTTGTCTGGCCATCCGGGAAGTACCCACCAATGACCAACATGTAGGACCCACCGCACGGGAAACGGCGCCCAAATCGGTGCAAGTATTTTTAACCAACGACGATAAAAGTGAGCCTGCGCTACAACGAAGCCTGTATTTACTAAAGAAAACATCCAGCCATTCACTTAGAGATGAGTATCCTGATTTTTATATCAGTTCCCTATCCACCAATCGCATCATTTACAAAGGACAACTGCGTTCCGATCAATTAAAAAAATACTACACAGACCTTCAGGCTCCGGCGTATGTATCCGCCTTTGCCATCATACACTCCCGCTTTTCCACCAACACCTTACCCAGATGGAGCTTGGCACAGCCTTTTAGGCACATCGCACACAATGGAGAAATCAACACCATACGTGGAAATGTCAACAAAATGAAAAGCAAGGAGTTGCTCATGCAATCTGAATTTTTCAGTCATGAGCAATTGGAAAAAATCCGACCTATCTGTCGAAATGAAGATTCCGATTCAGCCAATCTGGATGAAATCATTGAACTACTCACCATTACAGGTCGCTCCCTGCCGCATGCACTCATGATGCTGGTACCAGAGGCTTGGCAATACAACAAGCGCATGGATGAGACTACCAAGGCCTTTTACAAGTACAGTGCTTCTCTCATGGAGCCCTGGGATGGTCCTGCAGCGCTTTGTTTTGCGGATGGTCGATTTGTCGGTGCTACACTGGACCGGAATGGTTTACGGCCTTGTCGTTACACGATCACACGAGATGACCGATTGATTATTGCCAGCGAAACCGGTGCTTTGCCGGTGGATCCAAAATTGGTGCTCGAGAAAGGTCATCTGCAACCGGGAAAAATGATTGTGGCTGATCTGAAAAAAGGCCGGGTACTGTACGACAAGGATATCAAATCGGAAATTGTCCAGAGGCAACCGTACGCAGATTGGATTAAAAAACACCGTATCAAGCTCCGTTTCATGCCAGGTCCGTTCACAGACCCGGAAATGCCCAAAACTGAAAAAATTCATGAGTTCATGCTGCTTCATAATTGGACGCAGGAAGACGTTGACCGCCTGTTGCATCCCATGGCACTTGACGGGAAGGAGCCCATTGGTTCCATGGGTTTGGAAGTACCATTGGCCAGTTTGAGTCAGCGCGGCCAGCACCCCTCCAATTATCTAAAACAAATTTTTGCGCAGGTAAGCAATCCACCTATCGATCCCATCCGCGAAAGACTGGTGATGTCTCTTTTTACTCGTCTGGGTAAGGCGCATAATATTCTTGATGAAAAGCCAGAGGACTGCCATCAGGTGCACATTACGCGTCCCGTATTGCGTCCGGCCACTTTTCAAAAGGTTTTGGAGCTGGCAGTCAATGGTTTTACTCATCGCTTCATTTCAATTGGTTTCAAAGAGAAGGAAAGCCTTCAGCAAGGACTGGATCACATCTGTCGCGAAGCTGAGCAGGCCACAAGAGAAGGTATTGACATATTAATTTTATCAGATCGGGAAGTAGGCACCCATCAGTTACCTATTCCTTCCCTAATGGCCCTCGGTGCCGTACACCACCACCTTTTGGATCGGCAATTGCGTGCGCAAACGAGCCTGATTGTGCATGCGGCAGATGTATTGGAAGTACATCATTTTGCCACGCTCATCGGTTATGGTGCCAGTGCCGTGATGCCTTGGCTGGTTTTTGGAGAATTGGACCGTCTTGCCAAAGAACGTCGATTGAATTTTGAAGAGATTACCGAAAATTATGTGCAGGCAGTGGGTAAGGGACTTTTGAAGGTGATGTCTAAAATGGGAATTTCCACCTTACAGTCCTATCAGGCGGCACAGATATTCGAAGCCATTGGTTTGGCAGACGAGGTGGTAGATAAATGCTTCAAAGGTACGGTCAACCGCCTGGGGGGTAATGGTTTCGCTCATTTCGAACGGATTATTCGCGCTCAGGACTCCCGGGCAATCACGAAACCTGGTCTTTTGCCACACGGTGGCGTATACGCCTGGCGTCGGGATCAGGAAAAGCATTTATTTGATCCTGATGCCATCGCCTGGCTGCAGAAGGCTACCAAGCTCAAGGATTATGACTTGTATAAAAAATACGCAAAGCGTATCAATGAACCGGACTCACCGGTGAATCTTCGGCACTTGCTGACTTTTCGAAAAGGAAATGCCGTTCCGCTGGAGGAGGTGGAACCGGCTGAAAAAATCATGACCCGGTTTGCTACCGGTGCCATGTCTTTCGGATCGATATCCCACGAAGCCCACACCACCCTTGCGATTGCCATGAACCGGATTGGGGGCAAAAGCAATAGTGGTGAAGGGGGAGAGGATGCCAGCAGATTCACACCCCTCGAGAATGGAGATTCACAAAATTCAAGAATCAAACAGGTGGCTTCGGGTCGATTTGGGGTAACCTCTCATTATTTGAACAACGCAGATGAAATTCAAATTAAGATTGCACAGGGTGCCAAACCAGGAGAGGGGGGGCAGTTGCCAGGCCATAAGGTGGACGACTGGATCGCGAAAGTGCGTATGTCAACACCTGGGGTAGACTTGATCTCACCACCACCTCATCATGATATTTATTCCATCGAAGACCTGGCCCAGTTGATTTTCGATTTAAAAAATGCCAATCCTGATGCCCGACTGAATGTGAAGCTGGTGTCGGAAACCGGCATAGGAACCATAGCAGCGGGTGTGGTCAAAGGGTACGCTGATGTAATTTTAGTGTCCGGAGCCGATGGTGGCACAGGTGCTTCACCTTTGAGCTCCATCAGACATGCGGGTGTGCCTTGGGAAATGGGCTTATCGGAAGTGCAACAGACGCTGTTGAAAAACCGACTTCGGAGCCGGATAGTCTTGCAGGCAGATGGTAAAATGATGACTGGTCGTGACCTGGCCATTGCCACTTTGCTGGGTGCTGAGGAGTGGGGGGTATCTACAGCAGCGCTGATTGTCGAAGGATGTATCATGATGCGAAAGTGTCACTTGAATACCTGCCCAGTGGGCATTGCCACCCAACGCACGGAATTGCGCAAGCTTTTTACCGGGGATCCAGATCATGTTGTACAGCTTTTTCGTTTCCTGACGGAGGAATTGCGTGAATACATGGCCATGTTGGGTTTTCGAACCATAAATGAAATGGTCGGACAATGCGACCGGTTGGAGCAAATATCCGATGAACGATCGAATGGATTGGATCTTTCGCCTATCCTCGTGAAAGAAAGCAGCCACGATACCCTCTACCATTCGCGCAACCAGAAGGACATACTGGAAGGTATACTAGATGAGCGCATTCTGGCGGATGTGAAAGATGAAATTGAAGTCGGCGAAACGTCGCTATTTGATTATCCCATCCAAAATACCGATCGCGCAGTGGGCACCCGCCTGTCGAGCTACATTTCACGTCGGTTTGGTCCAGAGGGATTGACAGGCTGTGCAGCTAAAATTGGTTTCAAGGGAGCCGCTGGACAAAGTTTTGGTGCATTTCTCACCAAAGGAATTGAGTTTACGCTGGAAGGCGATGCCAACGATTATGTAGGTAAGGGCCTGTCCGGCGGTCAGTTAGTGATATATCCGCCTCGAAGCAGTCGATTTGTTGCCAGAAAAAACACACTCATTGGAAACGTCGCGCTATACGGTGCTACCTCTGGCAATATATATATCCGGGGTATAGCCGGTGAGCGTTTTGCCGTTCGAAATTCCGGTGCCTCAGCAGTAGTAGAAGGTTGTGGTGATCATGGATGTGAATACATGACTGGAGGTAAGGTAGTTGTCCTGGGTCCTACGGGTAAGAACTTCGCTGCGGGCATGAGTGGTGGGATTGCCTATGTACTTGATCCTGGAGGAAACTTACGTGAGTTGTGTAACCTGGAGATGGTGATTTTTGATGCCCTGAATGGTCAAGATGTCGCCATTGTTCGTCAGCTAGTGATCAATCACTTGAAATACACCGGCAGTAGTGTGGCTCAGGAATTACTACTTGATTGGAACCGATGCCTTAACCATTTGGTGAAGGTGATTCCTCAAAAGTATAAGGAGATGATAGAGAAGGGGCAATCTGAGATGCCAATGACACCGATGTATTGAACGAAACGGAAATTAACAATGGGAAAACCGACAGGATTTTTAGAATACGAAAGAGAAAACCCAGCTACAGCACCGGTGGAAGAACGTATAGAAAGCTATGCTGAGTTCGTGGCACCCCTGGATGCCACACAGTCGCATGCACAAACGGCACGATGTATGGACTGTGGCGTGCCCTTCTGCCATTCAGGCTGCCCGCTAGGAAACAAAATTCCAGATTTCAATGATGCCGTCTACCGTGGACAGTGGAAGGAGGCACACGCCATCCTCAAGTCAACCAATAATTTCCCAGAGTTCACGGGCCGTATTTGTCCGGCCCCCTGTGAAGGCGCCTGCGTGCTGGGCATCAACAACGATCCCGTCTCCATCGAACAGATAGAGCGAACGATTGCCGACCGGGCTTTTGAGGAGGGTTGGGAAGTTCCCAGAATACCACCATACAGAACAAATAAGCGAATCGCGGTGATTGGGTCAGGGCCGGCCGGTCTGGCTGCGGCAGACGAGCTAAATCAGCAGGGACATTTCGTAACGGTTTTTGAAAAAGACGATGAGGTGGGTGGCTTACTGCGTTACGGCATACCGGATTTCAAGCTAGACAAAGACGTGGTCAGAAGGCGCGTTGACCTGCTTAAAGCCGAAGGCATTACATTCACCTTAAATACCGAAGTGGGTAAGGACGTGTCTGCTTCCGAGCTACTAGCGTCAAACGATGCCTTGATTTTGGCGGGCGGAAGCACCGTGCCCCGGGATTTAACCATACCCGGACGGGAATTGGATGGTGTACATTTTGCCATGGATTTTCTGACTTACCAAAATCGGGCAGTGAAAGGAATGTCCAATGAGGGGGAGCCTATTTTGGCAAAAGACAAAAATGTGGTAGTGATCGGAGGTGGTGATACGGGTTCCGACTGCGTAGGTACCAGTAATCGACAAGGCGCTAAAAGTGTCACACAAATTGAAATATTGGATAAGCCACCGGCAAAAAGAATCGCTGACAATCCTTGGCCAGAATGGCCGATGGTCCTGCGCACCTCGTCTTCCCATGAAGAAGGTGCTCAACGGAAGTGGGCGCTGCTAACCAAGAAATTCACAGGTGAAAAAGGTAAACTGACAGGACTGCAAGTGGTGACCGTCAATTTCGTCGACGGTCAGATGAAAGCGGTGCCTGAATCTGAGCATATCATACCTTGTGATCTCGCATTGATTGCCGCCGGCTTTTTGCACCCACAAAAAGAAGGCCTGCTGAATCAATTAGGGGTGGACTTGAACAACCGCGGCAATGTAAAAACGGAAGGCTTTCGTACGAGTCAAAAAAAGATTTTTGCCGCTGGAGACATGCGACGCGGACAATCACTGGTGGTATGGGCCATTGCAGAAGGCAGAAGAGCAGCAGAGGAAGTGAATGAATTTTTAGGGCAGGAGCGTATGGATTCTTCAGGCGGCAGTAGCTGAGCTACGTTCAGAGACAATCTATCTGACACGATTGGAAAAAGTTTGAATCACTACTTTTCCTTTTCACGAACGTTTCGAATAATGCCAAGACCACGGGTAAGAAAAAAGCCTCCGACGAATATTGGTTAGCCTCCCAATGAGGTAGAATATTTAGTTCAAGCCATATGGAGAGGAGGTCAATGGCATCCACCAGTCAGGTTCCTAAACTTCCTCCAACACGCTGCGAAAAGCAATGGCCTTGGCAGCGTATCGTTCGATGTGTTTTTGCTGCAACAAAGGGGCGTGTTCTTTTAGGTATGTATCCAGATCACCCATGTTACGCGTCTGGTACTGTACTGCATAGGTTACTCCCGAGGCATCCGGTTGTTCGCTCAGTAGCCGTAAAATGCGTGAATCTAAGAAGAAGCCTGTGGCCATTATCTCAGGTATATGTTCTTCTTTCATCCAACGCAACCATTCCTCGCGGATGTCATCGTCGACGTTGATCGTAACGTTGTAAAGGATCATGTGGCTATTTTAAGTGATTCTTGTAGTAAACGACCATGGATTCAATAAAAAAAGCTACTTTTAATATACTCATTATGGAACTAGGTTTTGGAAAGCTCATTGGTAAACCAAAATCGCACACATGTCCACTCACACGACCGTTAAAGTACGCTGGGCTGAAATGCCCGGATTCAGCAATTACGAAATTTCTAATAAAGGTAAAATCAGAAGTAAAACTCGAAAGGTTTTTCATAAAGGCAGTAAGGTCGAAATGAAAATCAGAGGTAAGCTGATGAGGCAACGCTGGAATAAAATTTGCAAATGTTATTTTTTGGATTTGATCGACGACAACAAACTGCGACGCACTGTTTATCCTCACAAGGAAGTAGCCAAATTGTTCGTACCAAACGAAGATCCCAATGGACGGATCATGATTATTCACAAGGACAATAATCCCAGAAATAACAGTTATACCAATCTCGCATGGATGACCAAGTCAGAACATATGAAATGGCAGTTTGAAGTGGGAAACAAGAACAACTTCAAAGTCTGGAAGACCCGAAAGAAACGCTATAAAAATGGCTTCAAACCTGAAACTACACTCCCGGGTCGCCCTAGAAAATCATTAGTAATCTGAACTCAGAAAATGACGCTGTTTTTGCGTTACAGCTTTCCTATGAAATGTTATTCAATTGGCCGGAGAAGACTCCACATGAACGTAGGAGCGATTGCCGCGTGTTTTGCGGAACGTCACTACACCATCAGTCAATGCATATAAAGTGTGGTCTTTTCCCATACCTACATTGGTACCCGGGTGATGTTTTGTACCACGTTGACGAACAATGATGTTGCCGGCGATTGCTTTTTGACCGCCAAATATTTTTACGCCCAGCCTTTTGCTTTCCGAATCTCGCCCGTTTCTGGAGCTACCTACACCTTTCTTGTGAGCCATGATTTCTTAACCTTTAATGTCTTCGATCAATACTTTTGAGAATGGCTGCCGATGCCCATTCTTCACACGATATCCTTTGCGTCGCTTCTTTTTAAATACAATCACCTTGGCGCCCTTGGTATGCGCCAATATTTTGCCTGACACCGATGCTCCTTTCACTTTTGGCGTGCCCACCTTTACCTTCCCATCGTCCGAGACCAAAAGAACTTCATCAAAGTTGATTTTTGCACCTTCCTTTTCAGAGAGGAGAGGCGTGTAAATGTACTTGTCTTTCTCAACTTTGTATTGCTTACCCGAGATGTCTACTATGGCGTACATATATCATATTTTCAAAAAGGATTGCAAAGATAGGAGATATCACCTACACATACAATAGCCAATGGTGCTTTCACGGTGTGGAAAACTTTTTCATTTTTTTTAAAAATTTTTCATCCTCGAATAAAGCCTGTATTGAATGAAGTTAGTCTTCGAAAATTAAATATTAATAAATTGTAAATCAGCTAGTTATATGGAAAATTATGTAAATGTTACGATAAGTTGATGACCCGTAAAAACCCTTTGGAATTTATGCACCTTTTATTAACATTTGTACATGGCCTTCGGAATTTAAACCACCGCACAGGTCTTTTCCTTTTAAGCTTAATCGATTCATTCGTCCGTGCCGAAATCTTTCGGGATGCAGGATTGTTTTTAGTTTTTAGGAAGACAGATTGAAGTGATAGAAAATTAAAAGTAGTACGCGAAATGACCCATGTCGAACCCATTTTAGACGAAAACAAGAACAGATTTGTATTATTTCCCATCGAACAGTCAGACATTTGGGAGTATTACAAGAAAGCAGAAGCCAGTTTCTGGACCGCCGAGGAGATTGATTTGAGTCAAGATTTGACCGACTGGAACAGCAAACTGAATGACAACGAAAAGCATTTTATAAAACACGTATTGGCGTTTTTTGCCGCCAGTGACGGCATTGTAAATGAAAACCTTGCGGAGCATTTCGTATCAGAGGTACAGTACACTGAAGCCAAATTCTTCTATGGCTTTCAGATAGCCATTGAGAATATACACTCAGAGACTTACTCGTTGTTAATCGACACTTACGTCAAAGACAACCAAGAGAAAGACAGATTACTGCATGCCATAGAAACTTTGGATTGTGTCAAGAAAAAAGCGGAGTGGGCTTTGAGGTGGATCGACGAGGGAAACTTCCAGGAACGTTTGGTCGCCTTTGCTGCGGTAGAGGGCATTTTCTTTTCCGGTAGCTTCTGTTCTATTTTTTGGTTAAAAAAACGCGGGCTAATGCCAGGCTTGTCTTTCTCTAATGAGTTGATCTCACGAGATGAGGGACTGCATTGTGATTTCGCATGCCTCCTTTACAACAACCATGTGGAAAATAAGCTACCTGAAGAAACGGTAAGGGCAATTATTAGTGACGCAGTATCAATTGAAAAGGAATTTGTAACCGATGCGCTGCCAGTGAAATTAATAGGCATGAATGCCGATTTGATGTGCCAATACATTGAGTTTGTGGCAGATCGTTTGTTGACAGAACTGAACTGTGAAAAACTTTACAATTCAACGAATCCTTTTGATTTCATGGAAATGATTTCATTACAGGGAAAAACCAACTTCTTCGAAAAGCGGGTAGCAGAATACCAGAAAGCCGGAGTTATGGGTGGCAGAGAGCAATCCAAAACTTTTTCATTGGACGAAGATTTTTAAAATCAACATCACACACTATGTTAGTAATCAAAAGAGACGGACGAAGAGAATCAGTAAAATTTGATAAAATCACCGCACGTTTGGAAAAACTGTGCAATGAGCTGAACCCTGATTTTATTAAACCGGTAGAAATTGCCAAAAAGGTGATTGACGGTTTGTACGATGGTGTATCTACCGAGCAGTTGGATCACCTGGCGGCCGAAGTCGCTGCGACGATGACCACACGTCATCCAGATTTTGCCAAATTGGCGGCAAGGATAGAAATTTCTAACCTCCACAAACAGACGGAATCTTCTTCATCATTTTTTAATACGATGAAGCGCTTGTACACCTACATGAATCCGGAAACCGGAACCAATGCAGGTCTCATTTCCTCGGAGGTATTTGGTATCATTCAGGCCAATGCCAAGCGACTGGATGATGCCATTGATTACAACCGTGATTACAATTATGATTATTTCGGTTTTAAAACGCTGGAACGTTCCTATTTGATCAAGCTGGATGGGAAAATTGTAGAACGTCCACAGCATATGCTCATGCGTGTGGCGGTGGGGATTCACAAAGAAGATATTGATGCGGCCATTGAAACTTATGACCTGATGTCGCAGAAATGGTTTACCCATGCCACACCCACGCTTTTCAACGCCGGCACACCCAAGCCACAGTTGTCTTCCTGCTTTTTATTGACCATGAAAGACGATAGCATCGATGGGATTTATGATACGTTAAAGCAGTGTGCTAAAATATCACAATCCGCTGGTGGTATTGGTTTGAGTATCCACAATGTAAGGTCTAAGGGCTCTTACATCCGAGGCACCAACGGCACTTCAAATGGTATTGTGCCCATGTTGAGAAACTTCGACATGACTGCCCGATATGTTGACCAGGGCGGAGGCAAGCGAAAAGGTAGTTTTGCGATATACCTGGAGCCTTGGCATCCGGATATCTTTGACTTCCTGGATCTTAAGAAAAATCATGGCAAGGAAGAATTGCGTGCAAGAGATCTGTTTTATGCCATGTGGATTCCAGACCTCTTCATGAAACGGGTACAGGACAATGAATATTGGTCTTTATTAGATCCCAATGAATGTCCAGGACTTTGCGATACCTACGGTGAGGAATTTGAGCGTTTGTATGCCAAATATGAGAAAGAGGGGAAAGCACGCAAGGTGGTTAAGGCCCAGGAACTTTGGTTTGAGATATTAGAGGCACAAATAGAAACAGGTACCCCTTACATGTTGTTCAAAGATGCGGCCAACAGAAAATCCAACCAGAAAAATCTAGGCACCATACGTAGCAGTAATCTCTGTACGGAAATACTTGAATATACTTCACCTGACGAAGTGGCGGTCTGTAACCTGGCGTCCATCGCCCTGCCACGTTTTGTGAAGGCTGATGGCACCTTTGATCATCAAAGATTGTACGAGGTAACCAAAGTGGTGACGAGAAACCTGAATAAAGTCATCGATGTGAATTATTATCCGGTAGAGGAGGCCAGACGGTCCAACATGCGGCATAGACCTGTCGGTATTGGAGTGCAGGGTCTTGCTGATACATTCATGGAAATGAGCATGGCCTTTGAGTCACCAGAGGCTCGCCGGCTTAATAAGGACATTTTTGAAACCATCTATTACGGCGCCATGGAAACATCCATGGAATTGGCACAAAAAGAAGGTGCCTACGAGACTTTTGAAGGTTCACCTGTATCCAAAGGGATTTTTCAGTTCGATATGTGGGGTGTAGAACCTGACTCAGGTAGATGGGATTGGTTTGAATTGAAGAATAAAGTGAAGAAACACGGTGTTAGAAACTCCCTGTTGGTGGCGCCGATGCCTACGGCGTCTACCTCGCAGATATTGGGTAATAACGAGTGCTTTGAGCCTTACACCTCTAACTTGTACGTCAGACGGGTGTTATCTGGTGAATTTATAGTGGCCAACAAATACCTCATGCGTGACCTCATAGGCAGGGGCTTATGGGATGACCGCATGATGAATAGAATCAAGGCGGACAATGGCTCTGTACAAAACATCCCGGAGATACCTGAGGACATCAAAACACGTTACAAAACTGTATGGGAAATTTCTCAAAAGGCCATCATCGATATGGCAGCTGACCGGGGCGCTTACATTTGCCAAAGTCAAAGCATGAACATCCATCTGAAGGATCCGAACTTTGGCAAGATGACTTCCATGCATTTTTACGCCTGGCAAAAGGGGCTCAAGACCGGTATGTATTACCTCCGTACCAAGGCAGCTACAGATGCCATTAAATTCACGGTAGAGAAAGAACAGCAAGAACAGACTGAAGTACCGCCGTCCACTGGAGGGGAACTTGAAAGGCAAAATCAAGCAGCCGTACAATGCTCATTGGATAATCCTGATGATTGCGAAATGTGTGGCAGTTGATATTTAATTAGTAAAAATATAAAACCCTGAGAGCAAACGCTTTCAGGGTTTTATTATTTAGATAATATATCCTTGGCGCTCACCTTTTATGGCCATATTTCCTACAACACGTATTCAAGAGATCTTGTGATCGTTAAGTTGCCCCTGCTGTCATGGCGGGTATGGCAACAGGTCGGT
>CAYOEV010000002.1:28284-62937 GCA_964403075.1 uncultured Roseivirgaceae bacterium | reverse complement strand
ATGACTTCAAAGAAATGATAAAAAAAAGATGACCAATTTCTTGGTCATCTTTTTCATTTATAGTGCCATTAACTGTTCAATTGTTTTTATCTATAGCACCAACCACCCGTTGCATGAAGGTGTTTAGGGCTTGTTTTTCAGTTTTACCGCTTTTTATCATTTTACGCACTTCCAATGCGCCATGCATATTTGATAACAATTCACCTATGACATCCAATTCTTGATCGGTCAGTTTTTCATTTTCAGTAAGGTCTTCCAGCACTTCTACGGCCTCTAACACGTAATCCTGATCATGCGTCTGGATAAACGCGTGTAAATGTTTAATTACTGGTAGCCGCATCTACAAATTCCTTTAAGGATTCAGCTTTATTGGTCTGTATTTGGTTGACTATTTTACCGCCTTTAAAAGCGGCGAAAGTGGGCAGGTTATCTACATTGGCCAATTTGCGCGAGTTTGGATATTTTTCCGCATCCACCATCAGAAAAGGGATTTCCTCATGCGCCTCAGCCATGCGCTTAAATTTAGGCTTCATGATGCGACAGTTGCCACACCAGCCGGCAGAATACTGTACCAGTACCTTTTCATTGCTCTTTACTATTTCCTCGAGATTGTCTTGATCTATTTCTTTAAACATGCTTTCGTTATTTACTTAATGCGAACTAACAAAAATTAATGAGTGCTGAGATAGTCCATGACGCCTTTCCTGTTTTCTTTCATTGCGTCTTTGCCTTCTTCCCAGTTGGCAGGGCAGACCTCTCCGTGCTGTTGTACGTGTGTATATGCATCGATCATTCTAATGAAGTCGTTTACGTTTCTTCCTAGCGGCATGTGGTTAATGCCTTCGAAAAATACGGTGCCAGTTTCATCGATAAGGTATGTAGCTCTGTAGGTAACGTCGTCTCCCTCTTTTATCTCTACCCCTAAATTTTCGTCGTACCGGTATTCGCTGTCCAAAATGTCCAGAATGGTCGCCAGGTTTCGATTGCTATCAGCGAGCAGATTGAATGTGACCCCCTCAATACCCCCGTTGTCTTTGCTGGTATTCAACCAGGCAAAATGAACTTCTGGTGTATCACAAGACGCCCCGATAACGATCGTATTGCGCTTGTCGAATTCAGTTAATGCTTCCTGAAAGGCATGGATTTCTGTCGGGCATACGAATGTGAAATCTTTTGGGTACCAAAAAAGCAGTACTTTTTTATTGTTCTTCTTAGCTTCCTCCAAGACATTGATGTGAAGGGTGTCGCCCATTTCGTTCATTGCCTGAACAGCTATGTCTGGAAATTTCTTACCTGTAAATGCCATATGTGTTTACTGTTTTATTGGTTGTTAATCTATTATAAAATGCAAATCTAAAACAACTGGTTCATAGATTTCATTAAAGATATCTATATTACCAATAGATTTTATCTAATATGAATTTTCAACAATTGACTTACATCTTGGCGGTTGATCGTTACAGGCATTTTGCCCAGGCGGCAGCGCATTGTCACGTAACGCAAGCCACGCTGAGTGCGATGATTAAGAAACTGGAGGAAGAATTAGGGGTAGTGGTGTTCGACCGCACCCGTCAACCGGTAAAGACCACAGAAGATGGACAGGAGGTGCTTAGATTGGCCCGGCAGCTAATTAACCGTCGAGATGAACTGTTGACCATTTCTTCCCGTCATCTGATCGGAGTGACTGGCGAATTGACCGTAGGCATTATTCCCACAGTGGCCAATGCTTTATTACCCTTGTTATTTAAGGTCTGGATAAGCAAATATCCTGAGCTTCGTCTGCGTGTCACAGAGGTCACCACTGAGCAGATCACTGAGCAGCTTGTGAATGACCAAATTGATGCCGGGATACTGGCGACACCACTTGGTGATGACGATTTGGAGGAGGTTATTTTATATTACGAGACCATGATGGTCTACGGTGTTTCCGATGGTCGAAGATCATTCATTGCACCAAAAGACCTGGAAAATAGTAAAATATGGCTCCTCGAAGAAGGTCATTGTTTTCGTAATCAAAGTTTAACCATATGTAACATGAAAGAGCGGAAGGAAAATCCGACGCCTTTCCAGTTCGAAGGCCGTTCGTTTGATACCTTGCTTCAGCTGACAGATGCTTTTGGAGGCTATACCCTCCTGCCGGAGTTGTACGTTCAGGGTTTGACGGATGAAAGAAAAGCAAGAACGTGCCGGTTCCAAAAACCTTATCCCGTAAGAGAAATCAGTTTGGTCTATCAGCGACCTTATGTCAAACAGCGTAGCCTGGCCATGCTGGCGGATGTGATTCGCGAGGTTGTCGTTGAGCGGCTACAAACCAGCGGAATGAAACCAAAGGATTTATCTATTATTGGTATCTGATCTAATTCAGAAAATGTCAAGAATCAAAGTATCCATTCCGGAGCAGTTACTTTTTGAGACGTCTTATCCCGTTACGATTGATCTGATCAATTACGGTGGACATGTGGGCAATGATCGGTTTTTACTGGTCATGCAGGAAGCTCGTATGAGATGGCTGGCTACAAAGGGGGTGCAGAGTGAAATTTCCTTACCGGAAAATAAGGCATTGTTTGTGACTGATGTAGCTGGCCAGTTTTTGGCAGAGGTATTCCATGGTGCTCAACTGACTGTTAAATTGTTTTTGGGCGGCCAAAGCAGGTGTGGTTTTGATGTAGTGGCGCAGATGTTCAACGAGCAACAGGAGGTATTTAGAGGTAAAACGGGAATGGTTTGTGTGGATCTTAACACCCGCAGGGCTTCCTCTTTACCTAAGGACCTTGCGCTGTTTATGATTTAATCCAAGTTATTCCGGGACCAGAAACTCCTCTCAAGCCTGTAGTTTCCGGTATTTCACACGGGTGGGTTCGCTGTCGCCCAGGCGCTGCTTCCTGTTTTCTTCATATTCGGAGAAGTTACCTTCAAACCAGTACACCTGAGAATCACCCTCAAAGGCCAGGATGTGGGTAGCAATTCGATCTAGGAACCATCTATCGTGTGAGATGATTACCGCACTACCCCCAAAATTTTCCAATCCCTCTTCCAGTGCACGTAGGGTGTTCACATCGAGGTCATTGGTGGGCTCATCCAGCAATAGCAGGTTTGCGCCTTTTTTGAGTATCAGGGCCAGGTGCACACGGTTACGCTCGCCACCAGACAAAACACCCACTTTCTTCTCCTGGTCAGGTCCGGTAAAGTTGAATCGACTTACGTAAGCCCTTGCATTGATTTCGCGGCCACCCAAATCGATGATCTCATTGCCTTCAGAAATCGTTTCATAAACCGTTTTATCCTGGTCCAGAATATCGTGCCCCTGATCTACATAAGCCATTGCTACGGTTTCACCCACTTGAAAATCACCGGCATCAGGTTGCTCATTGCCGGTGATGATGTTGAACAGCGTTGACTTCCCAGCACCATTCGGACCAATGACACCGACAATGCCACCCTTAGGTAAGGAAAAACTCAAATTTTCAAAAAGTAACTTATTACCAAATGCCTTCAGGATATTTTCGGCATCGATCACTTTATTGCCCAGTCGTGGGCCTGGTGGAATGTACAATTCCAGAGACTGCTCTTTTTCTTTGTTTTCCTCACCCATCAGTTTGTCGTAAGCATTCAAACGCGCTTTGGCCTTAGCTTGACGGCCTTTAGGATTCATTCGTATCCAATCCAATTCACGCGCCAGGGTCTTCTGTCGCTTAGAAGACTGCTTTTCTTCCTGTGCCAGACGCTTATGTTTTTGCTCAAGCCAGCTGGAATAATTGCCTTTCCAGGGAATGCCCTCGCCCCGATCCAGTTCAAGGATCCACCCCGCTACGTTATCCAGAAAATAACGGTCGTGGGTAACCGCAATTATGGTACCGGCATATTGCTGCAGGTGGTGTTCCAGCCAAAGCACTGATTCGGCATCCAGGTGGTTGGTCGGCTCATCCAGCAAGAGCACGTCAGGCTCCTGCAAAAGGAGACGGCAAAGTGCTACCCTTCTTTTTTCACCACCAGACAAATGTCTAATGACCGCATCTTCAGGGGGTGTGCGTAAAGCATCCATGGCACGCTGTAGTTTGTGATCAACCTCCCATCCTCCTTTCCGATCAAGCTCTTCCTGAATTTCGCCTTGCTTTTCTATAAGCTTGTCCATTTTATCTGGATCGGCCAACACGTCCGGGTCTGCGAATTTCTCATTGATGGCGTCATATTCTTTGAGCAGCTCATTGATTGAGCCTACGGCTTCCCGCACGACTTCCATGACTGTTTTGTCTGGGTCCAATTCCGGCTCTTGTTCCAACATGCCTACAGTAAATCCCGGGGAAAAGACCACTTCGCCGTCATAAGCGCCATCCTGACCGGCAATAATTCTTAAAAGAGAAGATTTTCCTGTACCATTTAATCCCAATACACCTATTTTAGCTCCGTAATAGAAGGACAAATAGATATTCTTGAGTACTTGTTTTTTAGGCGGATAAGTCTTGTTGACACCCGCCATGGAGAAAATGATTTTTTCGTCTGACATAGCGATAGGTTTCTTGGATGATCGAAGTTACCAACAAAAAAATTCATTAAATTAAGGATTAGCCTATCTATTTTGGACAAGCTGGACATTCCATACGGTTACTCAAAAGGCAAGGATATTTTTTTATCTGCCTGGGACATTCACCCGGATCGTAAGGTCGGGGAAGTAAAGGAAGAGGGTCTGGAGGCGGCGGTAAAATATTTCCAAAATCGCTTCAATGAGCTGAAGCAAAAGATCGATAATCTGGTCGAGACCATAGACACCGCAGATAACAAAGGTTCTTTTTTAATGAAGCTGATTCATTTGAGGGAGTCGTTGCCCCATCACGATGGTCTCGGGGATTACCCCGAGTTACTGCGTGTCCTGAATGAGCAGGAGCAACTGCTTCGTGACATCATCGACCAGAATCGTGAACGAAATACACAGATCAAAGAAGCATTGTTGAACGAATTACAGGAGGCGGTTCAAATCGTCAACTGGAATGAAGCTACACCGAAGGTTCAGGATGTGAAAGAGCGCTGGGTAAAAACCGGCAATGCACGCGAAGAGCGCCAAGCAGAATTGGAGGCAGATTTTTGGAGCTTAGTCGAAAATTTTTTTGAAAGGAAAAAGGCCTTTTTTGAAGACAAGCGTAAGCTCACCGATGCACGCAGGCAGAAGTATCAAGATTTGATAGATGAAACCAGCCTACTTCAGGACTTAAAGGGTAAAGAGAGATTTGACAAAGTAAAAGAGCTAAAAGCGCGCTGGCAAGAGGTGGGAAATATACCCTCTCAATTGTACAAAAGCATGTTAATTGCCTTCAACAACCGTCTGAAAAAGCCCAGAGCAGGAAGCGGAGATCATGGTTTGGATTTGGAGCGTGTGAAAAAAAAATTAGACACTTTCTGGAACCGGGAAGTCCCTATGCAGTTGGATGACCTCCAGCAGATTCGCAAGCAAGTGATGGCCTACCGAACCAATGATTTAGCGCAGCGCAAACACCGGGGCGAAGTCTTGGATCAGGTGCAGCTTCTCATCGAGCGCGATTTTCTGGAGAACCTCGCTAAAAAGAAAAACAAAGATTTCGACCGTTTGGATGAAGACAAACGACAGGCTATATTAACGCGTCTTTTGTCGGAACTTCTCCAGCGAGATGAGGATGATCTAACCAGGTTTGAGGAGAACCAGGAGAACTTCTCAAGCCATGATCCCGACACCGTTAAGATGGTAGAGAAAAAATTGCGGCAGCAGCGTACAAAAATCTCCGTTAAGAAAAAACTGCTGAGTATTTACAAACGTCCTGACGCAAAGGTTGATTAGTAGTTGCTGATTGATACAGAAAGTATATTTTTGCACGCCTCTGGAAAGAGCTCTCAAAAATTGGTTTTGATATATGTATTGGACTCTAGAATTAGCTTCTTATTTAGAAGACGCTCCCTGGCCTGCCAGCAAAGACGAATTGATTGATTTTTCAATTCGTTCAGGAGCACCGTTAGAAGTGGTTGAGAATCTTCAAGAATTGGAAGATGACGGCAATCCTTTCGAGAACATCGAAGAGATTTGGCCGGACTATCCAACCAAAGAGGATTTCTTTTTCAACGAAGATGAATATTGATTACTCATACCGGGTGATGAGATCTTCCGGTGTGGTAATCTTTATGTTTAGGTAGGTACCTTCTACCAGCCATACCTGATAGCCTGCTTGCTCATAGAGTGAAGCATCATCGGAATATTCCATACCTTCATTTTTTAGGTAAGCTTCTTTGAGCCATTCGGTGCGAAAGGTTTGCGGAGTTTGTACCAATCGGTACTGATCTCGCGCCACGTGCCGCGATTTATTCCCTTTTTCAAGCAAACGAATGGAATCTTTGAGAGGGACTGCCGCCACACCCGATCCGTGCTTTGCGGCGGACTCGAAGCTGGCTGCAATTACAGCCGGCGCCACGAATGGTCTCACCGCGTCGTGTATAGCCACAAAGTCTGAATCCTCAGCCAATACCCCAAGGCCCTTCCTTACCGAATCAGTTCTGCTCACACCTCCCGCAGTCGTGCGAATGTCTATTGGATCGAAAAATTTTTTCTGCATGGATTTCCAGGTAGCTAAGTGTGCTTCCGGGAGCACTAAGGTCAGTCGGACGGCCGGATCGTAATCAATGAATCGCTGAAGCGTATGTACGACAATGGGCTTGCCGTCTATCTCCATGAACTGCTTGGGAATTGCACCACCCATCCGAATGCCGCGCCCACCAGCTACAATGATCGCGTCTTTCATCTCTCACTATACAATCAACATGGCATCACCGTACGTAAAAAAGCGATACTTCTCTTTGATGGCAGTTTGATAAGCCTCCATCATGAGGTCGTAACCCCCAAAGGCCGAAGCCGTCATTAAGAGGGTGGATTCCGGCAAATGAAAGTTCGTAATCAAGGCGTCGCAAATTTTGAAATCGTAGGGAGGGAAAATAAACTTATCTGTCCAGCCATTATTGGCTTTGAGTAAACCATTTGCAGACACGGAGGCCTCCAAGGTGCGCATAGCTGTAGTTCCCACCGCACAAATGCGTGTACGTTCGTCCAATGCCTGATTGACACGTGCGGCAGTCGGCCCTTCTACCCAGTAGTTTTCTGAATCCATTTTGTGCTTGGTCAGATCCTCTACATCCACCGATCGAAAGGTACCAAGTCCTATATGTAGGGTAATTGGGCACGTATCGATGCCCTTTAATTCTAGTCGCTTCATCAACTGGCGTGTAAAATGCATGCCAGCAGTTGGCGCTGCCACCGCACCAAGGTTTTTGGCGTAAATGGTTTGAAATCTTTCCCGGTCTTCAGGTTCGGCCGGCCGTTCCAAATTTTTCGGAAGAGGCGTCTCACCCAATCTGTCGATCAGTTGAAAGAATTCTTCTTCATTGGCATCATTTAGAAAACGAATGGTACGTCCACGACTCGTGGTGTTGTCTATGACCTCCGCCACCAACTCACCCTCACCAAAGTACAATTTGTTGCCTACCCGTATTTTTCGTGCAGGGTCCACCAGCACGTCCCATAATTTCATTTGTTTGTTCAGCTCACGAAGTAAAAAAACCTCAATTTTGGCGCCTGTTTTTTCCTTATTGCCATAGAGACGTGCCGGAAATACTTTGGTGTCGTTCACAACAAACAAATCTCGCTCGGCAAAGTAGTCAACCACGTCCTTAAACACTTTGTGTTCAATTTCACCCGTGTCCCTGTGTATGACCATCAACCGCGCATCGTCCCGGCTGTCCGTCGGATAGAGGGCAATCAAACTTGAAGGAAGGTCGAATTTGAAGGCTGATAATTTCATGAAACCGTTGGTGGAATTTTTAAAAAATTAGGAGCGCAAAGTTAGTTGATTGTTTTGTTTTTAGTCTATTATTGAGCAAATACCTGGTCGGTCTGGTGGCATTGTTTTTTCATTTGGTCTTGGAAAGTGTTCGGTTTGCTTGGAATTCCATTCGGGCCAATCTGTTGCGCACGTCCCTTTCTTTATTGGGTGTAACCATTGGTATTTTTGCCATCATTTCCATACTGACAGCAGTCGACTCGATCAAGGGCAGCGTAAATGACCGGTTACGTTTTTTGCGGTTAGACGTCATGGATATTCGCCGCTTTCCTTACAGTTTTGATACAAACTTGCCATGGTGGGAGTATTTTCGTCGCCCTCAGGTAACCCATGAAGAGTTCAAATTTTTAGAAGACAACGTGCAAAATTGTGAGGACATGGTGTTCTTCGCTGGAAAAGGGGGGGTAACTTCCATGCACAAAAGCAACAGCTCTGGAGGTAATTTTCTGGCCGGTGTGTCCTACGATTATCTACGTGTGTATGACGTAGCCATCGCAGAAGGTCGTTATTTTAGTTCACTTGAGGTTCATTTAGGTACCAATCTTGCCATCGTGGGACATCGGGTGGCCAAAGACTTGTTTCCCACTGGGAGTGCTTTAGGCAGGAACATCAAGGTAAAAGGGCTGAAATACCGGGTCATTGGCGTCTTTAAAGAGGAGGGAGCATCTATTTTTGGTGAGTCTCCACTGGATAGGATATTGCTCGTTCCTTTCCCTTCTTTTGAGAAAATGTATTTTGTAGGGCCTGACTCCAACATTGATTCAAGGATTTCAGCCAAGGGATTGCCAGATGACCCTAACCTAAATAAACTTGAAAGTGAGTTACAAGGGCTGCTGCGCGCAAAAAGGGGACTGAGGCCATCAGAGGATAGCAATTTCGCAACCAACAGACAGGAATCACTGATCAACCAACTGGGTGGCATTTTTGTTATTTTAGACTTGGCAGGCTGGGTGATAGGTGCTTTTTCTTTATTAATTGGAGGCTTCGGCATTGCCAATATCATGTTCGTTTCAGTTAGGGAAAGAACCCCCATCATCGGCATACAGAAGTCTTTGGGCGCCAAGAACTTTTTCATTCTCTTTCAATTTCTGTTTGAATCCATCTTCCTCTGCCTGATTGGTGGTTTGATTGGATTGGGATTGGTGAGTTTGGCGATCTTAGTATTGAATACGGGTTTTGATCTGGGTGCCTTCACGCTCTCTTTGAGCTCAAAAAATGCGTTTGTGGCCATCACCGTATCTGCCGTAATTGGCGTGATTGCGGGTATTTTTCCCGCACTCCGGGCTGCCAGAATGGATCCCGTGGAAGCAATTCGCGCTACTTGAATGGGTTATTTTTCGGCAATTTTTTCTTTGATCGCGTTTTCCAACACTTCCATGAGTTCGGGATTGTCTTCAATTAAAGATTTCACTGCATCGCGGCCCTGACCCAATTTATCGCCATCGTAAGAAAACCAGGATCCTGATTTTTGGATAATGCCCAACTCCACGCCGATGTCCAGTATTTCACCAGACTTGCTGATGCCTTTACCATACATGATGTCAAACTCTACTACTTTAAACGGGGGTGCTACTTTATTTTTTACCACCTTGACACGCGTACGGTTACCCATCACATTGTCTGCGCTTTCTTTAATTTGTCCGATGCGACGAATATCCAGACGTACAGACGCATAAAATTTCAAGGCATTGCCACCGGTGGTGGTTTCCGGATTACCAAACATGACGCCAATTTTTTCCCGTAGTTGGTTGATAAACATGCAGACACAACCAGTCTTGTTGATGGCACCAGTCAGTTTTCTCAGGGCTTGAGACATCAGGCGAGCCTGCAAGCCCATCTTACTATCGCCCATTTCACCCTCCAACTCACCTTTGGGTACCAATGCGGCAACGGAGTCTATGACGATGATGTCGATGGCGCCTGACCGGATGAGGTGTTCTGTTATTTCAAGTGCCTGCTCACCATTGTCGGGCTGAGAAATAAGAAGGTTCTCGGTGTCAATGCCCAATTTTTCGGCGTAAGACTTGTCGAAGGCGTGTTCTGCATCTATAATGGCGGCAAGGCCTCCTTTTTTTTGAGCCTCTGCAATGCAATGCATGGCAAGCGTAGTTTTACCAGAACTCTCAGGTCCATACACTTCGATCACCCGGCCCTTAGGTATACCTCCAATGCCCAGAGCCATGTCGAGCCCTAAAGAACCGGTGGAAATAAAAGGCACATCCATGACTTTATTGTCGCTCAGTTTCATGATGGTACCCTTGCCATAAGTTTTTTCAAGTTTGTCTATGGTGAGTTCGAGGGCTTTAAGTTTTTCGATATTTTCTGCCATGTGATGTTTAAGCTAAGGAAATGATACGGTTTGTGTCGCTCTTTGCAAAAATGCGGAAAAGTTTACCATTTTAATAAATTGTTACTTGAAGGTTTGGAAATGATTTCTCGTTTAATTTTGATCAGGATCAATTGCTTCACCTAGTTCAAAATAAAATGGCTAAAAAATCGCATCGTGTTTTGGTGGTAGATGATGAATCGGATATTCAGGAGCTGCTCAAATACAATTTGGTAAATGAGGGCTACGAAGTAAAAACAACATCAGATGGTATGAGGGCGGTGGAGATTGCCAAGGATTTTCAGCCCCATCTCATATTATTAGACATCATGATGCCCAAGCAGGATGGAGTGGAAACTTGCCGGCAACTCCGCGATAGTCCGGACTTGTCCAATGTGTTTATCATTTTTCTGACAGCCAGATCGGAGGAGTATTCAGAGGTGGCCGCATTCGAGATGGGCGCCGATGATTACATTAACAAGCCTATCAAACCACGTGCGTTGGTCAGTCGGATCAACGCCTTATTTCGAAGGGAGTCTAAAAAGCGAAAGGAGTCGAATACAGTGGCCATAGGCGATTTGTTGGTTGACCGTTCGAGTTACACCGTAACCGTAGACCAACAAAAGATAAACCTGCCTAAGAAGGAATTTGAATTGCTATATTTCCTCGCACAGAACCCAGGAAAAGTATTCAGCCGTGACGAATTATTACAAAATATATGGGGCACGGATGTCTACGTGCTCGCACGTACGGTGGATGTGCACATCAGAAAAGTGCGTGAAAAAATTGGTGATGGCTACATTGTTACGGTAAAGGGCGTGGGCTACAAATTTGAACAGACCATTAAATGATCAATTCTCGTTCCATAGCGTTTGGAACGGCGCTTTTGATTGCGGTTATTACTACCGCCTTTCTATCAATGGTACCTAGCATCCCGCGACTGGGTCTGATACTTTGTACCTTCCTCTCCTTCGGATCGAGTTACCTGTTGATCCGCATAGTCATTGACATTTTCTTTTTCCGTCACATCAATACCCTTTATGATATCCTGGATCAAATTAAGGAGAAAGATTTCTCTGCCGTCAGTGGGTTATCCACCCCTTCTCGCGGGCTGAATCCGATGCGTGACATCAACAATGAAATCTATGACTACGCAGCTAAAAAGCAAGAGGAAATTGAGCGCCTACGTCAGTTAGAGATCTTTCGAAGAGAGTTCATTGCAGACATCAGTCACGAGTTGAAGACACCCATCTTTGCAGCTCAGGGGTTTGTACATACATTGCTGGATGGAGCAGTGAAGGACAAAACCGTAAGGGACAAGTTCTTAAAAAAGGCCGCGCGGAGCCTGGATGGATTAGACATCCTGGTACAAGACCTGCTTACCATTTCCCAAATGGAAAGAGGAGAGATCCGTATGCATTTCGAACATTTTAATATTGTCGCCCTCGGTGCCAAGGTGCTGGAACAAATGGAAGGGAAAGCGGACAAACGTAAATTGAAAGTCCAGTACCACAATCACCTGAAAGAACCGCTTTTTGTTTACGCTGATTATCAGCGGATTTATCAGGTATTGACCAACCTGGTATCTAATGCCATAAAATATTCTAAAAAGAACGCGACTTTTGAAGTGGGTTTCACCGAAGAGGGGACTTACATCAAAGGTTGGGTCAAAGACCATGGCATCGGTATTCCTGAAGATGACCTGGCTCGGATTTTTGAAAGATTTTACCGGGTGGATAAAAGTCGCTCCAAGGAAATGGGGGGAACCGGTTTGGGGTTAGCAATTGTGAAGCATATCATGGAAAAACACCACACGAAAGTGGAGGTGGAAAGTAAGTTAGGCCAGGGCGCTACCTTCAGTTTTCGTTTGCCAAAAGGAGAGCCAGTAGAGTGGGAAGAAGATTACGACGAAGAAGAGGAGGAAATTGAATACCAGTAAGCAGTTGCGGCAGTTGCGGTTTGAAGACCTCATACTTATCGAGCAAGAAAATTTCGTGGTGGTGAATAAACCGCCTTTTTTATCAACATTGGATGATCGAAATGACCCTTCTGATTTGATCTCACTCGCCAGGGAATATGATCCAGTCCTGAGCCCGGGACATCGTTTAGACAAAGAGACTTCCGGGGTGCTGGTGCTCACACGTGGTGAAGAAGCTTACCGGCATTTTGCAGGGCTATTGGAAAAACGTGAAGTAAAAAAAGTATATCATGCGGTCATCGAAGGTGTACATGACATTGAAAATGTGTCTATCGAAGCACCCATTTATTCGGGGAGCACACGGTCCAGAATTGACGGGGAGCGTGGCAAGCCTTCATTAACCCTTGTGCAAACAATGGAGAAGTTTAAAAAGCACACCTTACTCAAATGCTTCCCCGTGACTGGAAGAAGACATCAAATTAGGGTACACCTGGCCTATGCGCAACAACCAATCATTGGTGATACGCTTTACGGTGGGGTGCACGCTTATTTATCTGAAATTAAGCGCCATTTCAATTTGAAGAAATCAGAAGAAGAACTCCCAATGATTCGAAGGGTTGCACTACACGCCCGAGAGATTTCCTTTTATTTGCCGGACTCAAAAAATGTGCTGACCGTAGAGGCACCGTATCCGAAGGATTTTGGCGTTTTGATCAAACAGCTCCAAAAATTCTCATGATTTAGGGTTTGGTTTTACAGAACAAATCCTCTATTTTTGTGTCCCTTTTTCAAGGGGGTTGATTAAAAGGGATTAAAACGTTTTACATTGGATACTTTAAGTTACAAAACCGTCTCAGCGAACGCACAGACAGTAGAAAAGGGCTGGATAGTTGTAGATGCGGAGGCTAAAATATTAGGCCGTTTGGCCAGCGAAGTGGCGAAAGTCATTCGCGGCAAGCACAAGGCGAGTTACACACCTCATGTGGATTGTGGGGACCACGTAATTGTCTTGAATGCCGATAAGGTACGTTTAACAGGATCCAAGTGGAACAAAAAACAGTACATCCGTCACACCGGCTATCCCGGGGGTCAGCGTGTAGAAACTCCCCTTGAATTGAAAACACGTCGCTCTTCTACCGTTTTGGTAGAGAAGGCGGTTCGAGGCATGTTGCCGAAAAACCGTTTGGGTAGACAATTATTCAAAAGTCTGCATGTTTACGAGGGATCGGAACATCCGCATGAAGCGCAAAAGCCAAAAGAAGTAAAATTTTAAGTTAAATGGACCGTATCAATACCATCGGTAGAAGAAAAACCTCTGTTGCTCGTTTGAACATGAACGCTGGGAAAGGTGAAGTTAAGGTGAATGATCGCGAACTCAGTGATTATTTCCCCTCTAAAATACTGCAAACCATCGTGAAGCAGCCGCTGGTAAAAGTGGGAGAGGATGGTGCCTTTGACCTCTTAATCAATGTGAGAGGGGGTGGCTTGTCCGGCCAGGCGGAAGCTGTGCGATTGGCCATTTCGCGTGCGTTGGTACAAGTCAACGCCGAGCACAAACCAGCTTTAAGATCAGAGGGTTTCCTGACGAGGGATTCTCGTATGGTGGAGCGTAAAAAATACGGTCGAAGAAAAGCAAGAAGAAGATTCCAGTTCAGTAAACGATAAGAATTTAATGCAAAAACCTACTCATCAAGAATTATTGGATGCAGGTGTACACTTTGGCCACCTGACCAGAAAGTGGAATCCCAACATGGCGCCATTCATTTTTATGGAAAAAAATGGCATTCACATCATTGACTTACACAAGACCATGAAGTGCATGGAAGATGCGGCTGAAGCACTAAAATCAGTGGTGAGATCAGGGCGCAAAGTCATGTTCGTGGCCACCAAAAAACAGGCGAAGAACATTGTGGAAGCGGAGGCTCAGCGCCTGAATATGCCCTATGTGACGGAGAGATGGTTGGGCGGAATGCTCACCAATTTTGCAACCATCAGGAAGTCGTTAAAGAAGCTAGCCAACATCGAAAAATTGATGAAGGAAGAATCTTATCAAAATCTGGCCAAGCGCGAGCGGTTGATGATTAGTCGCGAAAAAGCGAAACTCGAGAGAATTTTGGGAGGAATTACAGATTTGAACCGTTTACCTGCCGCACTTTTCGTCGTTGACATCAAACGTGAACACATTGCCGTGGCGGAAGCACAAAAATTAAATATTCCGGTTTTTGCTTTGGTAGATACCAACTCGGACCCTCTACTGGCCGATTATGCGATCCCTGGTAACGACGATTCTTTCAAGTCCATCAATCTAATGGTGCAGTACATTGGTGCTTCCCTTGAAGAAGGTTTGGCCATGAGAAAACAGGACAAGGAAGAGCAGTCCAGAGAAGAGGAGGAGATCAAAAAACGAGAGGCTGAAGAAGCTTCTGTTACAGAATAAGAAAATTTACCAAATGATAATTTCAAAAATTGAACATTGAGGAATCAATGTTCAATTTTTGTTTTCACCCGTAATCACATTAATCATAGAATAGCAATGGCAATAAGCGCACAAGAGGTAAACAAACTTCGTAAGATGACCGGATCCGGTATGATGGATTGTAAAAAAGCCCTGACGGAAGCCGATGGTGATTTTGATAAGGCAGTAGAAATTCTTCGTAAAAAAGGTCAGAAAGTATCTGCCTCACGTGCCGATCGAGAGACTTCGGAAGGGGTGGTATTTACACAAACCAATGACACACAAACGGAAGGTGTCGTGGTTTCCTTTACCTGCGAAACGGACTTTGTGGCCAAAAATGAAGAATTTATTGCGTTGGGTAAAGCCATTGCTGATAAGGCCTTCAGTGACAAGCCTGCGGACATCCAGGCATTGAAGACGTTACCATTAGACGGCTTGACAATCGGAGAGAAAATCATTGAAATGACTGGCAAAATAGGTGAGAAACTGGATATCGGTCACTTTGAGCAATTGACAGGAGAAACAGTAGTGGCCTACGTTCACTCCAATAACAAGTTGGGTGTTTTGGTTGCTTTAAAAAATGCCGGCGGCGATGCAGCATCTGCGGGCAAAGATGTGGCCATGCAGATTGCAGCCATGAATCCGGTAGCGTTGGACAAAGAGGGTGTGGATAAGTCGGTAATTGAACGAGAAATTGAAATTGGAAAGGATCAGGCCCGTCAGGAGGGTAAGCCAGAGGAAATGTTAGAAAAAATTGCAGTCGGTAAACTGAACAAATTTTTTAAAGAAAATACCTTGCTTTCCCAACCATTCGTGAAGGACAATAAAATGAGTATCCAGCAATACCTGGATAGTGTCTCTAGCGGTATGACTGTATCCGAATTCAAGCGTGTGAACATTGGATAAGGTAAATTTTGAGGAGTAAGAGGGCCCCGGGATACCGGGGCTTTTTCATTTAATTAGGTGCGAAATTGCCCTCTCCTTGGCAGGTCACTGCTCTTTTATCACCAACTCCTCAGGCCGGTAGGCCGAAGAGTGGAATGTAAACCGCTAAAGGTCAATTTACGTGTGCACAACTGACGTTGTATCAACGGCTTGTAACGTCCGTTTTTTTCTGGAGAAGAGGAGCAATCATTTCTTATGGTCCATCGGAGTTACCGGTAATTGACCCTCGGCGGCCACTTTTCCTGACAGGTATCGAGCCATGGCCCGGGCATTGGAACGGTTAGAACCGATGGCTGAAACATACCCATCCACATCTACCCTTTGGGCATCGTACGGATCTCTGAGGCCGATGTAAATAATTGGTTCTTTGTTATTCATGCGTAACGTATCTAAACGTGCCTGTTGTCCCCCAAGATCAAGGGATTTGCCTGGTAGTGGATAATTTTCCCCTACGGCCAATACGATGGATCCGCTGGGAATGTCCTGATCGAATCGTTTTTCGCTCACTTGAAAGCCTTGCTCCTGCAAAGCCCTAACAAAATCACGAAAACCATCCGCATAGTTGGGTCCGATCCCCTCAGCGATTTCCATTATTTTGGTTACGTTTTCACTGGCCAGCCGCACCACTACCACCGGTCGTCCGCTGGCAATGGGCAACCATTCTGTATTCGACTGAATGACAGTCACAGCCGCCTCTGCAGCTTGCTGGGCTATTTTCAGGTGTGCTTTCTGACCCACGGTTTTTCCGGCTGCTGCGACCGCCACAGGGATGCGTTGTGACAGCTGGTATTTTTCTTTCAGTGTCACGATCCGATTATAGGCTTCATCGACCCTGTTTTCGTCCAGTGTGCCATTTTTAACTGCCGCAACTACCGCCTCGATTAGTTCCCGCTGACTGGTGATGTAGTCGCCGACATCTTCACCGTAACGCTCCTCCGCCAGCATGATCATATCCGCCCCGGCGGCAATGGCCTGCACAGCTGCCTCCTTTGGATTGAATTTTTTTTGAATGGCCCACATGTTGAAAGAGTCTGTAATAATTACCCCTTTAAAAACCAGTCGTTTACGTAAGTAATCGGTGAGTATTTTTTTGGATAAGGTGGCTGGGTTGTCCGGGTCAAGGGCCTTATAAGTGATGTGCGCAGTCATGACCAGGTCTGCACCAGCTTTCACCCCCGCCCGAAAAGGCAACATATCTACCGACTCAATGGCTTCCAACGAGCGGTTGACCACGGGCAAACCACTGTGCGAATCGCTACTCGTATTGCCATGTCCTGGAAAATGCTTCAGCGTTGCCATGACATTGCTTGCATGCAATCCTTCGATCGCCGCCTGCACCCGCTCCGCTACTTTTTCAGGATCTTCCCCGAAAGAACGTGTGCCGATGATGGGGTTGTTGGGATTTGAATTCACATCTGCTACCGGACTTAAATTACAAAATAGTCCAATAGCGGCCAGCTCCTTTCCAAATACCTCATACATCTTCCTCGTATGCATCACCGGTGAAGCGCCCAGGGCCATGTTACCAGGACCAGTGGCTGAGTGCGGAACCATTATCCCCCATGCACCCTCCTGGTCACCTGCAGTGAGCAAAGGCAGGCCGGCAGGGCCCTCCATAGATTTTTGTTGCAGAAAATTCAATCTTTCAGCCGCCTGCACAGGGGATCCCAGGTTTTCATTGCTCAGATATAACCCCCCGATGCCGTATTGTTCAATCATGGGCACCACAGCCTGAGGATCTGACCCAGAATAGGCCAAAAGAAAGAGTTGTCCCACTTTCCTATCGAGGGAAATCGAATCGGCCGGAGAAGGGGTGCAATTGACCAATAGCACCACAAGGGTGATAAGTAGGAGTTTTTTCATTTGCACAAGTGGTTGAATCAAATGGCGTTGGGTATTTAAAATCCATTCAAGAATACCCTTTTTTATGGACTTGGTAAAATTTTTATCGCGGCTTGGGGATCACATACCCCAAACGAAAGGGGATGCCTTGTGCATCAGTTTCAGGGATCTGCGTGAGGTGAGTCCATCCATATTTACCCGCCAACCGTGAAGTAACACCCAACACCAGTGCATCCACCAAATCATCGGTAGCTACGAGATTTTTTTTGAACTGAAGCCTGCCGGCAGTCAGGGCTTCTCGGGTCTCTGGCAAATGTGCTTCCAGACAGGCCATCCGTTCATTGAATCCTTCAATTGTTTTTTTGTAGTGGGTCATGGGCCTGCCACCGTTGATCATTGCCAAACATATTTCGGGGTGGCTTTCGATTAAGCGTGTAATGTCTGTTGGGTGCTGCGCCAACCATTGGTCGATGTCACGAATTTTTGGTACCAGGTGCCAGGCTTGGATGGAGAACATCTTACCAGTGACCGAGGCATTTATTTCTTTGGCCCTTTCATAGCTGTCAGCAAATACCGCTTCCCTGCAGGGTGGCACAAAAATGGACCCTTGCCGGGTTGGTTTAAGAAGTGGACGGGCATACTTTTCCAATATCCGTGGATGGTGCTCGTCCGCAAGACCTACAGGCATATCAATGGCCATCAATGAGGGCCGGACTTGAGCCATTACTTCAGTAAATGTGGATTGTAAGGACCATTGAACGTCCTGGTCTTTTTCCAGGGTGGCCATTATCCACCCTCCCTTACATCCATCAATACCTACGTGCATGGATCAGAAATGCCAGATCAAACCTATCTTTTGACCGTCAAAGGTGACCTGGGATAACAATTGGTACAACTCACTGTGGTGCTGATTGTGTATCAGATAAAGCGTTAGATCAAAAATAAATAAGAAGGCACCCTGCATGACAATGGACCGCCCAAAGCCTCTGAGTCGTTCTGGATTGTTGGACATTGACCGGGACCGTTCAATCATCCAGGCACCGCCGGCCATGTAGCCCAAATCCAGGGCAGTGTTGAATAGCAGTATTTTTTCGATTTTGTTTTGGGCCTGAAAACTTTCGGCCAAATCAAGGCCCGTGGCATCGCCGCTAATGGCCTGGTACAAACCAGCTCCTGCCAAAGCCAGGTTGATGACATTCCAGTAGGCATTCATTTGATGGAAATACCTTTCGCTGCCACCGGTGCGCTGACTCATAATGGCGCCACCTGCCAGATTAAGTATTGCCCATGAACCCAGTATGGTCATCCCCGTCTGGTTAATTTTTAATCGCTCTGCGTTAATGGCGTCAAGGTCTTGTCCGTAAGCCCAGGTACCTAGAAGAAGGAATAGAAAAAGTAATCGTGCGCTTTTCATAATGTAATATCAGATGAACTTTATTTTAGGGTAAATGATTTCCTTGTTCAAAATTCAATAAGTATGCGTTTACCATTGATTAAACATACCCTAGAATTCATCGAGCATAACGATGACGACTATGTGGAAGAGGCGTTGAGTCTGCTCGAGTACATGACGGACGCCAAAGGCATCAAGGATGAAGAGTTAGATGTGATCGGAGAATTAATCTCCAACTTCTCAGGCGCCATGGAGGTTTATCAGGACATTCAGTCTGGAACAGGTAAAAAGGAAGCCCTGAATAACTTTATGAAACGCGTCATGGGATCCATCGACTGACGTACATTTCATAAAGCGCATCTGCAGATGCGCTTTATACAATGGGAAATATTGACTACTTTAAACCTCTTCTATCCAATAAGGCATTGAAATCAGGTCTGCGCCCTCTGAAAGCCACATACATATCCATGGCATCACGTGTGCCTCCCTTGGACAATATTTCTTCTTTGTATCGGGTGGCCGTTTCCTTGTCGAATAGGCCATTTTCCTTAAAAGCAAGAAATGCATCGGCATCCATGGTTTCGCTGTTGAGGTAGCTGTAATAACCGGCAGAGTATCCGGGGGTTCCTGCAAATGCATGTTGGAAATAACCGGTGCGGTACCGGGGCGCAATCGCATCAATCAATCCCAATGCATCCATGGCCTGCTTTTCGAATGCAGCCACGTCGCCTGTGATGGGCTTGGTGATGGTATGGTAGGCCATGTCGAGGTAGGCGGTAGCCAGGTACTCTACTGTAGCAAATCCCTGATTGAATTGGCCAGCCTTTTTGATCTTTTTTACCAGTTCTTCAGGCATCACTGCTCCGGTTTCATAATGGAAGGCATAGCGTTTCAACATCTCCGGTTCAAACACCCAGTTTTCCATTAGCTGCGACGGAAATTCTACAAAATCGCGTGGGGTGGAAGTCCCCGAAATGGAGGGGTAGGTGCACGCAGAGAGAAGTCCGTGAAGGGCATGGCCGAATTCGTGAAAAAGGGTCAAGGCCTCGTCCTGAGAAAGAAGAGAGGGCTTGCCTTCCTGGGGTTTTGTAAAGTTGCCTACGTTTACCACGATGGGGAGTATGGGTTCACCATCCATTTGGCTTTGGTCGCGGTACGTATTCATCCAGGCACCACCGCGTTTACTGCTCCTATAAAACCAGTCGCTCAGGTAGATGCCAATCAATTGGTCGTCCCTGTCGCTGACTTCATAGGTGCGCACCTCTGTATGGTATTTGGGGACATTGTCTACTTCTTTGAAAGTGAGCCCAAATAATTCTTTAGCCAGGGTGAAAGTACCATTGATCACATTGTCTACCTGGAGGTAGGCGCGAATGGCCTCTTCATCCAGCTGGTATTTTTCTCTTTTAATTTTTTCTGCGTAATACCACCAGTCCCACGGGCGAATCGCTAGCTGCTGACCATCGCCGTCGGCCATGGCCTGCATCATGTTGCGCTCCTCTTTGGCTTTTTCGAGGGCAGCTGGCCATACCTTATCCATCAGCTCATAGACTTTTTCGGGTGTATTGAGCATCCGCTCTTCCAGAATATAATGGGCATGGGTAGGGTAGCCCAATAAATTGGCTTTCTCCAATCGTAAATTGGCGATTTCCCTTACCAGCTCCAGATTGTTCAATTCGTTGTCGTTGTGCCCTTTCGAGAGGTAACCGCGCATGAGTTTTTCTCTCAAGTTCCTCTGCTGCGAATAGGTAATGAACGGAATCAGACTGGGCTTGTGTAGGGTATATAGGTATTGACCGTCCTTATTTTCCTCCCTGGCCGCCTCGGCGCCAGCCTGAATCACATTATCCGGCAGGCCGATCAAGGCTTCCCGATCCGCTATGTAAAGTTTAAAGGTATTGTTTTCTGCCAGCAGGTTTTCCGCAAACTGCACCGTCAAGGTAGATAAGCGCTCGTTGATTTCACGCATACGCGTTTTTTGGTCGTTATTCAAGGCGGCACCTGCGCGTATGAAGCGGGTATAAGTGTCTTCTAGCAGCTTGTTTTGCTCTTCTGAATAGTCTCTCTGACTGCGGCTGTCGTAGAGGGTGCTGACCCGTTTGAACAAGGCATTGTTCAGGAAGATGTCATCATTGAGCCCGGAAAGTTTAGGACTGATGACCTTGTTGATGTTTTGCATGGAATCAGTGGTATTGGCCGAAGACAGGTTAAAAAATACTTGCGATACCCTGGTGAGGAGTTCACCGGATTTTTCCATGGCTTCAATGGTATTTTTAAATGTTGGCGTGGCATCCAAGGAGGCGATCGCCTGGATATCACCTTTCATTTGCCAAATACCGTCGTTGAATGCATCCATGTAATGTTCGTCTTTTATCAGATCGAAAGGAGGTACACCATGGGGGGTATCGTACACCTGGTAAAAAGGATTATTCGGATGGTTCATGTTTTCAGAATTGTCGGCGCAAGCCCAAACCAGCAGACCTAACACCGTGAGTACCTTGATGGCTTTCATAGCAATGGGGGTTAATTGATGGACAATTTAGGTATTCGAGCGGTAAAAAATAAAACATGAAAACACCCAGCAGTGGTTGGCTTTTCTGTAAGGCCTAGTTTTTTGTTTGCTCCCGGTAACTGGGGAAGCACTTGTGTTAGATGGAATGGCCGGACTACGGAAAATCACGCCGTGGTATCAAAAGCACCGAGGAGAAGGCGTGATCACTCGTGGGGTCTTACCCGCAGCACGCTATCGGCGCGGGGTAGCTTGGATTCGTGACGTTGACCGATTAATGGGCTTAAATCCGGTTGACCCGCCTCCACCCAGCTTGTGTACCAATAATTGCGAACGGTGCGGATGCTGGCCCGTAATCTTCTGGCCACCATGCCATTAAGGGCCCGTTGATAGGCAGCCGCGTAAGCCCGGGAGTAAGTACTCACCATCCTCCCTCCACGTGCTGTTACGGTGTACTGTTTATTTTTCGGAAAGGTTTGACTCAACTGTTTTTCTAATGTGAGCACGGAGTCCACGGCCGCATGACTCGCGTAAACTACTTGCCAGATGTCTTCTTGCACATCTGGCACATAGGTGGCTGATCCGGTCCACAGGAGGTAATCGGAATAAAAGAGTTCCGGAATGCGCGATTCCCACAAGGCATGAATACCGACCTGACCAGTGAGTTGGCCATTGTAGTTGGCAGTTGTGTGCAGGGGCACGTGCGCATCAGCCACATAGTGCCCTAAATCTGCTGATAGTCGCAGGATGGTACGTGCATCCTGATCCATAAATGCCTGCCGCAATCGATTTTGAACCAGGTACACATGCCAGGGGATTACACCCCGCGATTGTAAGGTATCTAAGCTGAATTGCGCCACCGCTTGTGACCAGTATTTGGGCATTTGCCGTTGGCAAGTATCAGGGAAATGATCGAGGTCGATGTAATGCCTCGTTGCCTCAATGACTGATACATAGCGCCGGCGATCTGGATTTACAGCGGCTTCAGCCAGGTAACTCAAATAGTGCTTGTAAAAAGGCGTCATCTCAGGCGGAAGACCAAATATGGCCATTTCATTAATTTTACGGTGGGCAAAGAACCCCCATCCGACTGAATTGATAGGAAATAACCCTGCCACCGCCCAGAGCGTCACGGTGAGTATTGGTTTATTCAAATAAATTGACCTAGATTTGCACTCCATTTTCAGATAGGTATAAAGATATGGCAAATCACAAGTCGGCCTTAAAAAGAATTCGATCAAACGCTAAAAAAGCGGAACGTAACCGTTACCAACACAAAACCACCCGTACGTTTGTCAGACGCCTGCGTGAAACCACAGACAAGGGCGAGGCGCAGGAGCTTTTCAAAACAGTGACCGGCATGGTAGACAAATTGGCTAAGAAAAACATCATACATAAAAATAAAGCATCGAATTTAAAATCCAGCTTGGCACGCAAGGTGGCATCGCTGTAATTTTTTTTTTAAACGACATTTTTAACCCCGGTCTGATAGATCGGGGTTTTCTTTTTCTCTGGGGTACCGTAGTTTTAACACATGGAAACGACGGATCAGCCTCAACCATCTATTTCTCGCACCCGCGTGCGTGTTTTCAGCTCGTGGCGGGCCCTTCACCGCTTATTTTTTCTATCTGTCCTATTGGTGACCTTGCAGAGTAGCAAACCTACGGCCTATCACTTTGAACAGTTTCGTGATTACCTGGTCGATAGGCAGGTCGAGCAGGGGAAATTGCAAATGCTAAAAAAACTACAAAAAAAGCTTGGAAAGAAAATGGTGAAGACCTCCACCTCAGATTTTTTCTTTTTTACACTGAACACGATGCGCGTGGGCAAGGACAGCTATGTCTTCATTGGTTTATTCAGTGGTTTTCTACCCATTTATATCGAATGACCACGATTAAACAATTGGCCGCTGAGGATCGACCCCGTGAGAAATTGATGTACAAGGGTCGTTCAGCTTTATCCGATGCAGAATTACTGGCGGTGCTATTGGGGTCTGGTACCCGGGAACTGTCGGCGGTGGATTTGGCCAGAAAAATTTTGGCTTCTGCAGACCATGACCTGAATATTCTGGCACGGCTGAGTGTGGAGGACCTGATGAAATTCCAGGGAATCGGTGAAGCCAAAGCCATCACCATTGTCAGCGCACTGGAGCTTGGACGCAGACGTAAACCAGTTCATGCACCTGTATCATCGGTACTTTCATCAGCCGAGGCCTACGAAGTGCTCCTACCTGAATTACAGGACTTGTCACATGAGGAATTCTGGATGCTTGTGATGAAACGAAATGGACAACTCATTCGGAAGGTAAAAATCAGTAGTGGCGGCTTTCACGGTACGGTGGTAGATCCTAAGTTGGTGTTTAAGCAAGCACTTGACCTGCGCGCGTCATCGGTAATTTTGGCACACAACCATCCTTCTGGCAACCTAAAGCCCAGTCCGCAAGACCGCGCCCTGACTAAAAAGCTGACAGCGGCTGGTAAATTATTGGAATTGCCGGTCTTGGACCACCTGATTTTCACCGATCATGGCTATTACAGTTTTGCCGATGAGGGGGAGATGGGTAATTAACAACCTTTTCGTCAGGACGGGTTTTTTTCGTCTGTTTGGAGATAGAATGTCTGTTACAGCTGACCTGCCGTTAGAAGAAGGTCATTTCGCCCTCAACTACCGCAAGCTGGTCCAAGCGTGGCCGTACCCCATTTGACCCACACCAAATCTGCACCATTGAACGCTTTTACATTTACGATCACCCGGCCACTTTCACCTTTTACGATGACGATAGTTTGTGGGTCCACAAAGACATCGTAGATGCCTCCGCCTGTGGTAATAACTATAAATCGAATGACATCTGTGGTAGGGTTTTCGAGTTTGAAAACATCGTAACCCTCTATTACTGAGCGAACAAAACCTCTCTCTGTGTCTGTGGCCTCACCGAAAACCATTACATCGCCAATCTCACCCTCGCAAGAGAGTTGCGCTACGGGATCCTCCGGACTGGTCGTGCAGGCCGGACCCAACGTGGCCGTGCCGCCTTTGCTCCACATTTCGGTTGTACCGTTGTAAGCCTTTACAAGAGTGATTACTTCCCCACCGATGCCTTTGACGATCACAATGGATGTTGGATTGACCCATACTTCGTAGGCACTCAAATTGGTATTGACTTCAAAACGAATGGTATCCGTCGTTGGATTTTCCAATTTGAACACATCGTAACCTTCCATTACGGCCCTCACAAATCCCCTTTCTGTGTCGGTGGCTGAGCCAAAGTGCCACACATCTCCCACCTCACCCTCACAAGAAAGTTGAGCGACCAGCTCCAGGTCTTCCTCTACCGGATCATCGCTGCAGGCAGGCCCTAGCGTTGTGGTGCCGCTATGGTTCCAGATTTCTTCGTTGGCCTCGTTGTATGCGCGCACGTTGAGGATCACTTCACCTGCCTGGCCCTTTACAATCACCATGGTTTCAGGATCAACCGTTACCTCATAGAAGCCTTTATCAGTAATTACCCGAAAGCGTACCTGCTTCGAGGTGGGGTTTTCTAGCTTGAATACGTTCAAACCTTCTACCACCGCCCTGATAAAACCTTTTTCCGTGTCGGTGGCCGCACCAAAGTAGGCCACTTCGCCCAATGTACCATTACAGGATAAATCTACCGGATCCCGGGGGACGGGCGGAGGACCCTCCTCCTCATCAGTGTCTTCTTCCTCTTCCTCCTCATTGTCTTCCTCCTCCTCATTCTCTTCTTCCTGTTCCTCCTCATCGGTTTTGTCATCCTTGTCGTCGGATTGATCAGTATGATCTTCCAGACGCCTGATGGTTTCGTCTTCGTTACAGGCCCAAAGAAGCATGCCGAACAAAAGAATTACGAGGATCGCTGACCTTTTCATGAGAGGCTGATAGGCTTTATCTATTGATAAAATTAATCATTTATTTGAATGGCATAGAAAATTATTGCTAATCTTTAAATAAAAACACCCCAAAATAAAATCAAGGCTTTGGGAATTAGTACACGATTATTCCTCCACCTATCTGATCTATACCTCTCGTTCCCACTGAGCACCTTAATTTTGAAAATATGAAGCGATACCTCTGGATTCTTGGCATTTTGGCTTTAGGCGTCGTCATTTTTTCCACGCTGTTCACGGGCGAAGACGCGTCAGCTTATCGGGAGCGCATCGCCGACATGCGTGCAGACAACGAGGCCTTTCTTAAAAACGCCTCCAACAGTCCGTTCAATCAGTACGACATCACCTATCGGGGCCTTGATTATTTTCCCATCGATAGGGATTACCGGGTGGTTGCTAAGATTCAGCGTTTGTCATCCAGAGAGTATGTAACGATTCAAAACAGTGACGGTACGGCCGATCGCTATTTGAGATTTGCTTATCTCGATTTTCAATTAAAAGGCGGGAGCCATCGTCTGGTGGTGCTGAAGAAATCGGGGATGGGTCCGATGAACCAGTTGCTGTTGGCCTTTGCCGACGCAACCAGTGGTGATTCCACCTATGGCGGTGGCCGATACCTGGAGTTAACTGCTTTGAAGGGAGATCAGGTGATGCTGGACTTCAATCTGGCTTTTAATCCCTATTGTGCCTATGCAGCGTCTTTTTTATGCCCGTTGCCACCAAGAGAAAATCTTTTAGAGGTGGCCATTGAAGCTGGGGAAAAGGATTATCGCAAAAACCCTTAGTTGCTTGCGGCTTTTATATTTTTGCCGACTGTTATCCATTTTGATCTACGTATTACATGAAGATTTCGCTGAATTGGCTTAAGGACTTTGTTGCCGTTGAAGAATCCCCCCGGGAATTGGCTGACATACTGACGCAGACCGGCCTGGAAGTGGAGGGGATAGAGGAGGTTCATGAGGTTCAGGGAGGTCTGGAGGGGATTGTCCTGGGTACGGTGGTTAGTTGCAAGCCCCACCCCAATGCAGATCGGTTGAAACTTACCAAAGTAGATGTAGGAGATGAAGAGCTGAACATTGTCTGCGGCGCACCCAACGTGGACAAAGACCAGAAGGTGGCCGTGGCGTTGGTTGGAGCCACCATATACCCATCTGGGCAAGAGCCCCTGACCATCAAGAAGGCAAAAATTCGTGGAGAGGCTTCTGAGGGCATGATTTGCGCAGAAGATGAATTGGGCCTGGGAACAGATCATGAAGGTATCATGGTGTTAAACACTGACTTGCCTGATGGGACTCCGGCAGCGGTTTATTTTAATCCGCAGTCTGACAAGGTTTTGGAAATTGGACTTACGCCCAATCGTGGAGATGCGGCTTCTCACTACGGGGTGGCTCGTGACCTGGCCGCACTGACGGGGCGCAAGCTGCATTATCCGTTGCCGGGGAAATTCCATTTGCGCGAAGACCGGCCCATTCGCGTGACGGTAGAAGACGCCCAAGGTTGCCCAAGGTATGCAGGTGTGACCATTCGGGGTGTGAAAGTACAGCCTTCACCAGACTGGCTTCAATGGCGTTTGAGGCGCGTTGGCGTGGAGCCCATCAACAATGTGGTAGATGTAACGAATTACATAGCTCATGGTTTGGGGCAGCCCCTCCATGCCTTTGACGCTGCCGCCATTGAGGGTGAAAAGGTGGTAGTAAAAACGCTGCCCGGACACAGCACTTTTGTGACCCTGGATAAAAAGGAGCGCAAGCTGCATCCGCACGACTTAATGATCTGTCATGCGTATTCTGGCATGTGTATGGCCGGCGTTTTTGGCGGTTTGCATTCAGGTGTCACTGCTGAAACCACCGATATATTTTTGGAGAGCGCCTATTTTGATCCGGATTATATTCGAAATACGGTGCAGCGGCACGGACTAAGTACAGATGCTTCCTTCCGATTCGAAAGAGGCACAGATCCGGAAAAGGTGCTGGATGCCCTAAAGGTGGCCACCTCGCTAATGCTCGAGGTTGCTGGAGGGTCGTTGGCATCTGATTTCATAGATGCCTTTGTGCGTCCGATTAAGCCCGTGGAAATTGCCACCACCTTTGCCAATTTCGATCGTTTAATTGGAAAGCCACTTGGTGAAAAGAAAATCGTCTCCACTCTGCAGGCCCTGGACATTGAGGTAAAGGATTTGAATGAAACAGGCTTCACGGCAGTGGTGCCTGCCTATCGAAATGATGTCACGCGAGAGGCGGATTTGGTAGAAGAAGTGTTACGCATTTACGGATTCAATGAAATTCCCTTGAGTGATTGCTTCTCCACTTCCTTTTTAGCAGAGAGTAAGGAGGTGACTTCTCATGGCGTCCAGCAACGGCTGTCTCATTACTTGGCAGGTAAAGGCTATCATGAGATGATCAACAATAGTCTGGTACACCCCGCTTATCCGGCACAGTTACCCATTCCGGAAGATGGTGAGGCGGTGGAAATCCTGAATAAATCAAGTGAAGAATTGGCCTTTATGCGTCCGCACGCCATTCATTCCGGTCTGGAGGTCATTCGCCACAATATCAATCGGAGGAATACGAACCTAAAACTGTTCGAAAGAGGACGCATTTACTGGCGAAAAGCAGAGGTGTTGCGGGAAAAAGAGTTTCTGACTTTGTTCCTCACCGGCCATGTGGAAGAAGATAATTGGTTGAGACCAAATCATGAAAGTGTATTTCACGATTTACTGGGTGTGGTAGAAGATTGCATCGATGCACAGAACCATCCAATCCTCGACTACCGACCTTTGAAGGCAGATCCGACATTCAGTTACGGACTGTCCATCTCTAAAGATCAAAAAGTATGGGTGCGTTTGGGGAGAGTGAAACCCACTTTGCTCCAATCGTTCAATATCGATCAGGACGTTTTTTACGCAGAGGTGGACTGGCAAATGCTGCTTGAACAGCACGGTCGTCCGCCACTGATCCAGCCCTTATCCAGGTATCCGGAGGTTAAAAGGGATTTAAGCCTGGTGATTGACCAATCCGTCAATTTCAATCAGATTGAGACCATCGCGCGAAAGAGTGCCAAACAATTGTTGCAGCGCATCAATGTATTCAGTGTTTTTGAGGGTAAGCCACTCGAAGTTGGCAAGAAGTCTTATGCCCTAAGTTTTTACCTTCAGGATGAAGAAAAAACGCTCACGGAAAAACAAATCGACAAGGTCATGAAAGGATTGATGAGTAGATTTGAGAAAGAGGCAGGAGCAGTGATCAGAAAATGAGCAACGAATTACTATATCGTGAAATTCAATCTCTGGAGCGAAAAGTACGCATGCTCCTGAGTGAATTTGATAGAGTAAACAGTGAAATGCAAAGAAAATCGCTCGAAAATGCCCAGTTAAAAGAGAAAATGAAAGTGCAGCAGGAGAACTTGCGGCATTTCCAAAATAAATATAATATCAGTAAACTTGTAAATACCCGGACGTCCGGGAAGGATGAGGCAGAAGAAATGAAGAAGATGTTGGATGGCTATATTCAGGAAATAGATAGGTGCATTGCCCACTTGGGTGAGGCATAAGGACGAAGCGTATGGAAAACCTTTCTATAAAAATCAGAATTGGCGATCGTGAATATCCGATGAAAGTAAGGACAGATGACGAGGAGCGAATACGCCAGGCAGGCAAGCTGATACAAGAGAAAATAAAAAACTACCGGGAAAAATTCGGTATTGACGATACCCAGGATTTACTGGCAATGGTCGCTTTCGATTGTGTGGTCGATCAGATAAAAATGGAGGTAGAGTCCTCTGAACTGGATCATCAGGCGCTCAGCCAGGTAAGTAAAATTAACCAGTTGCTCGCAGATCGTCTTTGATCTTCTATGACATGCTTCCAGGTGCGGGTTGAAACATAAACAACCTTAATCATGGACATTACCGTTATAGCCATTGCAACCACTTCAGGTTTGTTGCTTGGTTTTGTCACTACACGACTGGTACTTTCAGGAAAGATCAAGCATCTGTTGAAAGAAGCAGAACAAACCCGCAGTCGTATGCTGAAAGAGGCGGAGGTCACCGCAGAGGCCATGAAAAAGGACAAGCTGCTGGAGGCCAAAGAAAAATTCCTACGTTTAAAATCAGATTTCGAAGAGGAAGCCAGCCGCAAAAAACACCTCATCATAACCAATGAGAATAAGGTAAAACAGCGGGAAGCCAATGTGAATAAGTTTGCCGAGCAAAACAAGCGTCGGGAACATGAATTGGAAGAATTAAAAGAAACCCTTCAGTACCAGTTGGACTTAACCAAGGTCCGCAGGGAGGAATACGAAAGGCTCAAGGAGCAAGAAATCAGTATTTTGGAAAAGGCTTCGAATTTGAGTGCGGCCGAGGCGGAGGAACGACTTATGCAGGCACTGAAAGATGAGGCCACCACTAAGGCCTCTGCACAAATAAAATATATCCTGGAAGAGGCACAGGTGACGGCTGCCAAAGAAGCCAAGAAAGTGGTGATCCAGTCCATACAACGCACGGCGACGGAGCATGCCATCGAAAATTGTGTGTCCATCTTCAATATCGAAAGCGATGACATTAAGGGCAAAATTATCGGACGTGAGGGTCGCAACATTCGCGCATTGGAAGCCGCCACGGGCATTGAAATCATCGTGGATGATACACCTGAGGCCATCATTATTTCGGGTTTTGATCCGGTACGCAGGGAGGTGGCCAGGTTGTCGTTGCACCGCCTGGTGCAGGATGGACGCATCCATCCGGCACGTATTGAGGAGGTGGTGGCTAAAACGGATAAAAATATTAGTGAAGAAATTCTGGAAATGGGTGAGCGGACGGTCATTGACTTGGGGATACACGGGCTGCATCCCGAGTTGATCAAATTGGTGGGTAGGATGCGTTTTCGTTCTTCCTACGGTCAAAACCTACTCCAGCATTCACGTGAAGTGGCCAACTTAACGGCCACGTTGGCATCAGAACTTGGATTGAACGCCAAACTGGCTAAACGGGCCGGTTTGTTGCACGACATCGGTAAAGTGTGGACCGAAGAACCTGAAAAGCCCCACGCCATCGTAGGCATGGAGCTCGCCCAGCGTTACAGGGAACATCCGGAGGTATGCAACGCCATAGGTGCCCACCATGATGAAATTGAAATGAATTCCCTCCTTTCACCATTGGTACAAGCCTGCGATGCCATTAGCGGCAGTCGTCCAGGTGCGCGACGTGAAATCGTTGAGCAATACATCAAACGTTTAAAAGACCTGGAAAACCTTGCCATGAGTTTCGAGGGTGTGAATAAGTGCTACGCCATTCAGGCAGGCAGGGAATTGCGTGTGATGGTGGACGCAGACCAAATTTCGGATCAGGAAGCCGGAAAACTGTGTTTCGATATTTCACAAAAAGTAGAGCAGGAAATGCAATATCCCGGCCAGATTAAAGTGACAGTCATCAGGGAAACGAGAGCCATTGCTTTTGCTAAATAGTTTGTTTGAGATAATCGCTGGATGGTCTATCTTACCATCAATATTAAAACCAACCGAATAATGAAAAAATTAATCACCCCGATTATCGTACTTATGATGGTCGCCGCCTGTAGCGGCGGTGGAAGCAGCCCTGCGGACGTGGCATCTGACTTTAGTAAGGCCGTATATGATAAAGATTGGGAAAAGGCAAAGGAACTATCTACCGAGTCTTCGGCTCAGATGATCGACATGATCGCCAGCATGGCGGCCATGAGTGAAAACATGGGAGGCGACTCCCTCAAAGTTGAGGAAAAAGAGCCTTTCAAGTTCGAGGTAGTAAAAGATTCAGTATCCGAAGATGGTGAAAAGGCCTTCGTTTATTATCAGGATAAAGGGGAAGAGAAAAAAATGGAATTAAAAAAGGTAGACGGTGAATGGAAGGTCGTCTTCAGCAAATCCTGATAATTTTTTGTCTGGTTGCCTGCGCGGCGCCGGATAAGCAAAAGCCATTGCCGTTCGACAGTCAGGTCCTCCAAAATGGGGATTTGATTTACAGATACGGGAATGGTTTTTTTTCGTCCTATTTCCAGGGAGTCTCAGATTCGGTCAAGACCTACTCCCACGTGGGCATCGTACACAAGGAGGGAGAAGCAATTTTTGTTATTCATTCCGAAGCCAGCGAACTCACCGGAGTGGGATTTGTGCAGCGTCAGCCGTTGGTTGAATGGCTGGCAGAGGTACTGGATTGGGGCATTTATCGGTTAGACCGGCCACAGGTCCAACGAGACGAGATTGTTCGTCTGGCCATGATCCAACATACCAAAAAAACCCCTTTTGATTTAGATTTTTCCAATGCCACAGACGAGGCGATGTATTGTACCGAGCTGATTGCCAAGTGCATCAATCGTGCTTTGGGTGAAGAATTGATCCAGCCACATGCGCGCCTGATGGGCGCTGAATTTTATTCCGTAGACGACACATTTCTCGTGGATGACATATTCCTTATCTGTGCCTCTGATGGGCGCTTGTAAATTCTACTTGTAACTCTCGGCTTTCTCCATATTTTTGCAGGCAGTCAACAGCTATTCACCATGAGCGTACTCGTTAATAAAAATTCAAAAGTGATCGTCCAGGGTTTTACTGGCTCGGAAGGGTCTTTCCATGCTGGACAAATGATTGAATACGGCACCCAGGTGGTCGGTGGCGTGACGCCGGGCAAAGGCGGGCAGACCCATCTTGACAGGCCCGTCTTTAATACGGTAAGTGATGCCGTGAATCAAACGGGCGCAGATGTGGCCATCATTTTTGTACCACCCGCTTTTGCCGCAGATGCCATCATGGAGGCAGCAGATGCAGGTATTAAAGTGATTGTAACCATCACGGAAGGCATACCTGTAAAAGACATGATTAGCGCCAAGCCCTATGCCCGTGACAGGGGTTGCACGCTTATTGGTCCCAACTGCCCCGGGGTAATCACACCTGGAGAGGCCAAGGTGGGCATTATGCCGGGATTTGTATTTGAGAAAGGTAGGGTAGGTGTGGTATCTAAGTCAGGTACCCTGACTTACGAAGCAGCCGATCAAGTGGTAAAGGCTGGTTTGGGCATCAGCACGGCCATAGGTATCGGAGGTGATCCCATCATTGGCACTTCTACCAAAGAAGCGGTTCAGTTGCTTATGGACGACCCGGAAACAGACGCCATTGTCATGATTGGAGAAATTGGCGGTCAATATGAGGCGGATGCCGCCCGCTGGATAAAAGAGAAGGGCAACCCCAAACCTGTGATAGGCTTCATTGCCGGGCAAACGGCCCCTGCGGGCAGAAGAATGGGACATGCGGGTGCCATCATTGGTGGAAAAGACGACACCGCAGAGGCGAAAATGCGCATCATGGAAGCATGCGGGCTACATGTGGTGGCTTCTCCTGCCGACATTGGCGCTAAAGTCAAAGAAGCCCTGGCTTAAACTTGCGTTTGCTCAAAGTGGTACAATAGTATCAGTCGACCGTTGAAGGCTGTTTTCTCTCGGTCACGAATTTCCAATGCTACGTTCAACACTGTTTTGGAAATGCCCCTCAGATTGGTCAGGGACTCGAGTTTTACACGTAGCCGAACCTCGTCATCTACCCTTACGGGTTCTCCGAAACGAAGGGACTCTATGCCATAATTGACCAGCATTTTCACGTGATTGAATTCAACCACTTGTCCCCACAAGTAAGGAATAATCGAAAGGGTGAGATAACCATGGGCGATGGTTTTGCCAAATGGGCCTTTTTGGGCCTTTTTTGGGTCGGTGTGAATCCACTGGTGGTCCAATGTGGCTTCGGCAAAAAGATTGATTCGCTCTTGTGTGATTTGCAGGAATTCGGATACGCCCAGTTCTTTACCGATATACGATTCGAAGGCAGCGTGGCTGTTGATGGTTAATTTTTTCATGAATCATTGAATGAATGGAGATCGTGGCTAAGAAACAAACGCCGGGGCATCCGTCGCCATTTCGACGTAAAACTAATCCGACATCTATCGTAGAACTTCTTGCTGGCATAGAAAAAATTTATTCAATTATTTGCGGAACATTGGACTGGGACCTACGTTTGTATTTTCAAGGTCGAAACAGATTCGATTTATAAGAAGCGCCGAGAGACGGGCTCTAAAACGCGCTAGCAACCGCTTAACTGAATGGTGCTAATCCCCGACGATAAATTGATGATTATGAACATTTCCCTACTTCTATTTCATTTGGTGCTCAACCCTCAGGTGCACAGCTATTGTTGTTGCATGCGCTGCATGCGTTGATACAGATTTGGTCCATGCTGGATTTTGAGACCATCTTATGGGGCCTAAGTGGCACCCGTTAACAATCCAATCTTTATACCCTATCACAACATAATTGATTTTAAAAAAAAACAGACTGCACAGTCTTATTAAATACCACATCATGTCTACACATTTCGAAACTCTACAATTACATGCTGGTCAGGAAGTGGATGAATTCAGCCGCTCACGAGCAGTACCTATTTACCAAACCACTTCTTATACTTTCAAAGATTCCGTGCACGGGGCCAACTTGTTTGCTTTGAAAGAATTCGGTAACATCTACACGCGCATCATGAATCCGACCACGGATGTCTTTGAGAAGCGTGTGGCGGCATTAGAAGGTGGGGTAGCAGCCGTGGCTACCGGATCAGGGCAGGCCGCGCAATTCCTTGCATTGAACAATATTCTGGAGACTGGAGACAACTTTGTGTCCACCTCTTTCTTATATGGGGGCACTTATAACCAGTTTAAAGTGGCATTCAAGCGTATCGGTGTAGAGGCCCGGTTTGCTGAAACAGATCATGTCCCGGATTTTGAAAAGCTAATTGACGAAAAAACCAAAGCACTTTACCTGGAAGCCATTGGCAATCCCGGGTTTAATATTCCGGATTTTGACACGATTTCGGCAGTCGCCAGAAAATATGACATTCCGCTTATTGTCGACAATACGTTTGGCGCAGCCGGTTATCTTTTCAGACCTTTTGACCATGGTGCGAATGTGGTGGTGCAATCCGCCACCAAATGGATCGGTGGGCACGGCACCAGTGTGGGTGGGGTGATTGTCGACGGCGGGAATTTCAATTGGGGCAATGGTAAATTTCCTCAGTTTACCGAGCCATCCGAAGGTTATCACGGACTGGTATTCTGGGACGTATTTGGGGAAGGCAACCCACTCGAACTACCCAACGTGGCCTTTGCCATTCGGGCAAGGGTGGAAGGGTTGAGAGATTTCGGCCCAGCCCTGAGTCCATTCAATTCCTTTCTGCTATTGCAAGGATTGGAAACCCTCTCCCTACGCGTGCAGCGATCGGTAGACAATGCACTCGAGCTTGCCAGGTGGTTGGCACAACACCCCCAGGTGGAATCAGTAAATTATCCAGGTCTTGAAAGCAGTAGCTACCATCAAAATGCAAGGAAATATTTGCGCAATGGATTCGGTGCGGTGCTGTCTTTTGTATTGAAAGGAAATCAATCGCAGGCCACCGGATTGGTAGACCGGTTGCAATTAGTAAGCCATTTGGCCAATGTGGGCGACGC
>CAYOEV010000002.1:0-28274 GCA_964403075.1 uncultured Roseivirgaceae bacterium | reverse complement strand
CATTCAGCCTTCCGCCACTACCCATCAGCAGATGAATGCAGAGGAGCAGCTAGCAGCTGGCGTGCACCCCAACCTGTTGCGTGTATCGGTAGGGATTGAACACATCGATGACATCAAAGCGGATTTTGAACAAGCCATCAACTTAGTGTATGCAAGTCACGCCGTTGGTTAACCACCATACCCTGCATATTCCGGAGTGGGTCCTGGAGTCGGGCGAACGGCTCCAGGATGTCACGCTGGCCTATACCGTACTGGGCGCACCAAAAGGGGAGGTCACCTGGGTGTTTCATGCGTTGAGTGGTAATAGCAATCCACTGGATTGGTGGCCGGGGTTGTTTCTACCTGAAAGCCCCATTTACTGGGAGAAAAGACCGGTGGTTTGTGTAAATGTGCCGGGCTCCTGTTACGGGTCGACACCGCTCCCATTAAAAGTCAGTATCAGCGACATGGTGGATGCATGTGATCAGGTGCGACAGGCCCTGGAAATTGAACACATTTCCCTGGGTATAGGTGGCTCTTTGGGGGGCCAGCAATTATTGACCTGGGCCTCAAAGAACCCCACCTTGTTCGACCGCATCGTTCCTATTGCTACCAATGCGCAACATTCTGCCTGGGGTATCGCTTTCAATGAGGTACAAAGAATGGCCCTGGAACTTGATCCCGATCGGGGCATTGAGGTGGCCCGGGCCATCGCCCTGTTGTCTTACAAAGGATATGGTTATTTCGATCGTCACCAGGCAGGCACATGGGAAGACCAGCTGTTTCGGGCCCAAACTTACATGAGGTATCAGGGAGAAAAATTCAGACGTCGATTTACCTTGGAGAGTTATTTATTGCTTTCCGAAGCAATGGACAGGCATTCCCTGTCCCTGGCGCAATTGAAAAACATTGAGGCCAAAGCACTGGTTATTGGCATTTCGAGTGATCTGCTGTTTCCCGTTGCAGAACAAAAATACCTGGCTTCGACCCTTCCGCATGCAGTGCTGGAAATTATAGATTCTGAGGACGGGCACGACGGATTTCTGACTGAAACAGCGACGGTGGTGTCACTTATTGAAAATTGGCTTCATGTCAGTTAAAATTGGATTGATTGGTTTTGGCACGGTAGCCAAAGGTTTTTACCACATTTTGCAAACACATGGCGCTGACATGGATGTGCAGGTCAAAAATGTGGCTGTCAAACGTGGTGACGTAGATCGCGGTCAACCTGAACTGCGCTTCCAGAATGAACCAGAGCTAATGGTGATCGACCCCGATATATCGGTGATCATCGAGTTAATAGACGACGCTGAAGTGGCTTACGAATTGGTTGCAAAGGCATTATCCAGTGGAAAGGCAGTCATAAGTGCCAATAAGAAGATGCTGGCAGAGAACCTGGCAGACGTTCACTATTGGCATCGGATATTTAAGGGCCCCTTGCTGTATGAGGGTGCTGTGGGGGGAGGTATACCGATTCTCAATTCACTTGATCGCAATTTTGGCAATGCACAAATCCAGCATATTCGCGCGATACTGAATGGGAGCGCCAATTTCATGCTCACCCACATGCTGGAAAAAGGCTGGTCGTACGAAGAGGCACTCACCAAGGCACAGGCCCTGGGTTTTGCTGAGAGTGACCCTACGCTCGACGTGGAAGGCTACGATGCCGCGTATAAGTTGCAGCTGCTGGCTTACCATGCAATGGGTATTCAGTCAAAATCCGATGAGGTACACCTTCAGAGTCTGACAGACGCTACGCCCGATTGGCTTCGTGCAGCCGCCAGCAGAGGAAATAAAATTAAACAGGTGGCCAAATGGTCAGTCGACGGGCAAATGACGGTGGGTTTGGAGGAAGTTGGTCGGCAGGATCCGCTCTACCATCTGGATGGTGAGCAAAATGGAGTTTGGTTAGATACCTCTTTATCAGGTGGGCATTTTTTTACTGGTAAAGGAGCGGGGGCATTTCCTACCGGATTGGCCGTATTCAACGATTTACGCTTCTTGCTGGAGGGCTACCGGTACCACATTCCTGTATTACCATAAAAACCCAGGTCTTCGTGGGCTTGGGTTTACGGTTACGGGTCACTCGCCCCTAAAATAAGACAGGTGTTTAGGTCATTCTTTTTTAACCTCGTTATTCTTTTTCCGTGCAATGTTTCTGTTGGCACGGTTTTGTTTTTTACCTAAACGGGCACGTTCCAGGCGGGTAACCTCACCATCTGCCTTCATTCGCCGCTTGCTTCTGCGAATATGACCCTGTTGGTGGGCTACCTGTTTGGTTTCAGCCTGTGTCAGTTCGCCTGATTGGACACCCTCTCGAATGCGATTTTTTTGCATCCTTTGCCTTTTGGATACAATGGGCGTTTTTTCCTTTCTGGGCATCTTGTTCTGCGCAGCTGCACCGAAAATGATGAAGGCACTCAAAAGCGTAAGCAACATTATCTTTTTCATGATTTCTATCTTTAGTCTGTCTTTTAGACCATCCCCAAAGCCAAAAGTTTAACGGGCGTATCGTATGATTTTATGGTCGGGTGGACATGGTTCCCGGTTTTATCCTTATTACGGGTTGGCTTTGAATTACTTACTCACCCCGCACACTGGCTAGCTGAGAGCCGCATGGCACGGCATTTTTGGATGGCGTAGCTTACCACTCGCTCATGATGGGTGCGCCGGATTGTTGTGCGCGCACTGGTTTTCCATTTGTCAATGGAAATGGCCTGAATGGTGGTGGAAAAGATACCTTCCTGAAAAAACAGGCATTGGATGTGTTTGAAGATTATTTAAAGTGTCGAATTCCTTGTGGGGAACAATCGGCCATCAATTCGCATTCCTTCTCTAGCATGCAAAAAGAGATCGGACTATTTCCGTTAAACATTGTGGTGTTTGAAGGAGAGAACTTAAACCTCCACATTTTCGAGCCCAGGTACCAGCAATTGGTCAAAGATTGTATTGAACATGGGGTGAATTTCGGTATTCCTGCCTACATAGATCATTATACGGATTGGGGTACGGAAGTGCGCGTACGGGAGGTTACGAAGGTTTATGGAGATGGGCGCATGGACATCAAAACTGAAGGGGTACAGGCTTTTCGCGTCCTTCGATTCGACAACCCGTGGGAAGACCGGCTTTACGCGGGCGGAAAGATAGAAACACTTAATTATGATCCTGCCAGCGATCTTACCACACGCGAACAAGTGTTGGAGTTGGCCGGCAAGTTTTTATCACTATTGCAAATGCAGGATTTTATGGAAGTGAATGCAAACACCCAACTGCACGAAATCCTCCATAAGATAGGTTTGAAGCAGGAACAGGAATTTGACTTGCTACAATTAAGGTCGGAGTGCGATCGGGAAAAATACCTGCTCAATCATTTCAAACGATTGTTACCTACCCTGCAGCGTATGGAGAGGGTAAAAGAAAAAATCAGAATGAATGGGCACTTCAAAAGGCTGGATTCTCCGGAATTGTAAAAGCCGTTTGTCGGCTGGTGCCTACCCTTTCATAACCGATCGATAGGTTTTCATCGGAAGAATGAGTGGTCCAACCACAGGTGAAAACTTAAAGAACAGTTGATAAGGGGAATTTTGCGGATAAGGAAATTTTGAATCTGCTTCGTATGCGGCAATAAAAAACCCGCTTTTCACTCAAAAGCGGGCTTCCGTTTTATAGGTCGGATAGAAATATGCTTAACTGGCGTCTTTGACCAGGTGCATGGCTAATATTTTCTGGATGCCCTTACGGGATTTTTCAGCGTCGTACTTGTCGCCTGCCATTTCGTTACCAAGAGCAAACAGTCGTTGAAATAGCATTTGATCGTCGACTTTCATATTGATTTTTACGGTATTTCGTGAAGCAAACACCTGATTCCAGGCGGTGCGTACATCAGCCCAGAAGGCTTTGTTTTCTTCCCACCAGGATTTTGCAACAGCACATTGGCCTTCATCTACCCGTGTGTAGGTATTGTAGCCTTTCTCCTGTGCGAGCAGTTCGTCGTCATCGTCTGTACGAATCACCTTGTCGTTGTCCTGCTCATGTACCCAGCCGTAGTCAGTGAGCGCATGGCGGTTGCGGCGAAACACAACGTTGTAATCGCTGCGCTGGCTGAATTCCCGACGGGGCAGGGGAGCGGAACCTACACCTTCCCAATAGTGCTTGCCATCTACATGCACCCAGGAGCCAGCACCTTCGTAGCGTGGGCCATCGTCGACCTGGTAAACCTTTTGGCTCCACTGGCCTTTTATCTGGTCGCTATCGAGAGTTTTAAGCACCCAGGTGTTGTCTCGGTCGTAGTCAAATAACCTGGTATTTTCATATATCCAATCCTGCCGCCAGTGTTTGATAATCATGCTATCGCCAATGATAAGCAGGTGTTGTAATACCACCTTGTCTTCGGTTTCTTCTACCGGTAACACGTACTCCAAAGCACCGGACAGATAGTTGTCATGAAATTCATAGTCCTTTCGAGGAGAAAAGGTCTCGGCAAAATTGTACCTAATTTCATAGCATCCGCACATGTTTTTGATGGCGGATAGGTCTTCCTTTCGGTCCTCTTGTGCCTGGACGCTGCCCTGCATGAATAGGCAGCACCCTACGATTGTCCATATTTGTTTCATGTTTTGCTCGGGTTTAAGTGGATAAATACAGGTCTAAGTCTTTTGATAATCAACCGCAATTAGGGTAAACTTGAACACCCATAGGGCTGACACTTTAAACCAATAGGTCAGTTGCTCGGCTTTCTGGAACTGATGAATTTACCTAAATAACCGAGTGACTGCCAACAGTACTGAGACACATACCTTTTCCATTAAGAAGCGGTGCATAGTCTAGACCGATTCCATGAGCTACAAATATGCAGAGGGGGCGCACATTATTCAATCGCTACTTACAGTGAATTTGTAATCACTACTTGTAGGTAGTTTGATTTACACCGGGCAATGTGTAATCTTTCAAGGACGAACGGATGCAAGGTTCAAGTCGCTTCGTGTTTACGTAACAAAACAGATTCGCTGTGGCACCAGCATTCTGCCGGTGCTTACTGAAATCCCAATTCTGTAACCGATAAGGAACCCGTCACCGTCTGTTGTCTTGATACATCTAATCATTGTCATTGATGGTAAAAGTAATACTGGACTGGCCGGAGAGCTGGTAACCTTCACCATCTATGAGCGTCAGAATCACGGTTTCGTTGCCTTCCACCTGGGTGTCATCGACAATGGACGGATTGAAGGTGATGCCTACGCCACCTCCGCCGGGGATCGTGGCGGTGTTGCTCAGCGGCTGATAGTCCGTGCCTTCTGTGGCTGTGCCCCCCACTGTATAGTCCACATCGATGGGGTCGCCGGTGTTGAAGGTGTTGATGCTGATGGTGAAATCAAAAGAGCCATCCCCTTCAGAGACCGTTAAGCTCGAGCTGCTAATGATCACCAAAGGTCCCTCGTCCAATTGCATGTTGTCATCGTCTTCATCCGCTCCGCAGGCGGTGATTGTGAGCAACATGGCGGAAAACAAAAGGTAGTATAGATTTTTCATGATTCAACAATGATTGATGCGCTGAAGATAAGCGCTAATTGCCATTATCGCACGGAATCAATGGCATTTTTAATGGTTTCGCCTGATTGTATCAAGGCAGCCAATTCGGTTGGATCCAATTCCAGTGCCATTACTTCTTTGATGCCTTTTTCATTGAACAATGTAGGCAGTGATAGTGCCACGTCACTGAATCCAAAAGGTCCGTGTAAAATACTGGAAACGGTAACCAAACGTTGTTCGCCGCGGAGCAGCCATTTCAGGAGTGTAGCAGTAACCAAGCCGATGGCATGATTGGTGGCTCCTTTGCGTTGGATGATCTGATAGGCGGCGGTGCGTACCTCTTCGGCAATTTCCTCTTCGTAAGCAATGGACCACTTGGGCCATTTCCGTAAAGAAATGCCGCCAACCATGGCCCTTGACCAAGCGACAACTTCAGAATCGCCATGCTCGCCCACTACATGGGCATGCACACTGTTTGGATTTACCTGAATTTTTTTACCAATTAGTTCTCTCAAACGAGCGGTATCCAACATGGTGCCGGTGCCTATGACCCGATGCAACGGGAGGCCAGTAAATTGTTGGTAATAATAGGTGAGCACATCTACAGGGTTGGCGACAATGATCAGTAGTCCTGTGAACCCTTTTAACTGACTGGAAATAGCTTTGGCGATGTTCAGGTTGTCTTTGAGTAAATCCAGACGGGACTCACCCGGCGAGCCCCCTCGACCGGCGGTGACCACCACCGCATCACAGTTGACCATTTCCTCAATCCTTGCTGCCCGGACGTGGCAGGCAGGAAAGAAAGAACTTCCATGATTAAGATCCATGGCTTCGCCTTCAGCGATGTCCATACGCAAATCATTGACCAATAACTCTCTGCAAATTCCTCTTTGAAGAATGGAGATAGCGACACTGGCTCCTACCCAGCCCATACCGATGATACCTATCATCTTGAACGGCTAATGGCTAAGGACAACCATTTGAAGAGGTGCAGCATCATTTTTCCAGTTCAACGATCACTTCAATTTCAACAGCAATGTTGGAGGGCAGGGCGTTGTGCCCCACTGCGGCGCGGGCATGTTTGCCTTTTTCACCAAAGACTTCTACCATCAAATCGGAAAAGCCGTTGACGACTTTGGGTTGGTCATAGAAATCATCAGCGGAATTGACCATTCCATGCACTTTAACAAATTGTTTGATGCGACTCAGGTCACCGGTGGCTTCCTTTAACACTGCCAGTATTTCCAGACCCGTGCGTCGGGCAGCCTCGTAACCTTCCTCGATGGTCAAGTCCTGGCCCAACGTGCCTTTAATATCCGGACCTATCCCTGCCAGGAATAATAGATTGTCTACCTGCCGCCATTTCACATAATTGGCCACAGGTTTACCAACCGGTGGCAACTCAAGGCCCAAAGCTTCTATTCGCTCTTCCGGTGTTTGGGCCAACGTGCAGACTGCCAGCAAGCACCCCAGGGTCGTGATCCAGTATTTCATTTTTCTCAGTTAATTGATCCGTAAATTTAAGACCTGTGTAGTTCTTTCTACAGTTGGCTAACTTTTCATCGGCCCCTTTCATTGTGGCTGTCAGACCACGATGTCATCCATGCTCGTTCGCGGTGCTGACCCGATCTGATTATCACTCTGTCAAAATAAGTGGAAAGCGGCCGCACATCATAAATCTAGCCACATTTATATGTTTAAGTACAAAAAGGTGCGACCTGTTTTTGGTGTTTTCTGATATTTCTTGAAAGTCTATGTCGTGTTTTTTGGTGTACCCCTTCCTTCCGGAACGGGCCCCCTCACGCCTTTGGTTTTTCAAGGCGATCACCAGGATTTGTACTACAAATGTATCACCTCACCGTAAGCGGCTGCTGCTGCTTCCATAACGGCTTCGCTCATGGTCGGGTGGGGGTGCACCGATTTGATGATTTCGTGTCCCGTGGTTTCCAGCTTACGGGCAGCAACCGCCTCTGCAATCATCTCTGTCACATTGTTGCCGATCATGTGTGCGCCCAACCATTCGCCGTACTTCGCATCAAAGATGACCTTAACAAAACCTTCCGGCGTACCGGCGGCTTTCGCCTTGCCTGAGGCAGAGAAGGGAAACTTGCCTACTTTAATTTCATAGCCGGCTTCTTTCGCCTGCTTTTCGGTCATGCCCACCGAGGCTATTTCCGGAGAGCAGTACGTACAGCCCGGCAAGTTGCCGTAATCCAGTGGCTGCACGTCCAGTCCTTTGATTTTTTCTACACAAATGATCCCTTCAGCAGAAGCCACATGGGCCAGCGCAGGTCCTTTGGTGATGTCTCCAATGGCATACACACCTTCTACGTTTGTTTTATAGAAGTCGTCTACGACCACCTTACCTTTCTCAGTCTTCACACCCACTTCTTCCAAACCAATATTTTCAAGATTGGTGGTTACGCCCACAGCAGACAGCACCACATCGCAGGTCAGGATTTCTTCTCCTTTTTTTGTTTTTACGGTGACTTTAATGTCCTTGCCGCTGGTGTCTACTTTAGTTACCTCCGAGCTGGTCATGATCTGGATGCCAGATTTTTTGAAGGTTCGCTCCAGTTGTTTGCTCACTTCTTCATCTTCCACAGGCACAATATTGGGCATGAATTCTACGATGGTCACTTCTGTGCCAATGGCATTGTAGAAATAGGCAAACTCCACGCCGATGGCACCTGAACCGACGACCACCATTTTTGTGGGTTGCTTGTCCATTGTCATGGCCTTTCTGTATTCGATAACTTTATGGCCATCGATGGGTAGATTGGGTAATTCCCTGGCACGACCACCGGTGGCCAGAATCACATGATCGGCATCGAAAGTGGTGATTTTGCCCTCTTGGTCTTTTACTTCCACTTTTTTACCCTTCTTCAGGGTGCCATGGCCCACCAAGTGATCAATCTTGTTTTTCTTGAACAGGAACTGAATGCCCTTGCTCATGCCATCGGCCACACCCCGGCTCCTTTTGACCATGCCGGTAAAATCAGGCTTGGCTTCTTTCACATCAATCCCGTAGTCTTTGGAGTGATTGATATAGTCAAATACCTGTGCACTCTTCAAAAGTGCTTTGGTAGGAATGCAACCCCAGTTCAGACAGATGCCACCTAGTTCTTCCCGCTCGACCACGCCTACCTTCATGCCGAGCTGAGAAGCACGGATGGCGGCCACATATCCTCCGGGTCCACTACCAATGACAATGAGATCATATTTAGAAGCCATAATTGCTTGGGTTTAAATGATTGAATCGAGGGCAAAGATAAGCGGTAGCCGGAATGTGTGGAGGCGATGAAAATCGGTTATTTTAGCGCCCGACACCAGAAAGACAAACGCATGAAATTATTAGACGGAAAAGTTGCACTCATTACAGGCGCATCCAAAGGGATTGGTCGTGCCATTGCTCAGCGTTTTGCTGAGGAGGGCGCTCAAATCGCCTTCACGTATCTGAGCAGCGTGGAAAAGGGCGAAGCCCTGCAAAAGAAATTTGCAGCCAATGGCGTAAAAGCAAAAGGTTTTCGGTCTGATGCTTCCGATTTTACTGCTGCGCAACAATTGATAGATGAAGTAGTGAAAGAATTTGGGTACTTAGACATTCTTGTAAATAATGCGGGCATCACACGCGATAACCTCTTAATGCGTATGAGTGAAGCACATTGGGATGAAATCATGCAGGTGAATTTGAAGTCCTGCTTCAATACGGTAAAAGCAGCCACACGCATATTTATGAAGCAAAAATCGGGTTCCATCATCAACATGTCTTCAGTAGTGGGACTTAAAGGCAATGCAGGTCAGGCGAACTATGCGGCATCAAAAGCCGGCATCCTGGGATTCACCAAATCGGTGGCCCTGGAGTTGGGCTCCAGAAATATTCGATGCAATGCGGTGGCGCCAGGATTTATTGAAACGGAAATGACCGACGCGCTGGATGAAAATACCGTGCAAGGTTGGCGCGACGCCATTCCGCTGAAAAGAGGAGGCACGCCCGAGGATGTGGCCAACGCATGTATCTTTTTGGGTTCTGACCATTCCGCGTACATTACCGGACAGACGATTCAGGTCGATGGGGGCATGTTAACCTAGGCCATTGAACTTTGCATGAGCGCTTCGCGTAGGCGTATAAGTTGTCATGAATAAAAACATACTGGATTTTTCTGTATCGCTCTGGTGGCTGTTGGTCGTGGTTCTGTTGGCTGCTGCACTTTCGTATGTGTTGTATACCCGACCTGGGGTGCCATGGCATCGGAAGCAGAACCAGGTGTTGGCGTTTTTGCGCTTTGTTGCGTTGTTTTTGATCGGGTTGCTGTTCTTGCAACCAATCATGGAGCGCATCAATAATGACGTGCAAGCGCCATTGGTGGTGGTCGCCGTTGATAATTCCAGGTCGTTGGCGCTTGTACATGACCAAAAATTTTTAAACCAGCAGGTCAGTCATGTCCGTAAACTGCAAGCGGAGTTGGCCAATCGCCATGGTTATGAGGTGTTGATCCGCAACCTGACGGGCAGTACAGATTCACTTGAATTCCATGCAGACGCTTCCGACTTAAGTGGATTTATCGACGACATCCGGCAAGAATTGGGGTCACAAAAAATAGCCGCACTGGTGTTGGTCAGCGATGGCATATACAATCGTGGAATTTCTCCGGAGTTTAAGCCAAGTGGTTTCCCCATTTATACCGTCGGTCTAGGAGACAGCACTGTACGGCAGGATGTGGTGTTGCAAAACGTACGTAATAATCCGGTGGCTTACACAGGCAATGACTTTCCTCTGGAAATAGAATGGACTGCGAATGGGTACAATGGCAAGACGGCGCAGCTACAGGTGCAGCGCGGGGGAAAAGTACTGGCCGAATCATCCGTCCGATTAGACCAGGGAAAACAATCGAACAGACTGATGTTGGAGGAAAGTGAACCCGGAATTAAACATTATGTAGTGACCATCAGTCGACAGAAGGAAGAAATTACCTACATCAATAATCGATGGGACGTATTCATGGAAGTTCTCGACAGCAAACAACGTGTGCGTATCGCAGGCAGGGGACCTCATCCAGACATGAAGGCCATTGGCAGTGTGTTGGCCCAGACCGGTAACTATGAAGTGGTCAGTGACCTGACGGTCACAGGGCGGGAAAAGCCCCAGGAGCCTGCTGATTTTGATGTGCAAATTTTGTTTGACGGCGAGCAGCCACTACCTGGTAAAAGCGGCTTATGGTACATCAACAGCAGCGCAACAGGTGCAGAGGCCAATGCTTTGGGCTTTGCCCGTATAGTGCCGCAGGGTACGATGGATCAGGCAACACCGGCTTACAATGATGACTTCAGTAAGTTTAGTTTTGAAGCAAATGAAAACACGCTGGCCAATTATCCACCTCTGTCTGTACCCTTTGGTGATTACCGGTTCAATGGCCCCATCGAGGTGCTCTTTTATCAGCGCATTGGCTCCGTGGTTACCGACAAACCCTTGTGTGTGGTTTATGACAATGGCAATCAAAAAATCGCTTTAAATATGGGTGCTGGCATATGGCGCTGGCGCCTGCAGGAGGCGGCCAATGAGGGTAGTTCCACATTTTTTGATGAATGGATCAGGAAAATGGTGCAATACCTCAGCATTAAAGAAAACCGAAAACAGTTCGATGTGCGTCAGGGAAAGGAACAATTCATGGAAGACGAGCAAGTGTATTTTGACGTGGCGATATACAATGATTTGTTCGAAAAGGTGGAAGGCCAACCTTACACTTTGCAAGTGACCAACGAGGCTGGCGACGAAAAAAAATTTGAGTTTGTCTACGGCTCGGGTAACGACCGTGCACGTACGCAAATTTTTGAAGTCGGTAGCTACACTTATGAAGCCAGGACGCGATGGTCAGATAAACAGCTCACTGCTCGTGGCGCATTCATTGTGAGTGGACTGCAACTGGAGCAATTGAACCTGGTAGCCGACCATGGGCTGCTTCGAAGGGTGTCTGCGAAAACCGGGGGAAAGTTTTTTACCGCCGACGGTTGGTCGCTTCTGCAATCCCATTTACAAGATGAAAACTATCCAGCCGTAATTAGGTCAGAAACTAAAAAAGAGCCCCTGATCAATTGGATATGGATCTTATTGATCGTGGGGCTCTTGTTATCTACAGAGTGGGGTCTACGCAAGTATTGGGGAGGATATTGATCTATGACCAATTAAGGGTTGACCCGCGATAGCGTCATCTCTAAAAATGGGTACCAAACGTCCTGTCCACGAGGCGAGTAGGCACCTTTTTCGGTCATTTGATCTTGCTCAATGAAAATCTCATATTTGATTTCCCCGTCAGGTATTTCAAATCCCCATTCCATTTTGCCAGCCTCCGTTACCTTGAAGTAAGCATCCGTCTGCCTGCCATCTGCGAGCCAGGAGTTCAAGTGGTAGCGATCTTCATCGGGTAAATAAGAAACGACACCTAGCGAATTGAATACCTCCCGACCAGCAGTTTTATCCGTTCCTCTGCCACGAATGAGCAGGATGGTTTCGTCCTGTGCTAACTGAACGCTTTCTGTCTGAAGCATAGTGGATTTCCCTCCTGGTCCTGAGCTCCAACCTGAGCCCTGCCACTCTCCCAACATGGGCGCCAGGGCCTGGATTTTGGAACGGCACAAGTTGGTGGTAGATTCATTGGCCTGACCGAACGAGTCCAAGGCGGCCAAGAGCACTAAATAAAATACATTTTTCATTATAAAGTTATTTAAAATATAAAGTAAATAATTAAAAAAAATCAGAGGTAATCTTTCAGGGCCTCTACGTAAGCTTCGAAGGCGTCGATTCCTATCCGGGTAATCTTGCAGGTAGTCAAAGGTCTTTTGCCTTTGTATCCCTTTTCAATGTTCAGATAGCCCGCCTGCTTCAGTTTCTCCAATTGTACGCTCAGATTACCTGCCGTGGCGCCGGTTTTTTCCTGTATAAAGGTGAAATCGGCTGACTTTACTGCAATAAGTAATGACATGACAGCCAGGCGTAGCTGAGCATGCAGCAATGGATCTAAGGCTTTGAAATCACTCATTTTCCTGTTTTCTCAATAAGTAACCGGGAACCAGATAGCCCAAAGCAATGGCGATAGCGGCTACAAGGTATTGGTCCATAATCGGAACAACAAATGCACAAATGCTTCCAATCCACAATGTCAACGCGCCCCAGGTCAATGGTTTGAAACGGATCAATTGTCCTGAAATGAACGTTCCTGTGGCCGCCAATAAGAGAATGATGGCATTGGGTCGCATGCTGATCACATCCATAAAAATAAGGGTCAATAGGATCCCAAATGAGATGGCCAACCAGACGTACGCGTAGACGTGATCGAAATAACCTTTCACCTGAGCGGCACGGTCCTGCCGCATGCCATAAACGATGGATGCAACGATGGCAGGAATAACGATCAGCCAAACCATGTAGGGGTATTCGAATTGGGTGTAGGCACCCAAGACATAATGACCTGCATTGGCCAGCATGACTACCCATCCCCATAGCAGGAAGTAAAAGCTACCCTGCCTTCCTACCCGAGCTTTGGCCTGGCCCACCATGTCCATGATGAGCGCAAGGCTTTCTTCTTTAGTTAGTGTTTCCTCTTTCATAAAAAGATTTAAGTTTAATACTATATGTAATTATAAATAAGTTTATAATATAAAGTAAATAATTTTCATCTTTTTTTATTGACCAGCATTTTGGTCTTTGAAGTCTACCCCAATCGATATGCCTCTCTATAAGAGGTATTGTGCCAAGGGGAATTGTGCGTTTGTCTATCGTAACGCAGCGAAAGTGTACCCTTTGGCCTAAAAAGTGAGGGGCAACAAACCGTAGCTTACCTTCAGTAAGCGGGCACAAAAAAAGCAGAGAAGCCATGCTGAATGAACCTCGCACACGAATAAAAATTGGCTCGGGATTGTTGCGCAACCACTTGATAAATTGTAGACTTAATGTCTAATGTTTGAAATGACTGGTTGTCCGTGCTGTGGTTACGAAACGCTTCCTGAGAGGAATGCCTACGAAATCTGTCCCGTTTGTTATTGGGAGGATGATCCCGTGCAGCGTCGTGACATCAGTTATTCAGGCGGAGCCAATGCCATCAGTCTGGTTGAGGGCCAGCAGAATTATCAGCGGTACGGTGCCTCAAAAGAGCATTTGCTGGTTTATGTACGTAAGCCACACCCACATGAAGGAATTAGCGCCAATTTCAATAGGTATTAGTAGGTGCTATCAACGACTTTTTCCTGCGCTGGAAAGACGTCTGGCGTTTTTCTGGATTTAGATTTTGAAATTGAGAAGCCTTTGGCGATCACTTAGCCGGATAGGTCGTTCAGGTGTTTTTTCAATGTTGCTTCCAGTTGCTCCAATCCTAAATTGCCAGTGGCACCCAGATGGGTACGTGACTGTAATAGGTTTTTCAAATCGCCCACCGTTAAGGTCTCGAGTTCATCTGCGATTTGCCGATAAGCTTCTCTAAAAGGTATACCCTTCCGTACCAGCTCATTGGCGGCATCTGCGGCCATGAGTTCCGGATAAATGCGTTTGGCCAGTTCTTTTTCATTTACCTGCACATGGGTAACGAGCAGACGCCCGGCCTCCAGCATCTGTAAACAAGTGGTAAAGGACCTGAGTACAGGTTCTTTGGTCAGTTGCAGGTCGCGGTGGTAGCCGCTGGTGAGCCGGTAAGTCAGCTGGTGGAGCTGTTGCTCGTCGGCCAACAATTGGGCCTGTCGGGCACGTAACAGCTCTGCCACATCCCAGTTTTTTTTCTGTGGCATAATGGAAGACCCGGTGGTTAACGCTTCATCCACATTAAAAAAATTGTATTCCCTGGAAGCAAACTGAATAAAGTCACTGGCCAGTTGACTTAAAATTCCGCCCACCTGACTTAAGGCATGAACAATGGCTGCTTCCCAACGCCCCCTGCTGCTTTGGGCGCTCATTGACAGGGTCATAGGTGCGGCAAATCCCAGCCATTTGGCCACTTGCTCCCTCGGCAGGGGCAGGTTGGTGCCATAGCCAGCGGCGGTGCCAAGTGGGCAGTAATCGATCAGCTGTTCTGCACCACTGACCAGGTGAAGTACCTGCAATAGCAATTCTGCGTAAGACCCTGCCCACATACCCACACTGGCCACCATGGCCGGTTGGGTATGGCTATATCCGGGCATGGCTACCCATTCATGCTGTCTGGCAAACTTTAGAAGTGCTTGTACCATGAGGTACACTTTCTTTCTCAGCACGATTAACTGGTCTTTTTCATACAACCGCATGGCGGTCAGCACCTGGTCGTTGCGTGAGCGTCCGGTATGTATTTTTTTACCCAGCTCACCCAATTGTGCGATCAGGTACGCTTCAATCGCTGTATGGCCATCTTCCTGGTGTCGCTGAATGCTAAATTTTCCATTCTCCACCAATTCGGGTATGGTTTCCAGCACTTGTATCAGTTGTTGACCTTCAGATTTCTCCAGCAGTTCGGCTTCCACCAGTCCGCGCACATGGGCGATGGAACCCTTCACATCATAGGGAAGGAGCGTCATATCTAACAGATAGTCTCGCCCTACCGTGAAGGCTTCCGTGAAGGCAGCTAGCTGATTTGCCTGCCGATCATCCGGTTTTTTATGCCAGAGTTTAGCCATTGTGCTTCAATTGGTAAGCGGTTTTTTGTGGTAAGTTCCATAATTCAATAAAACCGGCAGCGGCATTTTGGTTGAAATCGGCAGAGGTATTGAAAGTGGCCAGGTTTTCATCAAACAGTGACTTCGGTGAGTCCAATGCCACCACTTCGCAGTTGCCTTTGTAGAGCCTGACCGTAACCCGTCCGCTGACTTTTTCATTTTGGCGATTGATGTAGGCACGTAGGTTGTCCATCACTGGCTCGAAGTATTTGGCACCGTAGCACAAATAAGCCCACTTTTGATCGATCAATGTTTTCATTTCGTTTTCTTCCCGTGTACTCACCAGCTGCTCAAGTTGTTTGTGGGCACGTATCAGAATGGTGGCTGCGGGGTTTTCATAGATTCCGCGCACCTTCAGACCAACAATGCGGTCTTCGATGAGATGGAAATAACCCACTCCGTGTAATCCACCCAGCCGATTCAGCTTTGCAATCAGTGCATCCGTTGGCATCGCCTGCCCGTCCAAGGTGATGGGTCTTCCTTCGCTGAATTCAATCTGAACCAGGGAGGCTTCATTGGGTGCTTGCTGTGGCGTCTGACACCATTTGAGAATTTTTTCCAACGGCGGAATAAGCGATGGATTTTCTATTTCTCCACCTTCCGCTGTATTGGACCACATGTTTTCATCATAGGAATAAGGACTCGCTTTTTTCTGAGTAACTGGAATTCCATGCTTTTCCGCGTATTCGATTTCTTCCTCACGGCCCATGGCCCACTCCCTGACTGGGGCTATGGTTTTTATTTGCGGGTTCAGTGTGGTGAGGTAACCTTCAAAGCGGACCTGATCGTTTCCTTTTCCCGTACAGCCGTGGGCCACCACTTCGCAGTGGTACTTTGCCGCGACATTTATGGCTACCTGAGCGATCATTACCCTACCTAGCGGGCAGCCGAGCGCATAGCCACCCTGGTAATCAGCATTGGCTTTCACCGCCTCCAGGCACAATTCTGCGAACTCCTGGCGCGCGTCATGCACAATGGCCTCCCTTGCCCCGAGGTGAATGGCTTTTTCGCGGATTGCGGTCATGTCATCAACGGTTTGGCCCAAATCGATGGTAAGTGCGATGACTTCGCATTCGTATTGTTCTTTGATCCATTTGAGCATGACGCTGGTATCCAGTCCGCCTGAGTAAAGCAGCAGGCACTTTTTAAAAGACCCTTTTTCGGCCTCATGTGAGGCAGTTTTTACGTAATTGGTGGTGTGGTCCATGTCAGTGATTAATTAAATAGGTAAATAAGCCTTTGGATACGATCATCCGGTTTTCTGCCTGGTCATAGACCCATGATCGTTCATGGTCCATTACCGCATCCGTCACCTCTACGCCCCTGTGTGCGGGTAGGCAGTGCATAAATCCGGCATCCGGTGCAGCCAGGTCGAATAGTTCTTCATTTATCTGATAACCTTCAAATGCCTGCATTTTATGCTTGTACACCGATTCTTCACCCATTGACACAAAGGTATCGGTGTAGACCACTTTGGCATCTGTCACGGCTTCTTTTGGGTTGTTAAAAAGGGTAAGGCTGCCCCCATAAATCTGCTGGTATTCTTCATAACGGCTCATTGTAGCGTGGTCCCAGCCGTATTTGGGCGGCGAACAGAACCGTAGCGGGTAGCCCAGCATCAGTCCCATCTCGATGAGTGATCGGGCCACATTATTGGCGTCACCGATAAAAGTAATGGGTACCTTTTCATTGCCGAAGTGTTGCCGTATACTACGAAAATCAGCGAGCGCCTGCATGGGGTGATGAATATCGGAGAGTGCATTCACAATGGGAATGTCGCTGAAATTTGCGAGGGTCACCAGGGTTTGGTGCGCAAAAACACGACAGAAAATGGCATCGCACCAGCGCGACACGTTGCGCACGGTATCTTTGAGTGCTTCGCGTTCGTCTACGCCGGGTATTGGCGCCGCATGCATGATTTTACCACCCAAGAAAGCCACCGGGTCGATGTGTATGACCTTTCCATCCAATTGATTGATGGCTACCTCGGTGCCTACTTTGGTACGCAGACTTGGTTTTTCAAAGCTGAAAAGTATGGTTTTTTGATGCAGTGCGTCCTCACGTGTACGCTGTAATTGCTCACTGATGTCCAATACATGGATCAGCTCGGCCGGTTCAAGGTGGCTAACCTCCAGAAAATGCTTCATAAAAAATGGGAATCAAACAACAAATGGAAAATACACGGGGAAATGGTTAGGCCAGCCTGAGTCGCCTGAGTCGCCTGAGAGGAAAAAGGATTAGAGCAGCGCGTATCATCAATACAAGTCTAGTTAATTTTCAGATGTGCTGGTGTGTTGTTTCAGCGATTTTTGTAGCGAAATGCTGATTGATGGTAAATGCCTGCGTACCCCATCTGATCGCACGAAGAACATTTCCGGAGGGCAAAAGTGAAATACCATTGATCAAGTGCTCAAAAGCCTGATCGAAAAAGCTGTATTAATATTCTTCGCATTCGTTCAACCATTTTTCTACCTCTTTCACATTGCTAATTCCGGCATCATTGCCCCAGCTATTCGAAATGTAGGTGAGTACTTCGGCAACTTCCAGCGGTGAGAGCTGCGGATTTGCCGGCATGGCCTGGTTATAAGCTTTACCATTGACTATTATTTCATTCATTGCGCCATTTGAGATGATGCAGGCCGCACGCTTCAGATCTTGCATGAGGTAGTCTGAATTTTTCAGTGGTGGATAGAGCGACGCCAGGCCTTCCCCGCCGGCCTGGTGGCATTGGGCACAGTAGCGCGTATAAATTTTTTCGCCGGCAACCTGGTATTGTGCCTCCTTCATGCCTGAAGCACCAAGTTCGGCGGTTTTGGCGCCCTGACCACCACCCGAACCGCAAGCAATTACCAGCCCAAAGACGCCGAGTGTAAATAAAGTAAAACTGCTATTTTTCATATTCATCTTTGAGTAAGTCAATGTCTTGGATCAAGAGGTCTACTTCTTGTGCAATGGTGCCATCATAGACGCCACGCACGCGCCCTTCCTTGTCGATAAGCAGAAATGCGCCACTGTGCACAAAACCACCTGGGGCGTTGGGATCTTCGTCTGCCAGCACCATGTAGCTTTTGGCCAGTTCATAGATTTCGTCGCGCTCACCGGTGACGAAGTGCCATTTTGGTGCTTTTACACCCAAGTTTTGCGCATAATTCTTCAAGACTGCAACGGTATCGTGCGCCGGATCAATGGTATGGGATAATAGGGCAACTTCCGGATCATCTTTGATGACATCGTAGATGCGCAACATCTGTGCCTTCATGATTGGGCAAATGGTGGGGCACGTGGTGAAAAAGAAATCACTGACATATATTTTATTACGCAGTGTTTCATTGGTCACTATCGTGCTGTCCTGATTTACCAGAAGGAAATCTGCCACACGATGGAAAATGGTATCGTTTGCTCCGTAGTCGTGGTTACCCATGATCGGTAATCGTTGCTGTGTGTCTACGTCAGCGCACGACAGCAGCAGACTGAGTCCTAAAAAGCCAATATTTTTCATACTTTCCTCAAGTTTTTGTAGATGTTGATCGCCAACATTAGCACAATGGCAAAAATCACCAGACCTAAAGTCCCCCACAACCAATTGATGGCATTTTTTAAAACGATTAAGAATACAATGGCTACCAAGAATAGCGTGGCCACTTCATTCCAAACGCGTAATTGCTGACTGGTCCAGGTAGTAAGACCACGCTGGAGTCGACTGAACAGCCATTGACAGGACAAATGATACAAATAAAGCAAGAATACCAGGGTCAGCTTAACGTGCATAAATGGTTGTTGCAGCCAGGAAGGTTGGGCCACCAGCAGCCAAACTCCAAAAATTAATGTCAGAATGGCCGAGGGCCAGGTGATGCCATACCATAATCTCCTCGACATCAATGCGAATTGGTTTGCAAGAATGGTCTTTTCAGGTTCTTCCTTTTCCAGGGCCTCGGTTTGGTAAAGAAATAATCTTACGATATAAAATAAACCAGCGAACCACGTCACAATGAAGATAATGTGGAGGGCTTTTAGATACAGGTAGTCCATGACAATTAAAACCCTGATAGGGATTTGAGAGTTTAAAAGAGTGGTAAATTAATCATCACTGTATCATCTTTGTAAGGTTACATGTTGCAACAGTAATTTCCATTATGGCAGAATCAAAAAATATATGGTACCTGGAGGATACAGATCTATTTGATCTATTGTGCCCAACGAAGACCCCCGATTTGGAAACGAAGCACATACCCACTGTTTATACAAAGGATAAGTTCATCTATTTTCCTGACGATGCCTCTCAATACATCTACATGATCGCGAATGGACGCGTGAAAATCGGGGCCTACACCTCCGATGATAAGGAAATTGTGAAAGCAATTTTATCGAAGGGGGAAATTTTCGGCGAATTGGCGCTTGCAGGGGAAGAAGTCCGAAAGGAGTTTGCACAGGCCATGGACAATGGTACGCGAATTTGTTACATGACCATCGACAATCTGAAGGACCTGATGAAGGACAACCAGGAATTGAGTCTTAAGATTTTACGAATAGTGGGTTTCCGATTGCGCAAAATGGAGCGAAAAATTGAATCTTTGGTCTTCAAAGATGCACGCACGCGCATCGTTGAATTCCTACATGATACTGCCGAAGAGAAAGGTCAGAAAGTGGGTTTCGAAATCATGATTAAAAACCACCTGACTCATAAAGACATTGCCAGCCTTACTGGTACGTCCAGACAAACGGTCACCACGGTATTGAATGAGTTGAGAGAACAAAATCTCATCAACTTTGATAGAAGGCGCATCCTGATCAGAGATTTGGAAAAGCTGGCCTAACAAGTCTGACCAGTGATGTGTCAAAGCCGGATATATTCATTTTCATGGCATGTACCGATGAGACCGGGAAAAAAAACACAGCCCTAAGACTGTGTTTCTGTTGAGTCTTAAAATTTTTTAAAGCGCTGCTTTAATTTTTACATTCAACACAATTTCATCTGAAATGGCCTTGTCTCCCAGATTATCAAAGAATGAATCCGAGCCATAACGCACGTTGAATTTGCTTCGGTCGAATGTCAAATTGGCGGTGGCCAACATTACGTCGCCTTCCATTTTCACCAATGCTGGAAACTCAATGGTTTCTGTATTTTCTTTGATGGTGAGATCCGCGGTGATGGTAACCGCACCACTGTTGTCTTTATTTACAGATTTGATCACCAGTTTTGACGTGGGATATTTTTCTACACCGAAAAAATCATCTGACGTTAAATGACCTTCCAGTTTTGCTTTCATGTTACCAGAAAGGTCCTTATTTTCAAGGGTCTTCATGTCCACGATGAAAGAACCACCCGTAACCGCACCGTCTTCCACTTCGATGGTACCAGATTGAAACTTTAAGATACCTTCGTGACTGTCACCGATCACTTTATCGCCTTTCCACTCTACAACACTTTCTGCAATGTTGACTTTGTAGGTGGTGACTACTGGGTTTTGGTTGCCGTAAAGCGCGGCAAATAAAATAAATGCTTGAATCATGTGTATGGTGTTTTTGTTTAAGAAAAGTTAATTGTATGTTTATACATATATAAATTCAAAATGTTGACACAAAAAAGTTTTTAAAAGTTCAATTCGATAGAAAAAAGATGATTCAGTTTAGCAATGTATTGATTGCCAATGGGGTATTGGAGGAGGCCTTTGTGTGCGATCTGGAGAGGTGCAAAGGGGCCTGTTGTGTGGAAGGTGACGTGGGTGCACCGCTAGAAGAGGATGAACTCGCACGGATCAAGTCGGTGATCCCACAGGTAAAACCCTACTTGAATGCGGCTGCCATACAGGTACTTGAAAACAAGGGCGGCTATGAAAAAGATGCGGACGGTGATTACGTGACCACCACAGTAGATGGCAAGGAATGCGCTTTCGCCTTTTATGATTCGTCTGGTACCTTAAAGTGCGGCATCGAACAGGCCCACCTCGACGGTCACACCTCATTTAAAAAACCCATTTCGTGTCATTTGTACCCCATACGGGTGGGCAAGACGGTCACGCATGAAACACTTAATTACGACCAGTGGGACATTTGTTCACCAGCTTGTGCGCTTGGTCGTTCTCTAAGTGTTAAAGTGTATGAATTCCTCAAAGAGGCTTTGGAGAGAAAGTATGGAAGAGAGTGGTACACCGCATTTTCGGAAATGGCTCAGTCTTACCTCGCTAAAAAAAATGATGGCGATGAAATCGCATAAAATGAGAAAAGGCTCCACCCACTGGGCGAAGCCTTTCTACTCGAACCTATAAACACTCAACAACTAAACTGCTAAAAGCAATTAGTAATTGAATAAGGCAAGACACTATCAAAATGTTCAATTTTTAGTCAAAAAAGATGAACAATAAGCGTTTGTTTAACTATTTCCCTCTAAGGTCCGGAATTACTTCGTCAAAAAGTAGATGAGTGCGATCACAGCCAATCCGCCGAGGATGGCCAGCGCAATTTTTGTAGTGCTGAGCGGACGCTCGCCTTGTACTTCTCCGCTGCGTCCGTTGATAAGGAATTGGTACAGTTTACCCTTAAATTTATAGGCACTCACATATACCGGAAGCAGGACATGCTTGAAAGCGGGTGCTTCATAAGCTGTTTTAACCGATGATATTTGTTGGGCATCCCCACCAATGTCTTTTCTGATCATCCCCCGAATCCGCTCGTCGGCCAGTCCCTTTGCTTCCATAAAGCCTTCTTCCAGACCTTTTTGGTATCTCTCTGTAATGAAACCACTGAGATAATTTTTATCGAAAGGGACCAAGGAATGTAAATCCCAGGGTTCGAGTTTCTGAATGTATTTATCCGGCAACGTTTTGGAGGCCACGACCAGGATGTCATTAAAAAAGTGTGTTATCGTACCCGTTACCGTATGCCAGCGCGTTTTTGTGACGGTTTGGGTTTCTCCGTTCACTTTACGGGTCTCTTGGTAATTAATACCTCGCTGACCGATGTATTGAGATTGGGTTTGCGCATCAAATGTCCAATAGGGAATGTAAACGCCATTGAAGTGGTCAAAGCTCAGGGTGGCTTTCTTAAGATCACCTGGCGCCCACCACATTTTCTCAATCCACTTTTTGAATTCCTGTCTGGCCTCCTGCTTTTTTAATTTAAAAGGCAACAGCGCCCCGGGCTTTACCAGGGTTTCGTTGTGTATTTCGCCTACCACGTAGGGGGTCGTACAATAAGGACAGCTGGATGCCGCAACGGTTGCATCTATGGTAGCCGTGGCACCACATTCGCCGCATTTGGCCACGCGTTCGGTAACCGTTTCTGTCTGACCTTTTTCCTGCGCCAGGTAGGTATGAAAATCAAGTTCCTCAATGCTTTCATCCAGTTCAGGGATCTCATTCTGCTCCCCACAATAGTCGCATACGAGGTGCGAAGTGCCTGGCTTAAACTTGAGTTCTGCACCACAATTGGTACAGGCAAAAGTGCCTACCTCTACTTGTTCGGCTTCTTTATTTTCGCTCATTTACTTGCCGGGAATTGGGGGAGGAGTAGGACCAAACAAGGCACTCACTTGTGGTACTTCAGAAGCGGCCAGCCAATTACCCATGCCCTCTCGCCAGATCAGGGTATCCCTGGTCACCTGATTTTGTTGGATCATTTCCCTCAAAGCGCCCATGTCGTAGGGCCCCGCCTGTTGGCCATTCAAAACCACAAAATAGGAAGCCGCACCGGGTACCGGTGGAGGCCCGGCTTGTTGACCTCCGGTGGGTGGTGTATTGGGCTGTTGCTGCTGTTGAGTAAACATGCTGCCCATTTGGTTGGCCATGGCAAATCCCATGCCCATGCCCATGCCGGCACCGGCCGTTCCACTTGGGTTTTCTGCCGCTTTTTCCATTGCTTTGGCAGCTTTCATTTGTGCCAGTTTATTCAGGTCTACCGCATTCAATCGGCTGAGTTCGTAAATCTCTTTCTTTATTTCTTCCGGCATGGAAATGTTCTCGATCACAAAGCGATCGACTTCCAGCCCGTAGCGTTCGAAATCAGGACCAATGGCCGTCTTCACAAAAGCGGACAGCTCTTGATTATTGGCCGCAAAGGCCTCAACGGGGAGGTTGGACTCCCCCATGGCATCGGTAAACTGGGCCACAATCATGCTGCGGAGTTGCTCAGTAATTTGGTCGGACGTGAAGTGACCATCGGTGCCCACAATTTCTTTTAGAAAGATACCTGGATCTTTCACCCGCAGCACATACGTCCCGAAACCTCTTATTTCAAACATGCCAAACCTTTGGTCAGACAGGGTAATGGGGTTTTTGGTGCCCCACTTTTGATCGGTCAGGTTGGTAGTTTTTACGAAGTAGACTTCTGCTTTGAACGGACTGTTGAATCCATGTTTCCATCCTTGCAACGTGGAAAGAATAGGCAAATTGGCAGTCTCCAGCTTATACATACCGGGCTTGAAGACATCCGCGAGTTGTCCTTCATTCACAAAAACAGCATTTTGGCCTTCCCGGACGGTCAATCTGGCCCCGGTTTTGATTTCGTTGCCATACCGCTCGAAGCGGTAGACCATGGTGTCGTCTGCATCATCTGTCCACTCGATGATGTCAACTAATTCGCCTCTTAATTTGTCTAGGATGCCCATTGTATTGGATTTTTTTGGTGAAGCTAAATCTAGGAAATTTCTTTATTCGTTGGACACGGGAAACGGGGTATTTCGTAAATATTGTGCAGCGCCAGCATTCAACTCGAAATCCATTGGGCACAGGAGACCCTCAGATCGCTGCAGCCGGGTGCCCAGATCGAAGGCTACCTGATCCAGCTCCCGATAATAATTGATGGCTTGCGCACAGCCGGCGTCTACCCCCAATTCCTTGCACCAGCTCAAAAAATCTTCGCTGTCCACATACATTTCTATTTCCATCAGCAGCAATTCCAGATGCAACAAAGCATTGGGGTGGTTCAGATCTTTGAATTCATCGAATAAAAAAAGGGTCCATTGCTGGCTGTCAATTTTTACACGCACCTCCGGATAGTTGGACTTTTTGCACAAACAACCTGATTGCTTTTCAATGGCAATACCAGAAGCAAAATGGAGTGCGGATAGCGCCTCAATTTCCGGGTAGTTGTAATTAGTCGATGGTGCCATCGAGCCAATGCATGATATTTAGCAACAACTGGTAATTCTGATTGGCAAAAGGCGCATTCATGCCCATTTTCACCTGCTTTTCACCCCCTAGCTGGGCTGAAAACATGGCAGCCTCTCCGAAAACTACAATCCGACCTTTCCCGAATAATTTGTAAGCACCCTGAGACCAACCTTTGATCGGCACCTTGGGTGTATCAGGTTGAAATTGCCAGGCGGTATCCGGGTATAGCTGAACAGACGCATCCTGAAATGTAAGTATAGGCGTCGCGTCAGGGGGAATCCTAAAAGCCTGCCCGGTGAAACTGACGGCGAAGTCCACCCTTTCCGTTTCATTCCTTCCTTTTGTGAGGGCATTGCTTCCTAAAGCACCTTTTTCCAGCGTAAAAAAGGACGGGCCTCTCTTATCGGGATTTCTGTTGAAGCCGTTATGGAACTCAAAACCAAAAGTCGCTGCGAGTTTTTTGGCGGCGCCGGGGAAGGGCATGTGGTCAGCGATCAAGAACAGTCGCCCACCTCCTTTCACCCATTTGTTCAAGGTCTTAATCTCTGCATCGGTGAAGGCAGAAGGATTGGGCAGTGCCCAGGTGGAATCGTTTTGAGGTCCGTTGATTTCATGAAGTGCATTGGATATAACAAGCACATCCGTGTCTTCCAGACCGTCTGAGGTAAAGCGACCCTCATGATCTTCTACCCGGTAACCATCTTTCTCCAGCAGCCTGGCAAAGGTCTGGTAGCGACCTGTTCGTGTATGAAAATTGTGATGACCCTTATCGATCCGCACCACGGGGCCCTGACCTTTTGGGTAGAGCGGGTCGGGTACGGGTGGGTCAAAGCTTTCATCAGCAATCTGCTGACCAAAAAGCTGCACACTAAAAAAGAACAGGATGAGATAGGTTTTTCCAGCCATAGGTGAAAAGTTAGGGAATTACTTTTACTCAAATGGGGGATCGCTCTATAGAATCAATGAGGCCCATTCTGGGAGAATAAAAAATAGCTGGCTGACGCTGGTCTCAAACCGGACGAATGGGTTCGGAGCCATAAATAGCTGCAAACTGACAGGCCATATGACAGGAAAGTAAATGTTCGGTAATTACGTGGTATACACCGAATTGAACATGACATAGTCCGTGGTTAGGTCGGATCCCCAGCCTTTTGCCTCTGCATCGCCTTCATGGACGTCCAGTTTGATTCGGATATGCGCTTCGCGCAGCAGGCGTTTCATGTAGTTGCGGTCGTAATCCGCAGGCTGGCCTTTTTCCAATACCTGTATTAATTCTTCATCGTCTCCCAAATGCAAGTCGGCTTTCAGGTAATCAAAGTGGACACCTGCATTTCCCGCGGCGCAAACGATGCGACCCCAGTTGGGGTCTCGACCGAAAATTGCAGTTTTCACCAATGTCGATTTGGAGATTGAACGAACCAGCTGTCGGGCCTGCTCACGGTCTCGTGCATTTACCACCTGGTATTCAATAAACTTGGACGCACCCTCGCCGTCGGAAATGATGAGCTTGGCGAGGTGAATCATCATTTCTTTCAGGTGATCGTAAAATGATTGAAACCCTGTATCGTCACGGGAGGTGAGCATTTTGTTTTCTGCCAGACCATTGGCAAGTACGGCGACCATGTCGTTGGTAGAAGTATCTCCATCTACGGTGATCATATTGAAGGATTCGTTGACAATTTCTCTGGTAATCTCCTGAAGCAGGACAGGTGTGATGGCGGCATCCGTAACAATGAAGGCCAGCATGGTGGCCATGTTCGGATGGATCATGCCACTCCCTTTGGCAATCCCACCCATGTTTACTTCATGATCGTCTACATTGAATTCCAAAAAGCCTTCCTTGGCAAAAGTGTCGGTGGTTAAAATGGCGTTGGCGGCAAAAGAGCCTGCACTGGACCGGGAGGAGAGCTTGCTAACGTTTTCTCTGATGCCCTCGACAATGTCTTCGGTGGGAAATCGCTCGCCGATCAATCCGGTGGAGGAAACAATGACCAACTCCTTGGCAATACCCAATTCTTCGGCGAGGGTAGCGGCCATTGCTTCGGCCCCCGCAAGGCCCTGTTCACCCGTGCAGGCATTGGCATTGCCCGCATTTACCACGATGGCTTGCGCCTGTCCGTCTTCGAGGTGTTTTCGGGATACCTTGATGGGTTCGGCAATGACATCATTTTGGGTAAATACAGCAGCAGCACTTGCCGGCACCTCGGAATAGATGATCGCGAGGTCTCGGCGCATAGATTTGATGCCTGTATGGGCCCCCCAGCATTTAATGCCTTTAACGTTGGTGATATTTTTGACCATATTCTGTGTCATGTGATTAGGGGCTTAGTGGTAAGTGTTGAAGGCCGAGCGATTGATCCCAGCCGAAAAGAATGTTCATGTTTTGAATGGCCTGTCCCGCAGCACCTTTTATCAGGTTATCGATGGCACTAATGAGGATAATGTTGCTGGTACGTTCGTCGAACGTAATGAACAGGTCGCAGTAATTGGTTCCTCGCACGTCTTTAATGGCAGGGGCCTGACTGCGCACCCTGACAAATGGTGCCCCCTCGTATTTCGATTGCAGAATTTTGATCAGATTTTCTTCGTTTACCGGCTGTGTAGGTCGCAAATACATGGTAGCCAGGATGCCTCTATCTACCGGTAATAAATGGGGTGTAAACTGTATCCGTACCTCGTCGCCACCGAATCTTGCCAGCGTTTGCTGGATTTCTATGGTATGCCGGTGGTCCTTGATCCCGTAGGCTTTAAAGTTCTCGTTTACATTGGAAAACATGTTGGCGGGTTTGGCTTTTACGCCGGCGCCAGTCACACCGGATTTAGCATCGATGATGATGAATGAAGGATTTATCACCCCTGCCTCTAACAGGGGAGATATACCAAGTATGGGTCCGGTGGGATAGCAACCGGGATTGGCCACCAACCTTGCCTGGGCAATGTCTGCGGCAAATAATTCAGGGATACCAAATACGGCACTTTCAAATCCTTGTGGAAAATGGTGCGTTTGGTGGTACCAGTCTTTATAGGTAGATGGGCCGTCTAACCGGAAATCTCCGGAGAGGTCTACCAGCTTTAAGTCCGTGGACCAAAGTCGCTGTACGTAGTCCATGGACACACCATGAGGGAGCGCCAGAAAGGCGGCATCCAGCTTGTCGGTATCCACCGCATCAATGGCTTGTAATTCCTGATCTACAAGCCCCTCAAAGAAAGAATGTACCGCACTGAAGGGTTCGCCAGCACGGCTTTCTGAGGTAATGCAGGCAATGTCAATTTTTTCATGTTGCGACAATAGGCGCACAAGCTCTGAGCCAGTGAAACCTGTAGCCCCGAAGACGCCAATCTTTTTTTTAGCCATGATGCACGTTTTTTACAGATTTTTCAATGACTGACAGGAGCAAATCCAGCGCCTCCTGATCGATGTTCAGGGGGGGCACCAGCCGTAAGACATTGCCAGCGGTAGCGTTGGCGATGACACCGTGCGTCAGCATTTCTTTTACCAGATTCGGCGTTTCAAAGTCAAACTCAATGCCCAGCATTAAACCTACCCCACGTATTTCTTTGAAGCCGGGCAACTTCATGTTTTTTATTTCATTTTTGATCCATTCCCCTTTGTCGGTAGCTGCTTTAAGCAGGTCTTCTTCTTCCATGACCTCCAGGCTGGCGAGGGCAGCGGCACATACCAATGGATTTCCACCAAAGGTGGTACCATGACCCCCGTAGTGCATGGCGCTGCCTACCTTTTCATTGGTAAGAATGGCACCTATAGGTACGCCACCGCCCAGGGCTTTGGCCAGCGTAATCACATCCGGGGTTATCCCATAATAATCTTTCGCAAACCAATGTCCGGTTCTGCCAATGCCGCATTGGATCTCGTCGAATATCAGGACAATATTTTGCTTATCGCACAACTTCCTCAAACCTTTCAGAAAAGACTTATCTGCCGGATTGATCCCACCTTCGCCCTGTATAGGCTCTACAATAATGGCT
>CAYOEV010000001.1:293556-371340 GCA_964403075.1 uncultured Roseivirgaceae bacterium | reverse complement strand
ATGGCCACAGGATTTTAAGTCCTGCGTGTCTACCAATTCCACCACCGAGGCGCGGGTCTGCCATGGCTTCAGCCAAGCCGTAAAGCCATTAAACAGCAACAGCCACTTATTTTGAGCGGCTGCTAATGGGTAGTATAAAATTCATTGTCTCGTGCCAGTGAACAAACTACCTTCAGAGCGAGAAACGGGATTCGAACCCGCGACCCCGACCTTGGCAAGGTCGTGCTCTACCAGCTGAGCTATTCTCGCTTAAAAAGGAGGGCAAAAATAACCATTACCCATTATTAAGCAATCACTTTTCAACATTTTTAGTCACCCTTCCTGAACAGGATATGCACAATTGGTCGTACGACGACCGGTAAAAGTCGGCATATCGTCGGTCAACATCAATCAATTCATCTAGGATATGCCCGGTGATTACACATGCGCGTGTCGAACAAAGAAGTTCCGAACATTAGGAATTTAACCCCGGACCCGGTGCTTTATCCCACGTACCCATCACCTGTGCCAGCTACCCGTGCCTTGCATTCGCGGTTCCGATAAAACATTTTTTTCAACTCCATAGCCGTCGGTATTGAAGAAGTATGTGAATCAGCTGGTAACTGAGAAAACCAATCTCAGGGCTTGGATTGGTCATGGTAAAGAAGTTAACCAAATACTCCGGACTAATCTCCCATTTACACTAACGCATGGTCCATATCCACCACACCAGCAGTGGCTGGACTACTATTAGGCGCACCCAGGCAATCCAGGGATCAATACACAAACCCTCTGGTACACAACTCCCTTGTTGTATGAAGTAGATGTGTGACCAAGTCAGCACAACCAGTAAGCCCATGAGCAGCTTGCCAGCAGTCCGACGGGTACTGGGGTTGATCAACCCCATGCCGAAAGTCAATTCCAAAAAGCCTACCATAATGTTCACCCCATTCTTGATCGGCATTACTTCCGGAATCAGTGGCAAATAAAATTGTGGATTTACAAAATGATTGATCCCCGCGGACAGGAAAAAAAGAATGGCCGTCCATCTTGATATGTCCTTAAGCGGTAATCGATTCATAGGTCTTCTTCTCGCTCCAACATCAATATGGAAGCTTGCGGAACAATAAAATATTTCTCGCGGTCAAATTCCAGCTCGATGGCACCCTTTTGCAAAAAGATAGCCAGGTCACCTTCAACTGCTTGTAATGGAATATATTTGGTCTTTTCCTCAGCGGGCTTCCAGATTTCCTCTTCTTCAGCAGCCATGGGAATGGGATAACCTGGACCGGTTTTTACAACATATCCGGTCTGGATTCTTTCCCTTTCTTGCACCCCAGGAGGCAGTAGAATGCCACCTGCTGTTTTTTCTGCAGCTTGCTTCGGACGTATCAATACCCTGTCCCCCACTACAATCAAACGCCGTAGGCGATTACTTTCAGTTAACTCCATAACTTCTTGCCTTTAAAAAAGCATATTTTGGTCAGCCTCTTCATCAATATTTCGCGCCCCGGCCCGATCAAGCATCTTATGGTCCATGTCCTTTTTTGTTTTGGCACCTAACTCTTTCAGGCGTTCTGTTTTTCGGATGAGATTATCCTTACCTTCAACCAGCTTGTTCATCGCCTCCTTATACACTGATTTTGATTTATCCAGAGACTTACCTACTTCAACCAGATTCTCAACAAATGCGGAAAACTTATCATATAAAGCGCCCCCTTGACGTGCAATCTCCTGGGCATTTCGATTTTGGTATTCATGTTTCCAAATACTGGCCACGGTTCTCAGTGTAGCAATGAGTGTGGCAGGACTGACGATTATTATATTGCTGTCCTGTGCCAAATTATACAAATCTCCCCCACTTTGAACAATCATTGAGAACGCTGATTCTATGGGTACGAACATCAGCACATAGTCCAGGTTACCTCCATCAAAGAGTTGATGGTAGTTTTTATCGGATAACCCTTTTACATGCGCACGCACAGAGAGCAGATATTCCTTTAAATGATGTGACTGTACCTCCTCGTCCTCTTCGTTCATGTAACGATCGAAGGCTACCAGCGATACTTTGGCATCAATGATTAGATTCTTATTTTCAGGTAGGCGGATAATGACATCGGGGCGCAGTCTTTGCCCTTGCTCACCCTGATGGGTCTCCTGAGTAAAATATTCCTGCCCCTTGGTGAGACCTGACTTTTCTAAAATTCTTTCGAGTATCATTTCGCCCCAGTTTCCCTGTGTTTTTACATCACCCTTCAAAGCTTTCGCAAGATGTTCAGCTTCCTGCGTCATGCGTTGATTGAGTTCTTTCAAAGACAAAATCTGCTCCCTCAGTGCAGTGCTGTTCCGCAGACTGTCCCTATTGGAAGCCTCTACTTTCTGCTCAAAAGCCTGCAGCTTATCCCCGAGTGGTTTTAGCAGGTGATCCAAATTGACTTTATTTTGCTCGGTAAACTTCTGGCTTTTTTCCTCGAAAATTTGTTGTGCAAGGTTTTTGAACTGATGTGCAAATTGTTCCTGAAGCCGCTTGAGGTCCTCATTATTGCCATCAAGTCTTTCTTTAAGGTTTTTGTATTCTGCCTTCAGTCCCACATTTTCACCGTGAAGGTTCATGACTTCGCGACGTTCTTGCTTGAGCATTTCATTTAGCGTTACCAACTCTTCGTTCAACTTAATCCCTCGCTCGGATTCCAGCTTCAATTGAAGCTTTAATTCTCCCTCTTCCGAAGAACGGGACTTCTGCTTCAGCCGTGCAAGCACCCAACCAAGCAGGCCTCCCAACAGCAAACCCACAAATAAGAAAGTAATTGTTCCCCACTCCATCTTTCAAAAATAGGTAATCCAGTAATTGATTGGGCTGGGTGACCCGTAATAAATACCATTTCACGAATTAAATCGGCCCTGCAAATAACCTAATATTTCCATCAGCCAGGCAACACCCAAATGGATCATTACACCGCCCCAGACGTTTCTGCTGTTCATGGATATAATGCCGAGAATATAGCCTCCAAACATCGAACTAATGGTTTCGCCGAGCGGCTTTCCAAAATGCAAAAAAGCATAAGTACCAATCATCGGTAACACTGCGTAAGGTCCCAGAATACGTACCATGGATAAAATGAGAAATCCTCGGAAAAAGAGCTCCACAGAAATAAAATCGCTCCCATAACCCAATTCATACACCACCACTGCCGCCTGATACGTCCAGTTAGGATTTTCCTTTAAAAACCATTCGATGCCGGCCTTATCAAACCGTGGATAATAATTCTGAATTTCAGCCATAAAAGACCCTATGCCAAGAAATATCGCAGCCATGCCCAATAAAAGCAGATACGGCCTTGGGTCGAATCTACGAATGGCCAAACCATAGTAGTGTCTGGGCAATTCTCTGGTTTCCAGGAAATGATGAACCAGCAGAATGGGCAGCACACTTGAAATTAGGCTACTGGCCCAAAACAGTATAAGCGACACATACCGGAAGGAAAGCGGGCCCACATGGGGCTGTAAGTACTGAATAAAAAAAAATCCCCTGTCGAAGCCAAGAATTACAAAACCTAGCAGCACACGCCACCAAAAAGCGCTTTGACTCCACCAATTTTCTACCTTTCCAAATAAAGAAAGTATCAGACAAATGCTGAGGTAGGGAAACAGGTGAAACAAAAACATCCACAACACCTTGAGCGGAGACCCGGAGTAGGCATCGATGTACCTATCCTCAAAATCGTACGAATAGTTCAGAACAATACATACGGTCATAAATACAGCGATAGAAAGGTACAATTTCCAATCAAAGTACTTTCTTTGGTAATCTTTGAGCTGTATCCAGATTTTTTTCATTCAGGTTGATATTCATTCAAAGTTATGTGCCTAATTGCATTTGGTGCCGACCTTCATCCAAAATACCGGTTTATACTTGTAGGAAATAGGGATGAATTCTTTCACAGAGAAACAGCTCCCCTCCATTTTTGGGCCGATCATCCTATTCTGGGCGGCAGAGATCTGAAAGCCGGAGGCACCTGGTTGGGTGTTACCCGGTCTGGGAGACTGGCCACAGTGACCAATTTTCGAGATCCACAAGGAATTCGCGAAGAAGTAAAAAGCCGGGGCACACTGCCTACAGCATATCTTAATGCCAATATTGACAACGATTTATTTTTTCAGCGTGTTGACCTAGAGGCCGAACGTTACAACGGCTTCAACCTGCTTGGCTACACAGAGGGGGATATGTACCACTATAGCAATTATGAAAAACAAATTCACCGCCTTGCACCAGACGAGCTCCATGGTTTAAGTAACGCCCTACTAGATACGCCATGGCCCAAAGTTGTTCGTTTGAAGAAAGAGCTGTCACAATTACTCAACAAGCCTGACTTTACTCATTCTGAAGCCCTTGACATACTCGGCGACACAGATACTGCCTCAGACCGCGAATTACCAGAAACAGGGATTCCTTTTTCCTGGGAAAAGGCGCTTTCCGCCATTTGTATCCGCACGGAAGACTATGGTACTTGCTGCAGCGCTGTCATCACGATAGATCAAAACGGGTGGCTTACTTTTACGGAACGTACTTATCCAGTGGGCAAGAGGCTGGGTCACGATACGACCATCCAATTCTGTCTTTCATGAAAAAATCATTCCTTCTTTTATGTGTATTGTTGTTGACTGCTTGTGGAGATGACCAAGTTGACCTGCCAGACGAGCGACTGAATGGACGTGTAGATGGTAGTGAATGGTCGTACAAGTTTGGAAATGCCTATCTGGCTAGTGGTACATTAAATTATACCCTTCGCCTGCTATCCACATCCGAAGTGGGAGAAGATCCTTGTCCGTTTATTTCGTCAACAAATCCCTATCTTCAAGTCACCCTGCCGCTGCGTGTTGGCAACTACGTGTTGCCCTTGACCCCCTTCTCAGATAATTTCAAATTTGTGCACGGAAACGGCGTGGTGCTATCTGCTACCAGCGGATTCGTAGAAATCGTCGGCATAGAAAATGGGCGCGTCATTGGCTTTATACAAGCTTCGTTTGATGAGGAAAATGAAGTAGCTGGTACGTTCGATCTTCGAATTTGTAGCTAAGCTTTGGCATCCTCCACCGTTGACGCCGCTGCATAAGCTTCAAGGGGCAAACAACTACAGACAAGATTTCTGTCACCATACACGTTGTCCACCCTTCTCACAGAAGGCCAAAACTTATTATCTCTGACAAATTCAGCAGGATACACTGCTTTTTCACGACTGTACGGTAAATTCCAAACCTCCGACAGCACCATTTTCGCAGTATGTGGTGCATGCTTAAGTACATTGTCTTGCCTATCCGCCATACCATTGATTACTTCCTGAATCTCTTTTCTAATGCCTATCATGGCGTCACAAAAACGGTCTAATTCCTGTTTGGTTTCGCTTTCCGTCGGTTCGATCATCATGGTACCTGGTACAGGAAATGACATGGTAGGGGCATGATAGCCATAATCCATCAGACGTTTGGCAATATCTTCTGCCTCAATGTTAAACTCCTTGAATCCACGACAATCAATAATAAATTCATGGGCATTACGGCCCTTTTCATTTGTGTAAAGCACAGGATAATGATCTTGTAATCTTCGCTGGATATAATTGGCATTCAGTATGGCCAGTTCTGTGGCTCGCTTTAAACCATTGGCACCCATCATGGCAATGTATGCATGGCTAATGGGAAGGATACTGGCACTACCATAGGGAGCGGAAGATACCATATGAATGTTGGTTTCAGCACGCGTGCTCAAGGCACCCGGCAAGAAAGGCGTCAAATGATCTGCAACACCTATTGGGCCCATTCCAGGGCCCCCACCACCATGCGGAATACAAAAAGTTTTGTGAAGATTCAAGTGACAAACGTCCGCACCAATAATGGCTGGAGAGGTCAAACCCACCTGAGCATTCATGTTGGCACCATCCATATACACCTGCCCACCATTGTCATGGATGAGCTGACAAATGGTTTGAATGTCCTCTTCAAAAACTCCGTGGGTTGAGGGGTAAGTGACCATTAGCACAGCAAGCGATTCACTATTCTCTGCAACCTTCGATTTCAAATCATCCAGGTCAATATTGCCTTTTTCATCACAGTTAACCAGTACCACTTTCATCCCTGCCATAACAGCGCTGGCCGGATTTGTGCCGTGGGCTGAGGTAGGGATCAATGCCACTTTACGATCTTTTTCCCCCTTGTGCTCAAGGTAGGCTTTGATGACAGCCAATCCGGTAAATTCACCCTGCGCCCCAGAGTTGGGTTGAAAGGAGAGCGCATGAAACCCCGTAATGGCACACAGCCACTCATGTAATTCATCAATCAGTGCATGATAGCCCACTTTCTGCTCTTCAGGAGCATAGGGGTGTATGGCCCCAAACTCCTCCCAAGAAACTGGAATCATTTCAGTAGTTGCATTCAATTTCATGGTGCATGAACCCAATGAAATCATCGAATGAACCAGTGACAAATCCTTACTTTCCAATCGCTTGATATAGCGAAGCAACTCATGCTCCGAATGGTAACGCTGGAATACCTCATGATCAAGAAAGCCGGTTGTGCGCGTCAAATTATTTGGTAACGCAATAGGGATTTCATGTGCAATAGAAACGGACGGGCGTTTCAGCCACGCTGCAAATAAATCAACTACCAATTGTGCTAAATCCGGAGTATGGGTTTCATCGAAAGAAATACCTATACGACCTTCCTGATATCGGAAATTGATATTTTTTTCTTCTGCCAACTTCCGAAAAATTATTAATTCCTCAGGAGCCATTTCATAACTGAGGGTATCAAAAAATAGGGCCTCGGCAGGTGTAAGTCCCATCTCCCTCAAAGCATTCGAAACGGACTTTGCCATGCCATGTACTCGACCTGCAATCCGCTTCAATCCGGCGGGGCCATGATACACCGCATACATGGCAGACATCACAGCTAAGAGTACTTGAGCTGTACAAATATTAGAAGTTGCCTTTTCTCTTCTTATGTGCTGCTCACGTGTTTGTAAAGCCATTCTCAACGCTGGTTGGCCATCCACATCAACAGACGCGCCTATGATTCTTCCAGGTACAAATCTTTTGTAGGTTTCTCGCGTCGCAAAAAAGGCCGCGTGCGGTCCTCCGTTGCCTAATGGCACACCAAAGCGTTGAGCCGTACCAAGAACCACATCCACTCCCCATTCTCCGGGGGGCTTAAGTAAGCAAAGACTCAACAAATCGGTAGCACAAGCAGTAAAAATTCCCTGAGATTGCGCCTCATCTACAAAAGCAGACCAATCTTTAACAGACCCGTGATTGTCAGGGTATTGAAACAATACGCCGTATACATCCTCACGCTGCAGCTGTCCTTCATTCAATGGGACAATTTCCAATGGTATACCAGCAGAATTGGCCCGCATGGTCAAGACCTCCAATGTCTGTGGAAACAATCGCTCGTCAGCAAGAAATACTTCCGCTTTTTTTCTAGCTCCTTTGCGTACTCCATGAAGCATGGACATGGCTTCAGCGGCCGCTGTACCCTCATCCAGCAACGAGGCGTTGGCAACCTCCATGCTTGTCAGTTCCATGACCATGGTTTGGAAATTGATGAGAGCCTCCAAACGACCCTGTGCAATTTCCGCCTGATAAGGAGTGTAAGCAGTATACCATCCTGGGTTTTCAAATATATTTCTTTGTATTACCGTTGGCACCACACAGTTATAATAACCCTGCCCTATAAAAGAGTGAAATACCTGATTATGTTCGGCTATTTCACAAATGCGATGCAGGTACTGGTATTCGTTCAACTCCTCCGGAAGATGCAGGTCTTCTTTCAAACGGATTGCTTCCGGAATTGCCTCACCAATAAGTTGGTCCAGACTGTCCACATCCACGGTTTGCAGCATCTCCGTTATTTGTTCATCAGTCGGACCATTGTGACGCTTCTCGAATGGAACGCGATCATTCAAATTGATTTTCTTCTCCACTAGTCGATTATTCTAATATATTTTTTGCAACACCCTTTAATACACGGAGGTTCATCTTTAGTTAAGACCAAATACGTCCTTTAACTGCTCCAAATAATCCAGCTTTTCCCAGGTAAAAGTTTCCACCATTTTTTCAACCTGCTGCCCGTTTATTTTGAACGTCACTTTTTTTATCTCAGGCGTGCGTCCCATGTGTCCATAAGATGCCGTTTCTAAATAGATGGGCTGTTTTAGCTTAAGTCTTTTGGTAATGGCTGCGGGACGCATATCAAATATGCCAATCACTTTACCGGCAATCTCACTGTCGGTCAAGGCCACTTTGGCCGTACCGTACGTATTGATATACAAGCCTACTGGCTCAGACACCCCGATGGCGTAAGAAACCTGGACCAGTACCTCGTCTGCTACTCCAGCTGCCACAAGGTTTTTCGCGATATGCCGCGTAGCATAAGCGGCAGAGCGATCCACTTTAGAAGGATCTTTACCGGAGAAAGCACCGCCGCCATGGGCCCCTTTACCACCATAGGTATCCACGATAATTTTTCTTCCCGTTAGGCCAGCGTCACCATGCGGACCACCAATGACGAACTTGCCGGTGGGATTGATGTGATAAATAATATCCTCATTAAATAACTTCTGATTCTCCTCGCTTAAGCGATTTTTAACCCGAGGAATGAGAATCGTAAGTAAGTCCTTTTTAATTTTTCTCAACATTTCACTGTCCGTTCCAAATTCGTCGTGCTGGGTACTGATGACTATGGTGGCAATGCGCAATGGCTTATGGTCATCCCCATATTCAATGGTCACCTGAGATTTGGCATCCGGCCTCAGATAGTCTATTTCTTTGCTTTCCCTTCGCAGTACGGCAAGTTCCTGAAGAATAATATGACTCAGATTCAATGCCACCGGCATAAAATTGTCGGATTCTGCTGAGGCATATCCAAACATCATTCCCTGATCTCCTGCCCCCTGATTGTCTTCCGTATCACGATCGACTCCTTGAGCGATATCTGGTGATTGCTCGTGGATGGACGAAATGACACCACACGAATTACCATCAAACATGTATTCGCTTTTGGTATACCCGATGCGGTTGATCACATCTCGGGCGACCTGCTGCACATCGATGTATGCACGGGTGCGAACCTCTCCTGAAAGCACCGTTAAGCCGGTGGTGACCATGGTTTCACAAGCCACCTTAGAGTCTGGATCGTTAACAAGGAAATGATCCAGCAAGGCATCAGAAATTTGGTCTGCAATTTTATCGGGGTGTCCTTCAGAAACTGACTCTGAGGTGAAATAGTATGACATGAACGAGCATTTGGTTTATTCCAAAATTGACTGGCAAATTTAATCGAATCATTGAAGTAAAAGACGACCAATTGCGAATACAGCCAATTGCTTGTGAAGATCGGGCAATTCCAATTTCCATGCGGCCACTGAACGTGTTTTAACATAACCCGCGTTACTGCCCAGATTCACACCCATCGCCAACCATGTATTATCCGGCATTGTTTCCACCAACGCCTGCATCAATTGATTGTTTCTATGCGGCACCTCCATGAATAGTTGGGTATACCCCGTTTTTCCCACTTCCCGAACAAGTTGCTGAATCCGCTGTTGCCTGTCCCGCTTATCGATAGGCAAGTAACCATGAAAGGTGAAAGCCTGCCCATTGAATCCCGTTCCTGTCAATGTAAGCGACAAGGCAGAAGCCCCAGTGATAGGGACCACATCAATTGCATGATTATGCGCCCAGGCCACCAGCTTTGCGCCCGGGTCTGCCACACCCGGCAATCCGGCCTCGGACAAAACACCCACATCTTTGCCTTCCTTCAAAAGGCGCAAGAGGGGTATCACGGAAGCCAGTTCCGTATGTTTATCAAAGGTTTCAAGTCTTAAAGACTCGATGCTGATCCCCACGTTGAGACTTGAGATGTATCTACGTGCTGTCCGCGCATTTTCTACCAAAAATAAATTTAGCCTTTTGATGACATCTCCCACCAGACCGGCGACATCATTTTCGCTATTGTCGGGGTGCAAATAAGTGGGTAACAAATACAGTGTACCCTTTTTCATTGACTTAAAAACTTATCTATTAATTGGCGTAAGGCATCCGGCTGATCAGCATGCACCCAGTGGCCGGCATCTTTCAGGTGCACGACCTGTGCATGAGGAAAGTGATGTTGAATGTCCACCTGGTCTTCTTCCAGGATATAGGCAGACTTTTCTCCACCAATGAATAAGGTGGGGCCTTCAAAACTGTAATCATCCGGCAGTGCCGCGCCAATGGCGTTCGCATTTTCTTTTATCGCCTTCAGATTCAGTTTCCAGGAAAACCCTTCCCGGGTCCTTTGCAAATTTTTCAAAATAAACAGGCGCACCCCCTCGTCATGTATTTGTTTCGCCATCTGTTGTTCAGCCTCTTTCCTGGATTGTAAGTTCCTGACATCTACTGACGCGAAGGCATCGAAAATGTCGCTGTGATGGGGGGGATAATGCCTCGGAGCGATGTCTACCACGATCAGTCTATCTACGCGATGCGGATATTTAGCACCAAAAGTCATGGCAACTTTCCCCCCCATGGAATGACCCATCACCACGACAGACTCCAAACCCTCAGCTTCCATCAGGTCATTTAAATCCTCCGCCATCACTTCGTAATTGAGGCTATCACTATGCGGTGACTGACCGTGATTCCGTTGATCTATCAGATAACAAGTGTGCCGTTCCAGGGACTTTGCCAAGGACAACCAATTGTCTCCCGACCCAAATACACCATGCAGGATAAATATTGGAGGCCCATTACCTATTTTTTTAAAATATAAATTCATGTACCAGAAAGTTGTCTTAGATAAAGTCCGATGGTGTTTTCCAAGCCATAATAGAGCGCATCCGACACCAACGCATGGCCTATTGACACTTCCTCCACCCAAGGTATGCTCGCCTTGAAATAGGCCAGGTTATCCAGATTGAGGTCATGTCCCGCATTCAAGCCCATTTGAAGCTCTCGGACCTTTTCGGCCGCCTGCAGGTAGGGCTGTATTGCCAATTCGCAGTCCCGTTGATAACCACTCGCGTAGGCTTCAGTGTACAGTTCTACCCGATCAGCACCAATCTGCGCTGCTCCCTCTACCATGCCTACATCAGGATCAACAAATACCGATACCCTGACCTGCCACCGATGTATTTGGCTGATAATATTTTTCAAAAATTCACTATTCCTTTGGGTGTCCCATCCTGCATTAGAGGTCAATACATCCGGGCCATCAGGCACCAGGGTAGCCTGAGTTGGGCGAACCTGCTCGATGAAATGCAGATAACGATCATCCGGATACCCCTCAATGTTAAATTCAGTTTTAAGCACACGCGCAAGATCGTACACATCGGCAGCCTTGATATGGCGCTCATCAGGACGAGGGTGAATGGTAATGCCGTCGGCACCAAACCGTTCTGCCGCTTTTGCGGCCTTTACAACGTTGGGCATTTCTCCCCCTCTTGCATTGCGAAGTGTTGCAATTTTGTTGACGTTTACACTAAGTTTGGTCATCTTCCCACCGTAAATACTAACTACAAATTAACCTTTTTTGTATGAGCCTGAAAGCTAAAATCGAAGAAGGCATCAAGGATGCCATGCGCAACAAAGACAAAGATCGCCTTCGTGCACTCCGTGCCATCAAATCACAAATCCTTTTGTCAGAAACAGAAAAAGGAAGTGGAGGTTCACTTTCCGAAGAAGTGGAAACTAAAGTGCTGACTAAAGCGGCAAAGCAGCGTCGTGACAGTCTGGAAATATATGAAGGGCAGGGTCGTGAAGATCTTGCATTTGTCGAGCGTCAGGAGCTGGCTGTTATAGAAGAGTTTTTGCCGAAACAACTGTCAACTTCTGAAGTAGAGGCAAATCTTAAGGGTATTATTGAGGCCACCGGCGCCCAAGGACCGTCAGACATGGGCAAAGTGATGGGACAGGCCTCCAAACAAATGGCCGGCCGGGCTGATGGCAAAATCATTTCTCAAATTGCCAGAAAACTGCTCTCTTGAATAGTTTTGACTGGGCCATGGTACTGATGCTGGCTGTAGCGGCCTTTTCCGGCTATCGAAAGGGATTAATTGTTGAGGTCTTTTCTTTTCTTGCTTTTTTCCTCGGGCTTTTTCTGGCCATGAGATTGTCATTTCCAGTCACCCGTTATTTCTTCGAAGATTCACCCTTAATTACCTTGATTTCAATGGTCGTTTTCTTTGTCCTTTTTTTGTTTCTTGTCTGGGGTATTAAACTGGCAGCTTCCTGGATCAAGACGGTAGTTAATCTAACCTTACTCGGCTGGGTAGATAACCTATTGGGTGCGTTTGCGAGCACGGTTAAATGGCTCTTCATTTTGAGCGTAGTGATGTGGATTTTTGAATCTTTTGGGATCGAGTTGCCTCTCGAGTGGACTTCCGACTCCATGGTCTATTCCATCCTACAACCAATTGGTCCAGCTTTGTACGGTTGGTTGTCGGAATACTTTCCCATTTTTCATGATCTCATTAAAGAAAGTCCTAAAGCACCGGTGCCAAGTGAGGCATTTCTTTGACTCAAAGAAGGTTTCACTATTTTTGATTGATTATCAATGCTTATGAAAATTGTAGAAAAGGAAAATTACAAATTTATTGATCAGGGAACGGGTGAAATCATTATCCTGCTGCACGGCTTATTTGGTGCATTGAGCAATTGGGACGGTGTCGTGCAGGCTTTCTCTAAACAATACCGTGTGCTTATCCCGCTACTTCCCATTTACACAATGCCCGTAAAACAGGCTGGGCTCGAAAAACTGAATGAATTCGTGGAAGGATTTGTGGAAATGATGGGGCTGAACAGCTTTAATCTGATGGGTAACTCCCTGGGTGGTCATGTGGCATTGGTTTATTCACTGAAAAATCCAGAAAAAGTAAAAAGATTGATTCTAACAGGTAGCTCAGGACTGTTTGAAGATTCAATGGGAGGTTCTTTTCCGAAACGAGGCAGCTACGATTACATTTCGGAGCGGGTAGCTTATACTTTTTATGACCCCCGGACGGCCACCAAGGAGTTGATTGATGAAGTATTTGATACCCTGAAGAGCATACCCAAGTCGCTGCGTATAGTGGCCATAGCCAAATCTGCACAGCGCAACAACATGGCCGGAGAAATCCCGGAAATAAAGGCACCAACTTTGCTAATTTGGGGTTTAAACGACACGATCACACCTCCAATGGTAGCGCATGAATTTGACCGGCTCATCCCCAACACAACTCTTAGATTCATTGATCGCTGCTGTCATGCGCCCATGATGGAGCATCCTAAACGATTCAATAAGTTGCTCAAAGAATTTTTAGAAAACACAAAAGATGCCGCATGATTGCAAAAGACCTTATCAATTACATGATTCCGCCACTAAAGTTGGAAGATCGCAGGGAGAAAGCTTTGCGCTGGATGGAAGAATTGAAGGTTGCGGAACTACCAGTGGTAAATAAGGGGGAATTTGTAGGTCTCGCAGATGAAGAAATCTTGATGGAACCAGCAGAAATCGAGTCGCTTTCCGGCATACCCTCTTTCAAGGGTTCGGATTGTTTTGTCTATGACAATCAACACTACTACGAACTCCTTGCAAAAGCGCAGCAATTGGGTTATCGCATGGTGGGGGTACTGGATGCGCAGAATAGATACCTAGGCGTTGTTTCGGTAGAAAATGTAGTAGAAGCCTTTGCGCAAACCACGTCCGTAAGGCATCCCGGGGCGATTTTGGTTTTGTCGGTAGCTTTCAAAGACTACTCGTTAGGCCAAATCGCTGATTTAATAGAAAGAAACGGAATAATCATTCTAAGTAGCTACCTGGCGCCGCAACTGGATCAACCAGATCGATACCGACTTACTTTGAAATTAGATACAGAAGAAATCTCGCAGATTGCATCTGTTTTGGAAAACCACGGCTACCTGATAGAAGCAAGGTTTAATGAACAAGAGATTTCATTCAATGAAAAGGAGCGCCTGGAGGGTTTATTTAGATTCCTGACGCCATAAATATGCAGCGCATAGCCATCCATGGGAAACCAGTAGATAAAGCTTCTCAGGATGCAGTGGAGGGCGTGTTGAAATTGCTGAAGCTATCAGGTAAGGAGGTGATTTTATCCGCAGACTTCAGAAAAACCAACCATCCCTACCTTGACCTCGGTTCTTTCAATACCTATCCCAATCGGCTTTCCAGCAAGGATGCAGATGCAGTGATTACCTTGGGAGGAGATGGCACCCTTCTCGAAGTCCTAACGCATGTGGGTAATTCAGAAATCCCGTTGTTAGGTATTAACACGGGTAGGCTTGGATTTCTTGCCACCATCAATAAGGAAAGGGTGGAAGAAGCGATTACATCGCTTTTCGACCGGCAATATGAATTTGATTTCCGTACATTGGTGGCGCTAGAAAATGATGACTTATTCCAAGAAGCGCCCTTTGCCCTCAACGAATTTGCCATCCTGAGAAGAGATACCTCCTCGATGATTGTCGTTAGGTGCGCAATCAATGGCGAACATCTGAATACGTACTGGGCGGATGGATTGATGGTGAGCACACCGACAGGGTCTACCGGCTACTCTCTTAGCTGTGGTGGGCCGGTGATCATGCCAGAAACACAGAATTTCTTAGTCACACCAGTCAGTCCACACAATCTCAACGTTCGCCCGCTCTTAATACCCGATGACAGCAAACTATCCTTTACCATTGCCTCAAGAGACAGGAGTTGTCTGCTCTCGCTGGATTCACGCTCGCGAACTGTGTCCCCTGAAAATCTTGAATTGACCGTGTCCAAAGCAAAATTCCGGGCAGTTCTCATAAAACTATCCGGTGAATCCTTTCTGGATACGCTGAGAAGCAAGCTGTCTTGGGGCTTCGACAAAAGAAATTAACATTTTTTGTTAGTTGGGTACAATCAAATCCATAGTTTTGGGTTATTATCACTCGAATCATGCTTGATAAAAAATATATAACATTCGTGTTTGCTGCACTTTTACTGTTCGCAGGTAACCAACTTTTGGCTCAAAATAAATACAAGAAACAGAGGTCCAAAAACAAAACCATCTCTAGGTACCGCGGCAGAGTAGCAGTGGGTCGTTTCCGTCCTTACTATTTTGTAGGTGGATCTGTCAATGCACTGAATTACTTCGGAGACTTGGCGCCTGTAAACAAAGCCGCGAGCACGGACATCTCCTTTACCCGTCCGGGCCTGGGGATTTTTGCTGGTTATAAGTTCCACCATTCAATGGCCGTCCGAGCCTCTTTTCTTTACGGCCGTATTTCTGGGGACGACTTTTCCGCTGACCCTAATTCCGAAGGAGATGCCCCCCGATATTACAGAAATCTAAGCTTCCGAAACGATATCAAAGAATTGTCAGCAGGATTACAAGTCTTTTTGTTTCCTAATTATGGCGGTCCAAACGGAAGGCCGCCGTTGAATGGATTCCTTTACCTAGGAGTGGCCGCTATACACCATGAACCCAAGGGGCTCGTTCCGGGTGCAGATTATCAAAGCGACCCGAGTGGGGGCATACCGGCACCCAGTTCAGACGAATGGGTTAAGCTTCGTCCACTGGAAACAGAAGGTGAGCAATACAGCAGTTTGCAGATTGCTATTCCGCTGACCATCGGTGCAGACATTTACCTCAACAACAATCTCAGCGCCGGAATCGAATTTGGTATTAGAAAATTGTTTTTCGATTATATCGATGACGTAAGTGGTACTTATCGTTCACTGGACAGTTTCGATGATCCATTGGCCCGAATCATGTCTGACCGTAGCGCAGAACCCAATGCTGTATTAAGCGGCGACCCGCGCAATGTTGGTACACTCATCACAGCCCGCGATTTCGGAGGCACAACTTATTCCTCAATTGGAACCATTGGTGCCGGTCAGGATGGCGCTGTCAGGGGTAATCCAGATAGCAACGATCTTTATTTTGTTACGCAACTAAAGATTACTTATTTGCTCCAGCCAGTATCGGGAAGAAGAGCAAAGTTCAGATAAGCTTTTGAGAAAATTTATCATTTTTTCCTGTTTCCTCCCCTTTTGGGTGTCTGCTCAGTTTATGGAATTCGGGGTAGGCATAGGTGCCATGACCTACACCGGAGATTTGGCTGTTGGCTTTCGACCAGAATATCTGAACCCGGCGATGAGCGCTCATTTTCGCCTGAACCTTTCAACCATTGTCAGTACACGTTTCATGCTCACGATTGGTCAGGTGAGTGGGGATGACGAGAATTTTAAAGATGCGCTGGGTGAAAACAGGACACAGTCTTTTAACAGTACCTTGCTGGAGGGTGCTGCCGTAATGGAATATCATTTCCTGGATTACAAACCACAGGATTCGCCCATCAAATGGTCACCGTATTTATTTGGTGGTTTTGGCATGATCCAGGTCAACAATCCTCCGGACAATGTGGATGAAGATTTCAGTCAATTACAGCCGGTGATTCCCATTGGGGTAGGTATAAAACACAAAATAGGCAAACGATTCGTTGTAGAATGGGAACTTGGGGCTCGAAAAACTTTCTATGACTACCTGGATGGGATTTCGGATGGTGACGTGACGAATAAAAATTTTCAGTTTGGCAACCCCAATGACGATGACTGGTATTTCTTTACTGGAATACGTATCAGTTTTGTTAATTACCAAATTCCATGTCCATTTCCTTACGTTCCCAATCGTTCAATTTTCTCACGTTAAATGACGTTAATATTCAGTGGGTTAGTCAAAAAAATACCATTTTTGTAACCTTTATGAAAAATTAGCGTGGCGGATGAATGTTATGGGGAATCTCCCTCGACATATTGCAGTAATTATGGATGGAAATGGTCGCTGGGCGCAAAACAAAGGAGCGGCTAGAATATTTGGTCATAAAAATGCAATCAAGGCCGTGAGAGATACGGTTGAGGGGTGTGCTGAATTGGGTATCAAACATTTGACGCTCTTCGCGTTTTCTACTGAAAACTGGGAGAGACCAAAAGCTGAGGTGGAAGCGCTCATGTCTTTGTTGGTTTCCACCATTAGTGAAGAATTGCCCACATTGATGAGAAATAACATTTCACTCACCACAATCGGTGACATTGAGCAGTTACCCGACTCTGCATGTCGCAGATTACGGGAGGCCATGTCGGCCACCGGAGACAATGCGGGTCTTCAGTTAATCCTTGCCCTCAATTATAGTGGTCGTTGGGACCTAACACACGCCATGAACCGAATAGGCGAAAAAATAGCTAACGGAGACCTGATAGCTGCTGATATCAACGGAGATGTCATTGCAAATCACCTGGCTACAAAGGGTATTCCCGGTCCTGAATTACTGATTCGAACCAGCGGGGAGCAGCGAATCAGTAACTTTTTCCTCTGGCAAGCGGCTTACACAGAACTTTACTTTACCCACGTACTTTGGCCAGATTTCAGAAAGCAGGACTTACTCTCAGCGCTAGAGGATTATCAGAAACGCGAACGACGCTTTGGAAAGATAAGCAAACAAGTGAGTGCAGAAATATGACGAAAAGCTTTGTTATGCTATTACTGACGCTCCTTTGTCTACGGGATGTACAAGGTCAGGTGGTGTTTGGAAAAAACAACCGTAATCGCCCAGAAACCCAGCTGAACTACGCCAATCCAAAAGAATACGAGATTGCAGGTATCGAGGTGGTGGGCGTTGAGTTCCTTGACAACAATGCACTCATCTCGATGACAGGTTTGCGCGTGGGAGATAAAATCCGGGTTCCAGGTGAAGACATTACCACTGCGCTTCGCAAGCTTTGGAAACAAGGCATTTTAGGGGATGTAGCTATCTATGCCTCCAAAATAGAAGGTGACAAAATCTGGCTCGTTATCGAACTGAAAGAACGGCCTAGATTGAGTCGCTTTAATTTTGAGGGGGTAAGCAAAAGCATGGCAGCCGACCTGAAAGAAGAAGTAAAGGCAAGTATCGGTAAAGTATGGACTGAAGCCTCCCAAAAGAATGTTGAAATCGCGGTAAAACGAAGCCTGGAGACCAAGGGGTTCCTCAACGCGGATGTAAAACTCATCCAAAGAACTGACTCCGTTTTACGTAATAGTGTGGTGGTTCTCGTGGACATTGAAAAAAATAAAAAAGTAAAGGTCAATGCAATCAATTTTTACGGTAATGATCAATTCTCTGGTCGTCGATTAAAGAAAAAACTACGGTCCACAGGGGAGCGCGTCCGTTTCGACCTGCCATCAGACCTTTTAGAAAAGAGCATCTATGCGCTCAGTCATCCGTTGAGTATCTGGCAATTCCTGACAAACAAGGATACTTCTGAGAATAGTTTACAAGATTATATCGCCACGCATGCCAAATTAAATTTTTTCAAATCTTCAAAATTCGTTCGTGAAGACTACCTAACCGACAAAGAAGGATTAATTGCTTTCTACAATTCCAAAGGTTACCGTGATGCAGAAGTCGTGGTGGATTCCACCTACCTTGTAGATGAGCGAAATATGAACATTGACATTCGTTTGGCACCGGGCAATAAGTACTATTTCCGGGAAATTACCTGGTCAGGAAATTTCGTTTATACTGATGAACAACTGGACCAGGTACTGGGTATTGACAAAGGCGATGTCTATGACCAGGAATTGATCAACAAAAAGCTTACGTTTAATCCTACCGGTGATATCGACATTAGTGCACTCTACATGGACGACGGCTACCTCTTCTTTAATATCCAGCCAATAGAAGTAAAGGTAGAGGGCGACTCCATAGATATGGAAATGCGCATCCAGGAAGGCCCTCAAGCGACCATTAATAAGGTTTACGTCACGGGTAATGACAAAACCAACGACCACGTCATCATGCGTGAATTATATACACTCCCCGGAGAAAAATTCAGTCGTGCATTGATCTTGCGTACACAAAACGAATTGAGACAACTTGGTTATTTCGATCCTGAACAAATTAACCCTATCCCTAAACCCAATCTGGAAACCGAAACGGTGGATATTGAATGGCAGCTGGTAGAGCAGCCGAACGACCAAATTCAGCTCTCAGGAGGCTGGGGTGGTCAATTTGGTTTTGTGGGAACCGTTGGGCTTACATTCAACAATTTCTCCATGCGAAACATATCCAAGCCTTCCAAGTGGCGAGGATTGCCTGTGGGAGATGGACAACAGCTTTCCTTGAGTATTCAGGCCAACGGGCGTAGATTCCAGAGTTATAGACTCGGCTTTACCGAACCGTGGTTGGGTGGTAGAAGAAGAAACGCATTCAGTGTCAATTTAAATCAATCTGTCCAACGCAGTATTGATCCCTTCTCAAGAGAAGTGTTTGGTACCTTGAAAGTATCCGGTATTACCGTATCACTCGCCAGAAGGGTAAGATGGCCAGATGACTTTTTCACCGTAAGTAATGGAATTTCTTATTTACGTTACGGCCTCAACAATTTCGGTAGTCGGTCTCTTGGTTTTGACACAGGTGACGCCAATAGTATTACCTTCAATACAAGTATTTCGCGTAGTTCAATTGACAATCCAATGTACCCGCGCACGGGGTCCCAGATAAATTTAATCATGGCTTTTACGCCACCTTATTCGCTGGTAAACAATATTGATTACGAAAATGCAGATAACGAAACACTCTACAAATGGTTGGAATACCACAAATGGAATTTTGATTCGAAATTTTACCTGAGGTTAGTAGGTGATCTCGTACTGGCCTCCCGCGCCCACTTCGGTTATCTGGGTTCCTACAATCCTGACGTAGGAGTAGGTCCGTTTGAAAGATTCCAATTGGGGGGTGACGGTCTTACAGGACAGAGTTTTCTTTTGGGTACAGACGTGATCGGTCTGAGAGGCTATGAAAACAACTCCATATCGCCCTTGGACGATAATGATACCCCTAACGACTTCTCAGATGACATAGCTGGAGGTACTCTGTTCAACAAGTTTGTGGTGGAACTACGCTATGCGATTTCTACATCACCTACTGCCACCATTTATGGTCTCACTTTCTTTGAAAGTGGTAACAACTGGAATGATTTTAAAAATTTTAACCCTTACAATCAGTTCCGATCTGCCGGTGTCGGCATCAGGATATTCATGCCGGCGTTCGGTTTGATGGGACTGGATTGGGGCTATGGCTTTGACACCTTACCAGGTTCATTGGACCCAAGTGGCCCGCAGTTCCACTTTTCAATCGGCCAGCAAATCAGATAACATGAAAGCAATATTCGCTCTGTTTGGATGCCTCCTGTTTCAGATTACATTTGCCCAAAAATTTGGTTATGTTGACATGAGCTATGTGCTCAACAGAATGCCCGCTTATCAAGAGGCTCAATTGGAATTAGAAAAATTAGCCTCTGAATGGGAAAAAGAGATCGCTGAGCAATATGTAGATGTAGACGCCATGGTGGCCGCACTTAAAGCAGAGGAGGTGTTGCTCACTAAAGAAATCTATGAAGAACGTGTGGTGGCCATAGACGAGCAGAGGAAGCAGGTAAAAGAATTCGAACAACAAATATTCGGCCGCCAGGATGGCTTGTACTGGTTAAAGAAAAAAGAATTAATCAAACCAGTACAAGATCAGGTGTTTGAGGCCGTTGAGATAGTGGCAAAAAACAACAGACTAAGCATAGTTTTTGACAAATCTGGTGAACCTATCATGATCTACACAGACCCCATTCATGATTACACCGACTTTGTGTTAGAAGAATTAGAATTGGAACAAAACAAAAGTGTAAATAAATAGTTATGAAAACGAAAATGATACTTTTTAGCCTCATGGCCAGCGTTATGGTGTTGAATGGCGTTGCACAGGGTCTAAAGGTCGGATACACCAGCGCAGATTATATACTGAGCCTGCTCCCGGAAGCCAAACAAATCGAAGCCGACCTCAACTCACATAGAACCATGTTGGATAAGCAGCTCCAAACCAAATATGCTGACTTACAAGCCAAAATCGAGGATTATCGAAGCAATGCCGAGAATTTTGATGATGTAGTGCGTGCAGACAAGGAACAGGAAATTAACAATCTTCAAACCAACATTCAGGAATTTCAGCAAAAAGCTCAAGATTCCATGGCCAAAAAACGCCAAGAGCTTCTAGAGCCAGCTTTTGAAAAAATAGGCAAAGCTATCGAGACGGTGTCGGAACGTGAAGGCTACGATTTCATCTTTGATGCCAGAAGCGGCGGCTTGGATGTATTACTCTACGCCAAGGCAGAACATGACGTGTCTCCTCTAGTTCTTGACGAGCTGGGCGTAAAAGCACCAGTAGGGGAGTAAATGTTGCAAAGAAAAGACCAAAGCCATTCCAATAGGAGTGGCTTTTTTATATTGAATAAAGCCAATTGGATCGGGTCATACACCACCAGACCCTAAACCTACTGACCAGGTAATGGTCGCCTTTCTGTCCTCAACCCAATATTAGGCATTTCAAAAATTCACTTTAAGGAAGGAGAATGAGTCAAATTCATTCAACATTAAAACAATGCTGGTACATGTAAGATGTAATGAAAAATCATGAATCTATAGGGAGTATTGGGCCATCTCTCAACCAAAAGCCAAACCAACCACCAACCCAGTAAGAATAATGACCGGTGTGGGGATTTTGGTCAGATACAACGTCAAAGCCGTGCCAATCATTAGCAAATAGTTGCCGTAATTTTGTTCCATGGGCTCTAAAAGCAGCAGTACCGCGGCAAAGACCAGTCCGGAACTCACCGCGTGTACCCCTTCTAAAGAGGCCCTCACCACGCGGTAACGTTTGGCCTGGTCCCAGAAACGGATGACAAAGAAAATCAAAAAGGTCCCCGGTAGAAAAATTCCTGCACTGGCCATCAATGCACCAAAAATCTGACCTGAAAGACCCATATCCCGCATACTCAGCGTACCCACATAAGCACAAAACGAAAACACGGGTCCCGGAATGGCTTGCACCAATCCGTAACCGGAAACAAACTCGTTGCCAGTGAGATACTCCTTAAATTCCACAAATTCGGTATATAGCAACGGTACCAATACTTGTCCGCCACCAAAGATCAAACTTCCATTTCTGTAGAAGTTCTCGAACAGGAGGACCAATTTGTACTGCGAAATAGCCCCTACAATCGCTATCAGGACAAATACACCCCCCCAGAGAAAGAAATTAGACCACTCAATATGAATTTTTTCTTTCGCTTCTTTTGGGTGTCGCTTGTAATTAACCGCAGTTATCGAACCACCGATAAATAACAATATGGGGAACACAAAAGGACTACGCACATAAAAAGAGGTAACAACCGCACTGATCATTAGGAAAATTCCAGTAAATGAGTGCACCACCTTCTTCGAAATAACGTAAGCCGAATAAGCCACAATCCCGACGGCAATGGGCTCTACAAAGCGCAAAAACGAAAGCGATACGTTCATCTCATTAAACCAAATGACCATAATGGCCGCCATTGTCATGATGGTTACGGCGGGTAACATCCATGTCAGCAGGGTTAAATAAGCCAACTTTGGGCCACCAATACGGAACCCGATGGCAGTGATGGTCTGGGTTGAAGTGGGGCCTGGAAGTACCTGACATAAAGCAAACAATTCGAGCAAATCTTCTTCTGTCACATAGCCATGTTTTTTCACAAGATGGTCAATGAACATGGCGATGTGGGCCTGTGGTCCACCTATGGCGGTTACTGCCAGGAGAAACACGTGGCGAAGAAAAATAAAATAACGGACCCTTCTAAAAGTCATTTGATTAAACCTATCTCATTCAGACGGTGAATTAAGAATTCTCCAGCTGTGATGTCCTCGAATCTTTTCGGATGCTGCGCATCTACACAAACACCCAGGCAACTCAAGTCCATCGAGGATACCGGATGTACGAAAAACGGAATAGAATAACGGGAAGTGGTCATCTGATCTAGGGGGGGGTTGACTACCCGGTGAATGGTAGATTTTAATTGACCATTGGTATGGCGCTCCAACATGTCTCCTACATTAACCACTATTTGGTCAGGGGGGGCTGTGATTGGTGTCCACTCCCCGTCCTTACTTAAGATCTGAAGTCCGTCAGCACTTGCCCCCATTAATAAAGTAATCAAATTAATGTCCCCATGTGCCGCAGCCCGGACCGCATCAGGGGGTAGTGCCTCTAATTCATCTATCGGAAAATAATGGATTGGCCTAAGGATACTGTTCCCTGTCGCTACGTATTCATCGAAATAATCAAAAGGTAATTTTAAATGCAAGGCAATGGCCTGCAACAAATCCAACCCGGTTCTGAGCAAAGCATTAAAGGCTGCCAACGTATGGGTCTTAAATTCCGGAACTTCTTTCGGCCAAATATTTGCCGGCATTTCTACATCTGCATTTTCAAGCGGTTGACCAACATGGTAAAATTCCTTCAGATCACCTGTATTTCGACCCTTGGCTTTTTCTTTTCCTTTGCTCACATATCCCCGCTGCCCATTAAGCTGCTCGTTTTCGTAAGCCTGCTTGACATGATCCGGCAGCGAAAAAAACCGCTGTACAGCGTCATAAAGATTGCGTGTCAGTTCGGTGTCCAAGCCATGATTTTTGATTGCTACAAAACCATACTGCTCAAAAGCGCCTCCTAAAGCAGTCGCAAAATTTTCCCGTTGGGATACATTTCCTTGCGTAAATGCATGTAAATCTAATGAAGGGATTCCAGCGGTACCTGCCATAATTATTCTTGGTCTATTCAAATATCAATAAAAAATTCGTTGTAGTACCTCGGTTGATTGGATAGGCCCGAAACCGGGTATGTGGAGAGCGAAATAATCCAGCAGCCAACCAATGGCTTCACTTCTTATAGTTCCGGTTCCCACCACATTCATGGCGCCAATGGGCTGAAAAATAGACTCCTCAAAAAATGTTCGTAGCGAGGGAGACATGTCATGATTTTGAAGCTCCGTAAGCAGTATCTCCACCGATCCAATGGATATGCCTAAAAAAGGTGTCAATTGTACCAGACATTGAACGTGAAAGTTTTGTATCCAGTCCCTATCGTGAAAGATTTGTATGGCACCGCATAAGTAATCATACATGGCCGGATTGCTCTCCTCCTCTTGTCTTAATAATTGCTGCAACACTTCCGAAAGGAATAACATGACAGTTTGTTTCCTCACGTCAGGTTGCTTTTCATAATGCAATGCCTTGTATTCCGTCAGATTCTGTATAGATCGGCTCGCTTTCACGTAGACTACGACATCCAAAATGGTGAAAGGCTGAAAATAAGCCAATTGGCCGCGAGCGCGTGCACGCCTCACCCCCCTTACGATAAAAGCCCCGTAACCAAAATCGCGTGTATACAATCGCGCGATAATGGAATGCTCTTGAAATGGGAGCGTACTCAGCACAATTCCCTGTGATTTTGCTATCATCTCACCACGACAATTTTGCCTACAATACCCGATTTTCCATCTCTCGAAGTGGCAAAAACGAGATAAACACCCGTTGCAATTTGTTGCCCGTTTATGTCCAATAAGTTCCAGGTAGCCGTTCCACCAACCGATTTCAGCCGATTAACCAGCCGCCCATTAATATCTGTCAACCTCAGTTCCGCATCATCCACCAAACCTGAAATGGCCACAGTTCCATCAAATGCCGGATTTACAGGATTTGGAAACACACGAATCTTATTCAACGCACTTTCCGGCTGAGAAGAGCCCGACCGATAACTTACCATTCCCATCGCTGTGGCCATGAATACCGTGCCGGTAGCGGACTCATAGCTTAGTTCATTTACCGAATCCGATGGAAGAGGACTGTTGTCTTTCGTAAAACGCTGCACGAGTTCGCCAAAACTGTCTTCAAAAACCCAAACACCTGTTTCGGTCGCCACCCAGAGTCGGTCACCTCCATCAAGCATCACATCATTGATGGTTTCATTCCCAAGTAAAGCTCCCCCATCTATGAGCGGGGTTTGCAGATCGGTATCATCCAAAGGGAAGGAGGCGTTGGTGTAAAACTTAGGCCCCCTGTTGCTAGCCGCCCACAATACATCGCCACGGGTAAGGGCAAGTGAGCCCGTCAGGAAAGTCGATACAGGCAGGCCAATGCCAATAGACCCCGTTTCCGTCCGACTGAAGGGCCGTTCATTAATCACCGCCCACAACGTTCCCGTGCCGGTCAGCTTAAAATCAGCCACCGCTCCAGAAGCAATCGGAGTAATCTGCTCTACTGCCAACTGATTCATTCTCAGCACATTGGGAGACCCGCTCTTCATGCCAATCCAAATTGATGAGGCGTCAGCAGTCAATCGGCTGACTGCCGTCCATCCCAACACGTCCGCCGGTAAAGCACTATCGGTTGATGTCCATTGCCTACCTGTTTCTGCGTTGCGCACCCCAAACAAGTATGATGAGAAATAGTGGTTCCCCTCGAAGAACGTGACATCCGACAGATTAAAAAAGTCCGGCAGCATCTCATTTGTCCACCGACCTGCTGCATAGAAACTATAACCCAGACTATCCACTGGCCCTTCGGTATTCATCGCCGGATGCCCGTACAGACTAAAGGTGCCCGTGGGTAAATATTTAAGAAGACTCGGGAAATTAGACAAAGGACCATTCGGTCTAAGGGATTCCTGCGTAACCCCATTGACCATTACCAATCCCCTTTCATTATCTGCTACATACCATCTTTCATTCAAAAAAATGGCGTCCCGTATCCCGGATAGACCCTCAGAAATGAACATTGCCTCGCCGGAAAGTGCGTCGAACACCTGATCGGCGGCAATGGCAATCAGCTGTCCGTTCGCGTTAATTTCCAATCTATTGACGTAAGATGCATAACTGATAGCGTTGGGCGTCCAATCATCTCCATCAAACTGAAAAAGGGAATCCCCATTGGCTACCGCATAAAAAACCTCCTCATGACTACCCAGTGCCGACCAGTTGGTTGTGCTGTCCTGAACTGTCCAGTTGTTGAAATCCAGCAGATTATCATCTAGGCTGGCCGATAGCAAACCTACGGAACTGCGCACATGAATTGCTGTGGTGCTCACCGCCGTAGAGAAAACCTCGACGGCTAAGCCTTCCGGACCAATGTTTCGGTAGTTTTCCCGAAGTACGCGTTGCACAAGATCCAGTGTAACCACACCCACGCTGGTCGATAAAAACGCCATGGAACCCCGCACGTCCAGATCATAGAAATTAATCGATTCATTCAATTCCGGTAAGGTGAGGTCTGAAAAAACAAATGTAGCGCCGGAGACAGGCACTCCTTCAATGAGGCCCGACGAATATGCCAAAAGCAAGACCTCAGCCTCGGGGGTATAAGCCATGACTGAAACCCCTACATCAGAAAGCCCATTGGTTTTATCCAATGTGATAAGGTTACCTGTTGAAGTATCCACACTAAACAACCCCAAAGCTGTGGCACAATAAATCCGATCGTTGACCTCAAGTAACTCTCTGGCCTCTGCATAACTAAAGTGCGAGGTCCATTGGCCAATAGGCTGACTGGATGCATTCAGCACCGTAATACCGAGCAGGTTAGCGACGATCCATTTTTTCATAATAGCATCTTCTGCATAAAGCCTCATAAAAATCACGTTCGCCCAATACCACCTGCTTTTGGGACTTTGACCTTCTGTAGGTGTAAGAGGCCACTTCTCCGCAGTCCATGCAGACAGCATGTACTTTAGTTACGTATTCTGCAATGGCCATCAACTGATCCATGGGGCTAAATGGCCGACCCATAAAATCCATATCTAATCCTGCCAAAATGACTCTTTTCCCCTGATTCGCCAGCTCATTGCACACATGAACCAGTGTTTCATCAAAAAACTGCGCCTCATCGACACCTATCACCCGACATCCGCCGGTATGCAGTAAAATGTCGCGGGCGTGTTGTACGGATGTTGAAGGTTTTTTTCGTTCATCATGAGAAACGACTTTTTTTAGCGAATAGCGTTTGTCTGTCACTGGTTTAAATAATTCCACCTCCTGTGTAGCAAGAAGTGCCCGATTGACCCGTCGAATCAACTCCTCAGTCTTTCCTGAAAACATGGAACCACAAATTACTTCAATCCAGCCGTAACTTTGTAAGCCGCCTAACTGCCTTTCTACAAACATCTTATGAGGAATAATCGATATGAGGAAGTTGGTAAATTTTGGCTACCCGAATAGAAAGTGATCCCTTATTACGGGTCTGACATGCCAGTCGCTCGTTTTTTTCCAGTCGATGCTGCGTACGAAACTGAATTTCCAATATTGATGGCTCGCTTAACTGATCACCCCCAGAGCAAACAATCATTTTACATGTCGTACAACGTCCTTTACCGCCACAGGCGTGCATCCAATCCGTATGTCGGAGCAATACGTCGAGAATCAAATCTGATTTATCTTCGTAAGATATTGTCAACTGGTGAAGATTTTCTATTATTAATTGCGGCATTTCAGAACAATCTTACATGCAAATAAAGATCAACGAAGATTTTCTTGAGGATTATAGTGAACAGTTTTCCAAAAGTATTTGTAAACAGTTTTTTCAGGAAAAGTCTGCCATCTCCGGAAAAGAAATTCTAGCGGCTACTCCTTCTAGGCAAGTTAATTTTTTTGTCGTTAAACTACTATTCAGTAATTGGCAGAACGAATCTCAACGATTGGAAAGTCCTTTCTTCGATTATGATACGCCTGAGGTAAAAAAAGCCATGATCGCTTTCATGAATGTGCTCTCACAGCACATCAAGGTTGCTGAAAAGGAGTTTTGCGTACTCCTCGAAGATGCCCTTCGGGATACCCTGTATCTGCTTATCAATCCGGGCATCTACCTTGACATTGAATTGGATCGACGCGGAGAGGATGCGCTTACTGAAAAGTGTGTTAAAAACATCACCAAATACCTGCGGATTGAAAAGGAGGAATTCTCCAGCTACTTACAAAAAAATATAGGTGTGGACAGGGAAGATCTTTTGGTTAAAGATGGATTCAGCAGGGAGGTAATCGAAAAGGAGCTCGCGTTGTTAAATGAGGTAGTTCCAATCAGCCTGGAACAGCTGGAGGAGGCCGAAGAAGCCATAGAAACCCCTTCTGTATCAAAAGGTTCGGAGGATGACACCCCATTTTCCATCGATGAAGACGACCTGATTGCGCCCCGGGTGGCAAGGGCTTCCAGGCGACGAGAAGGACGGATTGAAGATGTTGACGACGACGACCTAGAAGAGCCAATAGATACCCCACTGCCCAGCTCATCACGGCGAACCCTACCCAAAGCCTCGGATAAAAAGGAAACTGAAGAATTACCCCCGCCACCTACAATTGATCCAGCTCGGGTAATTACCAATATGGATGAGGATGATGAAGTGGAAGAAGAAGAAGATGACGACACATTCAACGACACCTTTCAATCACAACGCGGCCCGACAATTGCCGACAGTCAGGGACAGATAAGCCATGTGTTGAATGCTGTGTCCATCAATCAGCGGTACATGTTCATCAATGAACTGTACGATGGTGACGCAGACGTGTTTGTGAAATCCCTTGATGAGATCAATCAATCCACCACCTTCGATACTGCGGTAGATCATCTGGTTAAAAACTATGCGAAAGAATACGACTGGGACATGAACTCTGATGAAGTCAAAGAGCTCCTGAAAATAGTCTTCCGACGCTTCCGCTAAATCAACGCTGCAAAACTTCCATCCTGTGCGCATCTAGTTTGACGAAAGTAAATAACATGAGGGCAAAAGACCATAGTGCCGACCCGCCGTAACTAATAAAGGGCAATGGAATTCCAATGACCGGGAAAAGACCAATGGTCATAGAAATATTTATGACAAAGTGAAAACCAATAATGGCGACCACACCATAACCAAAACATCTCGCAAATACTGATTTCTGCCTTTCTGCCATTCCAATCAATCGCAAGAGCAGGATGACAAAAAGAATGACGACTGCAACAGCCCCTAACCAGCCGTGTTCTTCCCCCACTGTACAAAAAACAAAATCTGTTGTTTGCGCAGGCACAAAATTAAATTGGGTCTGTGTACCCTGTAGATAGCCTTTCCCCATAAATCCTCCCGAGCCAATAGCTATCTTCGACTGAGTCACATTCCACCCAATGCCTAAAGGATCAGCATTTGGATTGACCAACGACATAATCCGTTTCTGCTGATGCGGCTTTAAGATGTCATTCAACACAAAGTCCACGCTGATTACCCATCCCAGCGCAAGAACAATTACTATCAAATAGGTAACAATGCCCCGGCTGGATCGGCCATTCAATGCCAGGAAGATCAAACCTACAACCACGATACCAATGATCAACCAAATCTGTGAGAGCAGTAGGGTGAGTACAAACAATAGAATGGTCAGTATACCAGCGTACAGGAACCATGCCGACATACCCTCTCTATAAAAAACGAGTATCATCCCCAGATAGACCATGGCGGTACCTGTATCACCCTGAATCAAAGTAAGGAGCATCGGTAAGATTACGAGGCACCCGCCCAATGATAAGTGCCGATTGGTTAATTGTTTTCCTTTTATTCCACCTAGATAGGCGGCCACCGCCAGCACTGTGGCAAACTTGGCAAACTCCGACGGCTGAAGACGAAAACTTCCAATGTCAAACCACGAACGGGAACCCGAAATTTCAGTGCCAAAAAAGAGCACCGCAATCAAAAGAAAAATGAAAACCGCGTAAACCGGCAAAGCCAACTTTTCAAAGAATTTAAAATCCAGTACATAAATGAGAATACCTATAACGAAGGACGAGCCCATCCACAACAACTGCTTTCCTGCACTGTTATCGAGAGAAAACAGTCCTTCATTCATACGAACCGGATCATATTCAGCAGCGTAAACATTGAGCCAGCCAATCAATGAAAGTATCCCGAACAAAATAAGGGTAATGGTATCTGAACGCTGCTCATCCCTAATTCCTGTCATAGAAAATTCCCGTTTAATACATAGTCCTCCAGGTATATCCTTTTAACCTTGCCAGTCAGGTATTTTTCCATTATCAAACTTGCAGTAGAGGCAGCAGCCCGCCCACCCCAGCCAGCATTCTCTACATATACAGCCACTGCAATGCGTGGTTGGTGTTTTGGAGCAAAACCCATAAATCCACTGTGATCTTCACCGGCGTTTTCCACCGTTGAGGTTTTACCGCATACGGCAATATCCGGAATGAAAGCCCGCCTACCCGAACCGGCTGCCACTACCTGCTCCATGCCACCTATGACATGTTCAAAATAAATAGAGTCAATAGGTATTTGTTTCTTTTCCCAACTTGTTACCGGATGGTCAGCGATTGACTTAAGTATATGCGGTGTAAAGTAGTGTCCGCGATTAGCCAACAAAGCCCCTAAATTGGCCATTTGTAGTGGTGTGACCTGCAACTCTCCCTGTCCAATACTTAAGGAATAAACATTTGAAAATTTCCAGCGCCTCTCTCCGTAAATGTTATCGTAATAATCGGTATCCGGAACAAATCCACTTGCTTCGTTTGGCAAATCGATACCCAGTTTTTTTCCAAGACCAAATGCGGTTACGTAATCGCGCCATCTCTCTAATCCAATTCTGCTGTCTTCATATATGTTAGGGTCCTCATCTTGAAGTACCACTTTCCTAAACACAGTAAAGAAATAATTATTGGAAGAGAGCGTAATGGCACGTTTGACATCATACTTTCCGGGAGGAGCCAGATCCCCTATTAAGCCCCCTGGACAATAAATATTTTGATCAGGCCTTACCACACCCTCCTGCATGGCGATCAGTGCCTGAATGGTCTTGAACATAGATCCTGGAGGATAACTGGCCTGAATGGCACGATTGAACAATGGATCATTTTCCCGTTTAGAAAGCGGTGCATAGTTTTTTCCTAAACTAGATCCAGCCAGCATTGAAGGGCGATAATTTGGTACCGATACCAATGCCAGTACCTCACCTGTCGCTGGATCTAGCGCTACTACACTGCCCTTTTTCCCTTCCATCAATCGCTCAACATATTGCTGCAACGAAATGTCGATAGTTAATTGTATGTTTTTTCCTGGCACTGACAAAGTGTCATAGATACCCTCTCTGAACTTACCTTGCTTGACACCACGCGCATCAACCAGGGCATAAGTGACACCGCGCGTACCTCTCAGCGCACTTTCGTAGGTTTTTTCCACACCCGCAATACCGATCAGATCGCCTCCGGCGTAGTACAGGGAGCTGTCCTTGAGCAGTTCATCCTGACTAATTTCTCCAATGTAGCCCAACACGTGTGGCATGACTTCCTCCGAATAACCCCTGATAGTTCTGGGCCTGAGCTGAAAGCCTGGAAAATCCACCAGATCCTCCTGGAATTCTGCGATTTGCCCGGGGTCGAGTTCTGGTAACACTGTCACCGGAAAATGAGGCACAGGAGCAGCACCCAGCAAACTGGTCAATGAGTCCACCGGTATATGAAGGATATTCTCCAATTCGGCAGTATCCTGGTAACTTACTTCTCTAGGTACAGCCATAAGATCAAACACTGGGGCGTTGAAAACAATCAGGCTGTCGTTACGATCGCTTATCAATCCACGATAGGGGTAGTTGATCTGTTTCTGTACAATATTGTCCTCTGCGGCTTTAAGGTATTTGTCATTGGCCACTTGTATAAAAAATAACCTTATGATGAGTATGACGCCCGTCCCGATGATCGTTGTCCGAATACCGAATACCCTATTCATGTTCTACGCTTTTCTGGTTTCAGAAATGCCGATAACAGCCAAATGACAAACAAACTAAAAAGGGTGCTTGCAAAGATTTTAGATGATAGGTCTTTAAACCACTTGACCCCCTCATTTTCAATGATAAATAATAATGACAGATGAAAAAAGAGAAGCGGGAATACGTATCCCAAAAAAGTCAATAGATTCACTTCTTCCAAGTTCACTTCTTCCAATTCCTCTACGTTATCCACAACTATGTTCAACCAATAGGGACGTATAAATATGGTTAACAGAGATACCATGGCATGGAGTCCTGGCGTATTCGAAAAGATGTCTATGAAAAGTCCTACACCAAAGGCGATTGCCAGTTGCCAGAATCGTGACAAATTCAGCGGTAAGAACAAAAGGAACGCGATGTAAATGAACACAAATGCGTAGTTGAACAGCACCCAGTCATACAAAAGCGGAAGTTGCCCTAAAACAAAAATCACAAAATAAACAATCTGACGTCTGACCGGCTTTGATTTCATGGCCTGAATGTTGATTCCAAACTGTCCTTCTCCGTCCTGTCGCCGAAAGCCACTAAGTGCACATGATACAGCCCGCTGATGTCCTCACTTAACCTTACGCTGGCATCGAAAAAAGCATCTTCATCTAGTATCGCTTTGGTTGCGACAACACCCACTGGTACTTCAGGAGGGAATACATTATTGAACCCGGAAGTTACAATCGTATCCCCCACCGCGAGCGACTCGTGACGAGGAATAAATTTTAGGGAAGCAAAACGTGGGTCACCTCCTGTCCATTGAACGGTGCAAAGCGTCCCTGTTCTTTTTATTCTTCCGGAGATCAACAAATCAGGGTGTAGTACCGAAGTCACCGTGGCATAACGGGAAGAAACTGATTTCACGCGACCGACCACACCTCTGGACGTAATTACCCCCATGCCGGAAACAATGGAATCTTCCTGAGAAACCCGAAGTGTCAGGTAATTTTTCCTATATCTAAAGCTCGCATTCACTACTTCTGCCGGATAATACTGATGCAACGTATCCTGAATTTTACCACCTGTTGAACGCCTGTTGATTCTACCCAACATTTTTCTTAGTTCAGTATTTTCGCGTGCAAGGGCTCTATTGATGGCTGGCAACTTAAAATAATTTTGCCATCGCCGTATCCCCAATGCCACTGTCCCTGAAACCTCATTGGAGGCATCCAGGTAATAGGTACCGTATCGATTATTGTAGCGAATGAAAAGATTAATTGAAATTGCCTCGAGAAAAAGGAAAAACAACAGAAACCGTATCTTTTGAAGAAATCGAAATAATCGAAACATGCCTCATCAGGTCATCAATACTCCCTTATATTGATCGAGGTTTTTAAGTGCAAATCCTGTACCCTTAACGACAGCCTTAAGTGCTTCGTCAGCCACATGTATAGGCAGCTTGGTCTTCATCGATAAACGCTGATCTAAACCCCTGAGAAGTGCCCCACCCCCAGTCAGGTAAATGCCATTGTCATAAATATCAGCAGATAATTCCGGCGGAGAAATTTCCAACGCCTTTAACACGGCCTCTTCTATTTTCGAAACAGACTTATCAAGTGCAAAAGCAATTTCCGAATAAGAAAGTTTGATCACCTTTGGAATGCCCGTCATCAAATCTCTGCCCCGGATTTCATAATCAACTGGTCCTTCTCCCTCCAATTCCGTGAGCGCAGAACCGACCTCAATTTTCACTCTCTCAGCTGTGCGTTCCCCAATCAACAAATTATGCTGTCGACGCATATAATCCAAAATGTCTTTATTGAACGAATCCCCTGCAACCCTTATGGATTGATCACACACGATGCCACTCAGTGCTATCACTGCAATTTCAGTGGTTCCTCCTCCAATGTCTACCACCATGGAACCCACCGGCTTATGAATATCAATGCCGATACCAATGGCCGCAGCAATGGGCTCGTGTATCATGTACACCTCCTTTGCGCCGGCATGTTCCGCAGAATCTCTCACTGCGCGTTTTTCCACTTCAGTAATGCCTGAAGGAATACAAATAATCATGCGATGAGATTTCGGAAAGAAATTCCGCTTGTTATCATCTATCATTTTGATCATGCCACGGATCATGTGTTCGGCCGCATGGAAATCCGCTATGACCCCATCTTTCAATGGACGAATGGTTTTGATATTTTCATGAGTCTTTTCATGCATTTGCATGGCCTCTCTACCGATAGCTAGCACCTTGTCCGTGGCTCGATCAATGGCAATGATCGAAGGCTCATCTACTACCACCTTATCCTTACTGATTATCAGTGTATTTGCAGTACCTAAATCTATGGCAAGATCGCTTTGGAAGAAATCAAAAAGTCCCATTGAAAATCAGAAAATTTGCTGGTGAAGATAAGATATCTATTTGTTTGTTATTGACTTTTCGCTAATGTTTAAAATGCCTGTAACCAGTAAACACCATAGTCATTCCATGTCGGTTACAGAAATCAATGGACTGGTCATCTTTCACAGATCCGCCTGGCTGTATAACTGCCCTAACACCGGCATTATGCGCTATTTCTACGCAGTCAGGAAAAGGAAAAAAAGCATCTGATGCCATTGCAGCATTTTTAAGTTCTAACCCAAAGTGCTTGGCCTTTTCCAATGCATGCTTCAAGGCATCCACCCTCGAGGTCTCGCCCACTCCGCTGGCAATCATTTGATGATTCGTGGCCAATACAATGGTGTTAGATTTCGAATGCTTTGAAATAACCGATGCAAAGAGCATTGCTTCTTCTTCCATCTGCGTTGGCTTGTTTTGGGTCACCACTTGTATGTCTTCTTTACTGTCAATCTGACGGTCACTTTCCTGGTACAACACACCTCCCAATAAGCTTCTGAAATCCGCTTTTTCATTCCATGTACATTTTTGCCGTAGAATTATTCTGTTCTTTTTACTCTTTAATAATTCTAGTGCTCCCGGATCAAATGCAGGTGCAATTAGGATCTCAAAAAATAGGGAATTCATTTCCTTGGCAGCAGCCATATCCAGTGGCTGATTGGCAATGATCACGCCACCGAAAGCCGACAAGGGATCAGCAGCCAGGGCCATGGCATAAGCATCTTTCATCTGCGTGCCCTTGGCAACTCCGCATGCGTTATTATGTTTCAATATGGCACAACAGGCCTTATTTTCTCTATTAAGATCTACCATTAAACGCACCGCCGCCTCTAGATCAAGTAGGTTGTTGTAAGACAAAGCCTTTCCGTTCAGCTGGACAAACCAAGAGTCCAAATCACCAAAAAACGCCCCCTTTTGATGTGGGTTTTCTCCATACCGCAAGATGATCGGGTTCGATCTACTAAGTCGTAGGTGCTGGAAATTTGTATCCTCTTCAGCCAAGTAGTCATAAATGGCGGTATCATAATGGGAAGAAACCGCAAATGCCGTTGCTGCATATCGCTTTCTTACCGCCTCATCAACCACACCATCTGAACTACTCAGGATTTCAACTGCCTCCAGATACTGCGCACGATTACTTATAATCCAGGTACTCTGGTAGTTTTTGGCGGCCGCACGAATTAAGGAGACCCCTCCAATGTCAATCTTCTCTATGATCTCATCAGGCGAACCGCCAGCAGCAACAGTTTCTTCAAAAGGATACAGATCAACAACGACCAGGTCGAAATTGGGAATTTGATATTCCGCCAATTCCTTTTCATCGCCCAAATGCCCTCGACGATTCAATATCCCACCAAATACTTTAGGATGTAAGGTTTTCACACGCCCGCCCAGAATCGCCGGGTACCCGGTAAGGTCCTCTATTGCTGTAACAGGCACACCCAAATCATCTATGTACGCGAGCGTTCCACCCGTCGAGTGCAACCTTACACCTAAGTCATCTAGTCGGTGCACCAGCGGGGCCAATTTTTCCTTGTTAAAAACAGAGATGAGTGCAGAGGTGATTTTTTGATTCATGGGGAAACTAAAGCGCAAGATTAGACAATATTCTCTCTATCGAGAATGAAAGCTTCTATTACCCCCGGATAATATTGATGTTCCAGTTCATGTATTCGATGAGCCAATTGCTCAGGTGTATCATCAGCCAAAACGGGACAAGGTGCTTGAAACACGATTTGACCCTTGTCATAGGCCGCATTCACCTGGTGAATGGTAATTCCCGAAAATGATTCCTCATTGTTGAGCACGGCCTCATGCACAAAGTTTCCGTACATGCCCTTACCGCCATACTTAGGCAGCAATGCAGGATGGATGTTCAGTATCCTGCCTTCCCAAACTGATAAAATACTGCTTGGCACCAGCCATAGAAAACCAGCCAGGATAAGGTAATCTATCCGATTGGCCAGCAAAGTGGCCAACACCTCTCCCGATGCAAGCTGGTCACGATCAAAGACCTGTGCCGGAACCTGAAATAGTTTGGCCCGTTGCAATGCGCCTGCGTCTACCCGGTTGGTTTGTAGAAGCACAACCTCTATAGACGGGTGACGCTTAAAATGCGCCATGATCGCTTCTGCATTCGTGCCATTTCCAGATGCCCATATCGCAATTCTCTTCTTCATACCAGAAGCATGCTTAGTAGACCTAGCAATATGAGCACATTTAAAATCATTCTGAGCTTGCGAAAATGAATTCTCCTGTCTGCTTTTACAAGGAGAATGGTAAACCATAAGATCAATGGCAACAACACGATGTAATAGATAGTGAGGACTGGGGACCCCAGCCTGGCTACAAATGCAATGAGTAAAATTAAACTGGCAGCGCCCAACAGGCCTATGAACCACTTGGTGCCTATCAGTCCCCAGATGTTGACCATGTCCCTAACTCCATGCATACGGCTACCTTTAACATTTTCAATGTCCTTGACGAGCTCACGTATCCAGATAAGTCCTCCTCCAAACACGGCGAAGGCCAACAGTTTAAGACTGGCCACCCCATATAAAAATGAAACTACAATAATGGCCATGCCGGCAAGCCAACCAATGACCATTTTACCCAAAAAAAATCTTTTGAGGCTGTTGGAAAAATACCAAAGCATAAATATCGAAAAACAATGGAACCATCCGACGATCGGTGCAGCCAAGAAGCCAATAACCACCGCCAGTGTCGATAACGTCCAGTGGGAACCCAATGCCCACCTACGACTTAGTTGTGTGCCTACGACCACAGTCCTCGGACGATTGATCATATCTATTTTTTGATCGTAATAATCATTGATAATATAACCACCTGCAGCGACCATAAGTGTACTGACTATCAACCAGAACAACTCAATGCCAATACCCTCAATGTAACCGTTTCTAAGTAAAAGATAAGCTGCAAAGAATTGGGCGCACGCAATAATGAGCAAATTGGGCAAGCGACTTGCCGCAACTACACCCTTAAGTATGTTCCAAATGCTCATGCCCAAATTTTTCCAAAATTGCATTACTCATTGCGCGGTACATATCCTTCATCAGCGGGTCATTCAAATCTTTGAGGTGGCCCATCAAAGTTTGCCGATCGCCTCTTTTCGCCGGCCCCGTTAAGGCATCCAAGTCTTCCGTAGACAAAAGTTTATCGAGGCTCTTTTTTATGAGTGGCTCATACCAGGCAAAATCTAAATTTGCCTCCTGTGCCTCCTTCCGGGCAATCGCCCAAAGGAAGACAGGAAAATTTGCTACCACCACCGCTAACAGATGCAATCGTTTACGTTTATCTGAAGACATCAATATCCCGGCACGGGCACCCGCTTCCCCCCAATGAAGTAACTGTCTGGTCACCTTGTCGTTACTACCTTCGACGAACACCGGAACGTGCCTCCAGTCCACGAAATCCCACCGTGAAAAAGTCTGTAGCGGGTAAAAAACACCATGGTCTTTTGAAGGTAAAATCCCGAGGGATGAACCGCCTGAACAATGAACCAGTATTTGGTCTTTCCGCCATTTATACGATTTGCCCAGTGAAATCAAACATCTATCCGGTATGGCAAAAAAAATCCATTGTGCAACAAGGGGGGTTAAATCCCTCGTCCGTTTTACAGGTATGCCATTAAACTCCTCGCCAACGCCTCTGGAAATTACCGCCTCAATTTGCTGATCAATCTTCTTGAAGTAAGCCACTAAATGCGCGGCCAAATTACCTGTTCCCACGATGGCGATCACTTTTCCGGACATTTACCAAAAATAGTCCTTATTGATTGCGTTCTCTTTTGAATTCTTTGTATCTGCGCGTGGAGGCTATGGTGAGACCAGCTACAAGAAAAAAAGTACCTAACCACAATAGATTAATCATGGGTTTTTCCACTGCTTCGATAATGACCCAATCCTTCTGACGCGTTTTTGTTCCAAACACAAAACGATTGTTCGGGGCGTCAATAGCCAAAATAGACAACTCCACACCTAATTCCTGAACCTCATCTGCAATTCTCCCCACACGATCTTCCTGAACAATATAGACCGGTCGTGCCTGATATGTTTGAAATTCTCCTTGTATTTCGACTTCTGCACGAACGGCAAAATCCTGACCCTCAAGTACAAACCCATCCAATGATTTCACGATGCTAGCTCCTTTAAAAGTCGCCACATAATCATTCACAAAAAATTGTTCATCTTTAGCCAAGCGGAGTGTGTCTGTCTCTGCCCATTGCACCTCTGATGCGGGATCCGGGAACGTGCGCACATGTGTATAAACATCCGCATCCAGCCGGTGACGAATATCCGGGGATAACACGATCATGTCCATCGTTTCATTCATTTGAACCCGGGGGAATAGTGTGAACGTTCGGCCTTCCGATTTTTTGTAGTCTATCTCAAAATAACTATTTTCTCCATTTGTAAGATGAAGGGTATCACCCGCTCTAAATCGATCAGAATAGTTACGGTTTAAAGTATACCTATTGGGATTACTGGTACCTGACAAGTAATGAGCAGGCACGTATCCTGCCTCATTTGTTTTTTTCCGCATACCCTTATAAAGCAACGAGTAATCATCCATCTGCCTTGCCTCATTGATGAAAAGTAGCAAGTTGTCACGATTAACTTCCTCTGGCAGATCGTTACTCCAAGCCCTGCCGGTATAATTGGTGGATAACATTTTTTCGTAGCCGGAGCTAAACAAAATACCTAGCAGCATGAGCCCTATGCCCATGTGTGCGATGGATCCACCACTTAAGCGAACATTTTTCTTCACCAGAGTACGTAGTAGCGATGCATTGGCGATGATGGTATAACAACTAGCCACCACCAAAAGCATGTATTCCCATTGGTAGACTTTTACCAGTATAAATATGAAGGCACTCACCGTCAGGGCGAGCACAATGGGCAGAGAAATACGCTTCCAAAGCTCTTTAGGAGTGATGCGATTCCACCAGAAAAACTGACCGGTACCAGAGAGAATGCCTAGCATAACAGCAAAAAACAGTTGCCAGTAGGAGTAGAATCCAACCTGATCGGCAGGTATGGCAATATTCGTTTCTGTACCCACAAATGCCATCAGCCGGTTAAAAGCTGGTATAGAAGTGGGCCAAATGACCTGGAGCGCCATTAAAGAGAGGGTAGCTGTGCCCATAAAAATCCAAAACTCCCTGGTGTATATACTCACGTCTTGTTCGCCACCCGGAAGGGATTTCCAGCGTAAGCTCACTAACAATAGGGTACCGGTAAAGAATAGACCCAAGTATATCAGTAATTGGTTGGATAGCCCGGCATCAGTAAAAGAATGCACGGAGGCTTCTCCCAACACCCCACTTCTGACCAGATATGTGGAGTAGAGTACCAATAGAAAACTCGTAACCGTTAAAATAATTGATATTTTCAACGCCGAGGACTTGCGTTTTTGAATGATCATGGTGTGCATGGCGGCAGCCATGATCAACCAGGGCACGTAGATGGCATTTTCTACTGGGTCCCAATTCCAAAAACCACCGAAATTCAGGGTCTCATAAGCCCAATAAGCACCCATCAAGATACCCACACCCAAAACAAGTAGAGACACCTGCATCCAAGGCAAGGCCGGACGAATCCATTCGGTGTATTTCTTGCGCCACAATCCTGCCATGCAAAAAGCGAAAGGCACCACAGTCATTGCGAAACCCAGAAACAGGGTAGGTGGATGAATCACCATCCAATAGTTTTGAAGCAATGGATTCAGGCCGCTCCCATCTGCGGGCACATAGTTCGGATTGGTGGCAAAAATAGGGGCATCAAGGACGTCTCTGAGCAAGAGAAAGGGACTGCTACCCACCTTCAGGTTCTCGAATATTACCACACCAAGGATCATGGAAGTAAGAAATACCTGAGTCAGACTCATGATGGTCATCACAGAATGCTTCCACTCTTTATTGGTCGCCATGAGTAGCCAGCCTATGGCTACATTCCATAACATCCATAGTAAAAAGGACCCCTCCTGTCCTTCCCAAAAACAAGAAATCTGGTAATACCATGGCAGTGTAGTACTTGAATGCGACCAAACGTAGTGGTATTCAAAGTAATGCTGATTGATAATGTAAAAGAGGACTACAACCACACCAATAACAGAAATACCATGCACGTGAAACCCCCATGTAGCCATTTTGTTCCACTTGGGATCTCTGGTACTCAGGTAAAAAGATATGGTGGCAAATAGTGCGGCTACAAAGGCCAGGATAACGAATAAATGCCCCAGGTTACCTGGGAAAAAATGAATCATATTTGAACTTCCTCCTCCTGATATTTGGATGGGCATTTTAGAAGAATTTTATCTGCCACAAATTGCTCCTTGTTAAATCGACCTACCACGACCACCTGCTCAGAACGTAGAAAGTCTGTGGGCATGGGATTAGGGTGAAAAACCATTTCTTCTTCTCCATTTTCATCAACCATGACAAACCTGAAAGAAAGAAAGTCCGGACTGTTTTGCAGACCTACCACCTCTCCTTGTGGATTTTTTTTCAATGTGCCAACTACATGTATCTGCTCCCGCGCTCCCTTGTGGGCCAGATCCATGGCTTCGTTGAACGTAACGTACTGACTTGTGTTGCCAGCCGTGGAAATGATAATGACGATGGAAACGGCTATTACGCCTATTCCTACAAGATGTGTGGTTTTCATTTCTCTAATTTTTTAATTTTTCGTTCTAACCTAAACAGGTAAACGAACAATCCTGCAAGTATTAACAGAACAATAGCCACCAAAACGTATATTTTTCCTTCCCCACGATAATCATCTGCCATTTCAACAGCCTCCGGCTGAGCAAGGTTCAAGATTAATCCGGTGATAGCTATCCATGCATTCATTCGATCACCAGTTGTTTAATTTTAATTTGAATGGTCGCTATCCAAAAACCTAAAAGCGTCCATCCAATCACGGCAGGGTAAAAAACGAGTCTGAGTTGGCTGTCCAGGTCGTAAGCATTGAATCCCGGATTCCCCCCATTTCCAGGGTGCAAACTATCGGTTTGTCGAGGCAATATGAATAAAAGTGGTATGAGCGCGGCAAATGCAAAAATATTGTAAACGGCTGATACACGCGCCCGCTGAAAATCCTCTGTAATTGAGCCCCTTAGCACAAAATAAGCTGCGTAAATAAGCATGCTTATGGCCGTGGCATTTTGTTTGGGATCCTGGCTCCAGGGCTCCCCCCAAGTGAAATTTGCCCAAACCATCCCCGTGAGCAGTCCGAGTACAGCAAACCACATACCCACATGCGCGAGTACAGCGGCGTGGTTATCGTATTCTAAGGCATTCGATTTTAAAAAACGAATGGATTGAATAACCGAGGAAGCAAAGAGTATAATCATGCCAAACCACATGGGTACGTGAAAATGCAACACACGAATGGTTTCATTCAAAATGGGCAACCTGGGTACAGGCGCCAAAAACCCTGCAATCACCACGTAAATCAGTAACAACATGCTCAACCACTTCCACCAACTCGATCTCAACAAATACTTCATGGTCTCCAGGTATAGGGAAACAAAATTAAGGATAAGGAGATAATAATGGCATCTATCGCAGCGAGTATTAATAGGTTTCGGTCTATGTCCGCCCATTCCCCTCCCATAGACAAGGCGCTGGCATTCCCTATAGCCAGAAATAAGACGGGCAGTAATACGGGGAATCCCAATATGGCCAACATGTTCTGACCTTGACCGGTATGCGCTGATATGGAAGCAATGAAAGTAAAGCTCGCGGCAATACCCACAACAGCAACCAGCAAGTTTAAAGCAAACAGTCCCCAGTTCAACTCAGGTGCAGGAAGTAAGATCATATAAGTCAATAAAGCAGTGAGCGTAAGCACCAATAAGTATAGCACGGAATAAAAGAGCTTAGCGCCAATCAATGACCCTGCCGGAACAGTGAAGTAATAATATACTCTTCGCTGATACTCCTGGCTGAATGAGCGGTTGAGACCCCCAGAGGCAATGAACATGACAATAATCCAAAATGTTGTACTCCATTCTTTAGGCGTCATCACCTGATTAAAAGAAAGATATACCACATAAATGGTCGACACCGTATAGAGTAGAATACCTACCAAAGGATTTTTCTGTCTCCAATCCAACTGAACCTCTTTCCATACCAATGTCCTAATGACCCCTTTCATGTAGCAAAGTTAGTACCCAGCCATCCTTTGTAAAATCAAAGGTTCGAATTAGCATTGTATATAACCCTTCCTCATGTCCAATCAGGTCACCCTAGTCACCGGCACTGCCGGCTTTATCGGTTATCATTTGAGTAATCGCCTCTTGGCAGAGGGCCATCGCGTAGTTGGCATTGATAACCTGAATAACTACTACGATGTCAACTTGAAAAAAGCCAGACTCGCTCAACTGCAGAAGCATCCACATTTTCATTTTGAAAAAATTGATCTGGTGGACAGGTCATCTATTGAAGCGCTATTCAAAAAGTATGAATTTCCCAAAGTGGTGCATCTTGCCGCTCAAGCGGGAGTCAGGTATTCATTAGAAAATCCGCATGCCTATCTTGAAGCTAACTTGGTAGGTTTTGTCAACGTTATCGACGCTGCCCGACAGACCAATTGTGAGAATTTTATCTATGCTTCCTCTAGTTCTGTTTATGGCGCCAATACACAAATTCCCTTTTCGGCAAAAGATCATGTAGACCATCCTGTTTCGTTGTATGCGGCAACCAAGAAATCCAATGAGCTAATTGCCCATGCTTATGCGGTTAACCATGAATTACCAGTTACAGGGCTGCGTTTTTTCACAGTGTATGGTCCATGGGGCCGTCCGGATATGGCGCTCTTCATTTTTACCAAAGCCATCCTTGGCGGCGAACGTATTGATGTATATAACAATGGCAAAATGGAGCGTGACTTTACTTATGTTGAAGACGTTGTGGAGGGCGTTGTCCGACTGACTGAAAAGCCTGCAACGCCTGCTTCGGGATGGTCCTCTGATAATCCAGACCCTTCTACTAGCTTTGCACCTTGTAGGATATACAATGTTGGTCATCATCAGCCAGTACAGTTAATGGATTTTATTGCCGAAATTGAGCGTCAGTTAGACAAAAAGGCAACGATCAATTTTATGCCCATTCAGCCGGGGGATGTGCCAAACACTTATGCGGATGTATCCGGACTAATGCATGATGTTGGTTATCAGCCTCAAACCAGTATCTCAGCCGGAATAGAGGCATTTATAAAATGGTACAAAAGCTATTATGAAATATAGTTTATTGATTACCGGTGGAGCAGGTTTTATCGGTTCGCACGTGGTTAAAAAAATGGTTAATACCTATCCAGATTATCAGATAATCAATCTGGACTTTCTCACCTATGCGGGAAATCTTGCCACCCTGGACGATATTCGAGAAGCACCCAACTACCAATTTATCAAAGGGGATATCAACGATATTCAGTTATTGAATGAGCTATTTACCAAATATGAAATTGACGGTGTGCTTCATCTTGCTGCCGAGTCTCATGTAGATCGCTCCATTTTAAATCCAACTGCTTTCATCACAACCAATGTCCTAGGTACGGTGACCCTGATGAACGTTGCCAGAAACCATTGGGATATAACGAATAAAAAACATCGCTTTTACCATGTTTCCACAGACGAGGTGTACGGGTCGCTAGGTCCAAAGGGATTATTTGTGGAAACCACCGCATACGATCCGAAGTCACCCTATTCAGCCTCCAAAGCGGCTTCCGATCATTTTGTTCGCGCATTTCACAATACGTACAATTTGCCCATTCTGATTTCCAATTGTTCGAATAATTATGGCCCCTACCAGTTCCCGGAGAAATTGATTCCTGTCGTTATCGAAAAAATTAAAAACCAGTCACCCATTCCGATATACGGCAAAGGTGAGAATATACGGGATTGGCTATACGTAGAGGATCACGTTGAGGCAATAGATTTGATTTTTCATCAAGGCATCGTTGGAGAAACCTACAACATAGGTGGAGAAAATGAATGGCAAAACATTGAACTTGTTTATAAACTTTGTGACCTTCTGGATAGCAGATTGAAAAGAAGCGACCAATCTGCACGATCGCTCATTAATTTTGTTAAAGACAGGGCCGGTCACGATCAGCGCTATGCCATTGACATCGCCAAGATCAAAAAAGAATTGGGCTGGGTGCCAAGAACCTCTTTCGAAGAAGGCCTCACAAAAACGGTTGATTGGTACCTGAACAATGACGCCTGGCTACAGCAGGTAAAATCTGGTGATTACCTAAAATATTACGAAGAAAACTACCTCAACAGATGAAAGGAATTATTCTTGCCGGAGGGTCAGGTACGCGGTTACATCCGCTCACAAAGGTCATGTCCAAGCAGCTGCTTCCAGTTCATGACAAACCCATGATTTATTATCCGCTTTCCACGCTAATGTTGGCGGGAATTAGAGAAGTACTTATCATTTCAACCCCCAGAGATCTGCCACTGTTTCAACAATTACTTGGCTCCGGCGAGCAATTGGGTTGCCGCTTCGATTACGCCGTCCAGGACGCTCCCCGAGGGCTAGCGGAAGCTTTCATTATAGGAGCGCCCTTTATTGCTGGAGATAAGTCTGCCTTGATTCTTGGCGACAATATTTTTTATGCTTCTGGTTTCTCCAAGCGATTACAGGCCGCCGCGAACCCTGAAGGTGGTATCGTATTTGCGTATCACGTGCACGATCCGGAGCGATACGGTGTGGTCACCTTTGACCATGATTTTCAGGCACTGTCAATAGAAGAGAAACCGAAGAATCCAAAATCCTCTTATGCCGTCCCAGGTCTTTATTTTTACGACGAACAGGTGGTGGAGATAGCAAAGGCTGTTCAGCCCTCCGCAAGAGGTGAGTTGGAAATCACAGACGTCAACAACGCTTATCTTAAAAATGGGAAACTAAAGGTACAGGTCCTGGATAGAGGGACGGCCTGGTTAGACACCGGTACTTTTGCCTCCTTGATGCAAGCCGGAAATTTTGTACAGGTCATTGAAGACCGCCAGGGGCTAAAAGTTGGTTGCATCGAAGAAGTAGCCTATAAGATGAATTTTATTGAGGCCTGGCAACTCGAGGCATTGGCCGACCCGCTCAGAAAAAGCGGCTATGGTGATTATCTATTGTCCTTGATCAAGCCATGACAATATCCCCCACGCCGCTCAAAGACTGTTTCCTGTTCGAAATGCCTGTTTTCGGGGACGAACGAGGCTATTTTATGGAATCCTTTAACCATCAAAAGTTGCATAAGCATCTTGGAAATCCTTACGTCATCAAGCAAGTAAACATTGCCAAATCTTCTAAAAATGTACTCAGGGGACTGCATTTCCAAATTCCTCCTCATGCCCAATCCAAAATTGTTGGCGTGCATACAGGATCAGTGCTGGATGTGATTGTTGACATGAGAAAGACCTCCCCGACCCACGGCCAATACCATAGGCAAATCCTCGATAGACCAGGTCGCATGATGATGGTACCGAAGGGTTTTGCACACGGCTACCTGACGCTGGAGGACAATACGCAATTCTTTTATTATGTGGATGAATTTTATGCGCCCAACCATGAGGCAGGCCTGCGATTCAACGATGAAGATTTAAACATTGATTGGGGCTTTCAGGAAAAACCACTAGTTTCAGCTAAAGACTTAAACCAACCCCTTTTTAAGGATCTCCCTAACTATTTCGAATGAAAAGAGTATTGATTACCGGCGCGGCCGGCTTTCTGGGGTCACATCTTTGCGACCGTTTCGTTGGGGAAGGTTTTGATGTCATTGCCATGGACAATTTGTCTACTGGCAGCCTGGACAATATCGAACATCTCTTCCAAGCGGACAATTTTGTTTTCTACCATTACGATGTTACGAAATTTGTACACGTTAAAGGATCACTGGATTACATTCTTCATTTTGCCTCACCCGCAAGTCCTATTGACTATTTGAAGATGCCCATCCCTACGCTGAAAGTCGGTGCACTCGGAACGCATAACCTTTTGGGGCTGGCCAAGGAAAAAATGGCCCGTATATTGGTGGCTTCCACTTCCGAAGTCTATGGGGATCCACAAGTACATCCACAAAACGAAGATTATTGGGGTAATGTAAACCCTGTAGGCCCACGGGGCGTGTACGACGAAGCCAAGCGTTTCCTCGAGGCCATTACCATGGCCTACCACAATTTTCATGGCCTTGAAACAAGAATCGTTCGTATCTTCAATACCTATGGCCCGAGAATGCGTCTCGACGATGGTCGCGCTTTACCCACTTTCATTTCACAAGCGCTTCGCGGAGAGCCATTGACCGTTTTCGGTGATGGTAGCCAAACCAGATCTTTTACCTACGTGGATGACTTGATTGAAGGCATTTATCGCCTGCTTTTAAGCGCGTACCACCTCCCCGTAAATGTTGGCAATCCAGAGGAAATCACCATTAAAGAGTTTGCCGAAGAAATAATCCAGCTGACCGGAAGCAAAAGTCATCTGAACTTCTTGACACTGCCTGAAGATGACCCCAAGCAAAGAAAGCCGGATATCCAGCGTGCCCGTGAGATACTTGACTGGTCGCCGAAATATACCAGAGCCGAGGGCTTGAAACCAACGCTTGAATATTTCAAAGAGCGCTTTTCAGCCAAATAATCCTTTAAGTTTGCGCTTTAATTTGAGCTAATGACTTATCAAGTTGGCGTAATAGGGTTGGGTTACGTGGGTCTTCCACTGGCCGTTGCTGCTGGTAGACACTATCCGACGGTGGGTTTTGATATCAACCCTCTACGGATACAAGAACTTAATGAGGGTATAGACCGCACGAACGAAGTAAATAAGGTAAATCTCGATAGAAGTGCCTTTTTATCATTTTCGGATCATCCAGATTCTCTGGCGTCAGTAAATTTCTTTGTGGTTACCGTGCCTACGCCCGTTGATGCTTCAAAAAATCCGAACCTACAACCACTTTCGTCGGCATGTCATACTGTAGGCGCAGCATTGAAATCTGGGGATATCGTCGTTTTTGAGTCTACTGTATACCCCGGTTGCACAGAGGAATTCTGTGTGCCAATATTGGAACAAACCAGTGGTCTGAACTATAACCAGGATTTTTTTTGTGGTTATTCTCCGGAAAGAATCAACCCGGCCGACAAGGTACATCGATTGGAAAATATTCTGAAAGTTACCAGCGGGAGTACCTCCGAAACGGCATTAAAAGTAGACGCCTTTTACCGGTCCTTCATTGAAGCAGGCACCCATTTGACATCCTCTATCCGGGTTGCTGAAGCAGCCAAAGTCATCGAGAATGCACAACGCGACATTAACATTGCTTTCGTTAACGAGCTGGCCGTGATATTCCATAAAATGAATATCAATACCCAAGAGGTCCTCGAAGCCGCAAATACCAAATGGAATTTTCTTCCCTTTCAACCGGGTCTGGTTGGTGGACATTGCATTGGCGTCGACCCCTATTACTTGACCTATAAGGCCAAGCAACTGGGTCACCATCCACAGGTAATTTTGGCGGGTAGAGACATCAATGACCAGATGGGCGCACATGTTGCCCACCGCGTGATCCGGCTGCTGGCAGAAAAAGGAGCGCTGGCACAACCCCTTCGATGCGCGATTTTGGGATTTACCTTCAAAGAAAACTGTCCTGATGTCAGAAATACGCGTGTGGTGGATATTTACCGCGAACTCTCAAATTATAAATTTGAGGTAGACGTCTTCGATCCATATGCCGACGCCACAGACGTGCGACAAGAATATGCCATTGAATTAATGGACGAATTCAATCCCGAGGTCTACGATGCCGTAGTGCTGGCAGTTGCTCATAGCGCCTACAAAGACCTGGACTGGTTGTTCATCCGCAAACAGGTACCGGTTATCTTTGACGTAAAAAATCAGTTAGACCGCACCCTCTCCGACGGAAGTTTATGAATCAGCACATCATACCTCATGCACATGCCCTCCAGCATGCGGACCGAGTGAAGCTACATGGTCACCGCCCCTATCTCCTTTGGTTCACCGGGTTGTCGGGTTCAGGAAAGTCCACCCTGGCAAACGCACTGGAGCAGCAACTCTACCAGAGACAAATTTCCACTTATTTGCTGGATGGTGACAACATTCGTTCCGGACTCAATAATGATTTGGACTTCTCGGTCAGTAGCCGAACTGAAAATATTCGACGAATTTCCGAAGTGGCCAACCTATTTGTCGATGCCGGACTTACCGTGCTTACGGCCTTCATATCTCCATTTACAGCTGATAGGCAAAAAGCGCGGGAAATTGTAGGCGAAGACAGATTCCTGGAAATCCATGTAGACTGTCCGTTGGAAGTTTGTGAAGCCAGGGATGTCAAAGGTTTATACAAAAAAGCCCGGGCGGGAGAAATTAGAGATTTCACCGGTTTAGATTCTCCTTTCGAAATACCTGAATATCCAGATTTACGTGTAGATACCGCAAACAACGGCCTTGAGGTAAGTCTTCAGGAAATGCTCAACTTTATACTTCCAAAATTGAAATTATGAGCAATTATAACCTTACACACCTCCAAGAATTGGAGGCAGAGGCCATTAATATTTTGCGAGAAGTTTTCGCCCAGTTTGAAAATCCGGCCATTCTGTTTTCAGGCGGCAAAGATTCCATTACAATTGCCCACTTGGCACGAAAAGCCTTTCACCCTGCCAAGATTCCTTTCCCCCTGGTTCACATTGACACCGGACACAATTTCCCGGAAACCATTGCATTTAGAGACCGTCTCGTGGACATGCTCGGAGCGCGCCTCATTGTCGGGTATGTCCAACAATCCATAGACGAGGGGAAAGCAGTAGAAGAAAGAGGCAGAAATGCAAGCCGCAACGCCCTTCAAACCATCACCTTGTTAGACACCATCGAAGCACACCAATTTGACGCCTGCATCGGTGGTGCCAGACGAGACGAAGAGAAGGCTCGGGCAAAAGAACGCTTTTTTTCACACAGAGATGAGTTTGGCCAGTGGGATCCTAAAAATCAGAGACCTGAACTTTGGAATCTTTTCAACGGTAAGCAACAGGTTGGCGAACACTTCAGGGTATTCCCTTTATCGAACTGGACAGAAATGGATGTTTGGCAGTATATCCATCAGGAAAAGATTGACATTCCCTCCCTGTATTTTGCACACACGCGAGAGGTAATCTTCCGAAATAATACGTGGTTACCGTTATCGGAGTTTATTCAAATTCAGGAGAATGAAGAAGTTGTAAACAAGCGCATTCGGTTCCGAACTCTCGGCGACATCACCATCACCGGAGGTATCGAATCTGACGCCGACGACCTACCCAAGATCATTGATGAAGTGGCTGCTGCCAGACAAACAGAAAGGGGTAACCGAGAAGATGATAAACGATCAGAAACTTCAATGGAAGATCGAAAAAGACAGGGATATTTCTAAAGCCGTAGCTATGGATCAAAACACTTATTTAGACATGGAATTACTCCGCTTCACCACCGCCGGTAGTGTTGATGACGGAAAAAGTACGCTGATCGGTCGATTGTTGTATGACTCCAAATCCATATTTGAAGATCAATACGAACAAGTCAAAAAATCCAGCGAAAAAAAAGGTCTGGAGCAAGTAGACCTCGCCTTGCTGACAGATGGGTTAAAAGACGAGCGGGAACAAGGAATCACCATCGATGTGGCCTACAGATATTTTGCTACACCAAAAAGAAAATTCATCATAGCAGATACGCCAGGGCATATCCAATATACCCGCAACATGGTTACCGGTGCCTCCACGGCTAACCTGGCCCTGCTACTTATTGATGCGCGAAAGGGCGTGGTAGAACAAACACGTCGACATTCAATTATCGCCTCCCTACTCCAAATCCCTCATATCATCATCTGCATCAATAAGATGGACCTTGTAGATTACAAGCAGGAAGTTTTTGATCAAATTGTTCGGGATTTTGAAGAATTCTCATCCAAATTGGATGTTAAAGACATTCGATTTGTCCCGATAAGTGCGCTTAACGGCGATAACGTAGTGAATAGAAGTGCAAATATGAACTGGTACGAAGGCGCTACATTGCTGTATACACTAGAAAATATTCACATTGGGAGTGATGAAAACCACATCGACTGCCGGTTTCCGGTTCAGACAGTCATTCGGCCCAAGACTGATCAATACCACGATTATCGAGGGTATGCCGGAAGAATTGCCGGCGGCATATTCAAGCCCGGTGATGAAATAATGGTATTGCCGTCCGGTTTCACCTCTAACATCAAAAGCATCGATACGTTTGATGGGCCCGTAAACGAGGCTTTCTCACCCATGTCAGTTACCATGACGCTCGCGGATGATATCGACATTGGAAGAGGTGACATGATTGTGCGCGCCAACAACCAGCCCAATATCACACAAGATTTGGAGGTAATGCTATGTTGGTTGAACCCTAATGGTCCAATCCCCAAAAAGAAATACCAAATCCGCCATACCACCACCGATGCACGCGTCATGTTGAAAGATATCCGCTACAAATTAGATATCAGCACGCTACACCGAGATGAAACAGACAACAATATTCAGATGAACGACATCTGCCGAGTTTCCCTGCGGTCTACAAAACCGCTGCTAGTAGATACTTATAGAAAAAACCGTAATACCGGAAGCATTATTCTGGTTGATGAGGCCACTCATGAAACAGTGGCAGCCGGAATGATTATTGGATGATGAACAGAACTCAACTTTTACACATCGCGCGTGAAGCTGCACTAGAAGCCGCAGAAAAAATAATTGACATCTACAACAGTGGTGATTTTTCCATCGAAGCTAAAGCTGACGACTCACCACTCACACTTGCCGATACTGCCGCACATCAGATAATTGAAAAGCATCTATCTGCTACCGGGCTGCCAATGCTAAGTGAGGAGGGGCGTAACATCCCGTATGAAGACCGAAAAAGATGGCCTTCCTTTTGGATGATAGATCCTTTGGATGGTACCAAAGAATTCATCAAAAAAAATGATGAATTCACCGTGAATATCGCATTAATTGAAAATGGTCAACCAATCCTGGGTGTCGTCCATCCACCAGTTCTCAAACAGATGTATACAGGGATCGCTGATCAAGGTGCATCCATGGAGCATCCAGATGGTACTGTTGAAAGGTTGATAGTCAACGGTAAATCTATTGCCGATGAAGGATTAAAAGTGGTCGCCTCTAGATCCCACCTATCACCTGAGACGGAAGAATTCATGCGCACGCTCCGTCATCCTCAAATTGTATCTAAAGGAAGTTCGCTTAAACTTTTAATGGTAGCACGTGGAGAAGCAGATCTTTATCCCAGGTATGCACCCACCATGGAATGGGACACTGCGGCGGCTCATTTGATCGTCAATGAAGCTGGTGGTCATGTGTGGCAAGCAACTACAAATACACCTTTGAACTACAACAAATCTGATCTGCTTAATCCATTTTTTCTATGTACTGGCTGCAAACATTGATTTAATGGAAAAGTTATATTTTTCCTTACTTATTTCACATCATAGTAACTAATATTGTTAAGTTTCCGGCAATATGGACGTTATTCTCTGTATAACAACGGCCTTTTTATTGGCCTTTTCCATTTCACCGATAGTGATTCGCGTGTTTCGTTCGCTAAACATGTTGGACAATCCGACGGGTAGGAAAATTCACAGAATAAGTACACCCTCATTCGGAGGTATTGCCATTTATATTGCATTCATGATGTCGCTTTTGTTTTGGGTGCCTCTGAGTGAACTAAGTCATTATAAATTTTTCCTTTTGGCTTCTTTCTTCATGTTCCTGCTCGGATTGCGTGATGATTTATCCAGCCTGCAAGCGCTGGATAAGTTGACCATACAGGTGTTTGCCGCATTGCTCATCGTCTTTTTTGCCAATATCCGACTCAACGGATTGTACGGTCTTTTCGGCATAGAACATCTACCCGCAGGAACGCCCGAGTTGATTACCATTTTTATCATCGTCGGCCTGACCAATGCTTTTAATTTAATTGATGGAATAGATGGTCTGGCCGGAAGTATTGCGCTATTTGTCTGTTCTGTTTTGGGTTGGTGGTTTTTTTCTATTGGTCAACAGACCCTCGGTTTCATGGCAGTGTCGCTGGCGGCAGGAATATTAGCCTTTCTTTTTTTTAATTGGCAACCTTCGAAGATTTTCATGGGAGACACGGGGTCGTTGGTCATCGGATTCATTCTTTCAGTTTTGGTCATTCAGTTTATAGATTTAAGTGCGCACCTGCCCTTGACCCATTCGGGCAAGATACTGACTCCTGTCAGTATGGGTATCGCTCTTCTAGTATTACCTGTATACGACACATTTCGTGTATTTATCATTCGTTTTCTCGCCGGACGGTCACCCATGTCCGCAGACAAAAATCATGTTCACCATATATTACTGAAACTAGGACTGAACCACGGACAAGCCACTTTGACTTTACTATTGTTCAACATTGGCCTGTTCACAACAGTATGGTTCTGTCAACACTTTGGCGAAACGTTCTGTCTGATTATCATTCTGATCAGCGCCCTTTCATTCGGCTACTTACTAGACCAGCGCCTCAAGCGTAAAATACAGCTACTACTGCTTCATAAGCGTAAAACCGCTTCTTAACATCGGTTCATTGGTTTTACCTTTGTTCTCATGGTTGACAGACTAAAGACCTTAGAACAGGAGATCCGTAACACCACGATCACGAATACAGCCGAGTTGGAAGCGTTTCGGCTGAAATTTATCAGCCGGAAAGGAGTAATAAACCAACTGTTTCAAGATTTTAAAGCGCTGCCACAGGATGCAAAACAAGTTGTCGGCCAACCTTTGAACCACCTGAAACAATTAGCCCATGATAAGTTTAAGGCCATGGGAGATGAGGTGAACCGGGGAGAAGATCACTCCTCGGAGGTTGATGTTACCCTTCCACCTGTCCAACGCGCCCGCGGTACCGTACACCCCTTAAGTCAAACTTACTTTCGTATTGTGGAAATATTTGAGCGATTGGGGTTCAATGTGGCGCTTGGCCCAGAGATAGAAGACGATTGGTACAACTTTTCCGCATTGAATTTCCCGGAAAACCACCCTGCCCGCCAAATGCAAGACACTTTTTTCCTATCCGCTAACAAAGAAAAACTCTTGCGCACGCATACGTCAAATGTACAAATCCGAATGCTTTGTGAACAGCCACCACCCGTGCGCTCCGTCATGCCCGGAAGGGTTTATCGCAATGAAGCCATCTCCGCCCGCGCCCATTGCTTCTTTCACCAGTTCGAAGGCTTATTCGTGGATAAAGGGGTTTCTTTCAAAGATTTGAAGGATACCCTTTATCTGTTTGCCCGAGAAATGTTTGGTAAAGATACCCGGGTACGCCTCAGACCTTCTTACTTTCCCTTTACCGAACCCAGTGCAGAATTTGATATCAGCTGTTTCATATGTAAAGGCGAAGGATGTAAGATCTGTAAACAGACCGGATGGGTAGAAATTGGAGGATCTGGGGTAATAGATCCTAATGTACTGACCAACTGTGGGATTGATGCATCCATTTACAGCGGCTGGGCTTTCGGAATGGGCTTGGAACGAATCACAATGCTTAGGTACCGCATTGACGATATCCGGTTATTTTCAGAAAACGATGTCAGATTTCTGCGTCAGTTTTAGAGCAATTGCCTGATGATGGCTTCCTCTGTAAGGCCTTCAGCTTCAGCCTTAAAATTTCTCACAATTCGATGACGCAACACCGCCACTGCAATCGCTTGCACATCCGAAATATCAGGTGAGTATTTGCCGGATATAACGGCGTGACATTTCGCCCCATAAATGAGAAACTGACTGGCTCTGGGTCCTGCTCCCCACTCCAAGTATTGTACTGCCAAAGGATTCCCGCCTTTTTCTGAGGCACGTGTTTTTCCTACCAACTGCACAGCATATTCCAGCACATGGTCCGTAACCGGAACCTTTCCAATCAATTCCTGAAACTCTCTGATGGTGGACTCATCGAGCACAGGCCCTATTTCAGGTGAGGCTGCGCCGGTGGTTCGCCTTACCACTTCCATTTCCTCCTCGAAAGAAGGATAGTCCAACTGAATCATGAACATGAAACGATCCAGTTGTGCTTCCGGCAGCGGATAGGTACCCTCTTGTTCAATGGGATTTTGCGTAGCCAAAACGAAAAAAGGTCGGTCTAATGAATAATGCTGCCCGCCCACTGTCACAGCGCGTTCCTGCATGGCTTCCAATAGTGCCGACTGCGTTTTAGGTGGCGTCCGATTAATTTCATCGGCTAGAATAATATTTGAAAATATGGGGCCCTTAATAAAACGTAGATTCCTTTCCTTATCCATAGTTTCTGCTCCTAAAATATCCGATGGCATGAGATCTGGGGTAAACTGGATACGGTTAAAACCAAGAGAAAGCGTCCGAGCGAGCGTTTGCACAAGTAAGGTTTTGGCCAAACCAGGTACGCCTACCAATAGCGAATGTCCGTCACAAAATATGGATAGCAATAGCAGCTTAATCGTTTCTTTTTGACCAACTATCACTTTTGCAATTTCTTCTGTAAGGTTTTCATAATAAACCTTCAGCTGATCTGCTCTTTCTACGTCTTTTTCACTTGCCTTAACTGACGACATATCTGATTTGTTAGAAATCTGAAATTACCAATACTTTTTAATGACCTTCATCAATTCGGGATGAACAGCTCCGGCCGCGACAACTTCTCCACCAAAAAGATAGTTTGTACCTCCACTAAAATCTGTCACCTTGCCTCCTGCTTCCTTCACTAGCAAAATTCCAGCCGCTACATCCCAAGGATGAAGGTTGAATTCAAAATATCCTTCATACAGACCTCTGGCCACATAAACCATGTCCATGGCAGCACTTCCCAGGCGTCTCAATCCATGGGCCTGTTTCATTACTGCTGTCATGATAGACATGTATTTTTCCAGCCGTTTGAAGTCTTTTACAGGAAAACCAGTTGCGTACAGACCTTCACCTAAGTTGTTAACTGAAGATACGCATATCGCTTCATCTTCCATAAATGCCCCCCCGCTCGCGACAGCCCAGTAGTTGACCCCTGCTTCAACGTCCCTGACAACGCCCACCAACGGCTTGCCATCCTCTACCAAAGCAACACTAATGGCATAGATTGGCAATCCATGAACAAAATTTGTGGTGCCATCCAAAGGATCGATCACCCAATTAAGGACTCCCTTGGGACCGGACGTGGTGCCTTCCTCAGTAATAAAGCCTGCCTCAGGAACAAGTACTGAAAGCTCTTTTACCAACTGTCGCTCACTTTCCTTGTCCACGTAAGACACCAAATCGTTAGTTCCCTTGTATTTGGCCTGATTGCGATCGAATTTATTTCCTTCTTCCTGGATGAATAATCCAGTAGCTCCGGCAATCTTACATACGCTTTTAGCGATTTCAGGTAAATTCATTTCCCCTCAATGACTACTACAAATTCTCCCTTACAAGTATGTGTGCTAAAATAAGCCAGAACCATCGACGGCGCTCCAGTTATCGTTTCTTCAAACTTTTTAGTCAACTCTCTTGAAACAGAAATTCTACGGCTTTCCTCTTCCAGATACTGTAATTCTTGCAATAATTTGAGAATACGGTGCGTGGACTCGTACAATACCACCGTCCGGGTTTCTTTCAGAATTTCTTTTAACCGGGTTTGCCGACCTTTTTTGTGTGGCAGAAATCCTTCATAAATGAACCGGTCCGTTGGGAAACCAGATTTAATCAATGCCAGAAGAAATGCCGTTGGTCCTGGTATTACCTCAAGTGGTAATTTTTGTTGAGTAACCGCACGTACCAATAAAAACCCGGGATCCGAAATACCTGGCATACCAGCATCTGAGATTATCGCCAATTGTTGACCATCCTGCACCATCTTCAGATATAATTCGGTCATGCGATGTTCATTATGGGCATGAAAGCTTCTCGTAGGCGTGCTTACGGAGTAATGCTCCAAAAGTGTCTTACTGGTGCGGGTATCTTCTGCCAAAATCAAGTCAACCTTGCGTAAGGTTTCGACTGCACGGATACTGATGTCCGCCAAATTACCGATGGGGGTGGCAACAATGTACAATTTACCCCCCACTTGCCATTCATTAAAGTTTATCAATTGCTGCGGCCAACTTGTGATCTTTTTCAGTCACCTTGTTGCCAGCATCATGCGTCTGAAGGGTGATAGCTACCCGATTATAAGTATTTTCTATGGTAGGATGGTGCTGCATCTGTTCCGCCAACAAAGCCACCCGGCTCATGAAACCAAATGCTTCACTAAAATCATTGAAACTGAAAATCCTGACTAAACTGTTCTCTTTTTCTTCCCACATAAGTCATATATTATAATGCGATACACCCTTCAATTTTAAACGCACGCTGATAAATATCAATTACTTCTTTCGCATCCTTCACGCTCATTTCAAACGTAACACTGGAGTAGTTTCCTTTTCTGCTTGGTCGCTCCCTGACTGGCACCTTTTGTGCCAAATTCTCCACCTCCACTATGGCATGTATCGGTACAATAAATTTAAAAAGATACTTCCCTGGAAATTTATGCTGTTTTTCCAACTTTTGTCTGAATCCATCAATATCCCAGCTCATCTGCCCAATATAAGAAAAAACGGAACCAATGAACGATTGACTACTTACTAATAAAACTTGTATCTCTTGTCCTCTAGTTCCGACAACTCCTGAAGGGCTGCATCAATTTTTTGAGAAATTTGAATGGGAAAAGCTGTCAGTGGAAAATTGCTGATATTCATCATTCGTGCTTGATAGCGACCAATTAACTGTTGCGCATAAGTGGCGTAGTTCTCCTGATCCGCAGCGGGCACCCGACTGACCAACTGAAAAACCACCACACCCTGATCAGTCATGATAGGACCAGATATTTCATTGTTTTCCATTCCAAGGGCAGCTCCCACCACCTCTGGTGCATTTCCCATTCCCGATACCGTGATCGCCGACCAATTGAACGTGGCCTCCCCGGCAGTCGCACCTGCGCCATAGCCCGCCACTATCTCTTCTAAAGACTTGGTTAAATGAGGTGCAAGCTTTTCTCTAATCATTGCCGCTTTTTTGTCTTTGAGCAACTCCTCGCGAACCTCCTCCTTCACAGCAGACAAGCGAGATGTTCCTTTTTTCTGTTCCCCTGTCATGATAGCCACCACATAAGCATCCTGGGTATCTTCCCTCGAAATGTCTCCAACGCTGGCCTCATTATACAACCAGAGTACTACGCTTCGCGCGTTACCCAATGATCCCAATCGTTCAGCCGTGGAAGGTACTTCTGGTATTTCTTTTACCTCCAGATTTCTTTCTTCAGCGATTTTTATAAAATCGTCATAGTTGGCCACCTGCGTGTAAAAAAGATCTGTCTCCCGGTTCACCGAGTCAATGGTCTCCGTCGTAATCAAATAGTCCTTCTCAACCACGGCCACTTTAAAAACTTGGTTGGTTTTTGGTTCATCAAGTTTAATGATGTGGTAACCAAATTGCGTTTCTACCGCTCGGGGAATGATCCCCGCACCCACGTGATTGAAAACGGCCGTCTTGAACGGCTCTACAAATTCTGTACTTTCCGAAACCCATCCGAGATCACCTCCTCGTTGGGCATTACTCAGATCTTCACTTTCGGCGGCCGCTAACGCAGTAAAATCTTCTCCTGAGCGCACCCTCCCCAAAATACCCTTTGCTCGAGTTAGCGCCTCCATTTTGGCTTCATTAGAATCGTCCGACCACTTAATGAGGATGTGACGTACTTTCGTGTAGTATTCAGGCCCCTCTGTCACTTTAGATAGCTTGTAGACAATCAGGCCATTCTGATCGATGATTGGCTCCGTCACCGTACCCACTTCTACAGGCACACCCTCCGCATTGAGTAAGGCCGTGGGCAGTTCATGCTTCCTGTAGTTAACAAAAGGGAAACTGCCATCTGAGTTGCGTAATGCAAACGTGGAATCATTTGTCGTGCCTGCCAAACCTTCCATTACTTCGGCCATTTCAGTTTCAATTACCAATGAATCCGTACTCGAGGGTGCCAAAGGGAAAGCCACATAAGCTAAATCTCTAGATGCTTCCTTCTGATATGCATAGGCATTTGCTTCTAAATACGCGTCCAAATCGGAATCTGTGATCTCTACTTCATCATTTTCGATCACCGCATAGGGAACATACACATATTCAATTGTAGCTGCCGAACTTTGGTCCTTATATTCATTACGCGCCTCTGCTTTCGTTACATAGTTGGTGCTACTCACAAGGGCGTTGAGCTTCATGAATCTTTTGCTCATGATCAGATTGCTTTCGAACTGACTCCAATTGGCCCTATCTTGGGCAGATCCTTGACTAATTGCGGCCAGTTGTTGCTGCAAAGCCTGCTGATCGAACTGTCCACTTTGATTGGTAAATGCCTGACGTATTTGAGGATGTATGTTACTGCCCTGCACCATGTCTATCTGCTCAAGCTCAGATATGCGTATACCGAGTTCATCTAATTGCTTTTGGTAGAGGTGTTCAATCAATAAAGCCTGCCAGGCCTGCTCCCTAATCTGATCCATTTCTTCTGCCTGTGGCCTTCTTCCAGCAACCAATGCGAATCTTGATGACAGGTCTTCCATTTTCATTTGAAAGTCTTCCATCGAAATGTCTGAACCATCAATCTCTGCAATGTCCCTATCCTGACCGAACAATAATGAATTGTTTCCTACTAAGTCTGTCAATATGAACGCAACCATGGTGAGACCGAGGGCAAATACCACGATTTTGCCCATTCGATTCCTCAACGTATTTATAAGTGCCATACCTGAAAATTTAAAGAGGGCAAAAATAGCCTAATCCCAACCTTATCAAAACCTTAATTTGAAATTGCTTCTTCAGTCATTGGCATTACCTTAAGCCTTACTGTATCTATGCGGTTTTCTTCCACAGAAAGTATGGTGATCAAAAAATGATCTATGGAAATGTCTTCATTGACCAAGGGAATATCCTCTTTAAAATTTAGAATCAATCCACCCAAAGTATCATATTCACCCTCAGGCAATTGAAAAGCGTATTTTTCGTTGAGGTAATCGACCTCATGCCTAGCACTCAGAATGAAAGTATGATCGTCTAACTGATTTTCCATCAAGTCCTCATCATCGTGTTCATCCTGGATTTCCCCAAAAATCTCTTCGATCACATCTTCCATACTTACAATACCGGAAGTTCCACCGTATTCATCCACCACCCATGCCAGGCTCTTTCGTTCGGTGATGAACTGAATCAGCAATTCACTCGCCGGAGTGGTTTCCGGCACGATAATAATAGGCGTAATGATCGATTTAATGTCACTTGGCTTTTTGAACATTTCCAACGAGTGACAATAGCCAACCACATCATCAATTGTTTCCTTATAAATTATAATTTTTGAATGCCCACTTTCGATAAAGGCCTCTTTCAAAACGCGCACTTCTTCGGATACTTCCACAGCTACAATCTCTGTACGCGGGATCATGCACTCGCGCACTTTCACTGTTTTAAACTCGATGGCGTTGTTCAATATCCTGGCATCTACTTCGCCCTCATCGATTTTATTTTGTCGGAGATTTCGCTTAATGTAATTATTGAGATCTGTAAGCCCAAAAACCGGTTTATCTTCCGAGAACTCATAATCCATCAACTTGCTAATCACTAGCCGCGATAGACCCACCACGGCCCGGGTTACCGGGTACATGAGGTAATAGATAATGAGCATTGGGACAGATAAAACCTGGAGGAATCTATCGGCATTCATTAGAAATAAACTCTTGGGTAAAAATTCTGCCGTAAGCAATACCACTGTTGTTGAAATCAGGGTTTGAGTCACTAGAATAATGGTCCGCCCACCTTCAGGTATTACCTCCATTAGCGTAGGTTCAATCATTCTCGCCATAAAGTATCCGTAGATCACTAACGACAAATTATTACCCACCAGCGTGGTCCCAAGAAATTGCGATTGATTGGCAGTAAACTTCGATAGTATTTGTCCTGTTAAGGCCCCTTTCTGACTGAGCACTTCAATGTGCAACCGATTGGCAGAGATGAAAGCTATTTCTATACCCGAAAAAAAAGCCGAAAACAGCAAAGTGACCCCAATTATCAGGAATTCGTTCAAGAGTTCTTACGGATTTGTGACTTCCTGTAATAATACAAAAAAAGTAGGATGAGACTTAGCATAAAAAGCCAGTAGGTCGTCTCAATACCGAAATAAATGGTTTCATATAAACCTACAACAAAAAAACACAGGGCCAGCACAAAAAGTATGGTGTCAATCAATTTCATCTTCTTCTTCACTTTGCTTCAAAGGAAACGACCCTGAAGGTGCTATGATTTTATAATACGTGAAATCCTCACTGGCCGTCAGCCCTTCACCGGTATGTAATTCCGTTGAAGTAGATATTGTCACATACCTGTCCGTAAAGAAACGCTTTTCGTTTGGATCCCAAAACAACTCTTCAGTATTGAGTTCATCTCCGTTCATTCTGTTTTGCACTGCTACCTTACCCACGCCCTTGTAGAGATGTTTTTCGCGGTCATAAAAAGCATAATCAGACTTAAATGTGGTAGTGACTGCTCCTTCCTTATCATAATATTGAAGATAAAGACCTTTTTTCCATTCCTTATCCCCATTGTTGTAAGCCTGCTCTTTGGGTGCAATGATACGTACCTGCATTTCCGCCGAATCTGTCATCATGGTATTCACACTGTCGAGACTCATCGTTGGACCCTCCCAAACCGGCTGATTCAGGGCCTCTTTATCCTGATTGCAGCCCATACTTATTAGTGCCAAGAAGCCGATAAAAAAACGGCCGCAGTTTGTCACTACAACCGTTTTATAAAAAGGCCCTAATAGGTGTCTAATCACGAATATCAATTGATACCGTTTCATTAATCCAACAATTCACGACGATCTGCTGTCCTTTTTCATAGCCTTCCGTAAAAATCTCTTCCGCAGAAGGAAATGCATCTTTGGCTTTTTTCATTCCCGCTTCATGATTGGCCATTTTATATTGATCGTAAGCGGCAATAAATACTGCCCTATCCTTGGTTTTACTCACACCTTCCTGACAATCCCCAAAGGAAGTCATGTAGAGATCGCCAATGAACTTGTATGCTTCGCGTTGACTTGGATCGGCTGACAGTGCCTGTCTTGCCAGTCCTCTCGCAGTAGATTTTGCACCTTGCGTGGCTTTTATCCGTGCCATGCTCAAATAAAGTTCAGACTTTTTCACATTCTCATCAGTTAGTGTCAAGGCCTCCTCAAAATATTGCATGGCTGTCTCCTTGTCTCCATTCGCATTGGCTGTAATGGCCAGGAACTTAGATATGCCATAATTCGGCTCCACCCCCTGAATAAACTTACCTGTTTTCATGGCAAGCGGGTGGTCTGTGCATTTTCCCGTTAGCATCAACTGAAAGATTTTCTTGGCCATTTTGATGTCCGGATTTGCCTCGAATTTGGGACCGAAATTTTTGATAACAATTTCACAATCTATTTCCGGTACAATGGTTAAGAGCAGTTTATCTACGTTGTCACGTAATTTTGGAGATATACCCTCTTTGGCATCCATAATTTCGACAATATTGAAATACCTATCGAACACGCGCTCATCCGGCAGCGTGTTACCCACGGCTTTGTAACGCCGCATCACGTCCATGTAGGCCAAGAGGTTGTTGTCGTACATTTTATCCTGATTCAATTCGTAGGCCCGATCGAACAAATCAAGTAGTTCCTGGTATTTTGTCTGATCTCCTTTGAGGAGCTTGTAAGCTGCAAGCGCTTTTCTGTTTAGTACGTAAGCCTCGTTGTCGAAACACACCATTCGACGATCGTACATGGCCAACGCTTTTTCCGTATACTCCTTCTTTTTTACGGCATCGGTTTCCTGAAGTGCCAGCGTTTCAAAAATCTTGGCTCCATTTACATAGACGGATTTATTCAGATTAGGCGTATTTTCTACGAGCCATTCCAATGCCGGAATCGCATCCTTCATTCTCCCCGCCTTAAAAGCATCTGTGTAGTAGGCATTTTTCTCTTTTGCCATATCTGGGTCGGCTCCCCAACACCATCCACCTTCGTAGTTCTGCACGCAAGGACAATTCACATTCTCTTGCGCACTTACATAATAAAATAGTGTCATGAAGGCAATACCTGCAATTGTTGTAATCCTATTCATCGCTTCACATTTTAATCATAACGTCTTTTTACAAACCATCTGTCATTTATCGTCACACCAAAGACGATCTTAAAGTAGGCCTCTCTCACCAATCCGTTTCTCGTAGTTCCCAGCCAACCCTGCTGTAAAGACAGGTCCAGTGATGAAACTCTGGCAGGCCCTGCAGGGAACCTACCTCCAATATTGATACCAAAATCCGAAATAGTCTCATCCTCAATGGTATAGGGTAAGGTGGAGAAAGTTAACCCAAAACGATAGGTTGCTCGTTCAAAATAATTGTTAATACTTGAGAAATCGGGCGTCCAAGAAGCTCCAAAACCTATTTCCGTAGTGTTCTGCACTTTCGAATCTGTTAATTCTGACTCTACTTCGTTCCAGAAAGCCCGTTCAAAATCCAGACCCAATTGTAGTCTATTGAACAATTCATAGGATAAACCAAAACCCATTCGTGTGGGCAAAGAGGTGGCAATGGATACTCCCTCAAGTAGGGTACTTTCTTGTAACAGTACGCCATCGGACTTACGGCTAGTTTCCGAAACTAAAGTATTGGTCCCGTCCAATTTCACCCGCGGCTCATAGATAAAACCTACATTTAGGAATTTTTCATCTCTAAATTTTTTTCGGTAAGCGGCAGATATAGAAAAGTTCAGATCATTGTAAAACTTTTGATCAGTAAAATCAACCAAGAGACTGGTGCCCGCATCGTCAATGATGTCTGTAGATACCTCATCTTCCAGGGAGCCAAAAAGGTAAATACCTTTCACGCCCAGAAACAACTCATCTGTGATTCGAAAACCATTTGACCACAACAAAGACGTGATGCCACCGGAACCTTTAAATGTCGAGGTCAGGATACCACCACTAATGGAATCTAAACCCGTAATCTCGTAATTGACCGTGGTCAAAGGCCTTAGAGAAAATGCAGTCGTCCATTTTCCTGAAATGGCTGGGAAAGACAAGTTTAGATAACGTAGACCACCCGATACCCTATTTTCTTCCTGCCCTTCCACGCTGACTTTTCTCCTATCAGTTTCGAGACCTACCTGAAAAGTAGTCAGGCTATTTAGCACGAGATAAGCGGGATTCTTTGTGTTCGGATGCCATATATTGGGTGTACCGATACCTACACCGCCCATCGACTGATAATTGGGTTCGCCAAAAGGCAGGAATAAACCCAAACCATTTTCTGAGTACACAGAGGATTGTGTTTGTGCCTTCAGTTGCGTTGTCAGCAATAAATAAAAGAATAATAAACTAAAGCCCTTCATTAAACCTCCAGATACCATGTAATCCTGTGAGCACAATTTTTGAGCTTGCAAAGGTGTATGCTTTTATTTTGGATTCAAAGTAAGAAGCCAAACCTCCAGTCAACAGTACCTCCAGGGGGCCGTATTGTTTGTTAAAATTCGTTATAAAACCTTGCATTTCGTATTGCAAACCTGCGACTACTCCGGATTGCATACAAGATTTTGTGGATTTGCCGGGCAATTCAATTTTTGAATTCATGTCCAGCGGACGTAAATCGGGCAACCCACGGGTCCCGGTATGCATGCCTGCCAATCGCATGTCCACTCCCGGGGTAATGGCACCACCCAAGTATTGTTCGTAATGAATAAGATCGTAGGTCACACAGGTTCCGATGTCTATCACAAGCACAGTGGGATTGTGCATTAAAGTCCTGGCACCAACGGCCAGGGCAATGCGATCTGCCCCCAAAGATTCCGGCGTATCGTAATTCAATTGGAGTGGTAAGGCAGTATTCGCGCTTAACCAATGAAATCGATCCGTCACCCGCGCAACTTCCGGCTGCCGCATGCCTACAGAACAAATCCATAAGTCATGTGCCGGCCAATGTGCGCAAACCTGATGCAAGCCGTCGAATTGATGTATTGCACCAATTTTATCATGGCTAAAAGCTGCAGCCTTAATTTTGGTGTTTCCGATATCTACGCCAACAATCATACATGATGAATCAATATTCCAAATATATGGCCATAGGCATTATGTGCGGCTCTTCGCTAGACGCGATAGATCTCGCCCTCTGCCAATTTTCCACAGCAAATGGTCGTTGGAAATGGCAATGCTTGCGCACCGAAAGCATTCCTTTAAATGAAACTTTCTGCAGCATTGTGTTGGCAGAAAATCCTAGTTTCAGGGAAATAATGAGCGCCAACGCCCGTTTGGGAAATTGGATCGGGACTGAAATCAATCGGTTGAATTGGGGCCCTGTGGATGTCATTGGCTATCACGGACCCACAATAACTCATGCACCCGAACATGGCTATTCATTCCAGCTGGGACACGGCGCGCAAATAAATGTAGCAACAACTACTCCCACTGTGACAGACTTTCGCACGGCAGATTTGGCATTGGGCGGCCAGGGCGCCCCTTTGGTCCCATTTGGTGAAAAGCACCTTTTCCCCGGATTTACTGGTTATCTCAATCTAGGCGGTATTGCCAACCTTACCCGTACCGAAGATTGGATGGCAGGCGACATTTGCCCGTGTAATCAGGTATTGAATCACTATGCACGGAATCTGGGCCAACCCTTTGATGACGAGGGCAAATATTCCATCCAGGGGACCGTAAACATAGAATTATTGCGACAATGGCAACAGCTACCCTTCTTCTCACTCCCATTTCCTAAATCGATGGACAATCAATGGGTCAGGCAACACTTCTTGAACCTGTCAACCCATCCTGCAAATGCCATGAAAACCTTAATCGAACTACTTGTTCATAACCTGCAACCCTACTGGCCCGATAAAGGCGAAGTCCTCGTCACGGGTGGAGGTGCTTACAATAAACATCTAATTGACAATCTGGAGCAACGACTCGTTGGCGCCTCTTTACTTATACCAGACAAAACATCGATAAACTACAAGGAGGCCATCATTTTTGCCTTTCTTGCCATTTGCCGACTATTAAACATACCAAATGTGTTGTCAACGTCTACCGGTGCTAAAAAGGATTCTATAGCCGGTCTCATCCACATTCATTCTTGATCTACTAATTTTAACCAAGTGTACAACACCTACCTATGAAAGATCTACTAAAAAAATTTGAAGCCCGTCGCCCGGAAATAGTGTTTGAATGGTCAGATTCCGAAACAGACGCGGAAGGTTGGGTAGTGATTAACTCTTTGAGAGGTGGTGCGGCTGGCGGTGGCACGCGCATGCGAAAAGGTTTGGATTGCCGGGAAGTCGAGTCACTGGCCAAAACAATGGAGATAAAATTCACTGTTTCCGGGCCACCCATTGGAGGTGCTAAATCGGGCATCAATTTTGATCCACAGGACCCCCGGAAAGGAGACGTACTTCGTAGATGGTATCGGGCCGTTTCTCCCATTTTACGAAACTATTACGGTACCGGAGGTGATATGAACGTCGATGAAATCCACGAAGTGATACCCATCACAGAAGATTTTGGGTTATGGCATCCACAAGAAGGCATTGTCACAGGTCATTTTCAACCTACCAGACCCCAGAAAATCCATATTCTTGGACGTTTGCGTCAGGGGGTTTCTAAAGTTATTGAAGATTACAACTACACGCCCAACTCTAATAAGAAGTACACCATCGCAGACATGATCACCGGATTTGGTGTGGCTGAAGCCATTCGCCACTATTACCAAATCTGGGGAGGTGATATTACAAGTAAAAAAGCCATCATCCAGGGTTGGGGAAATGTAGGCGCCACAGCAGCTCTCTATTTGGCAAAATATGGCGTAAAAATTGTTGGAATCATTGATAAACAAGGCGGACTGCTATTCGAAGAAGGGATTGGCCTTGCCGAAATCAAAAAGCTTTTTCATGACCGAAAAGGAAATCAACTGGTAGCCGATAATCTGATACCATTTAAAGCATGTAATGAAACCATCTGGTCCCAAGGCGCAGAAATATTTGCTCCCTGTGCTGCATCCCGCATCGTATCGCGTCCTCAGGCAGAACAGCTGATCGAGAATGGATTGGAAGTGGTGTCCTGTGGCGCAAATGTCCCTTTCAGTGATCAGGAAATATTTTACGGACCCATCGCGGAATACGTGGATCAGCATGTGTCCCTTTTGGTAGATTTTATAGCCAACTGCGGCATGGCTCGCACTTTCGCATTTTTAATGAACCCACTCAACAATGAGCAAGTTACTGATGCAAGTATATTTGAAGATATCTCTGAAACCATTAAGCAAGCACTTGTAGCTGTTCATGAACGAAGTCCTGAGCGTACCCATCTCGCGTCTAGTGCATTGTCCAAGGCGTTGTCCGAACTGCTTTAAATGATTGTACAATTTTTATAACAATCACCATATTGTAACTGTCCGCATGAACTTGTACCTAAGATTAACGATCCTCTGCTTCATTTTTATCACTAGCACTTTGGGCCATGCGCAGAATACCCATGACGTGCCTCCAAAAGCACAAACAGAGATTTCACAATTGAATGATGGCTCATCTCATGGGGATAACCATGGTAATGGTCATAGCCCTACCCCAGCCGGATGGAGCGTGATACCGTTTGCACTATTGCTTTTAATGATTGCAACGGGTCCCCTCTTTTATGAACACTTCTGGCATAAAAACTACCCGATTATTGCGATTGTACTGGCTGTTTTGATTGTTTGCTATTACCTATTTGTCTTGGGCAACCAACATGGACCCGTCCATGCCATGTTCGAATATTTTCAATTCATCGCCCTATTGACGGGTCTTTACGTTGCCTCTGGCGGTATTATGATCATTGTAGACAAAGCAGCAAAACCAAGAACCAACTTGGTTTTACTCGCCATTGGCGCAGTCACCGCCAACATTATTGGAACCACCGGCGCATCTATGTTGCTCATCCGGCCTTTTATTAGGTTAAATAAAAACAGGATCCGGGCCTATCACATTATTTTCTTTATTTTCCTAGTTAGCAATATTGGAGGTGCATTGACGCCGATTGGTGATCCACCGCTCTTTCTTGGATTCCTTAAAGGAATACCCTTCGAGTGGACATTGGTCCATAATTGGATACCATGGCTCACTGCCGTAACTATTTTATTGACCATGTTTTATGTGCTCGACAAAAAAAATAAAGGTTATCAATTTATCGATGAGGAAGATGAAGTGAATCCTACTGGAAAGATCTCCATTCGGGGAACGCGCAATTTTGTCTGGCTGGCAGTCATTGTGGCATCCGTATTTCTGGATCCAAACATCTTTAGTTGGGTTCCAGGCATTACCTATGAGGGTCAGACTTTTTCATTCATGCGAGAGTGCATCATGCTGAGTGCCGCTTACCTCTCCTTCCGTATGGCCGACAAACAGGCACTGAGCGGAAATGAATTCAGCTTTGAGCCGATACGCGAGGTAGCCTTTATTTTTATTGGCATATTTGGCACCATGATGCCCGCACTTGAGTTGGTAGGAAATTTTGCCCAGTCAGCTCAAGGAACGCAACTGATATCGGAAAACACACTCTATTGGGGCACCGGATTACTTTCTGGTTTTTTAGATAATGCGCCCACTTATATCAATTTTCTTACCGCCGCCATGGCTTCTGCCGGGGCAGATATTAACAATCTTGAAAACGTTCGCAACTTTGCTGCTGGAGAAATGCCTAACTCAATTATTTTTTTGAAGTCGATCTCTGTCTCTGCCGTTTTCTTTGGAGCGATGACCTACATTGGCAACGGGCCCAACTTTATGGTTAAATCAATTGCTGAGCAAGTGGGTATTAAAATGCCTTCGTTTTTTGGCTACATGATTCGCTTTTCCGTTCCCTTTCTAATTCCCCTTCTTGTAGTTATCTGGCTGCTATTCTTTTACTGGGTCTGACGGGCCTTGAGCATTTCGAGCGCGGTAACGGCCGCTTCGTCACCTTTATTACCATGCTTTCCCCCTGCCCGTTCTTCTGCTTGCTTCATCGTAAGGGTGGTAAGGACTCCAAAAACAACAGGTTTACCATACTTAAGTGTCACATCCATGATGCCTTGCGCGGTTGACTTACTGATAAAGTCAAAATGAGGCGTGTCTCCCTGAATGATACAACCCAGGCAAATGACCGCATCGATCGATGCTTGCTCCGCCATCCACTGGGCCATCAACGGTAACTCAAAAGCCCCTGGTACCCGCCGATAGACGATATGATCTTTTTTTACCCCTGATGCAAGCAAAGTGGCCAAAGTTCCGGAATACAGCGAATTGGTAATTGCGTCATTCCATGCAGCAACTACCACCGCTATTCGCAAATGCTCCGCATCTAAAAGCACATGTGTTTTAGTCGATAGAGAATGATCTTTAGAAGACATTAGTTGATCAAAGCTTCCAGTCGGGCTTTATTTCTCTTGGCCGCATTCAAACGAGTAGGATCATCTCTGTAAGTTTGGATGATTTCCTCGTAGCTTTCGATAGCCCCTTCCAAATCCCCGGCATTCTCCTGCGCTATTGCAAGTTTCTCGACATAAACCGGAGTAAATGCTTTATTTGGTTTGTAATCAACGGCATCTTCGTAAGCAGAGATGGCGTCTTCATACTTTTCTAGTTCCATATTGGCATCCCCTATCAGCGCATAGGCTCTGGCCTGAAGAATGAAATCACTGGATCGAAATGCATCAAAGTATCGGATTGCGGAGGTGAAATCACCCAATTTTAAGTAGCAAGCACCCGCATAAAAATTGGCCAGGTTAGCCGCCTCCGTTCCAGAATATTCAGCAATTATATCCAAAAACCCATACTGCAAGCCATCTCCATTGAGGGCAAGACTCAGACTGTCGCTTTGGAAATAATTTTCAGCTTGGAACATTTCTTCATAAGCTTCCTGATTCTGATTGGCCTGATGAGACCGATAAAAAAATAATGCCACCACGCCCAATAAGAGGACTCCCGCAACTATTGTGGTAATATTTCTATTCCGCTTATCCTTTAGGAATGCCTCCGTTTTGGATACTATCGCATTTGAATCCTCAAGCACGTTATGTTCCGGCAATTTTGTTGACTTAGCCATTTAAAGAAATTTTCCAGCTGGCAAAGATAGAATTTTAGTTCTATTCTTATCAGTCTTCAATAAAAGGATAATTCTTATCCGCATAAACGTCGTGATAGGCCTCATTTGGATCAGGAAAATCAGATTGCTCCGCGAAATCTACCGCTGCCTGCACGCGCTCTTTGGCCAATTGATCAATGGATTTCAATTCATCGGCCGTCGCATATTTATTTTTTAATATGTGCTGTTTGACCTGTTCGATGGGATCCTTCTGCTTGTATTCCTCTACTTCTTCCCGGGTCCTGTACTTTGCCGGATCTGACATTGAGTGCCCTTTAAAACGATAGGTACGAAATTCTAAAAGGGTAGGGCCATCCCCTTTACGTGCTCTGACTGCCGCCGCAGCAACCGCCTCGTGTACTTTCTCCACCTGCATGGCATCCACACCTGCTGAAGGCATATCATAGGATTCCCCCAACGTGTGCAGGTCTGTCACATTGGAGGTTCTCTCTACCGATGTGCCCATGGCATAACCATTATTTTCAATAACGAAAATTGTAGGCAACTTCATGGTCATGGCTATATTGAGCGACTCATGAAATGCACCTTGTCGAACAGCCCCATCACCCATGTAACAGATGCACAATTTTCCTGTTTTTTTATATTTTTCAGCAAATCCGATTCCTGCTCCTAAAGGAATCTGGCCGCCAACAATACCATGACCTCCAAAAAAATGTCGTTCTTTATCGAACATGTGCATCGATCCGCCTTTTCCTTTTGATATGCCGGTGGCTTTTCCGTACAGCTCTGCCATTACTAGGTTCGGATCCGAACCTAAGCCTATGGGATGGGCATGGTCGCGGTATGCTGTAATGTATTTATCTCCTTCTTCAAGTGCTGATACTGCCCCGGCCACGCAAGCCTCCTGACCTATGTACAGGTGACAAAACCCTCGAATCTTTTGTTGACCATACAATTGTCCGGCTTTTTCCTCGAAACGTCGCATCAGACTCATAGACTCAAACCATGTCAAATAGGTTTCCTTCGAGAAAGCTGGTTTTTTAGTACTGGACTTTTTAGCTGTGGTTTGGGTATTAGACATGGTCTTGCATTTAGATTTAACCTAAGGTTTGCGAAAATAACCTGAAAACCACCGGCATCAAAACATGCACTTCAAGGAAGTTCAACTTACCCATTTTCGTAACTATGCCCAATTGCGCCTAACATTGCATAAGGGCATTAATTGTGTTGTTGGTGACAATGGTCAAGGAAAAACCAACCTGATTGAGGCATTATGTTTTTTGGCCACCGCGAAAAGTCCGCTTACACATATTGACCGGCACTGCGTACAATTTGGTACTGATGAATTCCTGCTTTTTGGTCTTCTTCCTGAAGACATGCGGGTAGCCTGTAGCTACCAACTTAAAAAAGGAAAAACCATTCGTTGGAATGATGAGAATATATACAAAAGAAGTGAATTACTGGGTCGAATTCCAGTTGTTTTCACCGGCCCAGGGGACACCCAAATTATCCGAGAGGGAAGTGAGGTAAGAAGAAAGCTATTTGACCAACTGCTTACTCAACTCAATCCCAACTTCCTGCCATCTTTGCTCGAATACCAATCCGTTTTGAAACAAAGAAATGAATTGTTAAAATCCAGCCGGGTAGACGATTTACTGCTGGACGCATACGATACACAAATGATCCGTTTAAGTAAAAACATATCTACGGATCGCAACACACTAATGGAAAATTTCCGTCCATTTTTTGAGGCCAACTACCGTTTGTTTCATCCCGGTGAAACCCCTTCTATTCGCTTTGAGAGTTCAGCGCTGAATCCGGATTTTGAAGACCAGTTTAGAAGGCAGCGGGAAAAAGATAAAATCCTTCAGCACTCTTCTTTAGGTTGCCATAGAGATAACTTCCATCTTGATCTCTCCGGAGAAGCCATTCGCCACTTTGGATCCCAAGGACAACAGAAGACTTTCATTCTCAGCATTCATTTGGCACAATATGACCTGCTATGGGAAAAACTCAATCAACGCCCCATTTTACTTTTAGATGACGTCCTTGATAAATTAGATGATCAGCGTGTGAGCCACTTATTGGAATTGCTTCAGACAGATAGATTTGAACAAGTTTTTATTACTGAAGCGAGAAAAAACAGAATGAAACAATATTTCCAGAAAGATTCAGTCAATTTTGTAGAGGTAGATAATGGAAAAATAACTCATGGGTGAGACCACTTCATTTCACAACGCATTCAAACAGTTTCTAAAAGAAAAAAATCTGTCCGGCTCATACCAACAGAGACAACTGATGGCAAACTGGGAGCGAACAATGGGTAAACCCATAGCTGCCAGAACTAAAAAGCTGTTTTTTCAGAAAAACACTCTATTTGTAGAACTGACCTCCGCTGCACTTAAAGATGAATTGACACGCTCAAAGGTCAGTGTCCAGGAACGTATAAGAGAGCAATACCCTACGCTGGAATTGGAAGAAATTCGCTTCATTTGAAGAGTTTCCATCCCAAATAGTAGTCAAAGGAAAATGAATTTTCTCTCACTGTTTTTCCATATCCGGGCAAGTCAAAAGGCTCCACTCGGCTGTTGGTGTCTTGTCTTCTAAAAATCTGGTAACGTATCGTGTAACCCAATACCCACCTTTCCTGTATAGTGGTCATTAGATGCCCTGTTATTTCAAACCATCCCGCACCCGCACCACTATTGCCTATTTCGAAGGGGACCTCAAGTGAGCCAACGATAAGTGAATCTTGTCGGAGCGAGGAGGTAACCTCATCATTAAATCCGGTACGTGCATAGTTTAAACCAAGTGCCACCACGTTATTTAAATCAGGATTTTTGACCAAATTGTATGCTGTACCAAGTCGCCAGTATTCACCTTCACTGCGGTAAAATACTGGGTTTCCTCGTTCGGTTGCTGCCCATCCTACCTCGGCAATGAACAACCAACGATTCTTCAACCAATAACCGCGAAGCTCATACGAATTTTTTTCAGAATTCAGCAGTCCCTCCACCGGACGAAGCAGATTGGCTTGTAAAACCACTTCGGAAAGGTTCAAGGGAGACATGGCTGCCGTCGAATCATCTACATTCTCCTGGCATCGAACCACAAGCACCACTACATTCAGTAAGATACTAAAGATAAACCTCCACATGCGGGCTTATTAAGGTTGACAGCTCCTGCACGCGTATGCCAATCGAGTCAATTTCCTGAATGCCTCCTCCGTCCTCGAAGCGAAGATTCCCAATCCGATAGACGGGAGGGCAATTTCTATTGTCAAGAAATATGCTGGACGCGTAATTGAACTTGAGTTTATACACTCCACTATCTGTTTCAAAGTCATAGATAGTTTGATCGTCCAATGCATTTACAGGCACCCTTAATGTGCCCACAGGCTCATCTGGCAATTCCACCACAAGCATTATCGTATCATATTGAGCAGTAATGCTGTTAAAGGAGGCAGGCACTGTCGTGGCATTGCGGTAAGTAAAAAACTGTAGGTACAACTCCGCTATTTCCTCCTGATTTCCACAGACCAATTCGTCGTCGCACGACAAGAAGATAAGAAACCATGGCCAAATGTACTTTTTCATGCAGATCAAAATTAGCCAAAACGTGATGACCGATCGCGAAGTTGTAACTTTGTTCACTCAATAAGTAAACGTGAAAACCAAAACATTTAGAAAAAATAAAATTAACCTGATCACATTGGGTTGCTCCAAAAACCTAGTGGATTCAGAGGTGATACTCACCCAATTAAAAGGTAACCAAGTAGATGCCCGGCACCAGGACCCTGATTTTAACGGAAATATTGTGGTTATCAATACCTGTGGATTCATCGACCAGGCCAAACAAGAATCCATAGATACCATCCTGGCCTACACGGAAGCCAAAGAGAAGGGTAAAGTTGAAAAGGTGTTTGTTACGGGTTGTCTGTCGGAAAGATACCGTGATGACCTAAAAAAAGAAATACCTCAGGTAGACGACTGGTTTGGCACCATGGAGTTACCCCTGTTACTTAAGCGCTTGAATGCTGATTATAAAAAAGAACTGCTTGGGGAACGCATTACCACTACTGATAGACATTACGCTTATCTTAAAATTTCTGAAGGATGTGACCGTCTCTGTTCTTTTTGTGCCATACCACTTATGCGTGGAAAGCATCGCTCCCGTCCTATAGAAGAGTTGGTGGATGAGGCAAAATCTTTAGTAAAAAAGGGTACGCGAGAGCTCTTACTGATCGCACAGGATTCAACCTACTACGGACTAGACCTCTACAAAAAACGCAATCTGGCCGAGCTGCTGGATCGTTTGGCTGATATAGACAATTTGGATTGGATACGCCTACACTATGCATTTCCTACCGGATTCCCAGAAAACATCCTTGACGTAATGCGCGAGCGTCCAAATATTTGCAATTACCTGGACATCCCACTGCAACATGCGGCTGACAATGTGCTAACGAAGATGCGACGCGGAACCACCCGAGAAAAAACCGAGCGTTTGCTGGAAAAAATACGCCTCCAGGTGCCAGGGATCGCCATACGCACCACAATGATTGTAGGACATCCCGGTGAAAGTGAAGCCGATTTCGATGAGTTAATGAATTTTGTAGAAACACAACGCTTCGATCGACTCGGTGTATTTACCTATTCGCATGAAGAAAAAACCCACGCCTATGGGATGCCAGACGATGTGTGCGCTGCTGACAAGGAATCCCGCGCCTCGCAGCTCATGGATTTACAAGAAGGCATCTCTCTTGAACTGAATGAAAAGAAGATTGGCACTAATCAACGTGTGTTGATTGATCGCTGGGAATCTGACCACTTTGTTGGGAGAACCGCCTACGACTCCCCGGAAGTAGACAATGAAGTTTTAATTTATACGGATAAATATTTACGCATCGGGGATTTCACTCAAGTACAAATTACGGGCGCCGATGCTTTTGACCTTATTGCTGAACCCATTGTTTTATGCTGATAGACAAAGTAGCGCTTGAAGCCACCGGCCACTTTTCACCATTATTTTTAGACTACATAAAAGGCCTACAGAAGTTAGAAAAATTCTCAGCGCAACCCCCAACCCTAGAAGGCTGTGAACGCGCACTTTCAGCACGACTAAATTTCTCACCAGATCGTCGTCGATTACTCCTTCGAGTGGTCCAGTCACAATATGCACATCTCTCATCCATTCCAGCACCAGTTCAGGCCAATATTTCCGCGATTGGAGACAGCAACACTTACACCGTTACTACCGGACATCAATTGAATCTTTTTACGGGTCCGCTTTACTTTATTTACAAAATTCTAACGATTGTAAAGCTATCGGAGCGTCTTGCTGTGGCATTCCCGGATCAACATTTTGTGCCAATTTATTGGATGGCCACGGAAGACCATGACCTTGAGGAAATCAGAAATGTCAATATTTTCAATAATAAATATACCTGGCAGACTGAACAATCGGGTCCGGTAGGTCGGATGGATCCAAGCACCATACACAGCGACATCATTGAAAATCTGCCCTTCAACATGGAAATATTTGAGCGGGCTTATCGAGAGAAAACGCTAGCCGATGCCTGTCGATACTATGTGAATGCTTTATTTGGACATTTAGGCGTCGTAGTTTTCGATGGAGATCACCCTGAATTCAAACGCTCATTTGCCCAATACATACATGCGGATATATTCGACGGCATCACAGAGATAAAAGTGAATCGTCAATCAGAGATGCTGGAATCTTTAGGATACGATAAGCAAATCCATTGTCGTCCCATCAATTGTTTTTGGCTTGAGGACGGCCTCCGGGCACGAATTGCAAAAGAAGATGAGCATTATAGCGTAGTAGGCACCGAGATGTTATTTACGCCACAAAGCCTCAAACAACAGCTCATCAACCATCCAGAAAAATTCAGTCCTAATGTGGCCCTTCGTCCTTTGTATCAGGAACACCTCTTACCCAATATCGCATACATTGGAGGCCCTTCAGAAATCACCTATTGGCTTCAACTTAAAACGCTGTTTGATCACCATTGCCTACCCTTTCCCGTGTTAATTCCAAGAAATTTTGGTCTGGTCATGACATCCAACGAACTGATGAAATGGCGCCAACAGCATTTGTCCTGGGAGGACCTGTTTCTACCCATTCACTCTTTGGAAACATCGTGGGTCCAACAACATCCGTCATTCGATCTTGATCTCAACTCGTATACCCAATCAATCATCCGACAATATCAACAACTTGAAGAAAAATTCAGTCACGTAGACCCTACCCTGGGTCCTCACATTGACGCATTAAGACAGCAAACGGTGAATCGGCTAGCAAAAGCGGAGAAAAAATTGATGCGCGCTGAAAAACGGCATCACCAGGACTCATTGCGTCAATTACGTGACGTAAAACGCTCCCTCTTCCCTCAAGGTCATTTACAGGAGAGACATACGAATTTTTTAAATTTTTTTAGGGACGATTCCTCACTTATTGATCATTTTCATCAACAGTTCGATCCTTTTGACTTCCGTTTCCACCTTATTCAACATGGACGTTGACAAATCCTTCTTGAGAAAATGGGTACTCACCCATCGTCGACTACTTGCTTCCTCTGAATTTTCTTGGCGTAATCAGCAATTACTAAATGATATCACGTCATGTTTGTTGAATAGTGGAGCTAAGGTCGTTCATTTATTCATGCCCATTGCCAAAAACCGTGAGCCCGACCTGAGATCACTGATCCAGGATTCCCGGTTGTCACATATACAATTCGTCACTTCTATTGTTAACTGGTCCCACCATGAGCTTCGACATGTCCGCATAAATTCAACTACCGAATGGACCTTGGACCTAAAAGGAATTCCCATTCCGACCAGGCCTGACACGTTTCAAGATTTGAGAGATGTAACGCATGTGCTTGTCCCTCTTTTACTATTTGACGGACTGAAACATCGGTTAGGCTACGGCGGGGGGTACTACGATCAGTTGCTCACTCACCTTCCCGCCGGGACCCGATCTATTGGTATTTCTCTGGGGCCCGGAGTCGACCGACTCACCACAGAGCCCTGGGACATTGCACTCAACCAAATCATTACACCGTTCACATAAAATTGATACACTAATAAAACCAAATTCTCCCTTGAATCGTTTTCGGGCTAAATCTTTGGGAATGCGATATTTCTTGCTGGTGTGTATTTATTCAACCCTGCTAGTGGCGCGCGCGCAGGAAAATATCACCGTCAAAGGTTATGTGCGAGATGGCGAAAATGGTGAATCCTTAATTGGCGCCACTGTACTGGTAGAGGAAATAAATGCAGGAAATGTGACCAATGCCTACGGGTTTTACTCCATCACGTTGCCCAAAGGCGTCTATACTTTCAAGTATAGGTACATTGGTTTTGAAGACCAGGAAATACACTTGCGAATAAGTGGTGATTCTACCTTAGACGTGAGCTTGCTCCCTGTTACAAAAGAATTAGCGGAAGTGGTCGTATCGGCGAGGGCCGACGATGCCAACATCACAGATGTGACAATGAGTACTGTAGGATTAAACATCAACTCAATCAAAAAATTACCGGTCTTTCTTGGCGAGGTAGATGTAATCAAAAGTATCCAGCTCTTACCAGGAGTGAGCAGCGTTGGTGAGGGCTCGGCAGGCTTTAACGTTCGCGGAGGAAGTGTAGGACAAAATCTGGTATTGCTCGATGAAGCCCCTGTTTACAATACTTCACACTTGTTAGGGTTTTTCTCCGTGTTCAATCCGGATGCGGTAAAAGATATTAAATTATACAAGGGCGGAATACCCCCAAGATATGGTGGACGCCTGGCATCCATTCTGGATATTAGAATGAAAGAAGGCAATAGCAAAGACTTGGAAATCAACGGGGGCATCGGCACTGTTTTTAGCCGGCTGGCTATAGAAGGTCCTGTGGTGGAAAACCGCTCTTCGTTCATTATTGCAGGAAGGCGCTCCTATGCCGATATTCTAGCAAGACCGTTCACCGATGTTTTGGATGACGGTGCGGCGCTGAATTTTTACGACCTTACACTAAAAGCAAATTACGACTTTTCTAGTCGTGATCAATTGTACATCTCCGGGTATTTTGGGCGAGACGTATTCCGTTTTGACGAGCGGCAAGGATTTAACTGGGGCAATCAGACAAGCACCGTGAGATGGAACCACCTCTTTTCAGACCGCCTCTTTTCCAACATATCCGCGGTGTATAGTAACTATGAATATGCCTTGGCTTTTGGTAGCAACGACCGAGACAAATTTGAGTGGGACTCCAATATCAATACACTCGCCATCAAACCAGCGTTTACGTATTTCATCGATACCCAAAATGAATTGGCTTTTGGCGCCGAATTCGTTAAATACAATTTTGAACCAGCCAACGCCGTTGGGGTCAGCGATGGTGAATCAGTCGATATTAGTGTCCCGGAGAAATATGCGGTCGAATGGGCGGTCTACATCGGTAACGAACAAAAAATTTCACCTACAGTTGGAATACAATATGGGCTCCGATACTCCCAATACGCCAACCTCGGACCGGGTTTAAAATATATCTACGGAGACACTACACTGGGTGCGCG
>CAYOEV010000001.1:0-293546 GCA_964403075.1 uncultured Roseivirgaceae bacterium | reverse complement strand
GGGTGCGCGACAGCCGCTCGAGTCTACCACTGCATTTAGTCGCAATGACGTCATCAAGTATTATAGTAACCTGGAGCCCCGTTTATCAGCCCGCATTCAGCTTAATAAATTCAGTTCCATCAAAGCCAGCTACCACCGCATGGCTCAATATTTACACCTCATTTCCAATACCACGGCTTCAAATCCATTGGATTTGTGGACACCCTCCACCAATAACCTGGCACCGCAAATCGGAGACGCATTTGCCGTAGGTTACTTCCGTAATTTCCGCAAGAATTTATATGAGACTTCTCTGGAGTTTTACTACCGGCTTACCGAAAATCAGGTGGCTTACATCGATGGCGCAGAGCTGCTGATCAATGAACTAATCGAAGGCGACTTGCTTTCGGGTAGCGGACGTGCCTATGGATTCGAATTGTATGCCAAACGTAACAGTGGTCGCATCAATGGATGGATAAGTTACACGCTCTCCAAAACAGAATTGAAGGTGAACGGAATAAATCAAAACCAGTGGTACCCTACTCGATTCGATCAAACTCATAACTTAAAAATTGCCGGCTTTTATGAGATCAATGAGCTATGGTCCCTCTCAGCAAATTTTAGTTATCTAAGCGGTACGCCAACCACCTTCCCGACATCTCGCTACGAAGTACAAGGCATCGTGATTCCACACAACACTCAAAATACCCGTAACAACGTAAGAATAGCCGACTATCATCGATTAGATTTTTCGCTCACCAAAAAAGGTAAAAAAGTCAAAAAAGACGGGCGAGAAAGAAAAAATCGCGACTCGCTGGTCATCACTGTTTATAATGTTTATAATAGAGAAAATGCCTTTTCGATCTATTTTGCCCAAGGAAATGAGCGCTTCCTTCCTGGTGAAGCTGTAGAGACAAGGGCTAATCAGGTATCCATCTTTGGTTCTATTATTCCTTCTGTGACGTACAATTTTAATTTCTAATATGAAGCCAATTTTTGCCTTGTTCCTCGTGGGATGCCTCGCTTATGCTTGTGAGGATGAGATTGCCGTAAACACCGCCGATTCCGTGCCGCTGATTGCCATTGACGCCTGGCTTTATCGAACAGCCGAAACACAACGCATTTTTATTTCCCGCACCCAAGATTATTTCGACAACTCTTCACTCGATGGAGTAAGTAGTGCGGTTGTAAGGGTCACTGACGAAGACAATAATGTTTTTAACTTCACTGAAAATGCCCCCGGTGAGTACATATGGGAGCCAATCTCTCAGGTCGATTCTTTTGGTACAATTGGCAACCTATACTACTTGGATATTCAGTTAGGTGAAACCCGCTACACGGCTACCAGTCGGATGGGACGTGTTCCACGTATTGACAGCATCACCTTTCGGTTTGAAGAGGCGCAAGGTGATTTCTTCCCCGAATCTTACTTTGCCGAATTTTGGGCGCGCGATGTCGAAGGAATCGGTGATGCTTACTGGATCAAGAGTTGGAAAAACGGCATCCCTAACAATAAACCCTCAGAAATTAACATTTCTTTTGATGGTGCTTTTTCAGAAGATGGTAATGCTGACGGCCTGGTCTTCATTCAGCCCATTCGCGATGGAATTAATCCAATCAATACGGATGAAAACGACAATTTCCTACCCCCTTTTGAATTGGATGCAGAAGATTCCGTTTATGTGGAGTTAAACTCCATTACACCGGAAGCCTTTTTCTTTCTGAACCAAGTCATTATACAAACAGATAGACCGGGAGGATTTGCCGAACTTTTCGCTGTACCACTCGCCAATGTAAGCAGCAATATCATTTCGTCAAATACGAAAGAACAGGTCGTCGGTTTTTTTTGCGCTTCTGCCGTCAGCAGCCTCGGTCGCAAAATTTCTGAAGACGCCATTCGCTCGGTGGATTAGTTTTTATGCCATGAGATGTTTCCTTTTAACCAATGTCACGAAGCATCTTTAAATTTTAATTCACCCTATTCAAACCCAATTGGTATCGACATGGGGGACTTGCCACCACTTAAAATGGCGTTAAAGCGTTCTTTTGGAACAATGCCCGAAGTATGAGGAAGGCTAGATTTATCCCTACCTCCGATACATCCCGCGATACGCGCAACATCTATTTATAATCTAAGCCTGCCGTTCTTTAATTACCTGACTTGTCAGTGCTACCATGTCGTAATTAACCAAGGTAGGGATTCATATCACCAACCAGAACAAAAGTGGCTAGCCATCCGAGGTATGAGTAATCTTACGTGCTATAGATCAGGGCAACAGCATGTGCTGAAATGCCCTCACCCTTGCCGATAAAACCCAGTTTTTCTGTGGTGGTGGCTTTAATTGAAATGGCGCCCGGCGTTACCAACATCACTTCAGCTATCTTCTGAATCATCTCCGGTACGTAGGGATTGATTTTTGGCTGCTCAAGACAAATGGTGGCATCAATGTTCCCCACTTCCCAAGTATTCTTTCTCAGCATGTCCATCACTCGAGCAAGTAATATTTTACTGTCAATCCCTTTGAATGCGGGATCCTGATCTGAAAAATGGTAGCCAATGTCCCGAAGTGCAGCAGCGCCCAGCAGCGCATCGCATATCACATGAAGCAAGACATCCGCATCCGAGTGCCCAACGGCTCCTTTGTCATAGGGAATCAGCAATCCTCCTAACCACAGTTCTTTACCAGTGGCCAACTGATGCACGTCATACCCATACCCTATTCGAATGTTTGGTGTCATATCACTTATTGAATAGTCAAAAATAGCTTAATTCGCTTGACATGAACTTCGATCCCCAAAACCGCAATCGGGCAGAGTTGCTTGACATATACCGTCACCTACTTATGCCACGCCTGATAGAAGAAAAAATGCTGATTCTATTGCGTCAGGGCAAAATCAGTAAATGGTTTTCAGGTATTGGTCAGGAAGCCATATCTGTTGGCGTAGCTCTAGCGGCCCAACCTGATGAGTACCTATTGCCCATGCACAGGAACCTGGGTGTTTTCACCAGCAGGGGTGTCCCGCTTAAGCGGCTGTTTGCTCAGTTCCAGGGAAAAGCTGAAGGTTTTACCATGGGCCGTGATAGAAGCTTTCATTTCGGTTCGCTAAATCATCGCATTGTCGGCATGATTTCGCATCTGGGCGCGCAGCTCGGAGTAGCTGATGGGCTGGCCCTGTCTCACTTGTTACGCGATGAACGAAAGGCCTGTTTTGTGTTTAGTGGAGATGGGGGCACCAGCGAGGGTGATTTTCATGAAGCTGTCAATGTTGCAGCCGTATGGCAACTTCCTGTGATTTTTATTATTGAAAACAATGGTTATGGTCTGTCCACACCCAGCAGTCAGCAATTCAACTTCGACTCTTTTACCGTCAAGGGTCCGGCCTATGGTATTGAGGCCTACAGCGTCGAAGGCAATAACATCCTGGAGGTATTGAACACCCTTGCGCCACTTGCCAGCGATATACGCATAAATCCAAGACCGGTAATATTCGAGGCCCGTACCTTCCGCATGAGAGGGCATGAAGAGGCTTCCGGTACCAAGTATGTACCGAAAGAGCTGATGGATCACTGGGCTGCCAAAGATCCCATTTCCAATTATGAATCTTTTCTTGGTACGCGTATGGATGCCGAGGAGCTCACCGATATTCGTGATGAGTTAAAATCCACTATTGCTGCCGCAATTCGAGCTGCTTTTGACCTTGACCCCATCCATAGCGATCCTGGCTTTGAACTTGCTTCGGTTCATCAACACCTGCCCATTGATTTATCCTCCCCAAATGACACCACCGGTCTTAGCCAAACACTTCGCTTCGTGGATGCCATCTCCGAGGGTTTGCAGCAGTCGCTTGAAAAGTTTGATGATATGATATTTATGGGACAGGACATCGCCGATTATGGTGGCGTCTTTAAAATTTCCGAAGGTTTCCTGGAAAAATTCGGTGCCTCGCGCATTCGCAATACGCCCATATGTGAGTCCGCAATTATCGGCGCGGCCCTCGGGCTGAGCATCGCGGGAATAAAGTCTGTGGTGGAGATGCAATTTGCCGATTTTGTGAGCTGCGGTTTTAATCAGATCGTCAATAATCTTGCAAAAATACACTACCGGTGGGGTGCTCCCGCAGATGTGGTGATTCGGATGCCCACTGGTGCGGGAGTTGGGGCCGGCCCTTTTCATTCACAGTCTACCGAAGCTTGGTTTTTTCATGTCCCCGGTTTAAAAATTGTCTACCCCTCGCATCCGCTTGATGCCAAAGGCCTGCTAATGGCTTCCATTGCTGATGCCAATCCTGTCTTGTTTTTTGAGCATAAGGCGCTCTATCGGTCCATCGAAGGAGAAGTACCCACGCATCCCTATGCGCTTGAAATCGGCAAAGGGATCATCCGGCGAAATGGAACAGATATAACCGTCGTCTCTTATGGTCTTGGTGTACATTGGGCACTGGAGGTTGCTAAAGATCTGCCTTTCGAAATTGAAATAGTTGATTTACTCAGTCTGCTACCTTGGGATGATGCACTTGTTTATGCCTCTGCTAAAAAATGTGGCAAGGTGCTGGTACTTCACGAAGACACCCTTACTGGTGGCATTGGTGGGGAAATAGCCGCTCAAATCATGACCCATTGCTTTGAGTTCCTAGATGCTCCCGTTTTTCGTCTGGGCAGTCTGGATACCCCTGTTCCTTTTGCCAAACCACTCGAAGACAATTTTTTACCAAAAAAAAGGTTGAAAGAAAAGTTGGTGGAACTCCACAACTATTAACAGTAAATTTGATGCCATCGGAAGATTGCTGATCTTTGGTAGAAACGGGTGTTTTGAAAAATTTTTTTGTTTTTTCGTTTTTTGTTTTAACCATAGCCGCATCGTCCGTAAGCGTCTATGGACAAATCATTGATGACTCCAAGGCCAAACTCAAAACAAGTAAGGTTCAGCGGAAAGGATTTCTATTTTTCCGGCCCAAAACAGGGAAAAGCCAAGGGGCACCGTTTAGCGATCAGCCCCAGATAGTGCCACGAACTTCGCAAAAAACTGCCTTTACTTCACGCAAATTCAATCCGCCCAGATATTCCGAACGTCCATCTACCGGCCGGGTAAAAGGTGTTCAGCCTCGCTTTTCCGTTGGTAATCCCTTTACAGGTGCCTCATACAATGCTCAACCAAGGTATTCGCCCCCTTCACCGTTTGATCGCAAAAGTTTCGCCCGTAATCCAAGATATTCGCTTCCCTCACCAATTAGAGGTTCGTCATATCGGCCGTCTCCGCGATATTCACCCCCTTCCCCATTCCGCAATGCCAAATTCCAGCCCTCGCCAAGATATTCACCCCCGTCACCATTTCGTGGAGCCAAATTTGCAATTACACCAAGGTATTCCCCTTCCTCTCCGTTTCGAGGGGCTAAATTTACCGTCACCCCGAGGTACTCGCCCCCCTCTCCGTTTCGCGGAGCTCAGTATGCCGTGAATCCAAGGTACTCGCCTCCTTCGCCGTTCATTGGCGCCAGATATAGGGTGAATCCCCGATATTCAGAGGGGAGCCCCTTTCGCCAGTCACGTTTTCGGGTAAACCCAAGATACTCGCCGCCATCTCCCTGGAAAAATGCTCGCTACCAAGTGCGCCCGCGGTATTCTATCTTCAAGCACCGTTTTGACATTAATGAACGCTTGAAAGATCAAGCCAGGCCATACGATGCATGGGTGGGTGATTATCAAGGTCTTTGGAAAATCCCGATTCGACCCATTCAAAACCTAAAAGATGATTTAGCCAAATTAAAAATGGCCAACTTTGAAGGTGCCTATCAAGTGAAACTTCGGGACAATAGGTATTATAAAAAACGAGCCACAGCGTTGCGTCGATTCAAACGTTTGAAAAAGAAAGGAAAAAAACCAAATTTTGACAAGGGTGAGAAAGACCTGTGGGAGCCGAACCGTAAAGAGCGGTCATCGACAAGAAAAAGTCATCCAAACGCCGAATCCGACGAACAGAATTGAGCGGTGCACGTTTTACATATAATAAATGAAAAAGCTCCTTCTGATTTTTCTTTTTTCCGGCCTCATCATTTCTTCATACGGTCAGTTGGAAGAAGACTATTCCTACTCGCGTGAATTTATTTGGGGTATCAATTGGAATAGCAATGGCGGTTTTATTGGTGGTGTTATTTTCAAATGGTCTTTGCAACAATCTGATGACGTCTATCAGACCATTGGTTTTGAGCTTATCAATGTAAAGCATCCGAAAGAATACCGTTATCCATCGATACAGGGATCCACCTTTATTTTTGGGAAAACAAACTACCTCTATTCCGTTCGCCTTCAATATGGTCGTGAGAAAATCTTTTTTCTTAAAGACAAGCAACAAGGTGTACAAATCAATGCTGGTGGCAGCATAGGCCCCTCCTTCGGTTTGGTGGCCCCTTATTTCATACAGATAGGAGATGGTGAGTACCGTCCTTATGACCCGGAAATATATACCTCACCCTTCTCGGATATTTTGGGGCCGGGTCGCTTACTCCAGGGCATTGGTCAATCGAAATTGGCTTACGGAGTAAATATCAAAATCAGCGTATCCTTCGAGTTTGGTGCGTTTAAAAACAGCGTGGCCGGTGTTGAGACTGGCGCCATGATGGAAGCCTTTAACCGGGAGATTGAACTAATTCCCACCCAGGATAACCGCTCCGTTTTCCCCTCCGCATTTATCACGCTATTTTGGGGTAGAAGAAAATAATATGGGACAAAAACTACAGGACATACCTAAAGAGTTTTATTCATTTGATACCGGTGCACCATTTACCCAATGCATTGAATGCGAGCGCTTGCTTACGGATGACGTGGATTATATGATCGAAAAATCAGTCCGTAATTATCGAGGTTTCAACGCAACCGATGTCATCTTTGATTATGCCATTTGTCTTGTTTGCGTGGACGAGATGAAAAAAAACCTGTCCTCGCAGTCACTTCAGGCCATACATACTTATTTCATGGAGCATTTCGATTCCGAAAACCACATGGCTGTAGGAATTGACCATTGCCTGGTAAGTAAGAAGAGCCGTGAAGAATGTGAAGAATATCAATTATACGCGCTTTGCCAGGGAGCCCATTTATCAGAGATACAGCCCCCTTACATGATCAGCGGGGAGGTCATCGATGAGTTACTGCCTTTGCTGTCAAAAGCCACCAGTGATAACTTGGACGGTTTTTTTAATAAACACTTTAGTCCGGATCCCAGCCTGATGGCACCTACACCACCCCGTCCTTTACTTATCTAGCCGGTATAAGACCCACTCCTTCAATCACCTGTTGTGCCCTGTCTGTTTTCAGGTAATCAAGGAAGGCCTGAAGACCTGGATTTCTATCAGCCTTATAGTAAATTCTTAACGCCCTGCGCAGCGGATAAGCACCACTTTCTATGTTTTTATGTACGGGAGATATGTACTCGTTTGCACCTGCTTCGGTTGGTATGAATAAGTCTTTAACTCCAATGGAATAATATGACAAACCAATGAATCCAATGGCATTCGCATCATCCCAGATATTTTCTACAATGGTTCTATTATCTGCCGCAACTACCGCATTAGACACTACACGATCGATGCCAAAATATTCGATAAAGAACCTTTGAGTTCCAGAATTACTGTCACGCATGATGGGTTTAATTATTCCTGACGGGCCGCCGAGTTGACTCCAGTTAGTCACTGTCCCATTATAAATTTGCTTGATTTCTTCGTTGGTGAGCTTCGTGATCACGTTCTCTTCATGATTAACAAGTACTATTCCATCATAAGCCACAACTTTTTCTTCTACCAGATGTCCTGCGCCAAGTTCTTTCGTCAAATCAAAAGGAAATGATGAGAGCCCTACATCCGCACTACCTTCTTTAATTGACAACAAACCTCTTCGGCTTCCTCCACCTGTCAATTCGACTTTGATAGAGTCCTGAAATCCTTCATAATCTCGCTTCAGCGCGTCAAAGGTTTTGTATAACGATTCACTACCTGTGATCGACAGCTGGTATTCGGACGACTCAGTACCGGACTGACATGAATTTAACACTAGCAGCGCAAGTGTTAGAGATAAAAATTTTAACATGATTGACGGTCATTTTCCAACGCAAATAAAGACGGCTAGCCAATCACAACTTGACCCACCAGATTATCTCTACATCAAGGATTTTCCTCTTTTTCTTAACCCTTCTTTTTCCAGTAACGACACAGCCCGGCTACGCTCATCCACGAAGGATTAGCTGCGTGATATCGTTCCACCGTTCCAGGGTCAACTCCTGCTGAGTTCATCCGTTCTGCAGTAAATTTTTGAAACCTTTGTGTCAGTTCGGCCTGGTCGCTTACTTTATTCATGTGTTCGAAAATCCATTCTGACCATGCTTTCAGTTCTGTCTTCAACGACTCCATGTGCGACAAAGGATTTGCGATTGGGCCAAAATGTGTAAGAACCAATTCTGATGGTTCACAGGCTAGGATTTTTTCTATGGAACTGTGCCAGTCCTCCACATCGATGTCTGGGGGAGGGCATGGTGGCACCACAGGTCCTCCAGCAATTTTTACGCCTCCCACGTCACCACTGAAGATTGTTTTTCCCATTTTCCAGGCGATGTGATGTGTTGCATGGCCCGGCGTGTGTAAAGCCTCTATGTCATGACCACCTAGATGTAATATTTGCTGATCCATGACCTCGATGAGTTGTTCCATGCGTATCCCGCTCATCTTTCCCCAAAGTCTTTCCATGTCATCGCCATAGATTCTGGTAGCCGATGCAACAAGTTTTTCAGGATTGCACATATGTGAAAGGCCTGCAGGATGCACGTAGATTTTGGCTCCGTATTCTGCCAATTTCCATGCCCCTCCGGCATGGTCAAAATGTATGTGGGTTAACAATACATGCTTCACGTCTTTGAGCTTATGGCCGTATTTTTCCAGCTCTTTTTCCAATATTGCCAAGGTATTATATGGTCCCGTCTCAATCAATATGATTCCGTCCGCTGACTCAATCATAAAACTTGCAATTGCTTCGGTCAATCCTAAAAATTTTAAGTCTATGGTCTGATACATCATTCTATTTTTGAGTTTACTAGAAACTTACACAAAATGAGCGATTCTAAATATTTTCAGGACCATATGCCAGAGAACGTCTGCTACGGTTGCGGTCATAATCACGATGGTTTAAATATCAAAAGTTATTGGGATGGCGAGGAGGCGGTATGTGATTGGGTCTCTGCGGAAAAATACCACGGCTGGTCAAACCTCATGAATGGCGGCATCATGGCTACGCTGATTGATTGTCATTGCATGGGTACGGCCATGGCCGATGCCTACCGTCGCGAAAATCGTTCATTGGATAGTCTGCCCAATTACCGGTACGCAACGGGCACATTGCACATTAAATATTTAAAACCTACCCCAAATGGTGCCGTGCAGCTACGTGCACATGTCTTGGAAGTCAAAAACCGTAAAACGGTTTTAAAATGTAACTTTATTTGCGCTGGAGAGGTCACAGCAACTGCAGAAGTAATTGCTATCCGGGTTTTTGATGGCAATCTTACAGACAATCATAATCCTTTCAATAGTTAGCTATGTATCCTGAGTTATTCCCTTTAGGCGATTTTATCATCCATACTTATGGTTTCCTGATAATGATAGGGGCTATCGCGGCCTATGGCTATTTTTTCTTTTTTGGTAGACGTGAGCTGAATATTAAGCACGAGGACTTACAAAACCTGGTAATCATGTTGGTACTTGCAGCTTTTTTGGGGGGTAAGCTTCTTTTCTACCTGGAAGATCCAGGTTATTATTTTGGTGATTGGTCCCGCATGATGGATAACTTTCGTAATGGATTTGTATTCTACGGGTCACTTGTGTTCGCCGTTCCCGTTGCCATTTGGTTTTTCCGTAAATACAGCTGGCCACTTTGGCCGCTGCTTGACCGCCTTGCGATTGCCATTCTTATTGTACACATCTTCGGGCGTCTCGGTTGCTTTTTCGCAGGTTGCTGTTATGGGTTACCCTTTGATGGTCATTGGGCTGTTACATTCACCGACACGGCGAGTCAGGCTCCTTTACATACCGCCCTTCATCCTACTCAATTGTATGCCGTCATTTTATTGGTATCTATTCTTTTGATTTTATTGATGCTCGATCGCCACAAAAGGTTTCAAGGCCAACTGTTTTTGATCTACTTGATACTTTACGCCATTGGACGCGGGGTAATTGAAATTTTTCGCGGTGATCTCCGTCGTGGTTTTGTATTTGACGACTGGCTATCTCATTCACAGGCCATCTCCCTTGTCGTCATTGCCGTGGTTTTGATTGTTTATTATCAGCGTTTAAGGCGGCTTCAGGCACCATAATCACCTCTAAGCATTCTAAATCTCTTTCTTGCCTCCGCAGCGTATCTACTACCGGGGAACTTAGTAAGAAATTCCTGATAGAGCTTTTGTGCGCTTTGTTTGTTACTCATAGAGAAATGGGTCATTTCCGCCTGTTTAAATGCTGCGTCATCAGCGAGTATATCATAAGGATATTCTTCTCTTATCTTAATGAGATAATCCATTGCTGATTCATAGTTTCCCTTGCGCTCTTCTATTCGGGCCATCATCCAGTACAACTCATCGCGAATCGAATGGTTTTCATACCGTTCTAGCATGGTCAACAGCTTGCCTTCCGCTTCCTGGGTACGATTTTGGAAAAGTAACAGCTCCACTGCGGCGTAGTCAACCATCACCTGATCAGTAGCGTCAAGATAGGTGTTGTCAGCAATTAATAAGGATAGATCCATTGCGTCGTTGGCAATGTCTTTGGTCGTAGCCTGCTTGAGCACGTCCAGATGACCTTTCGACAGAGAAAAATTACCTATGTAGTAATGTAACCGTGCATTTCTCAACTTCGCCTCATAGGACAGCGGCTCACCTTTCTCACTTTTCTCTACTTGAGCATAAAGTAACGTTGCCTCCCACGGCTCACCTTTTAACAGGTATATATCACCAAGCTCCAGCTTACATTCCGCAATCAATTCGGGCCCACTCTTACTTTCGTTAATTATCCGCCGCAATAGGATTGCCGCTTTTTCAATCTCCCCCAGATAAAATGCATGTAATCTCGCCTGATTCTTCAGCCCTTCCAACGTGGCCCGATTCGGTCCTAATTGTTCATACAACTGCGCATACTGGCCGGACAGTGATCTAATCGCTTCCTCGTCCACCGGGTTAGTGTGTTTTATTTTTTCTTCCCTGGCCTCTATTAGATGTTTATTAAATCCTGGGGTCTGGTAGTTTTTACTCAAATATTCAAATATCGTGATCGCTTCATCCCATGAACGATTTCTTAACGCCATCCTGCCTACTTCGTAAGTCTCCTGACCACCTGTGCCTTCTCTTCGATCCAGTGCTCGTGCTTGAATGAATGCACCTTGGTAGTTGCTCCGCTGTACTTCTACCCAGATCAACAATTCTGAAAAAATTCGCTCTTCCGGATCCTGCTGCGCTCGCTGCACCAGCACACTTTCCAGATATGTCAGCTCTTCATCATCTCTTAGTAAGTCTTGAAATATATTTTTGATGTAATTCGTATTTCTACTGTTTAAACTGGCATAAGTCAAATATTCATTGACCATGTCTTCTTTCTCATTTAAATAAGCATGAATTTTCGCCAGTTCCAGCGCGTAGACTTCATCGCTTTTTGCTTGCCTCCTTCCCTCCTGATAAGCACGCTTTGCCAAATCATACATTTTTCTATTTGTGAGCTGTATGCCTATTTCTCTGAAATGATAGGTGTTGTAATCCCCGTTACTCAGTAAGGAAAACAATTTTTTTTCCACCTGTTCCACCTGATTTATCTCCCTGTAAAAATTCAGTTCATCTGCATGGTATGACAGGTTATTCGGGTACCATGACAATATTCTTTCTAGGTAAACCTGCGTATTATGATTGTTTCCTGATTTTCTTAACAGTTGCAAGTAGTTTTCATGTATATGCGGAATATTCGTTGCCCTCTGCGCGAGGTCCTCATAATACCTTCTTGCTTTCTCTTCTTCACCCTGCTCATAATAGCCATTAGCCAATTGAATTTTCGGGAATTGTCCTTTTACGGAAAAAACTACAGTTACAAAGATCAGACCTACTACTATTTTCCACATACCCTTGGATAACTACATATAGATAAATAATGTTTTATAAAACTATCAATATTATTAGTTGCGTGGATAAGTGGAAAAGTTTGCAAAGCTTAATTAGGAATTCTAAAACGTGCATAAGATCGTTCTATCGACGTAATATTCACACGTTATCCCTCTTCAAACTTGTTGGTTATGAGGGACTTAGGTGGTTATTACATGTTTAACGAAAAGCGGCGTGTGTACAAGGAGATCTTTTTGTCGTTGTGGAATAGTTGAGTATAAATCCGCGGCGTCGGAAAAGGTCAACGTTTTTATAGTAAGTGCTGAATTCTACAAGCGACATAATAACTTGTCCATAGGTTGCCCTACCAGTTATCCACCCGCTGCAGGTCGATATCCAACATCACCTCCCAATTGGCTCGTAACGTGGAATACGTCGGGTAAACGCGAACCTTATCGGGCGGTATAGACCTCACATAGTTGCCCAGATCCCACCCAGGACGTTCGTTTGTCGAGAATAATAAGCGGATGGTGTATTCTCCTTGACCAAGAGTGGTAAAGCGCATAGAGTGGTTAAATGTCTGTTCCGCCTTTACTATGAAGTTACGGTCTATAACTTGTACTGTACTGGGCATCAGAATGAGGCTATCGGCAGCAGAGAAATTTACAATTAATAGACCCTTGTCGGATTGTGACAGCATATTGAAAGAGACGTCTGAGAGAAGGCTTGTATCCTTCATGGCTGAAATGAATGTACCCTTGGGGATAGAGAGGCTGACGCGCTTGACCACTCTACGGTTGAGGGTAGTGTCATTGGCAATTATTGATCGCTGTAGGGCGTAATAGTCCGCGGTGTCAAAAGGTATTTTAAGATTTAGTCGAGTTTGTGCGTAGTTCCACTCGTATGCAAAAGTATCTATTGGAACGTCTGCGATACTGTCTAAGGACAGATTTATGGAATTAAGCGCATAGGTGACAACAGGTTGGTTGAAGTCGATGGTTAAGAATAGGCTGTCAGTTACATTGCCTATGGGGCGAGGTGAAATTCTGAATTCCTCCGGACGGCGAAGATTATCAGAAAATTTAACATACAACGTGTCGGTTAAAGTATTACCCAGGGAGTCACTCACAGTTATGTAGGTGTTAAGACTGTCCCCACTAGTAAGGGTAGCAGGCTGATATAAACGTAGGATATTGTTGACTGCATCAAATTTATGGAAAAAGTAGGGCTGAATGGATTGGCTAATTATGGCTTTGGAATAAGAAATGTCAAAATACTGGCCGAGGGAACGTGAAGATATCATACGAAGGGCACTGGCGTCTTGTGTTACCGTATTGAGCAAGAGGTTTGTTGCTGGGGTGTCTAAGTTGATAGGATCCGAAAGAAAGCCGTGCGCTTCAGAGGCAGGATCAAATAACAGATTACGGTTATTGTCGACAAAGCCTAGCAATTTATATTGACCAGCTTTGATGTTGCTAATTAAAAAAATCCCTTCTTCATTTGTTTTGTTAAAGTACTGCGGTTTTTCCTGCGTGGGATTAAGAGTATCGGTGAGTTGATAGAGACCAACTAATGCATCGTTTACCGGTGTTTGTTTAAGAAGGTCTCTCACCGCTCCGGAGACCGACATAGAATCGAGATAAGTACCGGTACTGAAAACGAGGCGAAGATTTTCAGAAGGATTATTTTCTGTAATATCAGTGACACCATCCGAAAAATTAAAACTTATTGTGGTGCTATCGGGGAAGGGGTCATCAAAACGGAGTGTTAACTTTTCTTTTTTAGTGACGAATGTATAGTTATTGTTGACATAGGGGGTAATGATTAATTGCTGCTTAAGTTGCTGGGCGTTTACAGCTTCATTGAAGGTTAGGATAAATTCCTTACCGTCAACGTTAAGCGACCCAAAAGCTGGATCCGAAGACAGAAGTAGAGGGGGAAGGCTATCTGTAGGACCACCCGACAGGCCTCTTGGACTGGCACACTTTAGAAAGGCGATGGCAGTGATGAAAAAGAGAAGGAGTGTGATATTTAAGGAACCGCTCATTTGGTTAAAATGTAAATCAATCCGGAAAATTCACCAGTAATATCAGCGGAGCGGTTGGATTGTTGAGCGGCGCGAAAGCCGGCGAGATAGCGATTTTTCCCGGCGCGATATCGTTCACTTAAGAATGATAGGTAGTACGCATCGAATGTCATTGGTAAGGTATCGACGTGTAAAAATCGGTGTTTTTTAATCAAGCGTATAAATGACTCTGGTGTAAAGTGGTAAAGGTGCCTCGGCACATCATAGCCTGCCCAGTGACTCTTGTAGTGTAATGCATCCTGGCTGGATGGATTAGGAAGTGCTACGAAAAGGTAGCCATCCTTTTTGAGGCGTTTGCGAAGTGTTTTAAGAGTTCCTTTTAAGTCGTACACATGTTCGATAACGTGCCAGGCGGTGATTGCATCATATTTGTCTTTACGCAGAGAAAGATCGGCATCAAGTGTAATGCCCAGTCTGCTTTGGGCACGCGCTCTGGTTTGATCATCTATTTCAACCCCGTGGATCAGCCATTGGTTTTTTTGACAGTGTTGAAGGAAGTGGCCTGTACCACAGCCAAAATCTAACAAGTGACCTGTAGGAACGTATTTTTCTATGAGGAGGCGTTTACGGCGCAGGGTAACTTGTCTAACCAGCTTGTAGGCCATGTGTAAAAGGCCGCGCGTGCTATTGCTGTGGGAAATATAGTCTACGTGGGCATAGTATTTGCCCAAAGAATCTAGGGAAGGACGAGGATTGGTAAAGATGAGAGAGCAATTCGAACATTGAACAAGGGCAAAGCTCTCCCCCGTAACTGTGTGGTCTTCACAGATGAGGTAGTTGTTAAATTTAGGATGCTTACAAGCTGGACAGACGTCTAATTTTTCATACATAAATCATCGGCCAAGATAGACCATTAATACAGAAAGATCTGCAGGCGAGACGCCGCTTATACGCGACGCTTGTCCTAATGTTTCAGGCTGAATATGCAGAAGTTTTTCCTTGGCTTCGGCACTAAGTGAAGGAATCTGTCGGTAATCAAAGGATGGTGATATTTTAAGTTTTTCTAAACGGTTAAATTTTTCCGCTAATTCATGCTCGCGCTGTATATAGGTGTCGTACTTGATAAGTATTTCAACTTGATTTATCACTTCTGGATGGTATTTGTTAAGCAATTGATCAATATCTCCGACATTTTCGAGATGGGCTAGAGAAATACCTGGCCTTTTAAGTAGTGCGTGAATCGAGACTTTTTCTTTTAGGGGAGACTGATGGATTGAGGTAAGGACATGATTACAATCTTCTGGAGTTAGGCGAATTTTACGAAGCTCGGCTGCGAGATGATTAATTTGGCGTTGTTTGTGGAGCAGTAATTCTTCGCGTTGATCGCTGGCCAAGCCAAGTTTCTTTCCAATAGGCGTAAGGCGTAAATCTGCATTGTCTTGCCGTAGCGTTAATCGATATTCAGCGCGGGAGGTAAACATACGGTAGGGTTCTTCGGTACCTTTATTTACAAGATCATCTATGAGAACACCAATGTATGCTTCAGCGCGTCTCAGAACTAATGGTTCATCGTCCTGAAGTAAGCGATGGGCATTGATGCCAGCGATAAGTCCTTGGCAGGCTGCCTCTTCATATCCAGTGGTGCCATTGATCTGGCCGGCGAAAAACAAACCATGTATTCGTTTCGTCTCAAGACTTAAATGGAGCTGTGTAGGAGGAAAGAAATCATATTCTATGGCATATCCAGGTCTGAACATTTTAGCTTGTTCGAATCCAGGAATTTGGCGCAGGGCTTTAAATTGTATGTCTTCTGGTAGGGAAGTAGAAAAACCGTTCACGTACATTTCAATTGTTTGCCATCCTTCAGGCTCTACAAAAATCTGATGGCGATCGCGTTCAGCAAAACGATTGATCTTATCTTCAATCGAAGGACAATATCTCGGGCCCAGTCCTTGTATGCGGCCGTTAAACATAGGCGAATGCGCAAATCCATCTTTTAGTATGTCGTGAACGTCAGGATTGGTGTATGTAATCCAGCAGCTGCGTTGTTGACTCAGGGGTTTGGTATCTGGGAGGTAGCTGAAGGTAAAGGGAGTTTCATCACCGGGCTGTTCGGTCATGGCATGGAAATTTAGAGAGCGCCCGTCAACCCGAGGGGGTGTACCAGTTTTCATCCGTCCAGAGGCAAAGCCAAGTGAGACCAGTTGTTCTGTTAACCCTCTGACTGATCGTTCCCCACTTCGTCCCCCGCCAAACATCTTCTGGCCAATATGGATCACACCATTAAGAAAAGTGCCGTTGGTCAGTATCACCGATGGTGCATGAAAGGATATCCCCATACCGGTTTTTATACCAGTAATTCGATCATGTTGTACCAATAGCTCGGTGACGGTCTCCTGCCAAAAATCTACACCTGGGATGCTTTCCAGCGTCAGACGCCATTGCTCAGCAAACCGCAGACGGTCGGACTGGGCCCGTGGGCTCCACATGGCAGGACCTTTTGAGCGGTTTAGCATGCGAAATTGTATCATGGTTTCATCCGTAATACGACCCGATTGACCCCCTAAGGCATCGATTTCTCTAATAATTTGTCCCTTTGCAACTCCTCCCATAGCAGGATTACAGGACATCTGAGCAATGGTATTCATATTCATGGTGACCAAAAGCACACGAGATCCCATATGGGCCGCAGCGGCAGCGGCCTCACAACCCGCGTGACCGGCACCAACAACAATTATATCATAATTCCCTTGCATAGACATTTAACTGTTCCACGTGGAACAGTTACTCCTTTTGTACTTCAAATGTTCCACGTGGAACATTGTTAAGCAAAGATAAGCAGGCATTTTCTTGTTCTCGCATCAGCGCTGCGTTATCCGGCGAATTGTCTTCGTAACCAATGAGGTGTAAGATGCCATGTATCATTACACGGCAAAGTTCGATGCCGAACGGATGCTGATGAACGGCAGCATTGTCACGTACCCTTGTCAGACTGATGTAACATTCTCCATCAATTTGCTCCAGGTTGTCGGATAAATCAAAAGTGATGATATCAGTATAGTAATTATGATTTAGGTGTTTCTGATTTAGCTGGAGCAGGAAGTGATCCGAACAAAAAACATAGGACACGTGTGCATGGTTGACCTTATACATAGTTAGGCAATTGCCTAACCATTTCTTCCATTTAAAGTTGTCAGTCCAGGAGAAGCGGACATCTGCTAATTGGATTTTTAGTTGGTGCATCAAGAAAGATAAAACGTCAGGTCTACACGCCGACCTTCATCTTTGAACTCAACTTCATCGCACAATTGCTTCATGAGGAAAATTCCCCTGCCACCCGGTTTGCTGAGGTTTGAGGGAGAGGTGGGATCTGGTAAATTGGTGTAATCAAATCCGCTGCCTTCGTCTTGGATCACAAACTTTATTGTGGAATCTGTGAAGTGAAGGGTGAGTAATACATTTTTATGCTTATCCAATTGGTTACCGTGTGCAATGGCGTTGTTGATGGACTCAGTAACAGCAATCATGATATTTCCGTATACATCGTCGTTGATAGAAAATCTGTCTTTAGTGTTATCGATGAAGCTTTCAACAATACGTATATTCTCAGGTAGCGAAGGGATTTCAATCCGTATGGAATTCATTGCTTATCGGGGCTTAGACGTTCAAAGTATTCGTTCACCTCATTTCTGTAGAATGGTTGTAGATCAACGGGAACAGAACGAAGCAGCTCAATTTCTTTTTTCCTTAATCGAAGATACTCCTGAAAAAGAGGAGGAGAAGTGGTGAATGGGTCGTTGGCAGTTTCGGCGCGACGATCCGGATCTTTTTCTTGTTCCCGCAGTGCCGTTTGTGCGTTTAGCATACGTGAAGTAATGGCCTTCTGCCGCTTTATTAACTCATGTGTGAGACGCTTGAACACGAGATCCTCTTCGTTTTTTTCCATCATCCTAATGGCCTCGTTCAAATGGTTGGTGGCGTTCTCATCTTGCAGTGGACCAGCTAATTGTTTTCTCAATTCTTCCAACTGCCGTCTAATCAATTCTTGTTCAGCAGCCATCCTTGCCAGTTCTTCTGATAGTCGTTCTGATGCCTGGTTTCCACCTTGAAGGTCTTTGATCTTTTGACCTAGTTGCTGCTGCTTGTCTAGTAAACCAGGTAATGGCATATTAGGTTGTTTACCTTTTGATGGGTTACCTAATGATTCAGACAAAGACATTTGCATCTGCGAAAGCACATCATTTAACAGTAAAGCAAGATTGTTCATTGCGGTCATTGCGAATTGCTGATGCATCATGGCGCGTGATTTTTGTCGTTCTCGTATCTCTTCCATCGCATTCTCCATGCTGTAATTGACGTCATCTACTTCTTTTGTAATGAACATAGACAGTTGAACGACTCTATTGGCCAGGGAAAGCAGGCTATCTTCTATTACTGCCGCATCTTCTTTGATTACAAGCTGCTCCTGTGATAGCTCGAGGTATTTAGGATTAGAGTTGCTGGTTTCATCAAAAGCTTTGCGCAAATTCTCCTGACTATATGAAAGCTTGACTAGATCATCCAGGATGTTTCTTAGTTGGTCAATGTTTTCTGTCATGGTTTCCATCTGCATGTTGCCAGACATCTGAGTAAGTTTCTGTTGCATCTGCCGCATTCTTTGCGCGGCACGCTGTTGTTTCTGTTGGGCTTGTTTGGCATGCTCTTGCTGAAGCTGCTCTAAGGCATCTCTCAGGTCCTGTTCCGTGGACATACGATCATTAGAAATATCTTCTACAGGCGCAGGATGGTTCATTTTCTTATTGAGCTCATAGGTTTCATTCAGTGCCTCTGCTAACTCGTCAAAGTCACGGTTGATCTGTTCTTGAGCATCTGCTTTTTCAACGTCGGAGGAAGAATTAGGATCATTAGCTATCTGATCCTGCTCTTCCGCTAATGTTCCCAGTAGCTCGGCCTGTCTTTGTAATTGCTGCTGTACCAATAAACGCTGAAACAGTTCTCGTGCCCTTTCTAAATCACGCTGACGTCGTTGGTCATCACGACTAAGTTGCTTGACTTTTTCATTTAGTTCACTTAGCTTCTGTTCCTCCAAAAGCTTCTCAATCTCGTCAAGGAGTGGAGAGTTCTGCTCCGCTGCCAACTGTTCGAAGAGTTGGGCTAATTCTCGAGTATCTCGTTTTAGCTGCTCGCTTTGTATAAAATTTTTCGAGGATTCGGCAAGTTCGTTGAATTGTCGGGAAAGCTCCTCTAGCAATTCATTTAGCTTCCTTTTGGATTCGACCTGACTTTGAAGGGACTTTTCACTTTGCCAGTCAACTTTTTGTTGACTGCTCAATTGCTCTTGAAGTGATTGGAGTTCTTTATTAAGTTCTTCGTATACAGATATGGACTTAAGTATTTGATTATCAGTATCTTGAGATTTTTCGGTCAGTTGTTTGCTCAGCGTTGTAGCATTTGGCCGGTTTAAGTAATACGTGGACGAAATGACCAAGTTGGTTTTCACGGGCTTGTTATCACTTAATGCCAATTGAAAACTAACCTGTTCTCCAGGGTTGACAGGTGTTTCAGGGACCCAGCGATAGAGAAACTTTTGCTCGGACGGTGATGCATGAATGGGAATCTGTTGCTTGAATGCTTGATTTCCTCTTTGAATGTTCAGTTGAAGGGAAGAAAATCCATAGTCGTCTTTTAACACACCTGCGAAGTAGGCATATTTAAAGTTAGCCGAATCGGGAATGAATTCCACGAATAGCTTTGGGGCAAGGTCAGGTACCACATCAATGTGGTAGGTTAATGCTTCTCCGGATGGAACAGCCTGGTTTTTTAAAACGAGTGCGTATGGGGTAGTGGAAAGTAGTTGTTTTTGCAGGGAAAAGTTGTTTTCACCTAAGCGGGAAGCGCTTGTGGAATCTTGGTTGAAAACAAAATTTACCTGATCGGCATGGCGCGTGTTAAGCGCCCAGGAAGCCACGGTACCATACGGAACACGCAAATCTCCTCGGTTGGCAATGGTCTGGTCTTCAATACTCATGTAGTCAGGATAATTAAGTGCTACATGTAGCAGTTGAAGGCGGGGATGATTTTTAAGGGTCAGATGGAAGGCATGGCTTTTGTATCCTGCGGCTGACAACGTGAAGGTAATCGGAGTTTGTACATTACTCAAGGTGAGGGAGTAGACATTATCATTGGATTTAATCATCCGACGTTTTTGATCGTTTACCCTCAGAAAACAATTATCGGGGACCGAATTACCAGTAAGCGCCACCTCTACTTTGAAGTTGTCACCTTGAAATACGGATAGCGAATCATTCAGCAGCACGAAGTTAAATGGGGCAGGGGGAGTAAATTCCCTGTGGGGCTGTAAAATCCGTGTCCCACCCTCACGAAATAAATCAGGACTTGCAAAGGCGACCAATAGGATAACTAACACAAGCGTACCCAGATAACGGATCAGCCTTTTGAGAAGATGCGGTGGGATGGCGTCTAAAAAATTGAAGTTGAGTAACAAATTATAACGCTGATCAAGACTGGCTTTCCCAAGCGCATTGTCTCTGCTTTGTTGGCCCAATTGTAAATAATTAATCAGTTCATCGTTGATGCTTGGTAAGGCTGCGGAAATCGTCCTGGCGGTTTCCTGTATGCCACTCTTGTGATTCACTAAATACTTGATAATCCAAACGTACAAGAGGGCGGTCAATCCCGTAACGGAGCCATAAAAGATTACGGTACGAATCGGCCGATTAAACCATAAGAAGTACTCGAGAATGAACAATAAGGCCAGTACTCCGAGAAGCACGATAAAAAAACGGCTCACTCCAATGAGCAATTGATGTTGCAAGTTTTTTTGTTGGTACTGATGTATTTTGTTCTGAATGGACATATATAACGTTACGGAAAAATAAGCGGATCGATCATAAGATGAGGCCAAGCTCAGACTCGAAATATTCGATGATATGTAATTTCAGATAAGTTTCTTGTGCAATGGTATCCATTTTGGGTACGGGTTCCTTCAGTGTCCAATGCGGCCAACCCTCCTTATCCATCCCTTCCAGCCGGTAATGATGGGACAATGAAAGCACCTTACAGGTACCGATATGTATTAAATCTTGTTTTTCTTCTTTTGAAAAGACATTCGGACCCTTTCCAAGTTCCTGCATGCCCACGAGATAGAGTATTTCTTCGACATTGCCCGGTCGTTTGCCGATGCTATCTTTAAGGTATGACCGGAGGGCTGCCCATTTTTTATGTAAATCCAAATCTTTTCGATGCATGCGTGTCTGGAGAAAACGTTTCGAAAAACTTGTTGACCTGTTGTTGAACTGGCTTTTCCCCAAGGTCTGTGCGTCTTGTAATAGGTCGTTGGTAGGAGGAGAAAACCAGATATGCATAGGCTGTTTGTCGGATTTACCAATATATCAATCTTCTGCTAAACCAAAATTGTCTCATCTAAATAAATTGGAGGGAATGGGGATTTTGTATCGTTATCAACCGGGTGGAAAGGTGAGCAAGCTGGTTAAAAGTATGAAATACCAGGACCGGCCAGATTTGAGCTGCGCCATGGGAAAAAAGCTGGGCGCAGTGGCACCTAAAACAGGGGGATGGCATATTACTTATGTGCCGTTGCATAAAAGTCGGAGAAGAACCAGGGGGTTTAATCAGAGTGAGCGCCTGGCCAGAGGGTTGATGGAAGTGACGGGTATTAGGATACTCGACATTAATATGCAAAGGGTTTATGCGACGCGAAGTCAAACAAAAAAAGGCAGAACAGACCGATGGAAGACGATGGAGGCCGCCTTCAGGGTGGACACCGACCTGTCTGAAAAAAAATTAATTGTAGTAGACGATGTAATTACCACGGGCGCCACACTGAGTGGATTTTGTGAAGCGTTGTCAGCAGCAGGAGTGAAAAGCCTTTATGTGATTTGTTTTGCCGGCGCATAAAAAAAGCCGCCCCAGTAAGGACGGCCTTTGATGAGACAATAAATTTTTAAAAATTCGTGCCAGCCCGTATCATGGCGCATCTAAATCCAATGGCCGAAGTGGCGGAATCTTCAAACATGAACCTTCTAGTACCAGGGGACATCCAATAGGCCACGTCATTCCAAGCGCCCCCTTTGTACACACGGACACGCTTAAATGGTGGATCGTTGTCGTCATAGGAATTTACAAGGCCCGTCGCCGCTACCCACTCTTCCTTGCTGTAGATTCTTTCGTTTCCTATGAAGGTGTAGTTATTGTCGTAATTTTCTTCAGAGTCTCCGGTGGCATCGCGTCTCGCTGGATTCATGTCGTTCATGTCCTGGAAAGAAAGAGGTCGGTACACATCCTGGACCCACTCGTTCACATTGCCGGCCATGTTGTATAACCCATAGTCGTTCGGAGGGTAATCATAAACGTAAGTGGTGATCATTGCACCATCGTTCAATTTACCTGCTATACCTGCATAATCTCCACGGCCACGTTTGAAGTTGGCCAGGAAGTAGCCCATACTTTTTCCATAAGGATTTCTTAGCGCGTGTCCATCCCACGGATATAAGCGTCTATGGGTTTGATTCTCATCCAACCATTGGGTACCGATGAGGGCTTGGGCCGCATATTCCCATTCCGCTTCAGTGGGCAAACGATATCCAGGAATGGCAACACCTGATTGCAGGGCAGAAACAGAAGAAGAAAATCCAAACTGGTTTAAATCACCGGCCGTTTCAGCTTCGGCGCCAAATCCACTCGAGGTATCCATCCCCGCGTCAATCAGTAATTTTTGGTTGACAACTGCTGTCCGCCAGTTGCAATAATTTATTGCCTGTTGCCAATTTATGCCGACGACGGGAAAAAAGCGAAAGCCTGCATGTCTGTAATAGGCATTGACGTAGGGATCATTATAAGCCAACTCTTTTTTCCAGACGGTGGTATCGGGTAGGTTGTTTTTCCAATATTCGGGGGCGGAATCTTCACGAATGTAAAATTCGTATTCCTGCCAATGAATATTGGCGACCTCCGTCTCGTCCATGTAAAACGAAGCGACGGTGACGGTGCGCTCCACGTTGTCGCGGGAGTGCATGACATCTTCTTCGAACGAACCAAGAACCGTACGGCCGCCTTCGATAAAAATGAGATTAGGACCAGAAGCCTGACCACTGTACTCAGGAACAGGAAAACCCTGATCACTATTGTATTCTAGGCCGGTTGCGGTACTGGCTATACCCGGATCGGAACTGGTTGGGTTACCCCCTCCCGAAATGAAGCAAGAACTTAGAAATAGTGACATGGGCACACCAAGCGCGGCCATTTGCACTACTTTCACAAAATTTTTCATACCTGTTTACTTTACATCAGATGCTTTAAAACACTAATTAAGAAAATTATTTCCAAACTAATTTGGAATGCACACAAAATTTGGGCCAATGCCTCTATAGTTAATGCGCGTAATGGACAGTTATTGTGTCAAACTGCAATATTTTCCTCCTGTAGAATTTCTTCTAACACCCGACTGGCCGTAGACATGTCTGAAATGGATGAGAACTGAATAATAAGTCGATTACCGGATTCTTTCATATTGACTGAACTGGCATGACGCTGAATATATTTTAGGAGCAGTCCGAAACGCGAGGAGTTAATGTAGACTTCATCATCACCGGATATGTACCCTTTCATCTGGCCATTTTTAATAATCAATTTATGAAATCCGATATCCATGGCTTTCCACCTTGTATGTACAGATACGATCAGGTTGTTAAGGCTTTCGGGTAATTGTCCAAAGCGATCTTGCAAGTTTCCGAGGTAAGTGTTCAATTCCTCTTCTGAGGTTAAATTGTCCAGTTCTGTGTAGGTCCTTAGCCTTTCGGATATGTTTTGAATGTATGTTTCCGGAATGCGAATGTCCAGGTCAGTTTCCATGATGCATTCTGCTGGCACCAAGGCTTTGGTTTTCTCGACATCGGCGAATATGTCCTTGAATTCTTCTTCTTTTAATTCGGCTACTGCCTCATCTAAAATTTTATGATACATGTCAAATCCCATATCGGTGATAAAGCCGCTTTGTTCACTTCCAAGCAGATCACCTGCACCTCGGATATCCAAATCGCGCATGGCAATTTTAAAACCATCTCCGAGTTCAGAAAATTCTTCCAAGGCTAAGAGGCGTTTGCGTGCATCGCTGGTTAACTGACTCACCGGGGGAGTGAGTAAAAAGCAATGGGCTTGGGCGTTGGAGCGCCCCACGCGTCCGCGCATTTGATGTAGGTCAGAAAGCCCAAACATTTGCGCGCGATTGATGATGATGGTATTGGCATTGGGTATATCCAGTCCTGATTCAATGATATTGGTAGAGACGAGTACATCGTAATTTCCTTCGATAAAACTAAGCATGACTTTTTCAAGCTTGGCACCCTCCATTTGTCCATGGGCGATGGCCACACGGGCATCAGGCACTAATTCAATTACCAGGTTACCTAATTGTTCGATGTCGCTGATTCGGTTGTGTACAAGAAACACCTGTCCACCTCGACGTAGCTCGTTTCGGACGGCGTCACGTATCACTTCCTTACTAAATGAATGTAGCTCGGTTGTTACGGGTCTCCGGTTAGGTGGTGGTGTGGAAATAACCGATAAATCTCTGGCGCCCATGAGGGAAAAATGCAGGGTCCGGGGTATTGGCGTTGCCGTAAGAGTCAAGGAGTCAATATTGACGCGCTTTTCTTTGAGTTTTTCTTTGGCCCTCACACCGAATTTTTGTTCTTCATCAATGATCATGAGACCAAGATCTTTGAAATCCATGTCTTTATTAACTACCCGATGCGTGCCGATCAATATGTCAATATGTCCCTGGGCCAGCGACTTTTTGATGGCTGTGATCTCCTTGCCACTGCGGAACCGATTGATGAAATCAATGGTAATTCCAAAATTCTCCAAACGGGACGAAAAGGTACGGTAGTGCTGCATGGCCAGTATGGTCGTAGGCACCAGCACGACTACCTGCTTTCCGTTGTTGACCGCTTTGAATGCGGCACGGATGGCAATTTCTGTTTTACCGAAGCCTACATCTCCACAGACCAATCGATCCATTGGATAGGGCTTTTCCATGTCTTTTTTTACATCTCTCGTCGCTTCTGCCTGATCGGGGGTATCCTGATACAAAAAAGACGATTCTAATTCCGCTTGCAAATAGTCATCCGGGGCGAAGGCAAACCCTTTGGCTTCCTTTCTTTTGGCGTACAGCTGAATGAGTTCTTTGGCGATGTCCTTCACTTTCCGCTTCACACGTTTTTTCTTCGTTTCCCATTCCTGGGTGCCCAACTTATTTATAGCGGGGGGCTCTCCTTCTCTGCCAACATATTTGGAAATCTTATGAAGGGAGTGTATGCTCACATACAACAGATCGTCGTCGCGGTAAACCAATCGAACAGCTTCCTGGTAGTTTACTCCAACTTTTACAGTATCCAGTCCTGCGAAACGGCCGACACCGTAGTCAGAATGAACGACAAAATCACCCGGGAAGAGCTGTTGCAATTCGCGCAGCGTGAGGGCTTTATTCTTGGAGAATTTTTTTTGTCTACTGACTTGCTGAAAACGATCAAAGATTTGATGATCCGTAAAACACAAGATTTCATTTTGCCGGTCTATGAAGCCGCCTCGTAGGGATATGGATAAGCCCTTAAAACTCAGGTCGGACTGAATTTCAGAAAATATGGCATCTAGCCGGTCGAGTTGCTGAGAGGAGGTGGAGGTGATGAAAGGTGCATAACCCAGCTGTTGGTATTTGTGTATCTCTCTGGCTAGGAGGTCGAAGTTTTTATGAAAGTGTGGTTGAGGAAGACAATCGAAGGATACGGCCGTACCAGGCAAGTAATGATGATGACCAAATTCTATCGTTTGAAAATTTTTCAGTTGTGTTTCAAAGAGGTCTCCAGATAGATACATGGTCTCAGGTTGTGTGATCAGGCTACCCGGATTGGTTTGATCCATTATTTCGTGAAAAGATTCCTGAATTTGATGAAATCCTTTATTCATGATGTCGAGGGTACTGCGATGATCTTTTATCCATATCGTTGTGTCGGCAGGGAGAAAATCCAACAGTGATTGGCGCTGTTCCTGAAAAAGCTTTTGCTGTATGTTGGGTGTAAGCGTTGCTGCTTCTAATGGCTCATTTGACAACTGGCTTTCAGGGTCGAATTTCCGCAAGGCTTCCACTTTGTCCCCAAAAAACTCGATACGGATCGGAAATTCCGAGGAAAATGAAAAAATGTCGATTATACCACCACGTATAGCAAATTGTCCAGGCTCGTAGACAAAATCTGTTTTTTCAAAATCATAGGAAAGAAGTAATTCGTCGAGAAAAACCAAAGACAGCTTATCTGCTAAGTGGATGGTAAAGGTATTGTTTTGAAGTGAACGTTGATTGATTACCTTCTCGATGAGTGCTTCCGGATAGGTAACGATGTGTAGAGACTCGGTTGAGCCGGAAAGTAGGTTCAACACTTCGGCCCGCTGTAAGACGTTGGCGTTTTCAATTTCAACAAATTCGTAAGGCTTCTTAGAGGATGTCGGGAACAAGACAACCAGTCGATCATCGAAGAAATTTTGCAGATCATTACGATAATACATGGCATCCTCTCGATCGTACATTACGTAGAGAGAATGACTTCGTGTGGTTAGTGCAGCAGACAAGATTGCATCGTAGCTACCCGAAAGACCTTTGAGTTGCAGATTGTCCCCTGCCGCTATCCATTCTCTGGATTGCTGTACGAGGGGCGTTGATTGGAATAATTGAATAAACGAAGAAGGATGCACGTCGTTTTTAATAAATACGCAAAGCTACAAAATGCCTAAGTACGTCTTATAGTTCATGAAAGTGTAGTGAAGGATTTTTAACAGTTTAAGTTGAAACATTTTTAGTTTATTGTAGTTATAGATTCAATAAAGAGTTTCTTTTAGGTTAGGTTGGTGATTAGGCGTGTTCCGGTTCTCGGGCACGCCTTTTTTTAATTTACAGGTAATCACACAAAGTGTTTCTAATTGGCTGTAGTGATTTAGCATTGTGGAGATGAAGAAATTTTTGATAGTTTTCGTTTTCCTTATTGGTTCACAACAGTTGCAGGCGTGGGGTCCGATTGGTCATCGGGTGATAGGATTAATTGCCGAAAGGCACTTGACCAAGAAAGCACGCAAGAAGATCGACCTAGTGCTCAGAAAAGAGACGCTCGCCGAAGTCAGCACTTTCATGGATTTTATTCGTGCAGACGATAGGTATGAGCATATGGATCCATGGCACTACATGACAATTCCTGATAATCAGTCGTATGAGCAGGTGGGACCGCCTTCAGAGGGCGACGTATACGTTACGATAAAACGTTTGATAAGTGAACTACAAACAAAAAATTTCACCGATGAGGATGAGGCATTTGCACTGAAATGCCTGGTTCATCTTGTGGGTGATGTGCACCAGCCGTTACACGTCGGCAACGGAGAAGACAGAGGGGGTAATGATGTAAAATTACGCTTCATGTATCGCGATAGCAATCTACATCGAGTCTGGGACAGCGGCATGATAGATCAACAAAAATACAGCTACACTGAATATGCTGACTGGATTGATTTTGTCTCTAAATCCTTCGTGGCAGATTGCCAGGCATCAGAGATAATGGATTGGATTTTAGAATCCAAAGCGTTAAGAGCGGATGCGTACGAATTGCCGGAAGATAAAAATTTGGGTTATGCCTATACCTATTTGCATATTGAACAGGTCAATCGTCGTTTGTTACAAGCTGGCGTGAGGCTGGCAGGGATTTTAAATAATATATACGGCTAATTGCTGATTACAGTATTGTAAGTCTCAACTTGTTGGCTGCCAGTTCTAGCTGCACCAAAGCCTCAATGGAGTTCACCGCTTCCTTTGATACCTTTAGTATTTGAGCCGCCTCGTTGACACTTTCCTTTTCTTCTAACGCATAGTCGCCATCGGCTATGGCCATACGGATGGCATCATAAATTAATAGTTTATTGAAGTTGGCAAAAGATTTGGAATTAAAGGTGTTGAAGATCTCTTCCAAATCCGCAGTCTCGTAGTCGAATTCTTCCCAGTCAGCAAGAATTTCGTCATTGATTCCAACGTTCCTTCCCAGATCCAATGTTAACCACTCCATTTCTGGATCAGATACCACACCATCCGAACCGGCAATGCAAAGTAGGGCATAACCATATTCACGCCAGGAATCCGTTGGCACCATGGATATTCCATAAAATGACGGGGATATTTTGATTAATTCATCATCCATGACTACAATATAACTTTTACATTGGAAGATAAAAAAAGCGGCTTTAAACAGCAATAGCTAATTAAAGTAATGATTAAGTAAATGGATGATTCATATGAAATACACAGTACAAGATTTGGCACAGCTTGAAAAAAGAGGCGTTGACACACATGTTGTAGACAGGCAGCTAGAAATGTTCTCGGTAGGAGCTGAGAAAATTCATTTAACTAAACCTGCGAAAATTGGCGAGGGCATTCACTCGATATCCGGAAGTGCAATGACAGACTACATCATCAAATATCAGAGGACGGCATTGCATCCCGGCAAATTTGTACCTGCCTCGGGTGCTGCGAGTCGCATGTTCAAGGAGCATTTAGCGGCATGGAAATCCAAAGAATATTCGGAAAGATCTAAAGAATTGTTAGAGAATATTAAAAAATTGCCATTTGCACTCGGAGAAATCACCAATATCCACCGTTTATATGAAGAATTATTTGATGAGTACAAATTACATGAAAAGCCCAAGGGACTATTGTTGTTTCATCGGTATGCAAATGGTTACCGAACGGCAACGGAAGAGCACATATTTGAATGGAAATCATTGATTGGCGAGGAAAATGGGCATTTACATTTTACTGTAGGCCAAGAAGACGCGGTGGATTTCCGTCATCATGCGGCGGCTTATGTGGCCAGTCACGCCATTGTAGGGATTAATTGTACTTTTAGTGTACAGGATCCTTCTACGGACACATTGGCAGTGCGACCAAACAATGAGCCTTTCCGTCAAGAAAATGGGGAGCTTTTGTTTCGACCGGCAGGTCATGGCGCACTACTGGATAATTTGTCACGGTTGCAGAATGAGATAATTTTTTTGAAGAATATCGACAATGTACCGCATGCGGATCATCAGTTTTCTATTATTCCTTATAAACAAATGCTTGCCGGTTGCCTTCTGGCAATCCGGGAGTTGATACATCGGGTTTTATCCAACTTGGATAGCGGTGTCTCGCCAGCAGAAAAGGATCTCTTGGAGTTAAAATCATGGTTGTTCTGGACACACTTACCTGAGCGCGAGCAGTTATACACCCTATTGAACAGGCCCATTCGGGTATGTGGCATGGTCATCAATGAGGGAGCTCCTGGAGGCGGCCCTTTTTGGGTGAGACATCGTGGCGTCAGCTCGCTTCAAATTGTCGAGGGTGCCCAAATTGATGAAAATGACCCGCAACAACTACGCATTTTGCATGCCTCAACCCATTTTAATCCTGTTGATATGGTGATTAGTAAACAGGACCATCTTGGAAGATCGTACGATCTGCGCCAGTATAGTGAGCAAGATTGGTCATTTATCGCCGATAAGACGCTGGATGGACTGCCGCTAAAGGCTCTGGAGCTCCCTGGCCTTTGGAATGGTGGTATGGCTTATTGGAATACGGTCTTCATTGAAGTACCCTTAAATACTTTTCATCCAGTTAAAACGATAAATGATTTGTTGAAGCCTGGCCATCAACCTAAAAAAGGAGTGGTGAGCTAGTGAGAATATCTGGCACTGTGTTTATTTAGCGGATAATATGAAATTATTTGAAGTTGACAATTCTCGGAGAGAAAGAAAGTTTATCAAGGTGGGTCATGAGATCAACAGGGAACAATCGGCGTGGATTCGTCCACTTGATCAGGACATCAAAGGAGTTTTTGATCCCGAAAAAAATAAAACCTTTCGATTTGGACGGGCAATCCGCTGGATATTGGTGGATGACCAGGGGCGGCCTATAGGAAGAATTGCAGCCTATGTCAATGAAAGAACAGCAAAAAAAGACAATAAACAGCCCACAGGGGGAATTGGGTTTTTTGATTGCGTGAATGATCAGCAGGCGGCCAATGCACTATTCGATCGTGCCCGCATCTGGCTGGAAGAACAAGGCATGGAAGCCATGGACGGGCCCATTAATTTTGGAGATAGGAATACATGGTGGGGGTTGCTGATCGACGGATTTGAATTTGAACCAAATTATCAAACCAACTATAATCCACCGTATTACCGTGAGTTATTCGAAAAGTATGGCTTTCAGATTTATTTTAAGCAGTTCACATTCACTAGGAAAGTGGCAGACCCTATCACGCCGAAGCTTAAATCCAAGGCCGAAATGATTGCAAAGGATCCTGCTTATACTTTCCGGCACATGCGCAAAAAAAATCTGGACAAATACGCCGAAGATTTCCGGAAAGTGTACAATGCAGCGTGGGCCAAGCACACAGGGGTTGCTGAGATGACGCGCATCCAATCGGAATCGATCATGAAAAAACTAAAACCCATCATGGATGAGAAAATCATCTGGTTTGGTTATTACCATGACGAACCAGTCGCGTTCTATGTCAACATTCCCGAGATCAACCAGGTATTTAAATACCTCAACGGTCGGTTTGATTGGCTGGGTAAACTAAAATTTTTGTGGTACAAGCAAATGCGGCCCAATCGTAAAATGCTGGGTGTGGTTTTTGGAATCGCCCCTGCCCATCAGGGAAAAGGCGTAGATGGTGCCATCGTCGAAAGTATTCGAAAACTGGTGCATGGCGACTACAAGAAATACGTAGATCTGGAGCTGAATTGGATTGGTGACTTTAACCCACGAATGATACGTGTGGCTGAACAAGTAGGCGTGGAGATCTCAAAAACCCACGCGACTTACCGTTATCTTTTCGATCGAAGCCAGCCGTTTGAGCGTATGCCTATTAACCATTAAAGTGTTCGCTTGACTTCCTTGGTCTCAAATCCTTCGATTATGTCACCCACTTTGATATCATTGAAGTTTTTGACACTCAGGCCGCATTCATAACCTGATTTTACTTCGCTTACATCTTCCTTGAATCTTTTCAGGGCCTGTATGTCACCAGTGTACACCACTATGCCATCACGCACCAGTCTCACTTGATTAGACCGTTTTACTACCCCATCAGTCACGTAACACCCAGCCACAGTACCCACCTTTGATATCTTGAAAACATCTCGGACCTCGATATTACCGGTGATGATTTCTTCCTCTGTAGGTTCCAGTAAACCTTCCATGGCATCTTTGATGTCATTGATGGCATCGTATATGATTGAATACAGGCGAATTTCAATTTCTTCTTGTTCAGCCAATTTACGGGCTGCCCCAGCAGGCCGAACCTGGAAACCTAAGATGACTGCGTCTGAAGCAGATGCCAACAAGACGTCTGATTCTGATATTTGACCAACAGCTTTGTGAATGATGTTCACCTGCACTTCTTCCGTGGAGAGTTTCTCGAGTGAATCTGACAATGCTTCAATAGAGCCATCCACATCACCTTTAACGATCACATTCAATTCCTTGAAGCTTCCAATTGCCAATCGGCGGCCGATCTCATCAAGTGTGATGTGTTTCTTTGTACGAATGGACTGTTCGCGTATGATTTGTCCTCGTTTTGTTGCGATGTCGCGTGCTTCACGCTCACTTTCCATGACATTGAACTTGTCGCCAGCCTGCGGAGCTCCATCCAGTCCGAGCATGAGCACAGGCGTCGCAGGTCCGGCCACTGTCAAATGCTGACCGCGGTGATCGAACATCGCTTTTACACGTCCGTAATGTGGCCCAGCCAGCAAGACATCCCCAACTTTCATGCTGCCATTTTGAATCATAAGGGTAGCCAAATAACCACGTCCTTTATCCAATGACGCTTCTATTACGGTGCCATCGGCGGCTTTGTTGGCATTTGACTTCAGTTCTAAAAGCTCTGCTTCCAGCAATACCTTTTCCAGTAATTCATCGATACCCTCTCCAGTCTTGGCAGAAACATGTTGTGACTGGTACTTACCGCCCCAGTCTTCTACCAGGATGTTCATTCCAGAAAGTTCTTCTTTTATTTTGTCCGGGTTGGCATTGGGTTTGTCGACTTTATTTATGGCAAAAACCAATGGGACTCCTGCTATCTGAGCATGGTTGATTGCCTCCTTGGTCTGAGGCATTACAGCATCATCGGCAGCGACAACAATGATGGCTACGTCTGTGATTTTTGCACCTCTTGCACGCATTGCCGTGAAGGCTTCGTGCCCGGGCGTATCGAGGAAGGCAATGCGTTTGCCATCTTCTGTGGTGACATCATAGGCACCAATATGCTGGGTAATACCGCCTGCTTCGCCGGCGGTCACTTTGGCATCTCGAATGTAATCGAGCAAGGACGTCTTTCCATGGTCCACGTGGCCCATAATTGTCACGATTGGCGCACGGTCCCTAAGGTCTTCTGCACTGTCTTTGGCTACCTGTACCTCTAGATCATCGTCAGCAGATGAAAATTTGACGTCGAAATCAAACTCGTCGGCGATGACGGTAATTGTTTCTGCATCCAGCCGTTGGTTGATCGACACAAAAAGGCCCAAATTCATACAGGTTGAGATCACTTCGTTTACCGACACATCCATCATGGAGGCGAGGTCGCTGGCAGAGATGAATTCTGTAACAATAAGTGTATTGGACTGTTCTTGCTCCTGCATTAGCTTCTCCTCTTCTGCTTCAGCCTTTGCGGAACGTTTGTCTTTTCTATACTTCGATCGCTGGGTGTTGGATTTGCCGCCACTCAGCTTGGCGAGGGTGGCCTTGATTTTATCTTGGATTTCCTTATCGGAAAGTTCTTCAGTTTTCCTGCGGCTACCAGATCCCTGATCACCAGGTTTTCCTCTTACAGGTCTGTCTTGTCTTCTAGCACCACCGGAGGCGGCGATTCGTTTACGCGGTCTTTTTTGTCGTTCTTTACGCTCATCCGAAGAAGCTACAGGCTTAGATTTTTCTTGCGGAAGCTCTATTTTACCGAGTACGGTCAGGCCTTTTAGTGATTTTGCTTCACCCCTTATTGTCTCCTGCTTGGGCGTTGTTTTGGGTGTTTGCTTTTCGGTCTTTTTGGTGTCGGTTGTTTTTTCCTTTACAGGTTCTTCTTTCTCAGGAGTTTTTGATTCCTGTTTTGGTTCAAGTTTGGGTGGGGCCTCAGCGATTGGCTTTTGGATTTCAACTTTAGAGGTCTCTTCCTTGGGCTTTTCCGCCTTTGGGGATTCTTTCTTTATTTCAACTTTTTTCCTTGGTGCGTCGAGGTCAATTTTACCCACTACCTTGGGACCTTCTAACTTTTGGCGGGGAGTAATTGTTTCAGCTTCTTCCTTAGGCGCAGGTGTTGGCACCTCTTTCGGCTGGCTGGCCATATTGTCCTTGATGAGAATGCGCTCCTCCCCTTCTTCCTTTTTTTTGGCTGGCGTGGATGAAGACTTGATAACCATGTCCTCAGGTTTACTGCCAATGTGTAATCCAGAGGCTTCTTCTTTATCATGGGCAGAATCGGCGTATTCTTTTGACAGTAGCGCAAATTGCTCCTCATCGATTTTGGAATTTGGACTGGTGTCCACCTCGTAGCCCTTTTCGCTCAGGAATTCCAGGATGGTATTCCTACCCACATTCAACTTCCTTGCTATTTGGCTTAATCTGTAAACTTTCTCTGCCATAAATAATTATTGGTCGCTGCTCGCAGTCTAATAAATGAGGCGACTATTCAAATTCTTTGTTTAAAATTTCCATCACAAAATCGATGGTTTCCTCTTCCAGGTCTGTCCTTCGGAGCAGATCATCCCGACCTAATTTAATCACACTCTTGGCGGTGTCAAGTCCAATGCGTTTTAATTCGTCAATGACCCAATCTTCGATTTCATCGGAGAATTCGTCCAGATCTACGTCTTCCTCCTCATTGTCGGCCAATTCTCTGAAAACATCGATTTCCATGCCCACCAAACGACTGGCCAGTTTAATGTTCTGACCACCTTTTCCGATGGCCAAAGATACCTGGTCAGGCTTTAAATATACCGCGACGCGTTTGTCGTCGGCATCAATTTTCATACTCTGAATTTTTGCCGGGCTTAGCGCACGGGCGATGTACAACTCCATGTTATCCGTAAAGTTGATCACATCTATATTTTCATTTTGTAATTCGCGAACAATTGAATGAATACGTGAGCCTTTCATGCCTACACATGCACCCACAGGGTCTATTCGATCATCGTAAGATTCTACAGCTACCTTGGCCCGTTCACCAGGTTCACGCACTACTTTTTTAATGGTTATCAGTCCATCATATACTTCCGGCACTTCGCTCTCAAACAATCGCTCTAAAAAGGTAGGTGCGGTTCGAGACAACACAATTTTTGGGTTACCGTTCACCATTTCTACCCGGTTTACGATGGCCCGCACGTTATCGCCCTTTCGATATCGGTCTTTGGGTATTTGTTCACTTCTGGGGATGCTCAGTTCATTTCCCTCTCCGTCGATCATGAGTACTTCGCGGCTCAATGTCTGATACACTTCCCCACTGATGATCTCTCCGGCCAGTTCCTTGTATTTTTGAAAAAGAATGTCCTTTTCCAAATCATTTACCTTTTGCATCAAGGTCTGACGAGCGGTGAGTACTGCACGTCTGCCGAAATGCTCCAATTTGATTTCTTCAGCCACTTCTTCTCCAATTTCAAAATCTGGTTCTATTTTCCGTGCTTCCGCTAAGCTGATTTTGTCATGATCCCAAATATCTTCGGAATTGTCGTCGACTATTTCACGAAAGCGCCAGATTTCCAAATCCCCGCTGTCCGCATTGATAATGATGTCGAAATTATCATCTACGCCATACTTCTTCCGAATCATGGTGCGAAAGACATCCTCCAGAATGCGAATCATCGTTGGTCTGTCGATATTCTTGTTGCGGGCAAAATCCGCGAACGACTCAATTAAGATCTGGGTTTCCATTTTTATATTAAAATGATATGATCAATGTTGTTTTATCAATTTCTTCAAACGCCAGTGCCTGATCACCGGTTTCGGTTTCAACTAGCACGTCGGGGTCAACGGCTTTCAACCGTCCGGACAATTCTTTGCCTGTTTTCATTGTCATCAGCACTTTCTTGCCCACGTGGCGCTGATATTGCCGCTTTAACTTGAGTGGACGCGTCATTCCTGCAGAAGAGACTTCCAACAGGTATTTATCTTGTATTAAATTTTCTGTTTCGATCCAGCTGGATAGTTGGCGGCTGATGGATGCACAGTCATCAATTTTCACTCCCTGGTCCCCATCTAGTGTGATTACCAGCTTCTGGTTTCCTCTGGCACCCTTTAAATCCGCCTCTACCAAAAACAGAGAAGGATAAGCCTGAAGGATGTCATTTAACTCGTCTTTTATTCTTGCAATGGTATCCATGGCGCACTACGAAAAGAGGGGACTAATTGTCCCCTCTGTGATGAGAATCGTTTTAAGCTACAAAAGTAGATATTTTTTCATGAATTGAAAATGATTACTTTTGGGCATTACTAACCGTGGGTGCACTAAAATACCTACCTAGGGGTATTGCGTTGCACCGAAGCATCCCGTTTTTTTGTCTGAGACAAATCCTTGGAGATTAATAATTTATCCTATCCAACCTTACCACTGCTTTAAGCCTTAATTTTATAGCTGCAACAGGTATGGCTTCTTGTCAAACACTTGAGAAACATGATTCGAATTAAGACACTCTGTTTGGCCCTAGGCACTTTGGTGATTGCTTATGTGGGTCAGGCGCAAAACAACTCGGTAGGTATCAATACCGGAGGAACGGTGAACGCCAGGGCGGTACTGGAGCTGGTGGCGCCAAATGATGACCAGGGGTTGCTGATTCCCCGGGTAAGCAATCATTTAAATGTAGGTGGTCTGGGGTCTGCGGAAGCTGGTATGATGGTGTTTAACACCTCCCAGGGTATTTACTACCATTGGGATGGCGGTGCATGGCGGCAAGGTCTGGGCATTCTGGGCACACTGACTGCTGCCGGAGATCTGGAAGGTGATTGGCCCAATTTGACGATTACGGACGACTTTGTCGATGACATCGCCGGGAATGGATTATCGGCCACGGCCGGTGTCCTCGATTTTGAAATCGGTGATTTTAGCACAGAAATAGCCACTGCAACATCCGAATTACTGGTCGTCAATGGCACATCCACCGGGCGCACGACACGCGCCCAGTTTTTGCAAGCAGCAGACCTGGAAAACGTGACCATCGGTGCAGGAAGTACCATCTTGCCTTCCGTGGCAATCAACAAAAGCCCAACGATCACATTCGACGGCAATCTCAGCGGCACAGTGACATTGACAAATTTAGGCGATGGCACGGCTACCTTGAACATACTGGATGACGTGGTAGACCGAAACAAAATCAACGCCGATGTAGCGGGAGACGGACTTACCCAGGCAGGTGATGGAAGCCTGCAAGTGAATGCAGGTAATGGCATCCAATTGGTTGCTGATGCAGTAGCCATCGACCTGGCTGCCATCGATGGGGCGGGTGTGATTGAAAACGCGGGAGTGCTGGACGTAAATGTGGATGGTACCACGCTGGGTCTGAATGGGGATGTGCTCAGGGTGAACGATGCCGGCATCAACACGCCGCAATTGGCAGATAATTCAGTGACCAATAATAAGATTCCCAATTTTACCATTGACGCTGAAGCCAAGATCCTTGGCTCTCAGCGAAACACGCTGCTGCCCGAAGCTTCGGATCCGAACAAGGCGATTTTGGCCTCTTACAGAAATCCTGTTCCTGTAAGTTCAGATGAATACTTCCTGACGGAATGGTTCCTTACGCAAAATAACAGTGTACTGGTTACCCAGGGAGACGGCACCCTGGCTTGGGAATTAAGATCCAATTTTACCCTGACGGAGCTGGCGGATGGAGAGATATTTTTAGGAGAAAGTACCGGTACCGTAGCACAATCCCTGCTTTCCGGAAATACCCAGGCACGCTTTCTCTGGGGTAACCAGACGACGCTGTTTAGAGGCAATCTCACGGGTGATATCAACGTAGGTGGCGGAGGAACGGTCACCATTCAGGACAATGCGGTGGACGGTTCGGACCTGGATTTGTCCAGCGCGCCCTTTACGGTTACGGGTAGCCAACCTTTCCAACTGAACAACACGGGCGGCCTGTCCGTATCCGGTGGCCCCAACAGCATCGCCGGTCAGGTGACGCTTTCTACCGCGGGTCAGAACACCGAAATCCGTGGCACCCTGCAGGTGAATCAATCGAGTAACTTCCTGAGTAGTCTGGACGCCAACGGGTTGATTACCGCTAGCGGTGGGTTGGACATGGATGGTCAAAACCTGGTGTTGGGGACGGTAACGGTCAACGATATCGAAACCAACCTTAATCTATCTGCGGCCGGCGATGCCCTCGTCACAGCCGAAGAGGTGAAAGACTATGTAGATAATCGGGTAGATGGTCAGGATCTGAACCAGGCCTACCTAGATGGCAATACCATCACCACGACGGTCGGAGGAGGTAACGTGACCATTACAGGTAATCAGGGTGTAAACATTTCGGCTTCGAACGGGCTTACCGTTACCAACAACCTCACGGTGTTAAGTGGGCAGGGGATATTCCCTAATGTGGATATTAATGGAGGCAACATCGATAATACGATCATCGGGGCCTCCACCCGTGCAGCGGGTAATTTTACCGACCTGAATGCCAACGGGACAGTCACCTTTCCAGCCAATGCTATTACTGATGCTTTTGTCGAGAATGATTTGACGATTGAGGGAGGGACGATAGATTCTTCACCTATCGGAACCACGACGCCTTCTACCGGTGTGTTTACCAGTCTAGCTGCTTCCGGTGCTTTTAGTTTAACAGGAGACGACTTACAGGATGATGAGGTGGTCGATGACCTCACCATTGCTGGTGGGGTGATTAATGCGACTCCTATCGGTCTAACCAATGCTTCAAGTGGGCGCTTTTCGAGTTTAGAATCTACCGGCCCGGTAACACTCGGCAACGATGCCATTCAGGCAAATGAAATTGAAAACAATCAGGTGACACTCAACAAAATTGCAGATGGATCGCCCGATCAATTGCTGGCTACGGATGGTAGTGGTAATCCCATTTACATAGCCCAGTCAGCCATCACAGTGGGCGCAGCCAGTGACCTTGTCGCCTCAACAGAGGTGGTGGAAGACAGTGAAGTAGAGGACGACATCACCATAGATGGTGGCAGCGTCAACAACTCACCAATCGGTGCTTCCGGGGCGTCTTCTGGAGCTTTTACCACGCTGAGTGCAACGAGTACCGTAGTCTTTCCTAATGACGCGATCTCAGACTTAGAAGTGGCCAACAACATCACCATAGATGGCGGGAGCATAGAGAACACGCCGGTCGGACAAACAACCCCGAGAGATGGAGGTTTTACTAATCTCACATCTACCACCTTGAATGTAACCGGAACGGTAAATTTGAGCAATGATGCCATTCAGGCGAATGAAATTCAAAATGGCGAGGTGACACTCGATAAAATTGAGGATGGGTCGCCTGATCAATTGCTGGCCACCGATGCGAGTGGTAATCCCACTTACATAGCCCAGTCAGCCATCACAGTGGGCACAGCCAGTGACCTGGTCGCCTCAACAGAGGTGGTGGATGACAGTGAAGTAGCCAACGACATCACCATAGATGGCGGCAGCGTGGATAACTCCCCAATTGGTGCTACCGGGGCGTCTTCCGGGATCTTTACGACTTTAGAAGCATCTACGAGTATTCAATTGAAGACAAGAACCATAGCAGATGTGGTGACTGGAATTGGCATTCCTGGTGCTGATAGTGCCATTCCTACAGAGAAAGCGGTGCGTGATGCCATTGATGATGCGAGTATATTAGGCGGGGTTAGTGCCAATAAGATTACGGTGTGGGATGGCACCACTTTGAGCGATAGTCGCATCACGGATGACGGCGTTACCCCAATCGCGTTTGGAGGAGATCTGAGTCTGGGAGGAAATGATTTGAATATCTCGGGGGGTACCATCAATGTAGCCGTGGGAAGTACAGTGGATATACTGGGAGAGTTAGATGTTTCGCTTGGTACCTTCACCTTAGCTGATGATCAAATTAGTGGTAACAAAATAAGCGGAGGCACCATAGACAATGTGACGCTTGCGACGTCCATATTGAATAGCTCCACCTTCACGGGCACCACCATTTTTCAGAATGATCTTACTTTTGATGAAACCAACGGTGATCTATCCCTTGCAGTCAGTGACCAGACCGGAAATGCTACCTTGGGCATCCCAGACTTAGGTGGTATATCGGATGAAATTGCCTTGAAAAGTCAGGTAGATGGTATCAACGATCTTACAGATGCCAACATTTATGTAGGTAATGCAGGCGTGGCCACAGAAGTTACCATCAGTGGGGACGCCAGTCTCAGCAATACAGGCGTGCTTACTTTAGGTACCGGTGTCGTTAATAGCGATAAGGTACAAAACGAAACACTTACGGCTGCGGATATTCAAGATGGAAGTTTGACCGCTGCCGATCTGGGTACACTTTCTTCTATAGACATCAATGGGGGCACCATCGACAATGTGGTATTTAACAACGCGACTTTCGGCAGTAACATTGTTTTTGATGAGGCCACTGCAGACCTCACGCTCGCTGTGCAAAATCAGTCCGTCAACAATACGCTAACCATTCCCGATCTTGGTGGAGACCAAATCTTGGCCACCTTGAATGATATCAATAGTTCTCAAGCGCTGACCTCCGGAAGTATTTATGTGGGTGTGGCAGGTGTGGAAGCGGAGGTTGTTGCAAGCGGAGATGGTAATATGCTCATAGGCGATGGCACTACCGTCAATAGCGTGGGTATCACCGGAGACCTCACCCTGGATAATACAGGAGATGCCCAGCTCGTGGCCAATGCGGTGGGAACAAATGAAATTGCCGATGGCACCATCTTAAGTGAAGACATTTTAGATGGAACCATCACCACAGATGACATAGCAAATGGCACCATTACAAGTGATGACCTCACTACGCTGCTTACGGTGGATGTAGATGGTGGCACCATCGACAATGTGTTATTTAACAACGCGACTTTTGGCAGCGACATCGTTTTTGATGAGGCCACTGCAGACCTCACGCTCGCTGTGCAAAATCAGTCCGTCAACAATACGCTAACCATTCCCGATCTTGGTGGAGACCAAATCTTGGCCACCTTGAATGATATCAATAGTTCTCAAGCGCTGACCTCCGGAAGTATTTATGTGGGTGTGGCAGGTGTGGAAGCGGAGGTTGTTGCAAGCGGAGATGGTAATATGCTCATAGGCGATGGCACTACCGTCAATAGCGTGGGTATCACCGGAGACCTCACCCTGGATAATACAGGAGATGCCCAGCTCGTGGCCAATGCGGTGGGAACAAATGAAATTGCCGATGGCACAGTGGCCAACGGAGATCTGGACAAGGCCAATATTCCTTTAAGTGGTTTTGGACCTGCTGTGGCCACGGTTGATGTGGGTAGCAACCTTTTGAGCAATGTGTTGAACCCTGTGGGCAGTCAGGATGCAGCCACGAAGGATTATGTGGATACGAACATCAGCTCTGTCGACGTGGTGTTAAGTGGCACTACGGGAGCAATTCCTTATTGGGATGGTATCGATCTGGTAGATGGTACGCTGAACGACGATGGGTTGGGTACGGTAAGCTTAGGTGCAGGTGAGACGCTGGATGTAAGTGTAAGTGCGGGCACGTTGCTGTTGGCGGCCGGCGAGATTGAATCGGCAGACATTGCTACGGATGCGGTGACTGCTACACAAATTGCTAATGGAGCTGTAGGTACAGATGAGATTTTAGATGGAACCATTACAAGTGATGACCTCACTACGCTGACGACGGTGGATGTAGATGGTGGGACCATTGATAATACGAACATCGGCGCGACTGTACCCGCTGCGGTAACTTCTTCCAAAATGTCATTGGCAGCAAATCCAGCGGAAGATCTTTCGGGAGGCACTAACCTGTCGGTCGGTTCGCTGTCCTATTTAAATGTCAATGATGACGTGACAGGAAACACGACCATCACGCTTACCGCGGGAACCGACGGCCAGATGCTGGTGATCGTTTTAAGTGCAAGTGTGGACGGGGCTGCTTCTGCCGTAACATTGGCAGATAGTGGGTCCACGAATCTAAGTGCTGACTGGGTGCCGCAGGGAGATCAGTTAGGATCTACCCTCACGCTCTTGTATTCTACGGCTGCCGGGGGATGGGTTGAACTACACAGATCCATCAATTAAAATGAAAAAGATGCTGGCTTCCATATTGATGGGCTTAAATCTGTGCTTGACGGCTCAGCAGTTGGACGTGCAGGGCAATGCCAATCTGGTCACCGAAGGGGAGATCGTTTTGGGAGGCAACCTAAACAACTTAGGAACTATAAATATCCAGGGTACCAACGGGTCATTGGTTGTGCTGGGTTCCCTTACCAATGACGGTAATTTGGGCATTGCTTCGCAAGAAGGGTTGCTACAATTGCAGGGAGATTTTGAAAATAATGCTTCATTCTCCAATTCAGGCAAATTGAGTCTCGCGGGAGACATCCTGTCGGCAGGCACACAATTCAATACCATTGGTGGGGAGTTGGAATTCATTGGGAATGCCACTCAGAACATAGTACCCACAGCGTTGAATATTGGTGTTTTGACCCTCAATATGGGTGCGAATAGTCGATTACCACTGAATCAGACAAATTATATAATCACAAATCAGTTGAATCTCAATAGTGGGGTGTTGGTGGTGGACGAAACCGCACAGTTAATTATTGAAGATGGGGCCACCGTGACACCAGGGAGCTCAAATTCTTTTGTACAAGGGCGAATGACGCATCTTGGCTCAGGAGATAAATTATTTCCGCTGGGATTGATTGATGGGCCCAATGGCCAGCAGACCTATGCTGAGTTAATTCTAAGGAACGCCAACGATGGAGGAAGTTTTATCTATTCGGCTGACTATTCCATTCCCAACACGCCACTGAATCCAGATCGACTCTTGCTTGGCGTTTCGGCTGGAGGTATTTGGCAAATGGATCTGAGTGGCGCAAGTACAGACAATGCACAGATTGAATTGACCTATGAAAATCAGGACTTATCATTTCAGGCGTTGTCTGTATTCAATGATTTGAGGCATTCATTCCGAACGGCAGCTGTGGTGGTTTCAGATACGCTCGAGGGTCCTTATACAGCCTTACCCCTTCCTGATGATGTGGTGCAATATGAGGAAGATGAGGGGATTCCATCAGATGGGGTGGTCCGAGCGGACACCACCATTCAATTTATCGAAGGCCAAACGAAGTTCATTGGTATTGGAGTTACACCGATAGTAGAAGCGGGTGGCGTGGTGTATTTGCCCACGGTTTTTTCACCCCGGGCCAGTGATCCCCTGAACCAGCGTTTCAGGGTCTTCTTTGAAGAAAAAGATGAGTTCCGTGAAGTTGTCTTTGAGGTTTACAATCGATTTGGGGAGCAGGTGTACCGTACAATTGACTTGTTGGAGGCGGGTGACATTGGTTGGGATGGGACAAATTCGCGAACTGGCAGGGATTCCCCAACCGGCACATATTTCTATTCTGTGAGTCTATTGCGGGAAGATGGAACCACATTTGCTAAACAGGGATCTGTGTATTTGCAGCGTTAGATCATGAAAAAATTCGTTATCCTATCATTAATTGTCTTCAGCGGCTACGCACTGCAAGCACAGGATCAGCAGTTTTCACAATATTTTTCAGCCTCTCTATTTTTGAATCCGGCGTTCGCAGGGGTATACAACTTCCCGTCCGCTCACATGAATCACAAACGGCAGTTAAGTGATCAGGCCCTATCAGTAAACGAATTAACGCAAGTATCCATCGTGATACCGGTCAAGCCGCGAGGTAAAATGGAAAAATCAATTGGAGGCTTTGGGATTATGGCTTACAATGAAAAAAGCGGACCAAACGGATTATTTCAAAACAACGCAGCCTTCCTGACTTATGCCCATAATTTCAAATTTGGAATCATAGGTTCGGATATTTTTACTGTCGGTGTACAGGTGGGCTATGAAAATCAGGAATTAAATTTTGATGAATTCCAAACAGGCTCACAGTTTAACCCTTTTATAGCTGGCGGTTTTGACAATGCCTTACCCGGTCTGGACAACAGTTTCAATGACCGCCGTGGCAATGTAATTGTAAATGCCGGCCTGATGTATTATTATAATCAGGAGCGCAATTATTTACTTTATCCGTTCAGCGCTTTTTCAGGCATTTCGGTTACTAACATCAACCAGGCCAACAAGAGCTTTGTGGAAGATGAGGAATTTAAATCGCCCATGCTTTTTAAATACCATGGTGGCGTGGAAATAAAGGCCAATAAAGTTTTTGTAATTCCCAGTGCACTTGCCCTTTATCAAGGAGGTAATTATCAATTCAATGCGGGTATTTATTTTGCCTACGATCCGCAGGCATCTCGTTACCGATCCAGTAATGCCGGTATTCAATTGCTGTTGGGCTCGTGGTATCGCTTCAGAGACGCGTTCATATTTGTTGGGGGTGTACAAATGAATTCTTTCGGTATTCGGGCAAGCTACGACATGAACAGCAAGCTTTTTGCTTCAGATAAGAACGTGAATTTGGCACAGTCATCATTTGAAATTGCCTTACAATACTTTCTGGCTCCGAACGTGCGGAATCGTAAAATGTCGAATCCACTTTTTTAAGTAGATCAAACTGCGAAGGCCTCAATACTTAACGTAAATACTTATCACTTGTCCGGTTTCCAACTGTGGGGAGGTAAGGTTATTCATTTCCATGATCAACTCTTCGGGAATATTAAACTTTTGTGCGATGGAAATTACGTTTTCGCCAGATTTGACGGTATATAAAAAATCATCATCAACGGAGGCATTGGCGGGAATAAGTAAATTGGCATTGGGTTCTATGCCAGGCTTTAATTTCAATCGAAGAGGTTGGTAGTCTTCCAGCTCATTGGACGTCATACCATTCCATTTTTTTATGTCAGCAATGGACAACTGCGTATTTGAGGCAATCTGTTGTAAAGTCGCATTTGGTCGCACTAGAAAATAAACGCCAGGGTTGTAATTGATGGGTGCATTGGCAGCCAGCTCAATGTCTATGCGGCGATTCAACTGCCTGCCATAAGGATTGCTATTCACAGTTTTCGGCTGTTCTTTGCCATACCACTGTACACTTAGATCTGACTTGGGAATTTTATTTTGAGCCAGATATTCCAGCGCACTATATCCTCGGCGTTTACTCAATATTTCGTTATAGCGTTCATTGCCCTGGTTGTCGGTATGGGCTTCCACATTAATTTTTACACTTCCTTTGCCATACTCGGCAATGATTTCATCTAAAAGCACCTTGCCTTCTGGTCTTAAATCTGCAGCGTCAGAGTTAAAATACGCCTGGGTTAGTTTACTGAATATTTCGTCTGGCACTACTTGTTGGCCTTTGATATCGAAATCCTTTACGTACACCGCCTCCTCTGCCGGGCGCTCAGTAACCACGCTGTAAGGTAGGTTGGGTACCGTAAAAACAAATTCGCCATTGTTGTTGGTAAAAACTGTGTAGGTGGTTTGCTCTTCAGTTTTAGCTTGCAAACTAACAGGGTGTTGGGCTTTGGGTTGTCCTGTACGGTCACCTATTAATTGGCCGCGAATGGTAATGTCTTTGAAACCGCTGGCATCGAAGGTTGGAAGCTGTAGAGCGATGGTGGAGGTGGCCTGATCGTTGGCTTCGGGCAATTGGTTTTCTGTAATGATGCGTTGATTTAGGCTTCTAAAGAGAATTAACTCGTCAACCATCTGCCTTTCTGATGCATTAAGTGCTGATAAGGCCTGTTGATCTTGTTCGGAAAGGATAAAAGCTTGTTCATTCTTCTTGAATACTCTTGACAGAATGGCTGTATTGTATTGCGCCCTTAAGGTCGGGGCTAGATTGCTGTAAAAAGTGAAGCTTCCTTTAAGGAAAGATCGCTCCGCTTGATTCAATACGGTCCCTGAGAAATGCTTGGCCAACATACGGACATGATCTTTTTCTTCCCGCTCTAGTTGCTTAAAAAATAGTTCATCCTCAGCCGATTGGTCACCGGAATTTTTTGAGTATTGATTATTTAAGTATTGTATGGCCACTATCCGGTCGATTTGTAACTGTTGACTCGGAGCCAGCCCTTCATAGTATTGTAGTGTTTTAAGTGACACTTCAGGGATGGGTCTTTCTTCTTTCTTCACAGGAACCGGTGCGAGTAGGTCTTCGTGAATAAAATTACCGGTAGCCGAACGATAGGACTTCAGTTCTGTCAGTAGTTCTTGCTGGGCAGCATCCAGGTTGTTGATGTCTTGTTTTTCCGCTGAGGACAGCAAATACCTGTTTTGTGCATCTTGTTTGAATACCTGTTGAAAAACGTTTCGAACAAAGGCTTCTTTGTCTTTTTGGCCCAAACTCTGAAAATAATTGATCGTCTCCTTAAAAGTGATCGCCTTTTGCTCGTCCAGTATATCACCTTTAAAGACAGAGATGACCAAGGCCATTTGATCTTTCCGACCGCGGTCGAGTGCTGTATAAAAGTTTTGGTCATCATTTATTAGTAACGGATTCAGGTCATAGCTGGTATTTAGAAATTCAACAGCAGCAGCTTTATCCATCAACAAACGGGTGGAAGCTGGTAAATTCTTGTACGCTGCCTCTGTTGCTCGTGATAGCGTACTCATCAATTGTTCCGGCATCGGTGCCAATTGTTGGGTGTTGATGAATTGACCGTTCTCGGAACGGAAATCGAGCATTTGCTCAATGATCTGTTTTTCATTTTCGCTCAGCGTACTGTTAAAGGCCTGATCTTCTGAAGACCTTGAAAGCATTTCGGTATTTTCAGGATTAAAGAGCTGTTGATACATGGCTCGTGCAAATGTGCATTTCGTCGCTACGTCCTGGGAGTCGAAATAGTTAATGCTACGGGCTAAGTCGGCTGTTTCTTTGTCTGTGAGGGTTTTTCCACTGAGTATTTTGGCCATTATATCTGCGTACATCTGTATTTGTGCACTTTGTGCGTCCAACCATTGTCTGTCTTGTGATTGTTGCGAAGGACTGGAATTGTAGGTGGCTTCTAAATACTGAAAAGCAATCAGGCGGTCGTAGGCGAGCTGCCTGGCCGGGTCAAGCCTCTCGTAGCTATCCAGTGCGGTTTGCAAAGTGATGGCAGGAGACAGATCACTCTCAGCAAGTGGTTGCCTTTCCACGGGTAACCATTTTCCGTTGGCTTTTCTTAAAGTGACCAATTGATCTCTCAGTTCCTGGATTTCATTGGGTAAACGTTCAAACGCCTCCTTATCCGGCCGGGAAAGGCTGTAAGTTTTCTTGTCCTCCTCCAGGGTATTGGCATAAATGATCCGGGCCCATTGATTTTGCTCCGATTGACTTTTCTCCAGGTAGGTGGCCTCAGCGGCTGGTAAAAGGGATGACTCTGTTGATGTCAAGGGTTGGGCGGCAACTGATTTTGTCATAACATCTACAAAACCTTGCTCAGCCACCACCAGATCTTTGTAGAACTGACCATCTGAAGTCCGCCATTCCGGATGCTGGTTGTAGTCATCATTGATTAATTTTTCAGCAACTACCCGATCGAGTAATTTTCGCTCTGCTTCAGGAAGGCGCTTATATTTATTTTGAACGGCAGCTGCGTCAAAATGGATCGATTGAGCCAAGGCGTATTCCTGGTAATTTCCGGAGATGCTCAGGTCATCTGGATTTACGGTAGTGGGAACTGGTGGGGTTGGATATATGGATTTCTTGATTTCGTCATCATCTAAATTTTCTGAAGCCACCACCGCCATCTCCGGCATCATGTTCACAAAAACGGGCTCATCTGTTGCCAGGTAAGACTGGAAACCAGAATACACAAAACGTTTCAATGCGATTCTGTCTTCGTCAGTGAGGTTGCGGTTATTTCGAACCAGCTGGTTGTAGGCATCTTCAGGACTGGCATTGCCCAAAGACTTTAAATCTTCAACTGTGAAATAGGTTTCTACCAGATACAGGTCAGCATCTGCGAGGTTGGAGAATAATTTCACCAAAAGCTTGTCCATGGTCTCTCCGCGTTTACCCGTATACTGTGACATCATCTGTACGTCTTCGCTTTTGGTGGATGCTTCAAATGCAGAAATGTCCGTAGAAAGGAAACTCGATGCCATCCCTTTCAGGCTCTCCTTGTGTTGTTCGGTCAGGTTTTGGTAGAAAATCTGATCTTCTTCTTTCAGTTCAAATTCGGGCAACCGACTTAAGGCGACCAATCGCTCGCGAATGGCATAATTTACCTGGACCGGATTGTCCATATTGTTGACAAATGCATTCTCTTGAACACTCAACAGGAGTTTGTCTAAACTACGTTTTTGCTGCACATATTTGGTTACAATACCGTCGACCCGTGCTTTATCTTCTGCCCCCAACACATCATAATTTGGCGTGGTTGGCAGGTAGTTTTTGGCTGCTTTGAGCCGTTCAGAGATGAAAATATCTAACTGTTCCTGTTCTTTGATATCTACTCCTTCGTAGAAATTTTTTGCATCGTCCTTTAGAGATACGCTTAAACCTAACCCCTGCTGTTCGATGTATGAACTGACTAGCTGATCTACCTGCTGACGTTTATCCGAAGAAAGATTTTGGTAGTAAAAATCATCCTGCGACCGAACCGAACGCAGGTCGTTGGAGGACATGTTTCGCATGCGTGCATCCACGATGCGATCAATACGATTTTTGTCGTCATCGCTCAAGGAGTTGAAAACGGCCAACTGGTCACTGGTGAGCACCAGGTCGGCTCCGGTAACGGCCGCCGACAATCTACGAGAGATGATTTGATTGATAACTTGTGTGTTTCGATTGTCGAAATTGAAATCATCTGCAAACAATGAATTACGACCGGCGATTGTATTTTCACTTGATATTTCGGTGACTATGTCGTGCTTGGATTGAATGTTGAATCCGTAGATATCAAACTTTCCAACCCCTTCATCTCGATTAGAGGTTAGATAACCTTTTTTGAGGCCAAGAAAAAAGAAAATGTCATCCTTATTGGAATTGAAGGGGACACCTGCATTGTATATTTCCGCATTGTTCAGGGTATTCCCTCTGGCAACGTAAATGTCCATTCCTCCAAATCCGCGATGACCATTAGATGAGAAGAAGAGTACTTGTTCATTTTGATCATAGAAAGGGGAGATTTCACTAAAAGCGGTATTGACATGTTTGCCCAAATTTTGCGGTGGACCCCAATTGTCGCCACCGGCATTGACACTCATCCAGATATCTAATTGACCGTACGTTCCTTTACGGTCAGAGGCAAAAAAGAGCGTATCACCTCGTGGACTTAGATTGGGATGTTTAGAATTGGCGTTGTCTAAGTTGACGTTTCGGTTCAATGGTTTTGGATCAGACCACTTTCCGTCAATAAGTTCGGAGACAAAAATATGACAAACGTCTCCCAGACTCTCGTCACAGTTGGTATAATAAAATTTCGTGCGGTCACGATTGAACGAGCCAGAGCCATCACCCCATTTTGTATTGACTACTTTTTCGAATCGGTCACCCGGGTCGTACGCTTCCCATTTAGAACCGTTGAATCGGAAACGAAACAGATCGGAAAATGACTCACCAAACTGATTGTCCTCAAGGCTACCTTTCCCGGATTGTCTGGCCGAAGTCAGACAAATAAGAGAATCGTGGTCTACGCTGAATGCTGCGTAATCGCTGTATTCGGAATTGGCAGGCGGGTCCAACAGTTGAAATACATGATTGGGGTGGCTCATGGTCATCTGATTAAGTGCCAGCTGGCAACCATCAATTTCGATTCTGGCTTGCTTGTAATAGTACTGGAAGTTTTGGGCATCCTCCAATTTTTGCTCTTCCAGAAACTGACGAAAGTTCTGAAAAATTTTGAGTGCCTCGGCGTATTTGCCATTTAGCTTGGCCATTAATCCGTGATTGAACTTGGCCATGCCATAGTTTGGATCGTTTGAGCGACCCACCAGGTCGTAGTAATATTCAGCCTGCTCATAGTCAAAAATCTGACGGTAAGATTCGGCCAGACCAAATTTAGCGCCCCTGTGTCGGGGTTCCCGTTCCAGTGCCTCTTTGTATATGTTGATGGCCTTTACATAAAGGCCATTGTTTCTGTCCCTATCCCCTTGTTTGACAATGTCTGCAATTGTCTGCGACTGTGCCGCAAAAAATCCAATGCCAAGAAGAAGGAAAAACCCTTTCCTTATCATATTTTCAACTTTACCCCTTACCTATTAAGATAAACGATCCCCAAACTTTGGGTTCATTGTACTTATTTCTCATCTCACGTTGCGCTTCTTCAAAAGCTACTCCAATTTTATTGCTTTTCAGGTAACGCTCATAAAATGCCTGCATCAGTTCACTGGTGGCCTGATCTTCTACCTTACTTAAGCTGGTTACTAAATGTCTGGCACCGGCAGTCATAAAGGCGCGTTGCAATCCATAAACTCCTTCTCCGTTTTTGATGTCGCCGAGCCCGGTCTCGCAGGCCGAGAGGACCACAAGTTCGGTCTGGGTTAGGTCGAGGTTGGAAGCTTCTTGAGCGGTTAAAATGCCGTCATTTTCCGGTTCAGTGGCCAAACCCTGGTTGAATTGTCGGTAAGTTCTGTCGACGCCTGTCAGGATCAGCCCGGAGGCAAATAAGGGATTGTTTTCTGGTAGCAACGACGCAATGAACCGATTGTTTCTACCGAAAAATCCGTGGGTAGCAAGATGTAGTATGGTAGGATTAAATGCGGAGCGCAAACGTAACTCACTTGCTTCATCTTGAACAAAGGTTTGTGATTTCCAATCATTTCTAAACATTTTCGAAATCTGTTTTACTTCTTCTTCAGCACCCGGTAAATTCGGGAGATTCATATCAGGGATTACACCGAAAACTGGATTACCAAAAAGGGATACTTTTCGACCTGTATTTAGCTCTAAAGGCTCCCTGAACAAATCCTTTGCATTGGTCAGGTAATTAACGAAATACTCATCGATCACAAATTTTTCCCCAGGCATGCGAAAGGCATTCGGGTTCATTTTGTAAAAAATGCCATCAGGAGACATCCAAACCCGTTTGGAACCACGCACTAGTTCATGGATTGGTTGCCAATATTTTTCAAAAGTTTCGGTTTGATCCACACCATAAACCATGGAATTTCGGTATTGTGCGAAATGGGCATCCTCGGTTCGGAAGTCATCACCTAAAATTACAAATTGTGGGGTGGCATTGGATGGAGTGAGGACTATGGCCAGATATTGTGTGAAGTCTGTAAATCCGAAAATGGTGGCACCACCCAATTTATTGGCTGTAAATTCTCGGATTCGAACCATTTCAACGTATGATTCATCATTACCTAACTTAGACCAGGCAGCCCGCCAATTTTTGTCTTCACCGGGAAGCACATTGTCGAAATCTTTGATTTTCAGGACCAGTTCTTTCTCCATCTTTTCCACACGATTCTCTTCTGCTTGCAGGTTGATATTTCGGTCAGCCAGAACCTGTTGTCCCATTTGGTAATAGGTGGCGAGGTCTGATTTTTTCTGTTTCCAAGTCGTATATTGGTTTTTTAATGCTTCATCCGTGCCGTTGATGATCTGGTCCCTTAAACGTTCAGAGGAAGAAAGGAGAATCGCTTTGGTTTTAATTTGAAAGTCCAAAATGTTTTTCACCAATTCAGGCCGTTGGTTTAGGAGATCCAAAGCCAGATAATTGTAGCGGTCAATTTCGTCGCGTACCTCTTTATAAAATTTGATTTTTTCTTGCTCTGTAAAAGCAGGGAAGACGGTGTTGAGGTGTTTCAATCGCAGCTCGATACTTTCCCTGAACGTGGCCTCGGCTTGTATTTTATTTCCTTTGGTAAGGTAATGAAGCCCCAGGAAACGCAGAATGCTAAAGTAGGCGGGGTGATCTACACCTAACACATCCTTCCTAATTTGCCTTGCCTGCAAGTAATAAGGTTCTGCTTGTTCATCTTCACCAACAGACGTGTATAGGATGGCCAGGTTAATTAAGGTGGTGGCGTAGTCAGGATTGTTTTTACCGTGTAATTGTTCATCGATCTCAAGTACGCGTTTGTAGTACATCTCCGCCTGTGGAATATTACCCATTGCCCGTTCTACTCTGGCCAAGTTGTTCAAAGTATTAGCGGATAATGGATGGTTGTGGCCATATCGTTTTTCATAAGTTTCGAGTGCGGTCGTAAGGTGCATCTTGGCACGGTCTAAATCACCCAAGGCCGTGGCAATGGTGCCCATATTGTTATTTGCCGTGGCGTAAAAGCGATGGTCTTTACCCAAGTGGGTCTCGGTTTTGTCAATGACCTGCTGGAATAACTCTTCGGAGCGCTTGTAGTCGCGTGTATTGAGATACAAAACGCCCAGATCGTTCAATATTTCAATCAGTAAAATTTCCGCTTCGCCAGGAATACTTTGTTTTAACTTCAGGGCTTCTAACAGTTTCTCCTCTGCTTCACCAAAACGACCCATATCCTCATAAAATTTTCCCAAGTCTTCGAGTGCTTCAGCTCGGGGCACATCGTAATTGGCGCCAAGCCTTTTGTAAATGGCGGTACTTTCGTTGATGAATTCCGTGGCTTCGCGCGAACGGCCGTTTAAGAACATAATCTCTCCCATGTGCTGGCAAACAGTGGCATACTCTGGAGATAACCGGTCGTCGTTTTCTTTCAAGATATCAAGCGATTCGGAAAAGATGTCATAAGCCAATCCGTAATAACCTACCTCTTCATACAACTCGGCCAGATCGCAGCGGGCTATGGCATAGTCAACCGAACGTTTGCCTTCTTTTTCTTCATAAATGGCGATGGATTTTTCCAGGTAATCTTTGGCCAGGTCGTATTCCCCACGTTCAATGAAGAGTACGCCCAGGTTTTTGAGAGCGGTCGCATAAGCAACTTGATCCGGGATACCATTGTCTTCGTGGAATGCGATAGAAAGATTGAGGTAGTATTCAGATTTATCTGGGTTAAGTAAATCAAAATGTAAAAGACCTAGCGAGTTGTAGATATTTGCCTTTTGCAAAGGGAGCAGCTGATCTCCGAAACCATCGATGACTTTTTTATAGGCGTCGATCGCCTCGACCCAGCGATTCTCATTTTCCAGTTTTGCCGCCTGATCAATTAATGAATTGGCCGTTTGACCAAAAATCAAGCCTGGTAGTAACAACAGAAAAAATGCCACTACGCGAATCATACACTTGTTTTTAAATTTGTTTAAAACTTAAATTTAAAGGTCTTGAATCACAATAAGATAAACTAGAAAAGCAAAGTTTGTACCGAACTTCACTTCAATGCAATTCGGTCAAATTATATTTTCTTTGATGCTTTTAAAATCCCCAGGTAACGAATGAGCAAAGAGCTACGTGTTTTCAACTCACTGACGCGGGAAAAAGAGGTTTTTCGGCCATTGGAATCGCCTTTTGTGGGCCTTTACGTTTGCGGGCCCACCGTTTACAACAATGTGCATCTCGGAAATGTGCGGACTTTTATGAGTTTTGACGTGATCTATCGCTACCTGCGCCATGTAGGATACAAAGTGAGATACGTAAGAAATCTAACGGATGTAGGTCATTTATTAGACTCGGGGGAAGATAAAATCAGCAAGAAAGCAAAGCTGGATAATCTGGAGCCTATGGAAGTGGTGCAGCTGTACACCAATGACTTCCATGACGTGATGGACCTGTTCAATAACCTGCGTCCGGACATAGAACCAGTTGCTACGGGTCACCTGCTGGAACAACTGGAAATAATAGAAAAGCTGCTTACCAAGGGGCTCGCTTATGAATCCAATGGATCTGTTTATTTCGACGTACTCAAATACCACCAATTGGAAGGATATGGCCAATTGAGTGGACGGAATATCGATGACTTGCTAGAACAGACGCGTGCCCTGGAAGGTGGTGAAGACAAGCGAAATCCTTTGGATTTTGCGCTTTGGAAAAAAGCCAATCCCAATCACATCATGCGTTGGAAAACTCGCTGGGGCGAAGGTTTTCCTGGATGGCATCTGGAGTGTTCAGCCATGAGCACCAAATATCTTGGCCAGACTTTCGATATTCATGGCGGTGGAATGGATTTGAAATTTCCGCATCACGAATGTGAAATTGCGCAAAACAAGGGCGCCTGCGGTGAAGGTGGAGCCAGATATTGGTTGCACACCAATATGCTGACTGTTCATGGTCAAAAAATGAGTAAATCATTGGGGAACTCATTTTTGCCTCATGAATTAATCAGTGGGGATCACCCCCTGTTAGAGAGAGGCTATTCACCGATGACTGTTCGCTTTTTTATGCTGCAATCGCATTATGCCAGCACACTGGATTTTTCTAACGATGCACTTGAAGCGGCAAGAAAAGGCTTTTTGAAGATGGCCAACGGCATGCGCATTGCCGGACAGATGAAATGGCCAAATGAGGTCAAGGAAGAGATGGATGCAGAAGAAGTACAAAACATTTTGTCTATGTGCGACAAGTGTGAATGGGCGATGAACGATGATTTTAACACGGCCATGACTATTGGACATTTATTCAACCTGCTGAAAAAAATTAATTCGCTATATTCAGGTGGGTTGGCGCATGGAACGATCGGCAAGGCGACTTTCGAGCGAATGATTAAAACTTTTTTGGATTTCACGGAAGAGGTTTTAGGATTAAAACGTGAAGTGCGAGTGGACGGAGAATGGGTAATAGATGTGTTGCTCAAGCAGTATGCGGAGGCAAAAAAGGCCAGGAAATTTGATACGGTTGATGACATCAGGTCTGATTTAAAAACCCACGGCATAGTTATTCAGGACATGAAAGACAAGATAGCCTGGGCTTACGACGAACAATGAAAACTTAACAATGAAGAAATTAACCTTACTCCTAGCAGGGTGTGCAGTAGTGGGCAATCTGCAAGCGCAAAATTTAGATGCGGCTTTCGTGGCAGCCGAAAAAGTGAATCAAAAGGTCATCGAGTGGCGCCACCATATTCACCAGAACCCTGAGTTATCCAATAGGGAATACAATACAGCCAAGATGGTTGCCAAACACTTGGTGTCGCTGGGCATGGAGGTAAAAACGGAAGTAGCAAAGACTGGTGTCGTTGGCATTTTAAAGGGTGAAAAACCTGGTCCGGTGATCGCGCTCCGCGCGGACATGGATGCGTTACCGGTAACTGAACGTGTGGATTTAGCATGGGCCTCAAAGGCAGTTGGCACCTACAATGGCCAGGAAACGGGAGTCATGCATGCCTGTGGTCACGACACGCATGTGGCCATGCTGATGGGCGTGGCTGAGGTTTTGGCTGGGATGAAGCAAGACATCAAGGGCACCATAAAGTTTATTTTCCAGCCTGCTGAGGAGGGACCTCCTTCCGGTGAATCGGGTGGCGCCAAATTGATGGTAGAGGAGGGCGTGTTAAAAAACCCGGATGTAGAGGTCATCTTTGGTTTGCATATCGATTCGCAGGCCGCTGTGGGCGATCTCACCTATAAGCCAGGAGGTACCATGGCCGCGGCCGACCGGTGGGTGTTAAAAGTAAAGGGTGTGCAATCTCACGGATCTACACCTTGGACAAGCGTGGATCCCATTGTTACTTCTGCGTTGATCATCAATGGTTATCAAACCATTGTTAGTCGTCAAATTAATCTGACCAATGAAGCGGCCGTGTTGACTGTCGGTCTGATCCAGGGTGGGGTTAGAAACAACATTATACCTGAAGAAGTAGTGATGATCGGAACCTTACGCACGCTGGATGTGGAAATGCAGGATTTCATTCACGAGCGCATGCAGCGTACCGCTGAATACATCGCGGCCAGCCAGGGCGCAACAGTAGAGCTAGCTATCGATAAGGCGGTGCCGATTACCTTTAATGACCTCAAACTAACAGATAAAGCCGTTGGATGGCTGAAGGCATCCGTAAAGCCAGATCGGGTTTTACTTGTACCGGCGGAAACGGGAGCGGAAGATTTTTCCTTTTTTGCCAACGAAGTGCCGGGTTTTTACTTTTTTGTTGGGGGATGCCCTACCGGTGATTGTGCCCCACATCACACGCCCGATTTTTATGTAGATGACGCAGCGATGCTGATTGGAATGAAGGCGATGCTGAGCTGTGCGTTCAATTATCCAGAAGATCGTTTGGATTAATTATTCAGTTTAAACTGGAGAATTTTTCCATTTGGCCCGACAGCCCAACCGCGGCCACTTTCATGGATTGCAGTAGCCCAGTAGCTGGCAGTGTCTGCTGACGTCCAGGTTTTACCGTAGTCGTCTGAAGCGACCAAACCTTTGGGTCCACAGGCGAGTAAAACGTGCCGGCCATGGTAGGGCGCGATGGCACTTCCATAAAGGGCTCCTTCAATGGGCGGCGGCGTGGTGGCCGACCAATTTTGACCCTGGTCCATGCTTATGAAAGTGCGGGAATTCCTTTGGTTGTTCGTTTGCAGGTTCCCGCCAACTGCAAAGGCCACCTCATCGGCAACAGTAATGCTGGTGTGTCCGGCTGCTTCGCCCCCTTTCATTCCTGTTTTGATGGTCTGCCAGGATTCGCCGTAATCTGACGTGTATAACAATCTGGCTCCATTTCCTCCCCCTGTGGCCACCCATGCTTTTCCACCAGAGGCGGTCTCCACGCAGGTGCCGCTGGCGGCAAAACCTCCTTCTCCTGAAAGCGCTTTCGGTAAGGTAGTCACTGGTATTCTTTTCCAATTGCGTCCGCCATTGGTTGTTTTCAAAAGATAGGGGTAGCCATCAAAGGAGTCCCCGTATGCCAGACCTCGGGAATCATCCCAGAAATCCATGCAATCCAGGAAGCCCAGACTGTCTTTCATTACAAAATGTTCTCGCCAGATTACGTTACGCTCAACGGAAAAAATACGCGACAGTTTGCCAGGCCCTGCGCTCATCAACAGGACCTTCGAAGAATCGAAGGCGTGAACGTCACGAAATTGTAGGGTATCTGCTGTAGGGTGTTGGTAAAAATTCCATTGCTTACCTCCATTGGTGGTGTATCCAAAGGTGCCGTCATGTCCACTTACCCATACAGTGGATGAATCAACGATGTGAATGGCTTGCAGTAATGCGGTGGTATTTGCGGGTTGCCTTGTCGAAGTCCATTCAAGTGTTGGGGAGGACTGGCAGGAAATAAATACGGAAAGGATGACGGCCAAACGGACTGCTTTAATCATTGTACTGCACATAATTTTCCCACTTGTGAATGAGCTCCTGGAACGGTGCAGGAGGATCTACCTCGAAATGCATGCTTTTATTCAGTACCGGATGTTGGAACCCCAAAGAACGCGCATGTAGGGCTTGTCCTGGGAGCATGGCAAAGCAATTTTGAACATACTGTTTGTATTTAGTGAAAACCGTCCCACGAAGAATTTCTTTTCCTCCGTATGTCACATCGTTAAAAATGGGGTGTTTCAGATATTTCATATGCGCCCTAATTTGGTGTGTTCTTCCCGTTTCCAGCTTACAGGAGAGCAGGCTTACATATCTCAGGTCTTGTTCTAGCTTGTAATGAGTGATTGCGGTTTTTCCCAGATCCCCAATTGGAAAAGCAGTGGTCATCCGCCGATCCTTTGGATGTCTGCCCAGATTTACAGTGATGGTGCCTTCTGGCTCATCGGGTACCCCCCATACTAGTGCCAAATACTCCCTGTCTATGCTATGATCGAAAAATTGCTTTGCCAGGCCAGACATGGCAGCTTCTGTTTTAGCAATGACCAGAAGGCCCGAGGTGTCTTTATCGATGCGGTGAACCAGACCGGGACGACCTTCATTTCCTTCCATCTCGGGTAATTGATGGAAATGCCAGGCCAATGCATTTACCAGCGTATCTTCCCAGTTTTGGTAGGCCGGATGCACCACCATGCCTGCCGGTTTATTTACCACCAGAAGGAAGGCATCTTCAAAGTGAATGTCCAATGGGATATTCTGGGGTATTACTGTGGTATCTCTCGGTGGTTCCGGCAATGAGATGCGAATATCGTCTCCAGGTCGTACCTTATAGTTGGGTTTCACCGAATCATCGTTCACCTGAACCCAGCCCTCTTTGATGGCTTGCTGCACCCGATTTCTGGTAACATTTGGCAAGCGATCGATTAAAAATTTATCAATCCGAAGCAGGGCTTGATTCGGATCGGCCAGAATGCGATAATGTTCAAATAAATCTTCTTCCAATTGGGTAGTATTGGGCACGTAAAGATATGGAAAGCTTCTCTGGTAATATTCCAACTCCGCTGGAACTGCTGCGCGGTGAATTATTCGATGCCCATGATGTCTCCTGCTACGTCAAGCGAGACGACCTGATACACGCGGAAATTATGGGAAACAAATGGCGTAAATTGAATTACAACTTCATGAACTACCATGCTGGTCAATTTGAAGGGATCGTCACCCTCGGCGGTGCATATTCCAATCACCTGGCCGCTATGGCCGCAGCTTGTGAATCCATGCAGATTCCTGTGGTTGCAGTTGTTCGTGGTGAAGAGTTGAATGAAACCAGCAACCCTACGCTAAGCCTGGCTTATCAACGAGGAATGCGGTTCCGTTTTGTTTCAAGAGCAGCGTATCGCGAAATAAGGTCAGATCCTGAGACTTTGAAGGCGACATTTCCTAACCACTTCATTGTACCGGAAGGGGGCACCAACAGGGCCGCAATTAGAGGGGTGGAGGAGGTGATTGCTGAAACTGGCACAAACTTTGACGCATGGTATGTAGCCATCGGCACAGGAGGGACTTTTGCCGGTTTGGTAAGTGGATTAAAAGGGGAGTCATGGGTATATGGAATATCGAGCCTGAAGGGGCAATGGGTTAAGTAGGAGATTAACGATCTTCTGGATCGTTATGGCATTTGTTGGAAGAATTTTGAAGTGGTTACAGATGCCCATTTAGGCGGATATGCGGAAGGTGGTCGTCGACTTTCCGCATTTATACGCGAAGTAGAAGCAGAGTATGCGCTAAAATTAGATCCAATTTATACGGCAAAGGTCTTTCTGAGCGTTTTGCAACAAGTGCAAGCAGGCGAACTGGATGGAAAGAGAATTGTGCTTTTGCATACGGGTGGATTACAAGGTTTTGCTCCATGGATGGAAAAATTCAGTTGAAATATTCGGTTTTAGAAACATTTTTATCAATTTCAAGCCGTGAGAAAGTTTAGGTCGGTGTTTTTGACCGTTTTAATAGGTGTATGTGCATGCGATATTCAAGATTTGGACTTCGATTTGAAGTTGGACAATCTGGATTCTGACGTAGCTGTTCCGCTTGGTTCAGCTACTTACACGTTGCGTGAGCTTTTTGAAGAAATTAGTGATGAGACCTTTGATGAGGATGCAGAAACCACCCTCTTATCGCTTACATACACTGCCGACGCCAACTTCGTTTATGGTGGTGGACCATTGAATAATGGGGACACACTAGACATTTCCGATGCGGTGATAGACATCGACTTTTTCAATACCCTTGATATTCAGGGTATTAGATTTGGAAATCCAATTATCACACATCAGGTGGACAATGACCTGCCATTTGATTTCGCCATGGATTTCAGTCGTGTGAATGGCGAGGACAGTTTGGGTGCCCTTACTTTTATGCGGGGAAGGGTGGTTCGTACACCACCAGAGGTTGAAGCGCAATCAAGTGCAGTGGTAGAAATTACATCTGACAATTCCAACATCAACGACATCATGGGTCAGTCACCAAGTCGGCTTAATCTTGACTTGGGGGCCATCATAAACGAGCCCGACACAAATGTTTTGAATAACGTCGCTATTGGCACTGAAGTCAACACCTCTATCAATATGTTCTTCCCCATGGAAGTGTTGATGAAGGAGGTGAAAAAAGACTTTGATTTTGATATTGATGATGGCGTGCAATTTGATGAGGCGGATTCTGTGAGCCTGCGAATTGTTACAGACAATGAACTACCTTTTGCCGCATCGATGGATTTGTACATACTCACTGGCACCGATACCTTATATCAGGCTTTGGAAAACCAACCCCTGGTTACTCCCTTTATCAACAACGGTGAGGTAGTAGAAGCCCGAAGGGGTATTGCAGACGTGCCTTTAAATCCAACTGGGGTGGCCGCCCTGAATAATGGAGACCGGATAGTCATTATCGTGTCATTGACCACACCGCAAAGTCAGACATCGGAAGATTTGTATGTAAAGGTGTTGGCACGGTATGCATTGCAGATCAGCTTGGGTCTAAGAGGAGTATTGGACGTTAAAATATGAGGAAGCTAGCCCACATAGTGCTGTTACTCATTTCTGGCTTTGCAGCGGCACAAACCAGCCTTTCTTTTCATCACCTTTATGGCGAAACATTTCAAAATGCCAACTCGAACCCGGCGCTTTATCCTGAGGGCAAGTGGTTCATCGGGTTACCCATAATTTCAGGTGTGCATACGCATTTCAACAGCAGGCTGAGTTACAGCGACCTGGTGGATAATAATGGCGAAGAGGCCATCGTGAATGTGGATCGCGCACTGGATGCCTTGCAATCGAACAATATGCTTAGCGGCCACGCCACGGTAAGTTTGTTTCATCTGGGTCGAAGGTTGGATAATGGACTTCTGCTTAGTGTATTTGCCAATGAAAAGATGGAGGCAGACGGTTTGTATCCCCGGGCGTTGGCCGAGTTCCTTTTTGTGGGCAATGGACCATCCCTCGGAGAAGAAATTGATATGTCCGGCACGGGCGTAAGTGCGACACATTATCGGGAAATTGGCATCGGCTTTATGAAACCCGTGAATAACAGGTTGAAGGTGGGTGCCAGACTCAAATATTATCAGGGCTTTTTTAATTACAGCACGCCCTCCAACTTAAAGGCTACGTTGTTAAACGATCCGGCCACTTATGCCTGGGACGTCAATGTGGAAAACATGGAATTTCGCACCTCTGGTTTGAATATTTATCAGGAAGATGAGGGCGACTTGGGCTCACACCTGATTTCTCCCGGAAACGGTGGTTTCGGCGTGGATTTGGGATTTGAATACCGGATGAATAGGGATTGGTCGGTGGCGGCATCAATGGTAGACTTGGGGTATATTCGTTGGAATACGGATGTCAGCACCAAGGTGTACGGTGACACCACCTTTAATTACCAGGGTTTTGATTTGCGGTTGAACCAGGATTTCGAACAGGCGTTGACCGACTCATTGATTTTGAAGCTAAAAGAAACCTCCGCGAGTGATGAGGCCTACTCGTCGCTGGTTTCGCCGAAGGCCTATGTTACGGGTGTCTATCACTACACAGATGACTTAAAGTTTATGGGCACTTTGGGAGCACGTTATGTAAGCGGTCAATTCAAAATGCTCTACGGCATAGGTGTCACCCGTAAAATCGGTAACCTAAAGTTGTCTGGCAACGTGACCAAGTTGCCACAGCAATTCGTGAATCTGGGAGGGGCCCTGGCTGTGAACGCAGGCCCAGTGCAATATTACATGGCCATTGACAACATGGTAAATTTCTCAGCCACAAAATTGCAGGCAATTGATGCACGTTTGGGTTTGAATATTGTGTTATTTGAACAAGGCCAACGAACCAAAGAAGATAAGGTTAAGGGTCCGAAATCTAAAGGAATTTTTACCTCTAGTTTCCTTGGTAAGGAAGTGAGAACACGAAGGAGCAAAGGCATTTACTCTGTTATTAAAAAGCAGAGCAGGCGTGGTAAAATAAAAAGTGCCGAATCTGCCAATACCTCTAATCAAAAACCGCCGAGGAAGAAAAAACCTGACTGAGTTGGTTTACGCGGTACACTTTCAGTTTATCCGAAGTGAAGGGTGTACGTTGATGTTTGGATACAAACATGGCTGTGAAACCTAACTTTTCCGCTTCGCTCAACCTTTGCTCTATTAAATTCACTGCGCGAATTTCTCCTCCCAGACCCACCTCGCCCGCAAAGCAGATATGTTTGGGTATCACCGCTTCTTGAAACGAGGAAAAGATGGCCGCACAGATGGCAATATCCAGAGAGGTGTCCTGCGTCTTCAGTCCACCGGCAATGTTTAGAAATACATCCTGGCTACTGAGTCTGATACCGACTCGTTTCTCCAGAACAGCCAGCAGCATATTCAATCGTTTCGTGTCATAGCCAGTAGGACTTCGTTGCGGTGTGCCGTACGTGGCCGGACTTACAAGCGCCTGGGTTTCAATAATGAGAGGTCGATTCCCTTCCATGGTGGCGCCAATGGCCACACGGCTCATTGCTTCCGTACTGGGTGAAATTAATATTTCGGAGGGGTTTTCTACTTCACGAAGACCAGCACCAAACATTTCGAATAGCCCAATTTCTGAAGTTGAGCCAAACCGATTTTTAACCGAGCGCAAAATCCGGTAGACAAGGTGGCGGTCTCCTTCAAATTGCAATACCGTATCCACCATGTGTTCGAGCACCTTTGGTCCGGCTATCACACCATCCTTATTGATGTGCCCAATCAGCCAAATGGGGGTGTGTGTTTGTTTGGCGTACTTCATGAGCTCCCCGGCACAGGCTTTTACTTGTGATACACTGCCGGCCGCTGCATCTAGTGCACTGAAGTGAATGGTCTGGATGGAATCTATTATTACTTGGTCAGGGCGAAGCGCCTCACATTGGTGCAGGATGGCATCCAAATCTGTCTCGCCCAATAAAAAGCAATCAGCCGATGCGATGCCTACACGATCGGCGCGCAATTTGATTTGTTCCGGACTTTCCTCTCCAGAAACGTACAAGGTCTTTTTCCCTGTTTTGATGGCCATCTGCAGTAGCAGAGTTGATTTGCCGATGCCGGGGGCACCACCCAGTAGAATCAGTGAACCCGGAACTATGCCACCTCCCAACACATGGTCCAATTCCTTGAGTCCGGTTGGTATTCGTGGAAGTCCTTGGGTTTGTACTTCTTGTATGCGTTGAGGTTTAGCCGAAAATGTTGTTTGTCCCACTGCGTGTTTGGCTCTCGAAGGCGGACGAATCTCTTCAACATAAGTATTCCATTCTCCACATGATGAGCATTTGCCCTGCCACTTGGCGGACTCTGCTCCACAGTTTTGACAAAAGAAACTGCTCTTGACTTTGGCCATTTAAAATTTTACCCCCAGATCGAACGAAAAAACGGATTTTCTGACTGCAAAATCTTCATCCAACGGAATGTCTGTATCCTTTACAATGTTAAGGAGTCCACGTTGGTAAGAAAATCCCCCAAAGATTGTAGTGGTCAATCCTGCCCTGAATTCTATGCCCGAACCTAGAATTACAGGAACGTCTATGGGATGAAAAGCAGTAATTGATTCGTCAGTGGCCAGGGCCTCTTCGTAAACCTTGATTTCCAAGGCGCCACCAAGCTGGAAATACACTTTTAGGTCTGGTTTTAATTCATTGGTATACAACTTTAACGTCAGGGGTATTTGCAAGTATTGGAGCTTATATTGTTCTTCTGCGTTGAGGGAATCTCCACTCGCAATGAGTACCCGTGCTTCTTTAGGCATATAAATTAAGCCAGTGCTAAATGCGTAGGTGTCGCTTATCTGATTATCCATTATTAGGCCAAAAGATAATTTCACTGCATTACCGTCGTTTTCAATTTCAAAAAGTTCATCGTCGAGTTGTACCCGCGTGTTGGACAGGATGGGCGCAAGCTTCAGACCCAGTTTGAAATTGGTTTTCTGAGCAGAAAGGACCAATGACAACAAATAAACAAGGGTGAATAAGAGATGTTTTCTCATGAGTGTATCAACTAAGTTTGTGCTTAAAATTAGCCAAGTATGCGCACAATTATTCTCATTTTGTTAACCACCTCATTGTTTAGTTGTACTTCATCTGAAGACCATTGTAGGGAATCGGCGACTCTTGAAAAAAAGTTAACGCTAAACTACCAACGTACGGAGGGGGAATTATTTGGAGCAAAAGGTCCTGAGCAGGTACGCGACTACCTTAAAAAGTACCCGGCCATTGCTGAGTATTTTTTTTACAGTAAACGCTATCCAAACGATAGTTTGTTAGTGGAGCAATTGTGGCAGACTGTGAGCAATCAGAGTGCCGACACAGTGTATCAGGAGGCCGTGTCAACTTTTGCAGACATAAGTGTGCTGAAAGGGGAGCTTAATGAAGGATTCACGCGTTTAAAAAATTTTTATCCGCAAGCCGGGCTGCCTCAGGTTTTTACCACAGTCACTGGCTTGTACAATGACCTATTTGTTTCTGATTCGGTCATTATTATTGGGCTGGATCATTTTATTGGTCAACATGCGACATATAAACCCAACGATATTCCCAACTATATTTTGGAACGCTATAACAAAGAGCATCTTTCGGCCATTATTATGCAATTTATTTCTGCCAATTTTGTGCGTGCAGGTGAGCAGAATTCCTTGCTTTCAGATATGATAGATTATGGCAAAACGTATTATTTGACAGGGCAACTGATGCCATGCACACCGGATTCAATATTGTTTGGCTACACGGCAAGAGAAGTAGCTGGTATTAATGTGAACCGGGAGCGTATTTGGGCACACTTTATAGAGAATGAGTTACTATATGAAACGGAGCATTTTCAGAAGAAGAAGTACATTGGCGATCGGCCGAATGTTTACGAAATAGGTGACGAATGTCCAGGCAGAATAGCTACCTGGCTAGGCTATGAGATTGTCCAGTCTTACATGAGGTCTAATGAGGTGTCGGTGAAAGCAATGATTGAAATGACAGATCATCACCTTTTATTTGAGCGCTCGGGGTATCAGCCTAAGAACAGGCGTCCTTGATTAGGATGGCCAGCTTGCGGGTGAGCAATTCTTTGTCAAAATGTTTTTCACCCAGCTGCCTTGCCCGCTCTTGTGCTTCTCTCAGCTGTGTCAGCTGGAAAAATTGAGGTAGTTCTTTCAGAAACGAGTCGGGCTTTTCGATGGAAATCACCAAGCCAATACCTTCTTGCTCAATCAGCCGAGACAACCAGCCTTTGAAATTGATGAGGGTGATTTTTCCAGCGGCCAAAGCATCAAAGAATTTATTTGGGCTTCCGGTGGCCAGTGTTGGGTAAGCTGCAAAAGAAGTGAACACCGCATCATGCACCTTCAGTTGGTTTCGTACGGCTCCTTTATTACCCATCGGCAATATCTCCACGTTGGTAAGGTGTTCAGCATTTATCCTTCTTGTCAAATGCTTTTTAGCAAAGCCATCACCCATCAAGGTGAAATTGACTGGTAACAGGTTATTTAAACAACTAGAAGCCAAGTCCAGAAGCATGTCCAGGTTATTGGCCCTTCCGAATGTGCCGCAATAAATGACGCGGAATGGATGCGCTGCAGTGACCGGATTACTGCGGAAAGTAGGTTGAAAAAAATCATTGTCAGAAAAGTTGGGAATAACAACGGTTTGTGTTCCACTTCTGGACTGAATATTGGCCGCAATATCTGGTGACATAGCGATAACAGTATGGGCCTCATCGTAAAAGTTCTGTTCCTGCTTGAACAACCATTTGACCAGCCATTTATTTCTTAAAATGCCCATTTCTACTGGAATTTGAGGCCATAAATCACCTACTTCAAAGAAATAAGGAATCTTAAATTTATTTTTCAAATACCTGGCAATGAATCCGGTAGTAAGCGGTGTGGTCATTACATAGGCGAGGTTCCAACCGGGATTTTTTTTGATGAAATTCTTAGCGGCGCCCACAAATCTCCAAAACGCCACGATTCTTGGATAAAAACCCATCGAATTGTCATAAGGAATGCGAAAGTATTGCACGCGTAGCGCGTCTTTTTCAAACAGGCCTTTTTTTTCAGAGTGGCCAGAAAGTATGGTGACGTCGATGCCTTCTGAAAGCAGCTTTTGGGCCACATGAAAGGACCGAGTGCTTCCGCCCTCTTCGGGGAATCGAAAATGTTGGTGAATGAGAAGTACGCGTAGGTTAGGCGACATCAGGCAATACGTGCTTTGAATAATATCGACAAAAATTGGCCAATGGACAGTTTTCACACTTAGGGCTCCGTGCCACGCAAGTATAACGACCATGGAGAATTAACCAATGATGGGCTTTGTGCACAAATGGTTCTGGGATATGACGCATCAATTGTTTTTCAACTGCTAGTGGGGTTTTGGCATTTTGATTTACCAGACCTATACGTTTGGAGACCCGAAATACATGGGTATCTACAGCCATGGCTGGCTGCTCGAATAAAACTGATGTGACAACATTTGCAGTCTTTCTACCTACACCAGGTAATTTTTGTAGGTCTTCCCGGGTTTCCGGTACCATGCCATTGTATCTGTCGACCAGCATTTTACTTAATCCAAGCAGATGCCTGGTCTTATTGTTGGGATAGGAAATGCTTTTGATAAAGGGAAATAGCTTGTCAAAGTTGGCAGTAGCCATGCGCTCCGCAGTGGGGTAGACCTGAAACAAATCCTTAGTTACCAAATTGACCCGCTTGTCCGTGCACTGCGCACTCAGCACCACCGCCACCAGCAATTCAAATGGTGTGCGATAGGTTAATTCTGTTTCAGGTGTCGGTTGATGCGCTGAGAAATGGTTGATAAACGCCAAGTAACGCTCTTTTCTCGTCATTCATCAAAAGTAGACAATTCACCGTTTGTTTCAAGCGGATTCCGCTGCCTCCTTCCGGGAAGCCTCCATTATCCTTTTTACGGAACCATCTGGTGCTGAAAGTTGGAATTTGGAAAGTGCACGTTGCACCTTGCGAAATGCCTGCACTTCGTCGATGATTTCATCTGACAGGCCGAGATGATCTGACGGGGTTTTTCTAATAGCTGCGTCGCTTGGGTCGCCGTAGATCCATTTTACGATGTCATTTTTTGTAGAGGTTTTTATCATAAGCCAACATACTTTGGTTCATTTTTTTTCTCAAGTTTATCAAAGCATAACGCATTCTGCCCAAAGCTGTGTTGATGCTCACATCTGTGGCATCTGCTATTTCTTGAAAACTCATGTCCATGTAATGTCTCATGACCAAGACTTCCCGTTGCGCATCAGGCAGTTCTTTTATCCATATTTTCAATAACTGGTGAGTGTCTTGTTTGATTTGATCATCCTCAAAAGTTCCTTCGGCAAAGTCAAGGCAATTGAATAAGTTGGCACCATCCTCCATTACTATGGTAGGATAACGTTTATTTTTCCGGAATTGATCGATTGCCATATTGTGCGCAATGCGAAGAATCCAAGGCAAAAACTTACCTTCCTCATTGTATTTGCCGCATTTGATGGTTTTGATCGCCTTAATAAAGGTTTCCTGCATCAAATCCTCTGCGAGGTATCTGTCTTTGACAATTAAATAAATACTTGTGTAAACACGATCTTTGTGACGGTTCACCAAATCTTCAAAGGCCTCTTCGTTTCCTTTTTGGTAGAGGGACAGCAACTGTCCATCCTGCATACTTGATCTATTCATTTATACACCTAGTTGGTTAACGTAGAGCTCTATATCATATTGTAAATTTGGATGAAAGAATCGCTTTTAAATCAATGAAATGTACCATCTAACCAGGAGTAATCTTTGGAACTACCTTTGCATGTCCTGAATTTCAATTTCAACTGTTAGTACAATTATAAAAGAAATACCCCTAATGAAAGTGGAGATTGATTCTTTGGACCCCAAATCCTACATCGTAATCAAAGGTGCTCGCGTCAACAATTTAAAAGATCTATCTGTTGGGATTCCAAGGGATCAGCTGGTGGTCATTACCGGTTTGTCAGGTTCTGGCAAGTCTTCCCTGGCATTTGATACCTTATTTGCTGAAGGGCAGCGGAAGTATGTGGAAAGTCTGAGTTCCTACGCGCGCCAGTTCCTAGGTCGTATGGAAAAGCCGGAGGTAGAATACATCAAAGGGGTGGCCCCAGCGATTTCCATTGAGCAAAAGGTGAATACAAGAAATCCCAGGTCTACAGTGGGGACCACCACCGAGATCTATGATTATATGAAATTGCTTTTTGCAAGAATAGGCATCACCTATTCTCCTGATAGCGGAAAGAAGGTGCAAAAGGACACCGTTACCGATGTGGTCGATTATGTTATGCAGTTGGGTGCTGATCATAAGGTAATGATTGCTTGTCCCTTGATTGTGAAGCGACCGGTAAGAGATGAATTGAAAATCTTGTTGAGCAAGGGTTACACCCGCGTGATGGTCGATGAAAAACCCAGACGCATAGAAGAGTTGTTGGAAGGTGAGACTAAACCAAAGTCATTGGATGTTTTGATTGACCGTTTGGTGGTGCAACAAGATGAAGACACTGAATTTCGCCTGAGTGATTCTGTCCAAACAGCATTTTTCGAAGGGGAAGGCACTTGTATTGTTTATGGTGAATCCAGCAAGAAAGGATTTTCCGATTTGTTTGAATCAGAAGGCATGCGATTCGAAGAGCCATCGGTAAATTTTTTCACTTTTAACAATCCCTATGGTGCTTGCCGAACCTGTGAGGGTTTTGGACAAATACTGGGGATTGATCCCGATCTGGTGATTCCGGACCGAAACCTGTCGGTTCATGAGGGCGCCATCGCTCCTTGGCGATCAGAAACTATGACCAGATGGCTGGAGCCATTACTTAAGAAAGGGATTCTCTGGGGTTTTCCCATTCATCGAGCCATTGCTGAACTCAGCGAGGAGGAATATCAACTGCTATGGGGGGGTAAAGAAGATTTTAAAGGGCTGAATGAATATTTCGCTTATTTAACGGCCAAAACGCATAAAATTCAATATCGTGTGATGTTGAGCCGTTACCGTGGTAAAACCGTTTGCCCGGATTGCAGGGGAACTCGTTTGAGGAAAGATGCAGGTTATGTAAAGATTAATGGCCACTCCATCACCGACCTGGTGTTGTTGCCCATCAGTGCGTTGTCAGAATTCTTCGATCATTTGTCACTAACGGCATATGAAGAGAAAGTGGCTGGAAGAATTTTGGCAGAAATTCGCAATCGCCTGAGCTACATGGCGCAGGTTGGGCTCACTTATCTGACGCTTAATCGCTTGACCAATACACTTTCCGGTGGTGAATTTCAGCGAATCAAACTAGCCACCTCCTTGGGTAGTGCACTGGTGGGTTCCATGTACATCCTGGACGAACCGAGTATAGGCCTCCATCCACGAGACACGCAGCAATTAATCGGTGTATTGAAGCACTTACGAGATCTAGGTAATTCGGTGCTGGTAGTGGAGCATGAGGAGGAGGTAATTCGTGCGGCAGATCAAATCATTGATATTGGTCCGGATGCCGGCATCCATGGTGGGGAACTGGTTTTTCAGGGTAGTTTCGCAAACCTTGCTGGCAGTGCCTCTCACACGGCAAAATACCTAACAGGTGGCGAGCGGATTCCTGTACCACCTCGAAGACGTGGGTTCAATGAACGATTGGAGATCATAGGGGCACGTGAAAACAATTTGAAAAACATAGATGTATCCATTCCACTGGGTGTGCTTACTGTAATCACGGGCGTGAGCGGATCCGGAAAATCCACATTGGTACGTAAGATTTTACACCCTGCCCTCTCCAAACAGTTGGGTATGGGGGGAGGGAGCACCGGAAAGCACACCACGATCTCAGGGGATTATCAGCGGGTGACACAGGTGGAATATGTTGATCAAAATCCAATCGGTAAAAGCTCAAGATCCAATCCAGTAACTTATGTAAAGGCATATGATGGCATCCGGCAATTGTTTGCCGAGCAAGAGATTTCAAAAAAGAATGGCTTCAAGCCGGCACATTTTTCGTTTAATGTAGACGGTGGTCGGTGTGAAACCTGCGATGGTGAAGGTACTGTGAAAATAGAAATGCAATTCATGGCAGATATCCATCTACCATGCGAGAGTTGTAAAGGTGCCAGGTTTAAAAAAGAGATATTGGAAGTCAAATATCAGGGGCTAAACATTGCAGAGGTGCTAGACCTTTCTATTGACGAAGCGATGACTTTTTTTAAAGAAAAAGGGCCCATTGTCAATCGACTAGAACCACTGTTTGATGTGGGATTGGGTTATGTGAAGCTAGGTCAGTCGTCCAGCACCTTAAGTGGTGGTGAGGCGCAACGGGTGAAATTGGCTTCATTCTTGGGAAAGAATGCCCAAGGTCAAAAGGGTCATATTTTATTCATCTTCGATGAGCCCACCACAGGACTACACATTCACGACATTCGAAAACTTCTGGAGGCACTCAATGCTTTAGTTGATCAGGGTCACAGCTTAGTGATTATTGAACACAACACAGAGATGATCAAATGTGCCGACTGGATTATTGATCTCGGTCCGGAAGGGGGTGATGGTGGGGGCTATATTTGCTTTGAGGGTACACCTGAACAGTTGGTGAACCTTGATCATAACCACACGGCCGATTTTTTAAAAGGAAAACTATGAGTAAAAAAATTGTAGCAGGAAACTGGAAAATGAACACCGATTTTAAATCAGGTATAGCATTGGCATCAGAAATTATGGCCATGGCTGAAGACGAGGTCGACGCATCCGTGGATGTGATGTTGTTCCCACCCTTTACACATATTGAAACCATGGTAGGGCTCCTGAAAAATTCTTCTGTACGTGTGGGTGCTCAAAATTGTGCGAATCATTTATCCGGGCCATACACCGGTGAAGTCTCCGCAATGATGCTGGGTAGTTGTGGTGCCACGGCCGTGCTTATCGGGCACAGCGAGAGGCGGCAACTATATCAGGAAGGAGACAGTATTTTATTAGAAAAAATTCAATTGGCACACCAAGCTGGCTTACAGGTAGTTTTTTGTTGTGGCGAACCTCAGGAAGTACGTAACCATCAAGGGCAGGCTGAATATGTGCTTAAACAGCTTGAACAGACACTGGGCCAGTTGGATGTTTCAGACATCCGAAAAATGATTATTGCTTATGAGCCGATTTGGGCGATCGGTACCGGACAAACGGCTACTTCAGCTCAAGTGCAGGAGATGCATGCGACCATTAGAAGCTGGCTGGGTCAAAAAGATGAAAGTTTGTCCGATTTATCTTTACTCTACGGGGGAAGTGTCAACGCTCAAAATGCAGCTGAATTATTTAAGATGCCTGATGTGGATGGCGCATTGGTAGGTGGGGCCAGCCTGAAGGCCAGGGATTTCATCGACATTGCCAAGTCCTTTTAATGAATACACGCTGGTACGGTCTTCGAATTCAATGTAATTCTAGCGATAAAGATTTGATCATCGCCGAGCTATCCTTATTGGATGCCATCGAAACTTTTGAAGAACACGATGACGGGCTTACGGCCTACACCGAAATGGAGTTGGATATAGACTTCATTAAAAATAAGCTGGTCAGATACCGTATTATAAATCTGGAGTGGGTGGAAATTCAAAAGATCAACTGGAATAAGGCCTGGGAGGAGGCTTATGAGCCCATTGTTGTTAATGAAAAATGTTTGGTACGGGCAAGTTTTCATTCACCGCGTCCAGAATTTGATTATGAGTTGGTCATCAACCCAAAAATGTCTTTCGGAACCGGTCACCACGCAACCACCTACTTGATGTTGAATGCGCAAATGGATTTACCCCATGAGGGGAGAGATGTTCTGGATTATGGTACGGGCACTGGAGTTTTGGCGGTAATGGCTGAAAAAAGAGGAGCCCAATCTATTTTGGCAATCGATAAAGATCCCTGGTGCATTGAAAATAGTATGGAAAATTTTACGTTGAATGGATGTAACAAAACAAAGGCCGAATTGGCAGACATCGTAGAATTACGGTCACCAAAGACATTTGGTGGCATACTGGCCAATATCAACCGGAACGTTCTGCTTGGGGCAATGGAGGAGATGCACAATCGTTTAAAGGCAGATGGATGGCTTTTGATTTCAGGTATATTAGTGGAAGATCTTGGTCAAATTCAAGCAGCTGCCGAACGTGTAGGGCTGAGTTTCCAAAAAAGTGAAGGGAAGAATGAATGGATATGCGCACAATTTTTGCGAAGTTGATTGACTAGTTTTATTGACAAATGGAATTGCGGATTGTTGTTTGGTTCTCCCTTCTTGCATTTTTTCAGCTTGAACTGCGCGCGCAGTCGTATCCAGAGGACCCATCACAATTTTATGGGCAGGCCGTCCGGTACATAGAATCGCTCAACAACGAGGCTGCTTTTAAGGTCAGCTATGATTTCAAGAATGCCTGGCAGAATGAGTGGACAGGAGCACAGCGAGAAAAGATCGCCACCATTGGGCATGAAATGTGGCTTAAAGGATATGACAATATGCCGGATTTCTGGAATCTCTTTGCCTATCTGGCATACGCCCAGGCGCAAGAGAGACTGGATGCAAAACAGCTGAATGGCGTTCTTGCTGTAAATGAACAATCTCTCGAATACCTGTCCAGGTCTTCTTACCGATCCTTTTTGTACGGTCTGAACTTGTTTTTTGCGCGTCGCTACCTCGCTTATGAGCCTAAGTTTACGGTTCAGGCAAAGGGGGGTACGTACACCTTTGAGGTGGCAGACATGGAGGTCGAAGCATCTAATTTGCCGGAAAAAATGGTAGAAGAAGTGCCCCTTGCGGTGGACACTGCATTCAACGTGGAGATCAATCCATGGGCGGGTGGTGACCCTTTCGACGACCCTGACCCATTTGCCGTTCAGGAGGACCCGTTTGCAGCGCCGGAGGATTGGACCGAAGATGATCCTTTTGGCGTTCCTAACGAACAGCCCCTGGTAGATGTATTGCCAGTAGGCCCGACGGTGCTGGAAAAAAAGCAGGACAGTTACTTCATTCCGCCTGCCAAAGGGCCATTGGTTAGATTGAACAGAACGAATTTACTCATACGCACTCCGAATGACTCCAATCGGTTTACTAAGACCAACGGGTATTACTTACTGGATGAACGCACATTTGTAGGAGAGACAGCCACCTTTGAATGGCCAGGGGAATACGATAAAATGGAGGGTACCCGGGTTAAACTTGGGAAGTTTGTTTTTCAGCCTACAGCCACCAGGTTTCAAACACCCTTTGCTGAATTATTCAATGAACGTTTGAGTCCGGGAGGTGTGTTTGGAGAATTCACATTCCGTCCGACACGAAAGCTGAATGGAAAATTGTCCAATTATCCTGTTTTTGCTTCTTTGGATGATGATCTGTCTGTAGAGATTAACGAACAAGTGCGCTACGTAGGGGGGCTTGAAATTAGAGGACAACAGTTTTACGGTCGTGCACTTTCAGGTAAACGGGGAACGCTGTACATAAAAAATGAGGCGGGACAGGAAATACATCTGATCTCAGGTGATTTTGTGTTGGGTGACTCTATGTTGAGCGCGCAAGATGCCATGATAGCCATTGTACATGGGAGTGACTCTGTATATCACCCTTCGGTGGTCATGAGCTACCACCTTGAGGATCAATATTTTGTGGCTTACAAAACAAAAAAACAAAATATTACACCATTTCGCTCCACTTTTTTCAAGGTTGATGTGGCGGCAGATATCATACGATGGGATATGAAGACACAACAGGTGTCATTGGACATATCAAATGGGAAGATGGAATTGCCCCTCATCGTCGAGTCGCTCGATTATTTTTCTCCTGAGAGGTATGACCGTTTGAAAGGCATCTTTAGGTTTCATCCCATTGATCTGGTGGTAGGATTCGCTCGCGATCAGAATCGCCAAACCTTTTACATAGATGACCTGATGAACGACCCCTTGGTGAAAGAATTGAAGGTAAGTAAACCCCTTGTTGAGGGGGCCATTAAACAGTTATATCTTTATGGGTTCGTGGCATTTGATCAAATTCAGGGCAGAATTAAAGTAAAAGCACGTGCTTACCTCTACTACAATGCAGTCAGGAAAATGCAGGATCACGACTATTTCTATGTCGAAGGGCTTTCCCCTGACTCTACCAATGCGGTCTGGTCATTGGATAGCGGGCAAATGGTGATCCGTGGAGTTCAATCATTTTCGCTAGTAAAGGGATACAAAGTAAAGATTGAGCCGGACCACGGGAAATTGACACTGATGAAAAACCGCAGCTTTCTTATGGATGGAGAGGTGGAGGCAGGAGACTTCATCTATGATGGAAGGAATTTTGAATTCGACTACGACGCCTTCTCCATAAATATGGCGGAAATTGATTCAATGCGATTAAACGTGTTACTGGCCGACTCTGTTGCTGAATCTTCCACAGGTGAGCAGCGAATGGAATTGAATAATAATATTTCGAGTACCGCAGGTACCTTATTTCTGGAAATGCCCGATAATAAATCCAGCAACCGGGACAATAAAAAGTATCCCCTATTCACTACGGATAGTGATGCGGTCGTGTATTTTGACGGTCCGGAGATACTCAATGGGGCTTACGATCGCACGGTCAAATTCATTTTGCCACCATTTGAGGTAGACAGTATTGACCGGGAGGCGGGGGATAGTTTTGCATTTGATGGCCAATTTGTTTCAGGAGGGATGTTTCCCAAGTTTACTGAGACACTGACGATTCAGCCAGATCGTTCGCTGGGATTTGTACATCAGATTCCAGGGGAAGGTTACAATCTTTACGAAACGGAAGCTCGGACTTACGATAGAATTCGGCTTAGTAACGATGGCCTCAGAGGTGAAGGAAAGATTGACTTTTTGACCGCCACCTTGTATTCAGATGATTTTATTTACTACCCTGATTCGGTAACAAGTATGGGTAATGGCGGTGCCATAAGGGAGGGAGATTATCGGGGGGTCAGTTACCCAGAAGCCATATTTGGCGCATATGACATGCATTGGATGCCGAGAAAGGACAGCATGTATATTCGAAATGTGGATGCACCTTTCAAATTTTATCAGTCTACGGCTGAACTAGACGGTGAAATGAATATTACTACAAAAGGAGTTTTTGGTGAAGGTACGATGCATACGCGCGGGGCCATTTCTACTTCAGATGATTACACTTTCAGTCAATACGCTTTTACTGCCAGAAACGCGCATTTTGAAATCGCAACCGACAACCCGGAAAAACCGGCAATGGAGGGAGAAAATATTGAGTTAAATTTCGACCTGGCTTCTGAGGTAGCGGCCATTCGTCCAGAACAACGAGGGTATGCAGCCCTTTCTTTTCCCTATGCCCAAATGAAAACCAGTATTACCCAGGCAGTTTGGGATTTACCAAATGGAATCGTCACGATGACAAAGCCGGAACAGGTGGCCATTGAAGACTCTTATTTTTATAGTGAGCGTCCGGAGTTGGATTCACTTGTTTTCAGTGGAAGGCAGGCGGTTTATGACATAGATTCCTATGACCTGACCGTTGAAGGTATCCCTTACATTGTGGTAGCAGATTCGAAAATAATACCGGAAGAAAACAGGACAACAATACGCGAAAATTCACAATTACAACCGTTTGACAATGCGACCATTGTCATTGATACGCTCAATGGTTACCACACATTGACCAACGGAAATATTAAAATCAATTCTAGAAATTCTTTTGAAGGCTCCGCTTATTACCTGGTGGCCTTTGGTGAGGATACCTTTCAGATCAGGTTTGATAGTTTCGAACTCAAAGAAGTACCTGTTTCACCTAAAGAATGGCGATTAATGACGGTCTCGGGTGGTGAAGTGGCAGAGGCACAAAATTTGAAGATTGCCCCGGGCTTTTATTATAAAGGATCGGTAGAGATGTTTGCCTACAAAGAGGCTCTGGAGTTGTCCGGGTCTGTGCGAATGGATGTTCAGAACTTAAAGAACCGGGATCTTTGGATTCCTTATGACCGCAAAAATCAGCAAGTACGACCACATGTGCCTATAGAAAATGCGATTTTTGACAGCGGACAAAAAGCCATCGCGGGCATACAAATCGCGGAGGCAGGTCATTTGTACGCTACTTTTTTAGAGCCCCGGGAAGAAGGTGGTGATAAAGATTTTTTTAGAGCCTATGGAGATCTTTCCTATGAAGAGGCTACGGGGACGTACCTCATTGAGACATCGAGTAAATCAGCAGGTGCTTACGCAGGCCATAGCATGTTTTACAATGATCTGACCTCTGAAGTCCTTTTTGAGGGGCCTGTTTCATTTTTTGATGACGCCACAGAAGGCCTGAAGATTAATGCATCGGTCTCAGGATCTACCAATAAAAGAAATGAAAAATATACATTGGACGCGTTTTTGTCGCTGTCGGTTGACTTGCCCGCTTCCTTGTTAGACGTGCAATCCAGATCTGCGATCGAAGCCATTGAACGTTTAGGGGCCCCGCCTGCTAATGAGGTGACCGATGATCTTTTGTACAAACTGGCTAATATCATAGGTGAAAAAGAGACAAAGCGTTACAAAGACAGGACGCTGGAAGATTACGTGCCTTTGATAAACGCGTCAAAAGAACTGAATAAGGCATTTGTAATTTCAGGAGTAAGACTGGAATGGGACCCTGGTTTAAAAACCTGGCATAATTCTTCGAAAATTGGGATTTCAAACTTAGGTAAAAATGATATCAACGCGCAGGTCAACGGTTTTCTGGAGATCGGCAAGGACGATGTAGGTGCGGATCTGTTGAGCCTGTTTCTGGAGTTTGCCCCGGATGTCTGGATTTATTTGGGGTACACCAAGAACAACCTGGTTTTTTACAGTTCCAACAAAGAGGTCAATGATATTGTGGCCTCAAAATCAAATCTTGGAAAGGAAAAACCTGGCGAGCTTTTATTTGTGCTTGGTGAGGTGAATGAAGTTACCAATTACATCAACGACTTTCGATCCCGGTATCTGGGTATCAATGAACCATATCAATTGCTTTTCCCATCTGATACTGCATTTGGCGACGGATTTTCTAAAGATTTACCGTTTGAAGAGGAAGACAATGATGGCTTCTGATATTTTTGCACAAAGCCAATTATTTGAATGAATATAAATCAACAGGTAGAAGCCAATAAAGACAGGTTTTTAAATGAACTTATCCAACTCCTGAAAATTCCTTCGGTGAGTGCAGATTCCGCACATAAGAAAGATGTGCATTTGGCGGCGGAATTTCTCGTCAATCAATTCCAATCGCTTGGATTGACTACAGAACTCCACGAGACGCCGGGGCATCCTATTGTTTATGCGGAAAAAATGGTAGATCCAAAACAGCCGACGGTGTTGGTATATGGACACTACGATGTACAACCGCCAGATCCACTGAGTCTGTGGGAATCCCCCCCTTTCGAGCCGGTGATAAAGGATGGACGAATTTTTGCGAGAGGCGCATGCGATGACAAAGGGCAGATGTACATGCATGTAAAAGCTTTAGAAGTCTTGCAGGCGTCTGGAGAAATACCCTGTAATGTAAAATTGATGATAGAAGGGGAAGAAGAGGTTGGCTCGGACAATCTGGAAGTGTTCGTCAAATCACATCGGGATAAACTGGCCTGTGATGTGGTAATTATATCCGATACCGCCATGATCAGTAACGAGAATCCTTCCATTACGGTGAGTTTGAGGGGCTTGAGTTATTTAGAGGTGGAGATTACAGGACCGAATAGAGATTTACATTCGGGGGTTTATGGAGGGGCTGTGGCTAATCCGATCAATGTGCTTTGCAGCATGATTGCTTCCTTACAGGACGACAGTGGAAGAATTACCATCCCGGGATTTTACGATAAGGTGGCTGAGTATAGTGATTCCGAAAGGGCGGCGTTGGCTGAAATCCCTTTCGATCTAGGGCAATACAAAAAGCTTCTCGACATTGAAGAAGTTCATGGAGAGGCCGGCTACACGACCATAGAACGCACGGGAATTAGACCGTCACTTGATGTAAATGGTATATGGGGTGGCTACACTGGCGAAGGAGCCAAAACCGTGCTGCCGTCCAAGGCTTATGCCAAACTTTCAACCCGGTTGGTTGCCAATCAAAATAATGAAGAGATCACTGAACTCATTAAGCGGCATTTGGAAACAATAGCACCGGCAGCTGTAAAGGTAGCGGTGAGGCCACATCATGGCGGGGAGCCTGCCAGTGTATCTACGAAATCTGTAGCTTACGAGGCGGCTAGCAAAGCTTATGAGCAAGTATGGGGTAAAGTTCCGCTGGCCACCCGTGAAGGGGGTAGCATTCCCATTGTCTCCTTGTTTCAGAATGAATTAAAGACAGACCCAATACTCATGGGGTTCGGCTTGAATGAGGATGCCATCCACTCACCGAATGAAAGTTATGGCGTTGAGAATTATTTGAAAGGAATAGAAACAATCGCAAATTTCTATCGGTTTTACACGATCTGATCGGTCAAAATTGCACTATTTGCGTGTATCGAGAAATTAAATTGAATTATTGTAGCACTTTTACCAGATGAGGTTTCCCGGATATAAAATCGGTTTAATCCTTTTAATCGTACTGTTGTTTGGGATGGGGGGGTTCCTTTGGCAACATCTGTGTGTTGCACCGGAAACGGATGAAATAACAATTTGTAGTGATGAACAAGTGCCCATCAAAATTTATGGCCTAACTACAGAAGGCAAGAATTTGCACATGGGTGAAATTGAACCCGGCCAAAACCTATCTGAAATCCTTGAAGGTTTTGGTGTTGATTATCGGTCATTGGCGGAATTGTCCCGAAATGCCGAGGATGTATTTAGTGTAAGAAAATTACGTCCTGGGTTTCCATACACCATCATACAGGATACTTCGACAAATACCGTCGAGTATTTTGTTTTTGAACCTGATGATCGGTCTTTCGTTGTTTATGAATTTAGAGACTCCGTGCATGCCAGGAGAACAGAACGACAGGTGGAGTTGGTGGAGAGAACCGTAGTCGGTAGAATTTCTTCTTCTGTTTATTTGACGGTGCTCAAGGCCGGAGGCTCTCCTCAGTTGGTTCACCGCCTGGTAGATGTCTTTGCCTGGCAAATAGATTTTTTCAGGATTCAGGAGGGTGACGAGTTTAAGGTAGTTTTTGAGGAGGAGCAGGTTGACGGCCAGACGGTTGGCCTTGGGAGAATCCTCGGTGCATATTTTAAACATTTCGATAAGCCCTACTACGCGATACTTTTCGAGAACTGTGGTCAGAGAAACTATCTTGACGAATGTGGTAATAATGTAAGACGGGCATTCATGAAAGCTCCGCTTAACTACAGTAGGATTAGTTCTCGATATTCGCTTCGTCGGTTCCATCCGGTATTGAAGCGTTATCGCTCTCATCTGGGTACAGATTACGCAGCCCCTACTGGTACACCAATTCGTTCGGTTGGCTCAGGTGTGGTGGTTGAGGCTGGTTACAAAGGGGGTAATGGAAATTATGTGAAAGTCCGTCACAACAATACGTACGCCACTCAGTACCTCCACATGTCGAAAATAGCCAAAGGTATTCATCCAGGTACGGTTGTGGCTCAAGGACAGGAAATTGGTTATGTAGGTAGTACGGGGTTGGCGACAGGACCACATTTGTGTTTCCGATTTTGGAAGAATGGAAAACAGGTAGATCCGTTTAAGGTAGATTTGCCTCCAGCAGATTCAATAGATCCATCAATTATCGAAGTATATGAGACCGTGAGAGATGTAATGAAAAAGCGGCTTGACGAACTTGACATACCTGGAAATACTGAATATTATCGGGTTTTGGAAGCAAATGCTGTGAAGTAATCCAAGAAGTTGACGTAAATGTTCACAAATATTTTCGTTATTTGAGAATAAAATTTCACTCAGGCATGTCAAAGGTGTTGATTTATTTTTCCTTTCTGGGCTTCATCTCGTTTTTGGGTCAGGCGAGCATCCCTGATACATTGATCACTGTGCAAGGGAAGGTACTTAGTGCCGAAGATTCGACGGGAGTTCAGGCAAATATTCTATATGAAAAACTTCCCTACTTCGACGACATGGGATTGGCCGCTGCCAATAGTTCCGGTGATTTTACTTTCTTTTTGGTTAAGGGTGCCTCTTACAACATAAGCATTCGTAAGAATACCTTTGAAAATTTTGCACAAAAGGTAACAGTAAATGACGCGGATGGAGACTTGACCTTCCGACTGAATCTTTACCTTAAAAAAGGGTCGAATGAGGAAGTGATCAAGCTGGATAACGTAATATTTGGCAGAGCCAGTGATGTACTGAGGCCGGAGTCATTTCCGCAACTTAACGCATTGGTCACCACATTAAATGACAACCCGGAAATGATAATTCAGCTGGAAGGACACACGGATTTTGATGGTGATGAAAAGCTGAACATGGAATTGTCACAGGAAAGAGTGGATGCTGTAAAGGGCTACATTGTGAGAAAAGGTATATCCAAGAAAAGGGTCATGACGAAAGCATACGGTGGCTCGAGACCTTTGGATAGAGCTAGAACCATGGATGCCAGGAGTAAGAACCGAAGGGTAGAGGTAAGAATAATAAAGAGATAATCAAAGCAATCAGCAAATGAGAGAGTTTTTTGCTTCCTTAATCGCACTACACATCACCATGGCTGTCTCTGCCCAAGAGACAGTTATCTGGGCTACGGATGTCGTGGATATTAGTTCGGAGTATTCTCCATTTGAATACTCTGCCATGCAGGCTTTATTAAAACCAAATGTGCTTCCCCGAGGTGGGGAAGACCCAAATGCGTGGCGCCCGAAAAATCCTGACAAGGAGAGTTTTATTGTCGTTTCTTTCGATAATCCGATCAACGCTCAGCAAGTGGCGATAGCCGAGTCGGAGAATCCTGGAGCAGTTAAGGCCGTTTATGCCTATGACGTTGAAATGAATGAACACTTGTTGTTTGAAATTACACCCAGAATCATTCCTTTAGAAAGTCGATTGCTCAACTTGTTTTTCGAACCAACGGATTATAAAATTGAGGCCATTAAAGTGGTATTGTCAGGGGATCAGGTACCTGGTTACAATAGCATAGATGCCGTAGGCATTTCTGCTTCCAATATACCAATAGCTGTGCTTATCAAAATTGCACGAAATGTCAATGAAGATTTATCGGCCAAGCGATTGGATGAAAATGTAAACTCTGAATATACGGAGCACAGCCCAATTCTATCACCTGATGGTACAAGGTTGTATTTCAGTCGGCAATTTCACCCAGACAATGTTGGAGGAACAGAGGACAGTGAGGATATCTGGGTTTCTGAACTAGATCCGAAGACCAATAACTGGCTACAGGCAGTAAATGTGGGACCTCCTCTGAATAACAAAGGGCCGAATTTCATTAGCTCCATATCCATAGTTGGTGACAAGGAGGTATTGGTGTTGGGCAATAGGTATGGCCCTAATGATCGGATGTATACTGGTGTATCTATATCTATGCGGGACGGAGACAGCTTTACTAAACCGCAGCCGGTAAACATTGAAAATGAATACAACTATTCGCCCAATGCGGATTTCTTTATGGTACCTGGTGGGGAGGCACTTCTTATTTCTGCGGAAAGAGATGATACACGTGGGTTGAGAGACCTTTATGTGAGTTTTAGAAAAAATGACAGTCTGTGGAGTGAGCCAAAGAATTTGGGGGCAGACATCAATACAATGGGTGAGGAAGAGGCACCCTTTTTGGCTGAAGATGGCAAAACATTGTATTTTTCTTCAAATGGTTACAGCGGCTATGGTGGCCAAGATATCTATTTGACGGTGCGTCAGGATGAGTCATGGACGAGTTGGTCGGAACCGACGAATATGGGTGCAGGCATCAACAAAGCTGGTGATGATGAATATTTCAGCATCCCATCACAAGGTCAGTTTGCCTACTTCACTCGAGGAAGTGGTGGAGATGACATGGATATATTCAACTTTCGCGTCGATGATCTCATAGAAAAGCCAGAAGGACCTGTGTATGAGTCGCTCAAACACCTTACCTCCGATTCTTTACGTCAGGCAGAGCGAATTGTGGCGTTATCCGGTCAGGTATTGGACGCGGAAACAGGGGCTCCCGTTGCCGGCGCCTCGGTAGTCATCCAGCAATTACCTAACGGATCGGAGTCCGCGCGTGTTATGACAGATGAAAATGGGAAGTATGCTGCTGAAGTACTTTCTGGTGAGCAGTACGCTGTTTCCAGTTCGGCGCCAGGTTTTGTGGGAGAGAGCGAGAACCTGGATTTAAGGGCTATCGGACCGGGGCAGGAAATCATGAAAAACCTGAAGCTTATACCGTCGACGTCAGATATGACGTTGGCTTTCAACAACGTATTTTTTGGTTTTGACCAAGCCAACTTGCAGACTGAGAGCATGCCAGAATTGAAACGAATTTTGGATATGCTAAGGTCTGGGGAGATTAAAGGTTTGGAAATAAAAGGGTATGCTGACGCGATTGGTACGGAGGTGTACAACAAACGACTCTCAACGCAGAGAGCCAAAGCTGTTTATAAATGGTTTGTTGATAAGGGGATTGGTAAGGATCGGTTGACCTATGAAGGATTCGGAGAAACGAATCCTGTAGCTGCCAATGATTCGCCTGCAAACAGGCAAAAAAATCGAAGGGTTGAATTCAATCTAATGCAATGAGATGCGCATGTTTTGGAATAAAAAAAGCAGCCTCACAGCTGCTTTTTTTATATTGAAGTGAAATAAAAAGATGTCAATTAAAGAGATTTTTGAAAGCCAGTTTGTAGAAGCCAAAAGGCTAAGAACCGCGCCGGTAAAGGACCGAGTTGCACGTCTCAAAAAAATGAGGCGGTGGATCGAATCTAATCGGGCAGCCATAAAAGCGGCTATCTATCAAGACCTGGCCAAGTCACCTGAGGAGGCCGACCTCACCGAAGTACTTGTTGTGCTCACCGACTTGAGAAAGGCGATCCGGAATGTGCGCTATTGGTCTATGCCCGAAATGGCAAAAAGAAACACGGCTTATTTGGGGACCAGTGGTCGAATTCATTACGAACCTAAAGGACGTGTACTCATCATCAGCCCATGGAATTATCCGTTTAGTCTGGCTATGTTGCCTATGATTGCCGCCCTAGCGGCAGGGAATACGGTGATCATGAAACCTTCTGAATTGGCACCTCACACTTCTTCTATTATTGAACAGCTTGTGCGAGAAGTCTTTTCTCCCGAACAGGTACACGTCGTCTTGGGTGGAGTGGAAGTAGCGCAGGAGTTGCTCGGTCTTCGCTTTGATCATATTTTTTTTACTGGGTCACCGCGGGTGGGTAAAATTGTGATGCAAGCTGCAGCCAAAAACCTGACGAGCATTACTTTGGAGTTGGGTGGTAAATCTCCGTGCATTGTTGATAGAAGCGCCGATCTTAAAAAGGCAGCAAAACGGATAGCCTGGGGCAAGTGGCTCAATGCTGGGCAAACTTGTGTGGCACCCGATCATCTCTGGGTGCATGCAGCGGTCCAGCAAGACTTCATCGGACACCTTGCAGATTATTCACGGATGTATGGAGATCATGATTATTCACGTATCATCAACAAAGGACATTTCGACCGACTGGAGCAGTGGGGTGCAGAGGCTGTATCAAAGGGAGCCAAAGTGGAATTTGGGCATCAATACCAAAGAGACAAACTGTACATCGCCCCAACCTTACTGACCAACGTGGACACAGATACGGCTTTGGATCAGGAGGAAGTTTTTGGGCCGCTGCTTTATTTAAAAACGTATGAGTCTTTATCTGATGTAATGGACACGATTAGCAGAGAGGAAAAACCTTTAGCCATTTATCTATTTGCGCAGGATCGAAAAGTAATAAAGGAGGTTACTAAGAGTGTCTCGGCCGGCTCTATGGCAATCAATGATTGCGTGATTCAATTCTCAGATCCTGGCATGCCCTTCGGAGGTGTCAACAATAGTGGTATCGGGAAGGCGCACGGGCGTTATGGTTTTCTGGCTTTTTCTAATGAAAAGTCTGTGTTAAAACAGCGGACAGGGTGGAGTATGATTGAGGTGCTTTACCCCCCTTACAATGGGTTTAAAAGAAGAATATTGGATTTTCTTATTAAATATCTCTAATTGCGGTTTATGAAAAGAAGACGAGTTTTATTCTGGGCTATAGGTGGTTTGGTCTTTTTGCTCGTGGTGTTGGCTGTGTTGCCTTTATTTTTTAAAAAAGATATTCAAGCGGCTGTTGACCAGGCCATTGCAGCGCAGGTAGATGCCCAGGTGTATTACGACACAGAATCTTTTTCACTTTCTTTTTTTAGAGATTTTCCCAATCTAAGTGTGGGTATGGCGTCTTTTGGCATCGTGGGCCACCCGCCTTTCGAAACAGATACGCTGGTTTCCATCAAACGTTTCGAGTTGTCTTTAAACCTGTGGTCGCTGTTTGGCAATCCACGTGTAAGTAAAATTCAGTTAGATGAGCCCAAGCTGCTCGTTCTTGTTCTTGAAGATGGTTTGGCCAATTATGACATTGCAAAATCAACAGCAGATACCGTTCAAACGACTGAACCATCAGGCGAATCAGGCGATCTCTCAATCGACATTCAAAAATGGGAAATCAATAACGGGCAGTTGGTGTATTACGATCATTCATTGCCTTTTTATTTGCGGCTTTCGGGTTTGAACCATTCTGGTAGTGGTAATTTTTCTTTGTCACGCTTTGAATTACAAACAGAAACTCGAATTGCTGGTTTAGATGTAGGTTACGATGGGGTAACGTATTTGAGCAATAAGCGTGTGGAAGCTGATGTGACCCTCGATATGGACATGGATGCGATGCAATTTGAATTTAAAAACAATCGTTTCTCTGTCAATGATTTTGGATTTGGGGTGGATGGCTCTGTTGCAATGCCCGGCGATAGTCTGCAAATGGACATAAGTTTTGGGGGACGGGACATAGATATGAAAAGTATTCTTTCCCTAATTCCCGGCGCTTATGATAAATACCTCGATGGTGTAGATGCGTCTGGTAAAGTTACATTTGATGGGCTTGTGAAAGGGCTGTATACAGAAGAGCTGATGCCAGGGATTTCATTTGGGTTGACAATCAACGGAGGAAGAATCGCAGCATCTACCGCACCGGCACCAATTGAGGATGTGGACGTAGATTTTGGTTTTGACTATCCGTCCTCAGGTTTAACAGCAGCTTCAGTGAAGTTACTTTTTAGCAGTGTCATTGCAGGCGCAGCGAATAGGTTAGATCTCAAAATCAATAATTTAGATAATTATCAATGGGATGTTTCAGCTATGGTGGATGCGGATCTGGTCCAAATAGCTGGCTTGCTTCCTCTGAAGGATGATGAATTACGCGGAAAAGTAAAGTTGGATCTGACCACAAAAGGGCAATATGCGGATTTGGAAGCAGGCCGTTATGACTTATTACCCACAAGTGGCAACTTAAGCGTTTCTGATTTTTACTATCGGGGATCGGCCCTTCCTCAAGGCTTTGGCTTAGCTACCCTACAGGTCGGTTTGAATCCGGAAAAAGTGGAATTGGTGCAAGTGAATGGTCATGCCGGGCGTACGGATTTCAATGTGAAAGGCTCACTAGAAAACTATCTGGCGTTCATCATGGAGGACAGTGCACTTTTGTCTGGTCGTCTGCTTCATTCTTCCAGTTTGGTAGACCTTGACGAATGGATGACTAATCAGGATGAGACCGCTGAAGTGGCTGATACTACAGAGGTGACAGCCTTGGAAATTGTGAGAATACCTCAATACATCGATTTCGTGTTCAGTTCGACTATAGACAAAATGGTTTATGATGGTCTGGACATTGAGAATTTTAGGGGTCAGATGGTCGTAAAGCAAGGAAAACTGTCGTTGAGGGAGTCTCGGTTTTCATTGTTGGGGGGTTCTTTTAATCTGGCAGGAAGTTATGACAGTCAGCCCGAACAACCTACTTTTAATTTTAATTTTGACATTCAGGAATTATCCATCTCAAAGGCTTATGCTGCCTTTAATCCGGTGAAGCAATTGGTGCCAATTGCGGATAAGATGACTGGCAATTTTTCCACTCAAATTGGTGTCAGCGGACCTTTAGACCAAGAGATGATGCCGGTAATGGAAGCGATAAATGGAAATGGTCGGGTACAGATCGCAGATGCATCACTGAAGAATGTAAAAGTAATTCAGGCGATCAGTAGCGCTGCCAAATTAGGTAAACCAGGTCGTGGAGAGGATTTGGCATCACTAAAAGATTTGAATGTAGCCATACAAATTAAAAATGGACGGGTAAATTTCGATCCTTTTGAAGTGCGCATCGCAGGTAACAAGGCACAGGTTTCGGGTAGTCATGGTGTAGATGGCAGTTTGGATTATGTGGTGTTGATGAAAGTACCTACGGGAACCACAGGTGTAGCGGTAAACCAGGCCTTGTCGGCTTTGACTGGGGGGCGGGAAGTGGTTGGAGAATTTGTGGATTTGAACCTTGGCATACAGGGGACCCAGGAAGAACCAAAAGTGAAATTGTTAGGTGGAGGATCTGTTGCTAACGGAGATATGAAGACTTCACTTTCCACTGGCGTCAAAAAGGAGGTAACTGCCCAGGTGGATGCAATAAAGACTCAGGTAAAGGACTCTGCCCGGGCTGTTTTGGATTCTGCTAAAAATCAAGCGGAAAATGTAGTCGAGGAGCAAAAGGCCGATGCCAAGAAAAAGGCTGAAGAAGAGGCCAAAAAGGCGTTGAAAAACATTTTCAAGAAGAAGAAGTAGTAACCATTAGCTCAATTGAGATTTAAGGGCCTTCAATCCATCTAAAAGTGAATGTGGAAGGTATCCGAGTTGATCTTTGGCTTTGTCTAAAATAAAACCGGTTTTGGGAGGTCGTTTAGCCTTTTGTTTGAAAGTTTGGCTGTTCGCCCGGCTAATTAACCTTGTCGGCAGATCAAACACTTGTGCGGTTGTTATTCCGATGTCGTAGGGTGTAACGATGTCTGGCCCGGATAGGTGGAAAACGCCTTTGGCTCGCTGTTGGGCCATGAGCCAGCAACCCATGGCCAGATCTTCTGCGAGCGTTGGCGATCGCCATTGATCGTCAACCAATTTGATTGCTGTTTCATTTTCAAGTGCCGTTTTAAGCCATAGTACAATATTGGAACGGGTCATCTGGTTTACTTTTCCGTAAACCAGTATGGTGCGTGCAATTCCGTAAGAAAGTCCGTCCATTTCCACGAGCAGCTGCTCTGAGGCCCATTTGCTCTTTCCGTATTCATTTAAAGGATTGGGATCGTCAGTTTCTTTATAGGGTCCGGATTTACCATCGAAAATAAAGTCAGTTGAGGTGTGTATGAGGTGTGCGTTGCTTTCTCTACATTTCTCTGCAAGATTTCGAACGACTTCAATGTTGAGTTGCCTGCACAATTGTGGCTCTTCTTCACATTCATCTACCTGGGTCATGGCGGCTGTATGAATGACCACATCTGGTTGGGCCTCTTCAAAAGCCCGTTCAATGTCGTTGTTTATAGTCAGATCACCTGAGTGGTAGACGTGGTTATGAGGGTTTAGATTCCGGTCCTTACCTCTACCTATGCCGTGAACAGCCGTGTGTTTCTGCGCGGAGATAAGTGCCATGAGCTTTTGGCCCAGCAGTCCGTTTGCCCCTGTAACAAGTACATTCATCACTCTTTGGTCTCAGGGTAATCGTATCCGTACTGTTCAGTGATTTTGGCTTTTGGCAGTTCCATGACTTCCATGGAAAGAAAGCTATCTTCCAGGGGTCGATCATCCCGGTTGGTTTGGAGTGATGCTATTTTATCGATTACGTCCATTCCTTCCACAACCTGTCCGAATACAGTGTATTCACCATCCAGATGTGGTACGCCGCCCGATGTAGTGTATACGGCCAGTCTGTCAGGATCCATGTCGCGGGTCAGGTTAACACCTAGATTTTCTTCAACGAATGATTTGTATTCGAGGGATAGATTGCTCATTTCTTCGAATTTGCCAGCCTGTTGCAGGGCTACGAATTTTTCCCGAATCGTGTCGTATTGGGGCTGTTGCATTAATTGTCCGAGTCCTTGCTGCAGTTTGTTAACATCTGTGGTCAGTTCGCGCTCTGTCCAGACCCTTCCCTGAACGATGTAAAATTGTGCACCTGAAGATTTCTTTGCCGGGTTGATCTGATCTCCCTGTCGGGCAGCGGCGAGTGCGCCTTTTTTGTGATAGAATTGTTCACGAATTTCCGCGTCAATGCGGTCTTCAGCTGGCTCGTCTATTCCATCTTTTCGATAGATATCACCAGCCTGGATCATGAAACCATTGATTACTCTGTGAAAAATGGTGCTATCGTAACTACCTGACTCAGCGAGCGCCAAAAAATTTTGTTTGTGTTTTGGGGTCTCATCAAATAGCAACACAGTCATGTCACCGAAAGTGGTTTTGATTTTCACCAGCGTGTCTTTGGCTTTGTCGTTGCATCCCATCAGCAATAAAAGTGTGGGTATCAAAGTAGCTAAATATTTCATGATGTTGTTTGAATCAGTTTTCTACAAATGTATCTAAAGTTCTTCCCTAATTTTAGCCAGAATTTCCTTTCCGCCGTTGTCCAGTACCCATTGACCTAATTCAAGACCCATCAGGTTGGGATCATGGCCTGTTAATTGGTGTTGAACGACTTGGCTACCGTCTAAACTGAGGATACCACCGACCAATTCCATTCCTGATGGATGAGGAAAGGCGTGCGCAAATACCGGAATACTGCAGCCGCCCTGCATGGTTTGCAGAAATGCCCGTTCGGCCAAAATGTGTGATTCGCTTTGCGGATCGTTCACGGCTTCACGAATCCGTAATTTCATAGTATGGGGCATATCTGCATGACATTCTACCGCTACAATGCCCTGTCCGGCTGCCGTCACGTACTCACGCAAAGGTAGATGAACTTGTATGTGTGCGTCAAAACCCATCCGGTGTACCCCGGCATATGCCAGAATCAAGCCATCGTACATGCCGTCTTTTAGCTTTTGAAGTCGTGTCTGTAGATTTCCACGCACCGGTTGAATATTCAGATGGGGATAATTTCTTTTGAATTGCGCCACACGTCGGGTTCCGGAACTGCCCAGAATCAGCGGTTTGGTTAAGTCTAATGAGTTAAGCGCAACAATCACATCTTGTGCATTTTCCCTCGGGCCAAAGGCTAAGAGTTCGAAACCATCCGGTAGCGTTGAGGCAAGATCTTTGGCACTGTGTACGGCCAGTTGTATGTCCCCTGTTTTCATTCGTTGCTCCAGATCCTCGGTGAAAACCCCTTTGCTGCCAATTTTGGCGATACTCGTGTCAAGTATTTTGTCGCCGATTGTTTCCATGGGTACCAGTCCACACTTTAGTCCAGCGGCCGATAGTTTAGCGGCGACCCATTCGGCCTGCCATATCGCCAGCTTACTTTTTCTGGTTCCGATACGAATCATTGTGAGAGCAACTTGACAAAAGACTGTGAAAGATGGAAATGGGTCATTTTCGGATTTGCATTTCTGGAAAGATGGTTCAATGCTTCATTGAGCATGACATAGGCTTTCTCTGATTTCGCAGGGTTCAGGAATTGGGCAAACTTCCCCACAAAGTTGTCCTTCATTCTTCCTTCAGTCGAAAGCGTATCGGTCAATACGTGCATACCGGTTTCAAGTTTGGAGCGCTGAATCATTTTATCTTCCCTGTGAAATTGTTCGGCCAGTGCGAGTAATTCGGCATAGTCACCGCTTACGCAGGCCAACATCCATTCTCTGAATGCCTCATAATTCATTTCTTCGGGATGTCTTGACATGCGTAGCGCCCGACCCGCACTACCTTGTGCTAAATGCGCGATACTCATCGCCTCTTCAATTCCCGCTTTTCGTAGTAAGGCAACGATATCTTGTGTAGCCAATGGGGGAATGTTGTAAAGCACCGAACGAGAAGTTATGGTTTGTAAAAGACGGTCGTAGTGATGACTGACCATTAGAAAAAGAGTCTTATTGGGAGGCTCCTCCAATACCTTCAGCAGGGCATTGGCGGCGGTTGGATTCAGATATTCTGGTAGCCAAAGCAGAAGAATTTTAAAATTACCCTCTACCGATTTCATGCTCACCGTGTTGAGTATCCTTCGGGTGTCTTGTCTTCCTATCAACAGGTTTTTATTTTCTAGGCCTGCAATGTGGGTCCAGTCTTCAACTAACCCAAACGGATGTTCAGCGAGAAAATGTCTAAAACTGCTTGTGAGCTCGTGTAGCTTTTTGTCATATTCAGAATCCTGTGAGGCAGAAATACTCGGAAAAAAAAAGTGAAGATCTGGATGAATCCCACGTGCCACTCTCTGACAGTTATTACATTGTGCGCAACTGTCTTTCTGATCCTGCATATTTTCACAAAGCAAAAACTGAGCAAGTGCCAATGCAACGGGCAAGGACGCGCCACCTGGTAATCCGTGGAGTAGTAGTGCGTGTGAAAGACGGCTGTCCGTGGCCGCTCGAATAAGCACCTCTTTTGTTTCACTCATACCAGGGATGTCTTGAAATTGCATTATTTCTTTTCCCAGACTCGTTGACTGGCTGTCGTGGTGAAGATATGGCTCATAATTGATTCCACCTCAGTAGAGATCTTTACATTTCTTCTCTCCATGACCAGTCTTGCCGTATCCAGCGCTTTATTTAATTGATAGGTTGAAAAGCCCGATGCTCCGCCCCAGGAAAAAGAAGGAATGACATTACGCGGGAATCCCGAACCAAAAATGTTTGCAGATGTGCCCACAGTGGTACCTGTGTTGAACATCGTATTGATCCCGCATTTACTATGGTCACCCATAATTAGGCCACAGAATTGTAGTCCGGTTTCTATGAAAGAACCTGTTAGGTAATCCCACATTTTAATTTCAGAATAGTTATTTTTCAAATTTGAATTATTGGTACCCGCACCCAGGTTACACCATTCACCAATTACAGAGTTGCCCAGAAAACCATCATGTGCTTTGTTACAGTAACCTAACAAGGCGCTATTGGAGACTTCACCTCCCACTTTGCAATAGTGACCAATACTGGTATCCCCTCTTATTTTGGCTCCTGCATTTACCTGTGATCCTTCACCTAAATAAAATGCCCCTTTAATTACAGCGCCTTCATGCACCTCACTATTTCTGTCAAGGTAAACGGGTCCCTGTTCGGTGTCTATTATTGCAGATCGAACTTGTACACCATCTTCTACAAACAACTGGTTGCCGTAGACAACAGAATGCGGATCGGTTATTTCACCTGACTTTCTGCCTTTGGTCAAAAAAGCAAAGTCATTTTCGATTTCTTGTCGCGTCCATCGAAAGATATCCCAGGTTCTCTTAATCAGGTTGTACGGTGTCGTAAAAGTAATTTCCAGGTTACCACCACCTCTTCGTGCAAGCCAGTCGCCATTTGACCCACGTAGCGAGCCATGTTCTGGCAGTTGGGAAATGGCGTGTATTAGCGAAGTGTTTGGCAATAACCCGGCGTTGATTTGAAGGTCTCCGCTAGAATAATTTGTTGGAAAGGACGGTGCGAGATAAGCGGATGTACCATAGGAGAAACTCTTTGCTGCCAGTTGCCGCGCCCATTTTTCGGCAATCGACAGAATACCAATTTTGATGGCTGCCACAGGGCGCGTATAGGTCAGTGGTAGTAACTCGTCGTGTTGTTGTTGACTTTCGCTCAAGTGTATATGCATAGGGTAAAAATAAAAAAGTCTTCAGGTACGCTGAAGACTTTTTTATTTTCTGAAAATGAACGTTTATTTTTTGTATTTCTTATTGAATTTCTCAACCCTGCCGGCAGTATCCAAAAAGATTTTTTTGCCCGTATAAAAAGGGTGTGAAGCTGAGCTGACCTCCACTTTCACTAGCGGATATTCATTTCCATCTTCCCATTTAATGGTTTCCTTTGTCTCGACAGTGGATCGTGTAATAAATTTGAAGTCACTTGACGTATCTAAAAATACCACCTCGCGATAGTCTGGATGAATGTCTTTTTTCATGCGATGTCTTTTTTCGAAAAGGATTGCAAAGATAGTAGTTTTAGCAAGCAATACCACTTCTGTTAATTAATTTTAGCATTCTTGAAACAAATACTGTTTTTCTTAATCATAAGTGCTGTCCAGGTGTCCTGGTCTCAGCAGGTTGATTTCCCGCTGGGTCATTTGTTTTACGAAGAATTGGCCTATTATCGGACGAGGCAAGGGGTCGATTTTTTTTCTAAATTCAAGCCCATTGGCAGGCATTACATGCAGCAACAGACTGTGGATCTGCCCTATGATAGTCGGGCGTTCAATTGGAATTATCTAAGGGAAGATGCCCGGGAGTGGACTTTGGATACTACAAAAAGTGAAAATTCATTTTGGAATTTATACACTTACCCGGCCGACCTGATTCAGGCCGATGGGGAAGGTCTTGATTTGCATGTAAACCCTGTGCTTCATTTTCAGCTTGGTCAGGACAGCCGTTCGGACGAATGGTTGTTTCAAAACACACGTGGATTGGAGCTCAGAGGCACTATAGATGAGCGAATTGGTTTTTATACTCAATTGGCTGAAAATCAAATCCGCTACCCGAGATACGTGAATGATGTGATTGATAGTCTTGGAACTGTTCCTCAGGAAGGTTTTTGGAAACGAACTGGGGCCGGTTCTGCAGACTTCTTTCGGGCGCAGGGTTACATCGATTTTGGTATTACCCAACACATCTCGGCTCAATTTGGTTATGGAAGGCATTTTATCGGAGACGGCCAGCGGTCACTTATCTTATCAGATGTATCGAACAACTATCCATACCTGCGATTGACCACGGACGTGTGGAAGGTCAAATACACCAATTTGTTTGCACAGCTGACAGCAGATGTTCTGGGGGGACCAAATGGAACGTTTGGCAACCAAAGATTTCCCCGGAAATATCTGGCACTTCATCATCTGGATATTCGTGCCCGGGATAATTTGCACATAGGGTTGTTTGAAGCCATCGTATATGGCGAACCGGATTCATTGGACAGTGGTATTAAGTTGGAATATTTGAATCCCGTTATTTTCTATCGTGCGCTAGAGCAGCAGGATGGAAGTCCTGACAACGTGATCATAGGCCTGGACTTCAATTGGCAACTTGGGAACCGGGTGGATATTTATGGTCAGCTGATTATCGATGAGATGCGTGTAAAAGACGTTTTTTCTGGAAGTGGTTGGTGGGGGAACAAGCAAGGTGTGCAATTGGGGGCTCAGTTGTATGACGCATTTGGCATCAATCATCTGGATGTGCAGTTGGAATGGAATGGTGTCAGGCCCTACACCTATGCCCATGAGGACGGATTTACCAACTACACCCATTATCAGCAGGCCCTGGCGCATCCTTTAGGTGCCAACTTCCAGGAAGTTTTGGGCAGGATACGCTTTCAGCCATGGAACCGTTTCTGGGTTCGTCTTACTGGGCTGCGCGCGTTATACGGTAACGACATAGGTGGGGTGAATTATGGAAGGGATATTTTTAGGGATTATCGTGATCGCTCGTTGGGAGATTTTGGAAATGATTGGTTGCAAGGAGAGCGAACTGAGTTGTACATGGCACATCTGAGGGCCACCTTTCACCTGCGCCACAATTTGTTCATCGACGGTGATTTTCTCATGCGTAAAGAATCCGGATCAGTGGACACACAATCGACTATTTTTGGTTGTTCAATACGTTTGAATTTTCCCGAGCGCTACTATTTCTTTTAAATGAAGACCTACTATCGCATTCTTTTGTATGCACGCCCGGTGGGCATTTATCTCCCTCAGTATGTGCTGTTGACACTGATTTACGTGGTATTCAGTGTAGTCAATTTTACCATGCTCATCCCATTGCTGAATGTGATCTTTGGTGAAGTGGTCATTGAGCAGACGACGCGACCAGAATTTTCCTTGTCGATTCGATTTTTTAAGGATTTGTTCAATTACCATCTGGGGTATCAAATAAACACATTCGGAACGGAAGCAGCGCTGCAATTTGTGGTGGTGGCTTTATTGATTTCTAACCTGCTCTCTAATACCACCAGATATCTTGCTGCGATCATTCTAGCGAGGATAAGGGTTAACTTAATCACTCAACTGAGGAATCATTTTTATGAGGCTTTGACGCGTTTGGATCTTGGTTATTTTACCACAAACAGAAGAGGGGATTTAATGTCACGGGGCACTGTAGACATTCAGCAAATTGAAAACTCGGTGGTGAATACTTTAAAAGTACTCTTGAAGGAGCCTTTGCTGATTACCGGATTGTTCATCGCGCTCTTTCACATTTCAGCCACCCTAACTGGGTTTACCTTGCTCATTATTCCGATTTCGGGCGTTGTTATCTCCTACCTTGCCCGGCGATTGAAAAAGCGTGCCACCAAATTGCAGCAGACCATAGGTCAGATTAATGGCGTCCTCGATGAAAGCCTTGGTGGGATGCGTGTGATCAAGGCATTTAACTCGTTGACATTTATGCGCCGAAAGTTTGCCGGAATTATAGATGCTTATGGCAAACATTTGTTCCGTTATGCAACACGACAAAATCTGGCACAGCCGATTTCAGAATTCTTGGGTGTTGGTGCCCTAACGGTGATCCTGTACATCGGGGGCAGCATGGTACTGAACAAGTCCTGGGCATTGCCGCCAGCCGAATTTATTGGTTTCCTGGCTATTTTTTCACAGATACTCCCCCCATCCAAGGCCCTTGCGAGCAGTTTCAGTAATGTCATGCGTGGCATATCTGCAGGTGAGCGGGTTTTTGAAATTATTGACAGCGAAGTAGGCATTCAGAGTCCTGAACAACCTGTGCGGATTACCCAACTGGAAAAGGGCATTACCTTCCAAAATGTGAGCTTTGCCTACGAAAAAGATTTGGTACTAAAGGACATTAATTTTGTTGTGAAAAAGGGTGAGGTAGTGGCGTTGGTAGGTCCTTCCGGCGGCGGAAAGTCTACGATTGCGGATTTGATTCCCCGATTTTACGATCCGACGAACGGTCAGATCGATGTGGATGACATAGACCTTAGGTCTTATCAAATAGAGGATTTAAGGGACATGGTCGGAATCGTGACTCAAGATTCTATTTTGTTCAATGATACGGTTAGGAATAACATCACTTTTGGACAGGTGTCCACAGATGACGAGATCATAAGGGCAGCCGAGATTGCCAACGCGCATGCATTTATTGAGAAGCTTCCAGAAGCGTATGACACAGTGGTAGGAGAGGGGGGTGCCAAATTAAGTGGTGGACAGCGACAACGCGTGAGCATTGCACGGGCCTTGCTCAAGAATCCACCAATACTCATATTAGATGAAGCGACGTCTGCGCTCGACTCGCAGTCGGAACGCCTGGTACAGGAGGCCATATACCAAGTAATGGCCAATCGTACCACGTTGGTCATCGCGCACAGACTAAGTACGATACAAAGAGCCGATAAAATTTTGGTTATCCAGCATGGTGAAATCATTGAGCGTGGGAGTCATTCAGACTTAGTTGCACAGAAAGGTTTGTACCGTAAGCTGATAGATATGCAATCCTTTTGAATTTTCATTAAACTTGGTTTCTAATCATACAGATGTATGCGTCAATTTAAAATCATCTTTTATTCTCTATATGTGGTGCTCTCTCTTGGGATGTTGTTTTTTTCAGTCGACGGGCTGTTGAATATGGAAGAAACCCGCATCTGGTTGGATGCGCGGATCAAAATATATAACCAGATTTACTATGCTATGGTTATCTTTTTTTTGATGAGTATGCTGATGGTGATTGAATTAACCATGGATTATTTTGGCATGCGTTCATTGAGGAGAGAGCTGGCGCGGCACAAAATTGAGATCACAAAATTAAAAGCCAGGCTGTATGACAGAGAACCTCACGAAGATTTAAAGCCAGTCCGGCAGCCGCTTAAGGAAGACTTACAACTCGGGGAAGGCTCCAAGCGCGAGGATAATCCACGTGAAGATTCAGCCAACGACCATTCATCTGAAGAATTATGACCGACTTGATCAAAGGAGAACTGACGGCGTCGCGACAGGTTTTGGACTCTTTCATGAACAACCCAGAAAACCTTGAGAATATCTCTGTCGCCGCTACCCTCATGGCCGAATCATTGAAGCATGGTGGTAAAATCCTATCATGTGGCAATGGGGGCTCTCATTGTGACGCCATGCACTTTGCGGAAGAGCTTACTGGCAGATACAGGGAGGGTAGGGACGCATTGTCTGCGCTTGCCATTAGCGACCCCTCGCACTTGTCCTGTGTATCCAATGATTATGGATTTGAATATGTTTTCTCCCGTTTCGTAGATGCACTGGGTCGTCCGGGTGATGTACTTCTTGGTTTGAGTACCAGTGGCAATTCGGCCAACGTGATAAGGGCTTTTGAATCGGCCAGGGAAAAGGGCATGCATTGCGTGGCTTTAACCGGGAAAGACGGTGGTAAGCTGGGACCGATGGCAGATGTGGAAATACGTGTGCCACACGATGGTTATGCTGATCGTATTCAGGAAGTTCATATCAAAGTGATTCATATTTTCATGCTGCTTATTGAAAAAATGACCCGATAATGCTTGCCAAGACTTATGGAGGTGCTGTATTGGGGGTCGATGCTTACACAGTTACGGTAGAGGCCAATATTGTGGATGGCACAAATTTTTTTGTGGTCGGTCTGCCAGATTCGGCAGTTAAAGAAAGTCAGCAGCGAGTGGAATCGGTCTATAAACATTTGGAATACCGAATGCCGCGTCGCAAAACCGTTGTGAACCTAGCCCCGGCAAACATCCGAAAGGAAGGATCTGCTTACGATTTGCCAATTGCCCTGGCAGTATTGCAAGCATCGGAACAAGTAGATCTTTTGGATCTTGATCAATACATGATCATGGGTGAACTTGCTCTGGATGGCAGCCTTAGGAAAGTCAAGGGAGGATTGCCTATGGCTATTGAAGCCAGAAAACGAGCATTTAAAGGGCTTATTTTACCGAAAGAAAATGCTTCTGAAGCCGCTATAGTCGAGGGGTTAGACGTGATAGGTGTGGGCCATATGGAAGAGGCGATCGGACATTTGTCCGGAACGCAACTTCTTTCTCCTGTGTCTTATTCTACGCGTGAGATTTTCTTTGAGGAGCAGAATGATTACGATGCTGACTTTTCGGATGTGCAGGGACAGGAAAACATTAAAAGAGCCATGGAGATTGCGGCCGCAGGGGGACACAATGTAATCATGATCGGGCCTCCGGGCGCCGGCAAGACCATGCTTGCTAAAAGACTGCCATCGATTTTACCTCCTTTATCCTTGCATGAGGCCTTGGAAACAACTAAAATTCATTCGGTAGCGGGAAAACTTTCGGCAGACAGCACGTTGATAGCTCGTAGACCCTTTCGTTCGCCCCACCATACCATTAGTGATGTGGCTTTAGTGGGTGGAGGTGGTGTGCCGCAACCCGGAGAGATATCGTTAGCCAACAACGGTGTACTTTTTTTGGATGAATTGCCCGAATTTAAGCGCACGGCACTGGAAGTGATGAGGCAACCTTTGGAAGAACGAACGGTAACGATTTCTCGTGCCAAGATTAGCTTGGATTACCCTGCCAATTTCATGCTAATTGCCAGCATGAATCCATGCCCTTGTGGGTATTACAATCACCCGGAGCGGGCGTGTATTTGTCCACCCGGGGCTGTACATCGTTACCTCTCAAGAGTCAGTGGCCCCCTTCTTGACCGCATTGACCTACATGTAGAAGTTACACCTGTAGGTTTCGATCAGATCACAGAAAACAGGAAAGGAGAGAGTAGCGCAGACATCCGCAATCGAGTGGTGTTGGCGAGGGAAATTCAGGCAGGGCGATTTAAAGGACAGCCCAAAGTGTTCAGTAATGCCATGATGAGTAGTCAACAGGTGAAGGAGGTTTGTGTAATCAATAATGCCGGAAAAGCACTACTGAAGACGGCCATGGAGCGTCTGGGCTTATCAGCCAGGGCTTATGATCGTATTTTGCGGGTGTCACGTACCATTGCAGATTTAGCGAATGAATCAACGGTTAAAGTTGAGCACTTGGCAGAAGCCATTCAATACCGCAGCCTGGATCGGGACAATTGGGCGGGATAAAATCCAAGCTATGAGCAAGTATCTACGTATCGCACTTTTTGTATTGCTTGCATTTACGCTGTTGGCGTTGTTGCTAGTCAAACCAGTGGACCGCACGCCATACCGTCAAATGGCTTATTACGCAGAAATGGACCGTCGGCTGGATTCACTGAGTAAAAGTCGTTTTGTCCATCCTCTGGGTGATTTAAAAACAGGTTACGGGTGTGTCTCTATAACCCCCGAAAGGCCCCTGTCATTGGCAGGATATGGTGCACGGAAGCCAAAGACTTTTTCGAGTTTGAGGGATTCTGTATTCATTCAGACTGTTGTATTCGATAATGGCAACGACCGGCTGGCCGTGATTACTGCTGATCTATTGTTATTTCACCCTGAGGTAAGTGGAGCTTTTTTTAGGTCCATTCAAGATCTTGGTTGGAAAAGACAGGAAATTTATTTGACGGCTTCACACACACATTCCAGCATAGGTGAATGGGCACCCAAATTGGCGGGTGAAATAATCAGTGGACCTTATGACGCGGAGCGTGTAGATTGGCTAGTGGCACGCATGGTTCAATCGTTTATACTGGCCATGAGTGATCTTCAAAGCAGTAAAATAAGACTGGAACAAACAAGACTGCCAGGTCATATTTCAAATCGGCTTGTGGATACGGCAAGGGTAGACGATTGGTTTAGCACCCTCACGGTAGATCAACCGGTCAAAACATACTGCTTGCACGTATTCGCGGCGCATCCCACATGCTTCTCGATGCACGACCATCAGCTTACGGCCGACTATCCCGGAGATTTCAAGAAGGCGGTGCAATTCCTGGACACCACACGAAGGCAAGTGCCGCTGTTTATGGCGGGTGCCATGGCCAGTATGGGTCCACCCCAATGGCGAGAGTTGATTGGCTATGAAAAGTCGCGTAGGCTGGGTTATGAAATGGCTTTGAACTGGGTTATGCGTGCAGGTGTCCATTCACCGGCCGAGGCCCGTTTAGACATTGAATCGTACCGCCTCAAGGTACCGTTGAGAAGTCCGCAGTTCAAGGTATCCAAAAACATAGCCGTTCGCTCCTGGTTATTTCATCAGCTTACCGGACGATATCAGGTAGAAATAAGCGTAGCGAAGATCGGAAATACCTTAATCATGGGTTTTCCGGGAGATTTTTCTGGTGAACTTGCCTTACCGCTTTATCAGTTGGCACGCAAAAAATCAGTTGATCTGCTCATTACTTCTTTCAATGGAGGATATATCGGGTACATTACCAATGACAAATGGTACGATTTACCGTCTTATGAGACCAGAAGTATGAGTTGGTATGGTTCTGACAATGGGGCTTATTTTACCGAAATTGCCATACGGCTAATTGAAATCCTGGCAGAATGATTCGATGGGCATGTTTATTAGTTTGTGTGTTTGGCACGCGTGTGGGTGTTGCACAAGGGGTTGATTCTTTGGATATCATGATCGGTCAGATGATTATGATTGGCCTGGATGATTTCAATGACATAGAGAAAGCAAGTGATCAGGTGCTGGCTGTTCGGAAAGGCCTGGTTGGCGGTATTATCCTCTACGAGAAGCACATCAACCCGCGGGATCCGGCGATTAAACTGAAAGAAATTATAGACTCACTACAGGCTGTTAGTCCCATTCCATTGTTTTTTTCAATTGATGAAGAGGGTGGACAGGTCAATCGACTCAAGCCGAAATATGGTTTTCATCCTACACAGTCGGCGAAAACATTGGGGGAATGGAATCAATTGGACAGCACATACGCAATCGCCGAACGGACGGCCTCGTTATTGTCGGATCTGGGTATCAACATGAATTTCGCGCCGGTTGTAGATATCGCCGTAAATCCTGAAAACCCGGTAATCGCCAGATTGGGAAGAAGTTATTCAGCGAACTACGAAAAAGTAACCAGGCATGCCTATGAGGTTGTTCGTGCGCATCAGAAGAAAGGCGTCATACCTGTGATCAAGCATTTCCCCGGCCATGGCAGTTCTTCCACGGACACGCACCTGGGCTTAACGGACGTTTCAAATTCTTGGGTTTTTGATGAAATAAAGCCCTATTTTCTGTTCATTGGCTATCAACAGCTGGACGCCGTGATGACCGCACATATTATCAACGAACGTCTTGATAAAGAGCGCTTGCCCGCAACCCTTTCCAAAGAAATAATACAGCACACCCTGAGGGACCTCATGCACTATCAAGGAGTGGTCATTTCTGACGACATGCAAATGCAAGCCATAAGTGAACACTACGGGGAAGAGGAGGCATTGGTAAAGTCGATTAATGCCGGGGTAGACATCATGCTCTTTGCCAATAACGCTTCGCTGCCCAATAGAATTGATGTCAGAAAGTTGCATGCCATCATCCGTAGCAACGTCATCGATGGTCATATTCCTAAATCACGAATTCGTGAATCTTTTCAAAGAATTATTGAATTAAAGAGAAAATTTGACCTAATCTGACCCCTCATGATACAGTACAATCCGAAATCTTGGTTTTCATTGATTTTTGATGTTTACAGTAGATACGTCATTCGCAGGCTGTTTCCGATGATTTTGTTTGCCGCATTATTTACTTCCTTTTGTTGCTACTTGATTCTTGAGGTGTTCAATTACCATTTCCAAGAAAATGTAGCTTTTCATTCCATTTTGGGTGTTATTCTAGGTTTGTTTCTGGTATTGAGAACAAATACTGCCTATGACCGGTGGTGGGAAGGGCGAAAGCTCTGGGGTAAGCTGGTGAATGACACACGTCATCTGGCCATCAAGTTCAACAATATGCTTCCCCCGGATGCGCATGAGGACCGAGACTTCTTTCAAAAGATGATTCCCAATATTACGTTTTCAATGAAAGAACATCTCAGGGATAGCATTCAAGTTGGCGAAATGGATTTTCCAGGGGAGACGTTCAAGGAACGAATCGTTTCAAGTAAGCATCGTCCCAATATGATCAACGACATGCTGTATGAGCGTACCATGAAACTTAGGAGAGAAGGTAAGATACAACCTGAAGAGCTTTTTCTCTTAGATAAGGAATTGAAAGGGTTCATAGACATCATCGGTGCCTGTGAAAGGATTAAAAACACACCGATTCCCTATTCCTACTCTATGTTTATCAAGAAATTCTTATTCATTTACGCCATTACTTTACCTTTCAGTTTTATCTGGCTATTTGGCTGGCTTTCTGTGCTGTGGGTGGTACTTGCTTTTTACTTTTTGATGAGTGTAGAGCTTATCGCAGAGGAAATTGAGGATCCTTTTGGTAAGGATGTAAACGATCTGCCACTTGACGGACTCTGCATTAAGATCAAAAAAAACATTTCTGAAATTCTGCCTGCTTAAATAGGCACATTTACATGTCTTTCGGCATGATAAGAAGACCGGACCAACGGACCAGATTCTACATATTTTAAACCCCGCTTTAAACCTTCTTCTTTGAAAAAGGCAAATTTATCAGGGTGTACATATTCTGCTACTTCGATATGCATTTTTGTCGGTTGCAGGTATTGGCCCAGTGTAAGTATGTGCAAACCATTTGAGACGAGGTCGTCCATTACTTTAAATACCTGCTCATCGGTTTCACCAAGTCCTAACATAACACCCGATTTGGTCCGGTGCCCGGCGCTGAACGTCCGTTGGATTTGTTCCAGGCTTCTATGGTACCTGGCTTGAGGACGGACACGTCTGTAGAGATTTTCTACCGTTTCCATGTTGTGAGACACTACCTCTTGGCCCCCTTCTATCATTCGCTCCAAAGCCTCCCAGTTTCCTTTTACATCTGGAATCAAGGTCTCAATGGTCGTTTGTGGACTCAATTCTTTCACCATTCGTACCGTCTGGTACCAAATTTCGGCACCTCGGTCTTTCAATTCGTCTCTATTGACGGAGGTGATCACGGCATGCTTGACACCCATGGTGTGGATGGCTTCCGATACCCTTTGGGGCTCTTGCTCATCATATTCTGGTGGCCTTCCGGTGGCCACGGCGCAGAATGTACAACTTCGGGTGCAGACATTTCCAAGAATCATGAAAGTGGCTGTCCCTGCTCCCCAACATTCGCCCATATTCGGACAGTTACCACTTTCACAAATGGTGTGTAGTTTATGTTGGTCGACGATTCTACGCACCTGGGCATATTCGGGGCCTATGGGAAGCTTGACGCGCAACCATTCTGGTTTACGCTTGTTGGCTGTTTTTTCGACTACAGGTAACTCAATCATATCTCTTTACTATCTCAAGTAAAATTAAACAAAACCAGCCAGGAGAATCGTTCGGTAAAGGAAAATAGTATGCATGCATAACATATTTACCATATATTTGACGATTCATGAAGAGAGAAGAGACGTTTGATTACAACATTAAAGTGGCCTGGCATGCAATAGTGCGTATGTACAACCAATATGGTCAGGAATTTGACATCACGGCTTCTACAGGGTTTGTACTTTTAAATATAGATGTAGATGAAGGAACTCCGGCGACCAAGATAGCGCCGGCGCTGGGTATGGAAGCCCGCAGTCTCACGCGAATGTTGAAGTCTCTTGAAGAAAAGAAGTGGATTTACCGTCAGCCAGACCCTACGGATGGCCGATCGATAAGAATATTTCTAACCGCTTTAGGAAAGGAAAAAAGGGAACTCTCTCGCCTGGCAGTCAAGGAATTTAACAAAAAGGTAATTGAAGCGGTGAGTGTGAAGGACATGCAGGTATTTTTTAGGGTAATTAATTCCATTAAATTAACAGTCTCCAGTGAAAATCTTTTTGCCAGATTGGAAGATGAACTTGTAGAAGAACAATTAAATAACTCAAATACGATTGACTAAGTAATTATGAGACACATTAAAAAGACAGCTGTACTGGGGTCGGGAATCATGGGTTCCCGGATCGCCTGTCATTTCGCCAATATTGGGCTCGATGTCGTGCTTTTAGACATCGTGCCTTTTGACCTGTCGGATGAAGAGAAAAAAGATCCATCAGCAAGAAACCGTTTAGTCAATAAGTCGTTGCAGGAGGCCATCAAGTCGAAACCTTCTCCTTTGTATCGAGAGGATCAGGTGGCACGCATAACCACGGGTAATTTTGATGACCATCTAGATCTCATTGCATCGTGCGACTGGGTCATTGAGGCAGTGGTTGAAAGGCTTGACATCAAACAGCAATTGTTTGAAAAGGTTGAAAAACACCGAAAACCGGGTACATTGATCACCAGTAATACTTCAGGTATTCCTATACATCTGATGCTGGATGGAAGATCAGAAGATTTCATGAAGCATTTCTGCGGTACTCATTTTTTCAATCCACCCAGATATTTGAAGTTACTAGAGGTTATTCCAACTGAGCATACCCTGTCTGAGATAGTGGAATTTTTCCTTCACTATGGGGATCTGTATCTGGGTAAGGAAACTGTTTTGTGTAAGGATACGCCCGCGTTTATTGCCAACCGGATCGGTGTTTATTCCATGATGTCTGGTATGCATGCGGTAGAAAAAACCGGCCTGACCGTCAACGAAATTGATAAATTGACAGGACCGGTTATAGGACACGCTAAATCAGCCACTTTCCGGACCTCTGATCTGGTAGGACTAGATACGACCGTTAAAGTGGCCAACAATTTATATGCGACTTTGCAGAACGATGAGTCCAGGGAAAACTTCAAGCTGCCAAATATCGTCGCACAAATGCATGATAAAAATCTCTTGGGAGATAAAACTGGGGGTGGTTTTTACAAAAAAGTAAAAGACGATCAGGGCCATTCAGAAATTCTCGAAATTGATTTAAAAACACTGGAATATGGATCGAAGGCCAAGGTTAAATTAAACACCCTTGATAAGACTAAAAGCGAAGAAGATCTGAAGAAACGTCTTCAGATTGCTATTCGGGCTGAAGGCAAAGAGGGAGATTTTTATCGTATGACTTTCTTTGATCTTTTCAGGTATTGTACTTACCGCATCCCGGAGATTGCAGATGAGTTGTACAGGATTGACCAGGCAGTATCCGCAGGTTTCGCCTGGGAGATGGGGCCTTTCGAGTCATGGGATGCCATGGGTGTACAATGGTGCTTAAAACAAATGGAGGAAATCGGATTACAACCGGCCCCCTGGGTCAAGGAAATGTTGGATGGCGGCCATGAATCGTTTTATACTTTCAAGGATGGAAAACAGCATTATTATGATATTCCTTCCAAGTCCTACAAGGTAGTTCCCGGTACAGAGGGGCTGATATTTCTAAATGCTTTCAAGGAAAATAATGTGGTTTGGTCTAACGACGGTGCTACGTTGTACGACATTGGTGATGACGTGCTGTCTTTAGAATTTCATACCAAAATGAATTCGATCGGACCGGAAGTCATTGAAGGGATCAATCATGGTATTCAGCTGGCAGAGGAAAAGTACAAGGGGCTCGTCATCGGTAATGAAGGGCAAAATTTTTCTGCAGGCGCCAATCTAAGCATGTTATTCATGTATGCGGTAGATCAGGAATTCGATGAAATCGATCTCATGATCAGGACCTTTCAGAACACCATGACCAAGGCACGCTTTTCCTCTGTGCCGGTGGTCTCGGCGCCTTCTGGTTTGGCTTTGGGAGGTGGCTGTGAATTGTCACTCCATTGTGATGCCATCCAGGCACATGCCGAAACGTACATAGGTTTAGTCGAGGTGGGTGTTGGTGTCATTCCCGGTGGTGGAGGAACAAAGGAATTTGTGCTTCGTGCCTCGGATGAATACGAGGCTGGTGATGTGGAATTGAATACCCTTCAAAAATATTTTATGAACATTGCCACAGCGAAGGTAGCTACTTCGGCGCATGAGGCGATGGGCATGAACATTATCAAACCGGGTGATTCCATTACTCTCAATCGCAAGCGAGTATTGGCTGATGCAAAAGAAAGGGTGCTAGAACTTTACGATGCAGGGTATACCCAACCTGGAGAAAGGGACAACATTAAAGTTCATGGACAAACGGCCTTGGCCATGTTTGAGGCGGGAATTACTGCAATGAAATATGGGGCATATATTTCTGATCACGACGCAAAGATTGGTCGCAAACTCGCTTGGGTGATGGCTGGGGGAGATTTGTCGGCGCCAACCGAAGTGTCTGAGTCTTACCTTTTGGACCTGGAAAGAGAAGCCTTTTTGAGCCTCTGTGGAGAACCCAAAACACTGGAGCGTATTCAAAGCGTTATATTCAAAGGAAAGCCATTGCGAAATTAATATCTACAAAAATAAAATTATGGATGCATACATAGTTGCCGGTTATCGTTCGGCAGTTGGAAGAGCCAAAAAAGGCGGATTTAGGTTTTATCGTCCAGATGATCTGGCGGCGGACGTCATCAAATATTTGGTCAGTAGTATAGACGGCTTCGATGCCAAACGCGTAGACGATCTTATTGTTGGGAATGCGATTCCTGAGGCAGAGCAAGGGATGCAAATGGGACGGATGATTTCCCTATTGGCTTTGCCCATGGAGGTTCCAGGCATGATTGTCAATCGTTATTGTGGCTCCGGCCTTGAAGCCATTGCACTGGCATCGGCACGGATTCATGCCGGGACGGCCGATTGTATCATTGCAGGGGGCACAGAATCCATGTCTCTGGTACCCATGACTGGTTATAAGCCGGCACTGAATTGGAAGATTGCAGCAAGCAATCCGGAGTATTATCTGAACATGGGTCTTACTGCGGAGGAAATTGCGACTGATTATAAGATCAGTAGAGATGATGCCAACGAATTTGCCATGAAGTCGCATCAAAAAGCTGCAGATGCAATTGATGGAGGAAAATTCAAAAGTCAAATTGTAGCGGTGGATGTGGAGGAAACCTACCTAGGGGAAGATGGTAAACGTCATAAGCGTACTTACACGGTAGATACAGATGAATGTGTAAGACGTGGTACGAACATGGATTCCCTGGCTCAATTGAGACCGGCCTTTAAGCAAGGGGGACAAGTAACGGCTGGCAACAGTTCACCCACTTCAGATGGGGCGGCGTTTGTTATGGTTATGAGCGAGCGAATGGTAAAGCAGCACAATCTCCAACCCATAGCCAGAATGGTGAGCTATGCCACGGCGGGTGTTCATCCTAGGATTATGGGTATCGGGCCGGTGGAAGCAGTACCCAAAGCACTGAAGCAGGCAGGTATAAAGCAGGATGATTTGGACCTGATTGAATTGAACGAAGCTTTTGCAGCTCAATCATTAGCTGTAGTAAGGGGCCTCGACCTGGATCAGGAAAAATTAAATGTAAATGGGGGAGCAATTGCGCTGGGCCATCCACTGGGCTGTACTGGTGCCAAGTTGTCAGTCCAACTGTTCAATGAGCTTCAGGTCCGGAAAGGTAAATATGGCATGGTTACAGCCTGTGTGGGTGGTGGACAAGGTGTGGCAGGAATTTACGAGCTATTAAACTAGGCTTTGACTAAATAGCATAAAAAAACGCCGCTGACCAGCGGCGTTTTCGTTTAAAAAAATTGAAACCACACGGTTTCGATCTTTTTTATGGATTAACCATCAACCTAAGAGTGTCCAATTAAATTGGACTTTACTAAGCTATAAAGGGGTTGACATTTATCAATAGCAGCGGGTATAGAATACCCCTTAAGTTGAATTGAATACCCCCTAGGGGGTACTATCATGGATATCAGAGCGATCAATGACCATTTTGGTCACATGGATTTATGGTTGTTGGACTTTATTCTAAAAGGAGAGTTTCCGGAAAAATGTAGCGTGCTCGATGTAGGTGCAGGGGGAGGTCGAAATATTCTTTATTTCTTGCAGCAAGGCTACGATGTCACAGCCATTGATTTGAAGGAATCTGAGGTTCAAGCCATCAATTGGATGTCGAAATCCTTCCAAAATAAGAGCGTGGCGCGTACTGGAGACGTAAATGATTTATCCGGGGAAGATCGGCCTTTTGATCTGGTCATATGCAGCCGACTTCTGCACTTCGCTACAAATCAAGAAACCTTCGTTCACCAGTGGACAGAACTGGGCAGGGTGCTGGCACCCGGTGGTCAGCTTTACGTGACCTTTAATTCTAATTTTTATTTAGATAATACCAATCCCCATGTGGCTGCTATCGGCAATAAAGTTTGGATGACACTGCTGAAAAAGTTTGATGTGAAGTACCATCATCAGCACATTATGGCCGGAGAAAATGAAGAAACGGTGGTTTTATTAAAGCGTATGAGCCTTTGATTTCCAAATCTTAAGCTTTCTTCTCTGCCAGTTACAAGTAGATGCGAAAAGTTCATTATCAATGAGCTCATCGAATCCTAGACCTTGTGCTAAGTTAATTTTTGTATGAGTCTCTAAAGCGCCAAGTTTCTTCTTTGGCCGTAGAATAGTCCGTCAGTTGATGTAATCTGTGGATTTGCTCATTGAGAATAAATGGAGAATTTTTGGATAAACCGGGACTGCTGAACCAGTTTCTTTTTTGGAGGTTTAAGGATTTTCAACCAAGCCCATATTTGCCGCGCAGTAGGCAGGCCATTGGGCACCGTTGAGGCTATGGTTATTTCGATTTATTGACCATTCAAATTGGAAGTATTTATAAAGACGCTGAGTAACCTCATAACAAACTTCGGATCGTGGGATTCATCGGTATGCATCAAAGGGAGCTCGATCCGGGGTGGATTACGCAGAGGCATAATGTCTGAAAAGATTAATTTCTTAACTGGAATGTCCACATTTGTACGAAGACAGTTAGCCATTGTTTGGGTTTTATATTCATTTCATACGGTAAGGAAAAAATGCTTTCATGACTTTCGCAAAGAATTACAGAACTGCAGATAAGAAGATTTTTTGGGCCAGCCGGATAAGCCTATTTGATTAATTTAGCGTCAGTTTTGTAAAACAACTCTATGGACAAACCCTCATACAAGGTTCGATTCAAATATTGGTTCGATAATTATGTGTCCAAAGGCCCCGTGGCAATGATTTACGGGTTGGGTATCTTCACGGGTCTCATTGTTTTGATCTCTGCTTCGGCTCTTTATTTTTCTGGGTTACATCCTGACGAATCTAATCTGAACTGGTGGACCTCCATTTGGATCAATGTGATCCATGTGTTGGATCCCGGAACGGTCGGTGAACATCAGGACAATTGGCCGTTTATGATATTCATGTTGGCAGTCACCATCCTGGGTCTCGTAGTGGTTTCAACTCTTATCGGTCTGGTGTCCAGTGGCATCATAGGAAGAATAGAGAATCTACGAAAGGGCCGATCATTTGTATTGGAATCTGATCATGTCCTGATCCTTGGGTGGTCTTCTAAAATTTTTACAATAATCTCGGAATTGATCATTGCCAATGAAAATCAGAAACAGGGAACCATCGTAATTCTGGCTGAAAAGGATAAGGTTGAGATGGAAGACGAGATTCGGGAGAAGGTAGGGAAATCGAAGAATACACGGGTAATATGCCGAACCGGAAATCCCATCGATGTGCAGGACTTGTACATCGCAAATCCTTTCGATACGAAATCCATCATAATTCTTGATAAGGAAAATGAAAATTCGGATTCTCAGATTATTAAAACCATTGTGGCCATTGTTACCAATCCGAAACGTAGGGAAGAGCCTTATCACATCACCGCGGAAATAGAAGATAAGCGAAATTATGAGGTTGCAAAGATGGTTGGCGGTGAAGAGGTAGAACTCATTTTATCGGATGAGATTATTTCCAGAATTATGGTCCAGACCAGTCGCCAACAGGGTTTGAGCGTGGTCTACATGGAGCTCATGGATTTTGGTGGTGATGAAATTTATTTTGTTGAGGAGCCCGAAATGGTGGGTAAAACATTTCGGGAAATACTTTTCTCCTATGAGAACTCAGCCGTCATGGGTTTGCAATATGCTGACACCCGCGTGGAAATCAATCCGCCCATGGACACAGTTTTCAAAGAGGGTGACCGCGTAATTGGTATCACAGAAGATGATGACACGCTTGTGCCGAATGCTCCCGACGTGATTAGCATGGATGAAAGTCGGGTAGTTTACACAGAACCTGACACCCAGCGCCAGGAACAAATTCTTATTATAGGCTGGAACCAGAGAGCAAAATATATCATACAGGAACTGGATTATTATGTAGCTCCAGGTTCCACGGTAAAAGTGGTTTCCAAATTTGATGATGCATACAATACCATCAAAAAGTTGTCTAAGAAGGTGAAGAATATCACCCTTGAGTTTGAAGTTCAAGACACCACGGCTCGGGAGATTTTAGAAGAAATGCCTCTGAGAGAGCAGGATTACATTATCCTGCTATCATACCAACACTACTTCCCGATTCAAGAAGCAGATGCGCAAACCTTGATAACGTTGTTGCACTTACGAAACTTTTCGGAAACACGTGGAGATCGTTACAAAATCGTAAGTGAAATGCTGGACATCCGCAACAGACAACTTGCTGACATCACCAGCGCGGATGATTTCATTGTATCCGATAGGTTAATCAGTTTATTGATGAGTCAGGTGAGTGAGAACAAGTTCCTTATGAAGGTATTTGATGACCTGTTTGATGCTGATGGCTCGGAAATTTACATTAAGCCAGCCATCGAATATGTCAAGGTTGATGAGCCAGTTAACTTCTACACCATCCTGGAGTCGGCGGCAAGAAAGAACGAGGTAGCCATTGGTTACAGGATCATGAAATACTCCAAAGACATGGAAAATCATTACGGGGTGACGGTGAATCCGGTAAAATCGGAAATGATACATTTGTCCGCAAAAGATATGATCATTGTACTTTCTGAAGATTAATATTAGGCTCTGTAATTCCTGGCTCAATGCCTGTACAAGAAACAACCCCATATGGCAAATCATGAAAAAATAATAAGGCAGTTCATTTCAGACACCGCTGAAAAGAATCCTCACCAGCCGGAATTTATGCAGGCTGTGTCAGAAGTAGCAGAGACCATTGTGCCTTACATAGAAGCAAACCCGCGATATAAGGCATACAATATTCTTGAAAGGATGTGTGAGCCAGAAAGAATATTCATCTTTCGGGTTCCTTGGTTGGATGATAAGGGCAATTATCGGGTCAATCGGGGGTTTAGGGTTCAGATGAACTCAGCAATAGGGCCCTACAAAGGCGGACTCCGCTTTCACCCGACGGTAAATCTGAGTGTCTTGAAATTTTTGGCATTCGAGCAGGTATTCAAAAATGGGTTGACCACCCTTCCGCTTGGAGGAGGCAAAGGGGGAAGCGATTTTGATCCAAAGGGGAAATCTGAAAGGGAAATAATGATTTTCTGTCAGAGTTTTATGACAGAACTAAGGAAACACATTGGCGCATCTATTGATGTGCCGGCCGGTGATATCGGGGTGGGTCAAAAGGAGATCGGCTTTTTGTTTGGTCAGTATAAACGCATCACGGGGGAATATCGCGGCGTACTTACAGGAAAGGGTATTCAGTATGGCGGAAGCTTGATACGCACCGAAGCCACTGGTTACGGCGTGGTTTATTTTAGCAAAGAAGTTTTGAATTATCATGGAGAAGATCTCGAGGGGAAGATTTGTGCAGTTTCCGGGAGCGGAAATGTGGCGCAGTACACAGTCGAGAAGTTGTTGGATTTTGGTGCAAAGCCTGTCACCATGTCGGACTCCGGTGGGTTTATTCATGATCCTGATGGTATTGACCGTGAGAAGTTAGCATTTGTAAAAGAGTTGAAGAATGAGCGGAGGGGTAGAATAAAAGAATACATGGATAAGTACGCTTCAGCCACATTTCATGCCAACAAAAATCCATGGGTAATAAAAGTGGATTTGGCATATCCTTGTGCTACGCAAAATGAGCTACCTGGGGAAGATGCACAAGTACTTATCGAAAATGGCTGCATTGGTGTGTTTGAAGGGGCCAATATGCCAACGACGCCTGAGGGAGTTGCTGAGTTTGCCAGGCATAAAATTTTATTTTGTCCCGGAAAGGCAGCCAATGCGGGAGGAGTGGCCACTTCTGGGTTGGAAATGTCACAGAATTCGCAGCGCTTACACTGGACACGTGAACAAGTGGATGAGAAGCTACAGCAAATCATGCGTAAAATCCATGAGAACTGTGTGCTTTACGGGCAAGATGGGAACCATGTGGATTATGTACGAGGCGCAAATATTGCCGGATTTGTAAAGGTGGCAGACGCCATGTTAGACCAGGGTCATGTTTAACGAATAATTGATCTGCTCCTTGTGCAGAGATGCTATCTTTATGAAAATTATCTAGAATACTATGATGATGTTAATAATTATAGGGGTGTTGTTTGTTTCATCCATAGCCTGTGTTTGGATACTTCCAAATAATAGAGTTAGCAACCACAAAAAGGACCACGTTTAAAACATTACATCTATGGAATTGACGAATCCTGCTGTTACCGACGGCGTACAGGCTTTTGTTTACATCACTGTTTTTCTCATTGCATTTGTAAATGCTTTACTCTTTGTAAACAATCGCAAAGAGCAGAAAAAAACAGGTATTAAGGAAAAGAAGCTGTAAGTATTTCGGTAAATCTATTCACATCGCGAACATCGTTGTAAACGTGAGGGGAGACTCTTATACATTGGCCCCTGTTGGAAACATAAATCCGTCTTTCTCTAAATCGGTCCATTAAGGCTTTGATGGATACCGTCTTTGGCGGATATAGACCAAAAAGGTGATGCGCGTGTTGCATCGGGGGATTCACGGAATACCCGTGCTCCTTCAAGTGATGAAGAGGTTCTTCAAACAGTTGCTGAGTGTAAGTTTGGATTCGCTCTGGGGACCATTTTTGAATGAGTTTTAAACTTTCAATCAGCATAGGAAGTGCGATAAAGTTGCTGTGCTCACCAACTTCGTATCTCAGTGCCCCGGGATGGTAATCTTCACAATGCTCATTAAGTCGGCTAAAGTCGGCACTATTTTTTCTATTGATCCAGTTCTCTTCGATGGGATTGCCTTTGTCGAAGTAAGGTCCATAATATGCCATTCCTACATTGTAGGGCCCCATCAACCATTTGTATCCAGCGCAAATAAGCGCATCTGGCTGAATTTTTTTACAGTCGAAGGGCAGCGCACCTACTGATTGCGTGCCGTCCACGATTAGTAATGCGCCCACGTCGCGCAGTCGACGCCGCATGTTTTCCAATTCGAACAAGGTACCATCGGCCCAGTGTACGTGACTAATGGCCAGCACCCGGGTCTGTTTGTTGATGGCCTCCAATATGGCTTGTGACCAATTTGTCTCTTCGGGTTTGGGAATGAAACACACTCGAAATCCTTTTTCCTGTAGTTTTAACCAGGGGTAAACGTTACTTGGGAATTGGTCCGCAGGGATAAGAATGTCCCCCGGCACGTGAAGATTGTTCACTACATTGGCCATGCCATAGGATACGGATGGAATGAGCACCACGCGTTTGGGTTCTGGTATGTTGATCAATTGGCCGAAAAGTAATCGAATTGTTTCAGCGTCATGAAAAAAGTCCTCTGGTTGAATCTGGTAGGGGTGTCGCTTTTTCAGTAATCCTTTTACGCCGGCATTAGCCACTTTCTTAGGCAGGGGCGACATATAGGCGCAATTGAGGTAGCTGGTTTTTCTTTGGAGGTGAAATTTGGCCCTTTGGCAGGTGAGCGTTTGCATAGACCATTCAAGTTATGGAAAAGTATCTATTGTTTGACACTGTTATGGCGCGCGACGCCGCCATAGAGCCGGGTAAGATCAGGAAATTGCTTGTCGGTGAAAAGCACTTGGTATTGTGTCGGGTTGGCGACCGGTTGGTGGCTACTGATTTTCTTTGCCCTCACAGCGGTGAGGAGTTGACCAAAGGATGGATGAATGATGTGGGTGACCTTGTGTGCCCCTGGCACCAATATCAATTTTCATTACGCGATGGTAGGGAAAATAAAGATCGGTACACCCCATTGGGCATTTATCGCGTCACGGAAGAAAACGGCCAATATTTTCTGAATATCAGTTGATTCCAAACCAACGAACAGTGCCTACCAACCAATCGGCAATTGCGCCAGCAAGTTCATTGTCTTGACTTCTAGCCACGATGTACATCACAAACAGCACGTAAATCCCCAGCAACAGGATTGCTTTAGTCTTACCTAAGGTTTTGCTTGAAGTGAAAATGATCACGGCCACTATGGTGAGCAGCCACAAAAGAAATCGTAGCTCAGTGCTTTGGTCTACAATAATCTGTGGCATCACAATCGGACCATTAATCATGGTATAAATGAACAATGGCAATCCCAGTGCGAAGCAAACGTCGAAAATATTGCTGCCTAGTGCATTGGAAATGGCATCATCATACTGACCCCTTCTTGCGTCTTTTATGGAAATCACAGTATCCGGGAAGCTAGAAGCAGCAGAGGCAAGGATCAGTGCTACGAACATCACCGGAATACCCAACCCATGAAATTCACTACCAAACAGGACATAAGTATCCGCGCCCACCCATTCACAAGCCAATACGAGAAAGTAGCAAACCAGGGCAATGGCCAGTGTGCTGACGATTAACAAAGACCAAGCTTTTACATTATCAATTTTGGCGTGGCCGATGAATAAACGCTCCAGGTCCAAAGTGAGAATGGCCTTAATGAAAGACACGCGTTTGTGTCCGACATCTTGAAAATTTTCCTCAGACAAATGGGATTCCTCCAGCATTTCTTTTCGGTCCTTGGGGCTCATGGTACCGAACATGTAGATGATGTAGACCAGGTAAACGACCATCAGAATCAATCCGTGGTACCAAAAAAGCTCCGAACCCGAGATCAGAATCAGAAAGATCAATTCAACAATGATCAAAGCGATACCGTCTCTCAAGAATACTTTTTTAGAGACTTTAATGTTCTTGGTAAGACCCATGGCGATCACAGCCAAAATTGAAACGGCCGGTATTACCATGCTGTTAAAAATGGCACTACCCGCTGTGGTGCCAATACCACCTGTAAAACCTTCGCCATCTTCTACCAGGATGAACAAAAAGAACAGAGAGGTAAAAACCTCAGGCATGGAACTGGCAATGGCGTTGATGGTTGCTCCGCGCACGCCTTCCGACAAATTACGGCCAACATATTCGGAGGCCGTCATGAAACCATCCCCGGCACGCCAAATTACGAAGCAACAAAATGAGATTAAAAGAAGCGGGATAAGTAAGCCCATTTCATGTGTTTAAGTGTGAGTGAGTCTTCAGCTTGAAAAGAGCAACCAAAGAGTTTGACAAATTTAATTTTTTTCTGTTTAATCGTACCTCTTAATATTAGCAGCGCATTGGGATGAATATTTCATTAAAACAACGAGTGATTTTGGTTACAGGCGGCGGCGGGGGCATTGGTGCGGCATTATGTAAGCGATTGGCAGCGAGCGGTGGTAGGGTGGCACTGCATTGCCATCGATCCTTCGAAAGTGCGAGGCAGTTGGCTGAAACCGTTGATGGGGAAGTTGAGGTTTTTGTACAAGATCTCAGTCAATCTCATGAGGTTCGCGCGTTGTACAGCGAAGTACTTAAAAAAATGGGCGGAATCGATGTGTTGATCAATAATGCGGCGGTATCCCTACCTAATCCTTTAACTCAAATCGATGATACAGATTGGCTAAACAAGTGGACCGCGACGATGGATTTGAATGTTAAAGCGCCGGCAATGTTAAGCAGATTGGTTTTGCAACATTTCTTACAAAAGAAAAGGGGCCACGTGATCAATGTCACCTCTCGGGCCGCCCACCGGGGAGATACTGCCTTATATTTTGATTATGCAGTGAGTAAATCGGCCTTACAGTCAATGGCTAAAACCATTGCCAGAAATTATGGAAAGCAGGGCATTGTGGCTTTTAATTTGGCGCCGGGGTTTGTACAGACCCAAATGGCTCAGGAGTTTATAGAGACTTACGGCATAGACCATGTTTTAAGTGATCTCGCTTTGGACACACTCACACAGCCTGAGGATGTGGCTGCGCTAGTCCTTCTGATGTGCAGTGGAATGATGGATCATGCAACTGGTGCTACTTTCGATATGAATGCGGGTAGTTACATTCGGTAGTTTTTTCTAACTTGAGTAAAAATTTATTTTAGCCCCATATTCATGCATAATATCGTTGTTCATTTAAAAACCCTGATCGAACTCGCAATTGTTGACGGGCAGTTTGACGAAACCGAACAGGCCATGATTTTATCAGTCGGTAAGGCACATGCAATTCCTGAGGAAGAAATAGAAACCCTGATTGAGGAGGGCATTCGAAGCACGCGAAGTGAGTCGTTGAATTTTTCGGCACTTTCATTTGATCAAAAATTTGAATATCTCTACAACATTATTCAGTTGATGAAAATAGATCGCGAAATATATTTGAGCGAGATTAGATATTGTGAATCCATAGCAGAGAAGCTTGGTTTTGAGAAAAGAATCGTCAACCGGATGTCAATGAAAATATATGGAGATCCTACGATCACGTCTGACAGAGAACGGCTTAAAGAAGAGGTTAAGAAATTCATTACCTAACGTGCACAAAAATATTGAACCCACATGAGTAGCGAAAAATCGAAATTGAGTACCCTGGTCCAACTGGCTCGAATAGATGGAGAGTTTGCCGGACCAGAAAGGCAATTCATCTACATGATTGGGAAAGCGAATGGGATAAAGGAGTCGGAAATAGATGATTTGGTGAATAATCCTGTTCCGCTTCCAGATTTGAATACGCTGACCGAGGAAGACAAATTCCAATATCTATACCATCTCGTCCAGTTAATGAAAATTGATAGCCAGGTTTATCTTAGCGAAATTCGGTTTTGTGAGGACCTTGCAGAAAAACTTGGATTCAAGAAGAAAGTAATAGGTGCCTTGTCTAAGCAGATATTCAGTGACCCTGCCATCACGGCGGACCTGAACTCGCTTAAAAAAGCGATGAAAAAGTATCAGAACTAACGGTTTTCTTGTTGTGGTCCAGTTTCACGCCGAATCGATTGAACGAAATTCTTCAGTGCATCTGGCCAAGAGGTGTCCGCATCCCAGTTATTTCCAACGTAAATTTTTTTACTTACCGTATGCTGCAAATAGTATTTATGCACCAGTGCCTCTTTAGGGATAGGTTGTAACCCTTTGGTGGTATGCGAGACATATGCTGTTTCACTATTTCGCTGGTCATAATCCAGTGCGCGCTGAATGGCTTCTCCGGTTGCACTGATCTGTAACAGGAGGTAATTATAACCTTCTCGGAAAGCATCCTCATGATTCCGGTAGTCGATTATTTCATAGGAATATGGGTATTCTTTCATGCAGGCGGCCAGAAGGCTATCTTTTTGGGCTTCTCCGTGTGCAGGAACACCCAATCGAATGGCAGGTAATTTAACTGGAAAGGAGGCAAATCCTTTGCGTTTTTGGGTAGGGATTTTGGTAAATACTTCCGGTACGTCATTGATTAAAAAATTACCAAGTTCCATTTCCTGTTGCCTGATTTGCCTGCCTAAAGCCAGCAATAGGGCATCTACAGATTCTCCCGACTTGTCCCAAATGGTTTCTTTTTCTTTTATAGGTCTAATGGATAAGGTATAAAGACTCCCCGCCTGGGAAAGAGTGATCACGTAAGCAACGTTGCGCTCAATGAATTGCTTTTCCATCATGTTTCGAACGTCCGCGTTGGAAGACCAGGTAACAGCCGGTAGGTAAGTAACCACGTCTACCCCCATGATCCGAAACTTTTTGTGAATATTTGCTACGGAGGTTAGCCAGTCCGATTCGGTAAGCAATCTGCCAGTTTCATTGAATTGCAAGCCGATCACAACGACGGTGCGTTGGCGGATAAGGTCATCAGGTAATTGCGCTTTAAGCACATTCTGAGATAGGAGAATCAAGATTAAAACGACTAACTTTCTCATGAAATGAAAACTATTTTTCAAAGCTACACGAAATCTAACCCTGTCATGGATGCTTTGGTATGTCATTGACCCGCTGTGCCTGGGCCGTTGGTCGGTTTGATGCTTATGTAGCTTATCATGACAAGGAGTGGGGAGTACCCGTGCACGATGACCACAAAATGTTTGAGTTTTTGGTACTTGAGGGGGCACAGGCTGGGCTTAGTTGGGCCACGGTCTTGAATAAACGACAAGGATACCGGTTGGCTTTTATGGATTTCGACCCGGGAAAAGTGTCCGAGATGCTCCCAGAAGATGTGCGGGGGTTACAAAAAAACCCTGAGATAATCAGAAACCCATTGAAGATTGAATCTGCCATCAACAATGCCAAAAGATTTTTAGAGGTCCAATACAGTAAAGGCTCTTTTTGTGATTATTTATGGGCGTTCGTAGATGGTCAGCCCATCGTGAATCATTGGCGTTCAAAGGAAGCTGTGCCATCGCGAACCGCACTATCGGATTGCATTAGTAAAGACATGAAAAGTAAGGGCTTCAGTTTTGTAGGTTCAACCATTATTTATGCCCTTCTGCAGGCCGTGGGTATCGTAAATGATCATACCACGGATTGTTTTCGTCATCAGGAGGTGAGCAAAGGCTAGTTCTATTCGGCTATTTTTGTCACATGATCGATAAGCTAGAGGAAATCGAAAGGAGGTTCGAAGAAGTTGGGCAGTTGATTGTGCAGCCAGATGCCATGTCGGACATCGAGAAATATTCTGTCCTGAGCAAAGAGTATAAAGAGCTTCAGAAGATTGTTGAAAAATTTAGGGATTACAGAGAGGCGAAAGCAAATCTTGACAATGCCAAAGCGATGCTGGGCACTGAGAAAGATCCAGATTTCAGGGAAATGGCCAAACAGGAAATAGACGAACTCGAGCCGGTTATCGACACACTCGTGGAGGAGTTGAAAGTCATGCTTATTCCTAAAGACCCCAATGATGGTAAGAATGTGATCCTGGAAATTCGTGCCGGAACGGGTGGGGATGAAGCCGCTTTATTTGCGGGAGATTTATTTAAAATGTACAATGCTTTTGCAGATACCCGCGGATGGAGGTTGTCTGTACTGAATATCAATGAAGGGACTGCCGGGGGTTATAAGGAAATTATTTCTTCAATAGAAGGAGAAGATGTGTTTGGGCAGTTAAAATTTGAATCAGGTGTACATCGGGTTCAACGTGTACCGGCTACAGAGTCACAAGGCAGGGTACATACCTCGGCAGCTACAGTAGCCGTTTTACCTGAGGCGGAAGAGGTAGATATCGATTTGAACATGGGGGACATAAGAAAGGATACTTTTCGGGCTTCCGGTGCCGGTGGGCAGCACATTAATAAAACCGAGTCAGCAATTCGCCTGACACATCAACCCAGTGGTCTAGTGGTGGAGTGTCAAGATGGACGATCGCAGCATGCCAACTATGACAAGGCGTTAAAGGTGTTGCGGTCACGACTGTATGAGATCGAGTTAAAAAAACATAACGATGCGATCTCTTCCCAACGTAAATCAATGGTAGGTAGTGGGGATCGTTCTGATAAAATTCGAACTTACAATTATCCTCAAGGGCGTGTAACAGATCACAGAATCGGTTTCAGTGTACATAACCTTCCAGCTGTAATGGCAGGGGAGTTGGATACATTTGTTGAAGAACTGCGCATGCATGAAAATGCCGAAAGGATGAAAGCAGAATTGAATTCATGAAGTGGGTGATGCTTACTGTGCTGACGCTGTTGCTTGCCAGTGGATGTTCTCCCGATGCGGAGCAAATAGATCCGTCATCTGGGTTGGCTCTGCGATCTAGTGCGGATACGGTTCGCTTTGATACCCTGCTTACCTCGCGCGGAAGTACCACTCAGCGATTGAAAATATATAACCCCAATACTACGGCTATTCGTATTGATGAGATTGCTTTAGCAGGTGGCGATGGTTCACCCTATGCATTGGTCATCAACGGCAGGCCCAGTTTTCGTCTGGAGAACGAGGTTATTTTGGGGGGAGACAGTTTACAAATTCTCGTTGCAGTGACCATTGATCCGACAGATAGTAATTTGCCGTTTCTTGTTGAAGATCGCATCCGGTACCGATGGAATGGAAATGAGGAAACTATTTACCTGAAAGCCTACGGACAGGATGCCATTTTCATCGATGCAGGGACGATTTGCGATGAGATTTGGACTGCGGCAAGACCTTATGTAATCCTGGGAGATTTGGTGGTTCCGGAAGGTTGTACGTGGCAGGTGAATGCCGGTGCCCGTATTTATTTAGATAATGATGTGGCTCTGTTTATAAATGGCCAAATGCATCTTAATGGTATGCAGGCCGAAAGAATTACGATGCGTAATTCACGTTTGGATGAAGATTTCCAGCAAGCACCAGGTCAGTGGGAGGCCATCTATTTACTTGAAGGGAGTGGTCCTCATCAATGGTCAAACGTAGACATAAGCAACGGACAAATTGGTGTTCAGGCAGATATTCCGGACGACGACACACTGACGGATTTAACAATCGCAGGCGTACGTATACAGCATATGTCTGTGGCGGGTATACTGGCTTTCTCCTCAGACATTAAAGGGGTGAATATACAGCTCAACAATTGCGGTCAGGTGTTGCTTGGCAACTACCTGGGAGGTCATTACCGCTACGATCATTGTACTTTTAGTAACGAACCGAATTTTTTTATCCGCGATGAACCGTCGGTTCAGTTTTCTGATAACCTAATCGTCAATGGAGAAATGACAACGGCTCCTCTGGATGTGAGCATTCGCAACAGTATTTTGTGGGACGGCCAAAGGGAAGCACTCATTTTTTCTACGGTAGCCACCCCGGAAGCCATTGTATTGAAAAAAAATCTCATTCGATCGACCCAGGAATGGCCGGATAATTTCACATCTAATCAGCCGGATGCCCCTGGTTTTTTAAACGCTTTTCAATTCGACTATCGTTTGGATGCCACGTCGTTTGCTAGAAATAAGGGACTGTCCTTGGGTGTAAAAAGTGACCTGACGGGGAAGCTTAGAGATGATGGGCAGCCCGATCTCGGAGCGTACGAATTTTAGGGCATTTGATAGATGGTCCATTTCATCTCTTCCATGTAGAACTGGTGAATCACCTTGGCTTCTTCAGGCCATCGCTTCCAGTGTGTTAAATGATAAGCGCCTGGTATGGGCACATCGGTGAATTGGAGTACTTGCTGAGTGGTCATTGAATAATAAAAGGTGAAATCATAAGGAAGTCGGGCTATTCGCGGTACCTGTTGAATACCGACTCCGGGCAGTTGGGTTTCGTGCCACACGATCTTATTGTGGAAGTAAAGCGGAGATGAGTCGATCAGTTCGAGGGTAGATTTAAGTTCGTCCAGGTGGCTGTATTGGTAACTTTCTGTGGCACGGGTGGGAAATATGATTAATGAATAGCTTAGTCGGGCAACAACCATTAAGATTATCATTTTCCAAAGGCCTTGAAAATTCAGATGCAGTGGTTTCACGATGATTAGCCCAACAACAATTAGTACGCCAAATGCAGCGTACCAGTAGTCAGGAAAAAAGAAAATACTGGCAACCAGCAAACTGGCAATGGTGCCTGCCAGTGCCTGACTTATGAGGGTGATGCGCTTGTCTATTCCCGCACGTACAATAAGGTATGCCAATGGAACAAGTATGAGTGGCAGAAACATGTATAGGTAGCGGTCTTTCGTTCCCGGGGAAATCCAGTAAAGCCAGCCATTGGCCACGAGAAGAAGCAGCAGAGAACCTACCCATGGATTTTCTTTTAGGATAATACGGACTTTATTCCAGCGTATGGCCATCAACAGTAGACACCATGGGAAAGTGATTTTTAATAGTTCGCCCGGTAGTTTGACCAATGCCGACAAGTACTTGATCCAGTTCCCGTTTGTGGTTCTGCGTGAAGATTCAGTCAACAAGTTCGCCATGTAAGCGAACGGATCTCCGAATTCGTCGTATTTCAGAAAATAGGCACTCATCAAGCCTACGGAAATAGTGCCAGCTATCAAATGGGCAGGATGAAAAAAGAAACGAAAGTCTCGATGGTACAGGGCAATCCCGATAAGTGATAAGCCCTGGAAGGCGATAGAAGGGAAGCCCTTCATGAGAAATCCAACTGCAGTGAGCAGGTAGCTAAAGAGATAGAGGGAGTAGAATTGCTTTTGGTGATAGCCATGAATAATTGCAAGAAAATTCAGATAAACCAAAAATGAATAGGTCAGGTCTATTTCTCCGGTAAAAGAAAAGTAGAACAGCATGTGTGCTCCGGTAAGTATGAATATTCCTGCCAGTAAGGCGGTGTTAGGGTCTATCTTTTTTCTAAAAAAGAAGAAGGTGGTGGCAGCCATACCCCAAGCACTGAGCACGGTCGGCAATCGTACGACCCACTCTGAAGTACCAAACACCTTAAAGAATAAGATGAGCAGCCAGTTGTAAACTGGTGGCTTATTGAAGTAGTCAAAACCGTTGATTTTTGGAATCCAATAATTATGGGTGAGCATCATTTCGAGGGCCACTATTGCCCGGCGTGGTTCCTCGAAGAACAGGGGCAATATTCCCAGACGAAAGCCGTACAACAGGGCCAGGAGGATCAATAAGATAACTAACAGCGCCTTTTTAGGTATTGCCATGAGCGAAGAAAGTAAAAAATCAAATGCTCCTTCTCAAGCGAAACTTTTTTTTAAGAATTTGTCCCTCGCGAAAGATGGTGGCACGAATTTTTAAGTGGGGTCTTTTCCGTAAGAGACTGATGATGTCGCCCAAACGATCTGTTTTGAGAGAATGTCCATTGATGGAAAGTATGTAATCACCTCGATGAATGCCACACCCTTCCGCTGGAGAATCGGCACGAACATTTTCCACATAAATCGAATCATAATCTTCTCCGCGCGTAGATAGACCAAGTCCACTCATGTCATATTCAAATTTTTTCCTGAAACGGCGGCCTTTGCTTAAGTATAGTCGTTCCTTGCGATAATCGAAGATTGGATTGAATCTCGAGAGGAGTTCACCTCCCACTGTGCCATGTCTAGATCCACGCTTTAGTAATTGACTGTATTCATCAGGATTTGGAATCGACATGATTAAATTTTTTAGTTTCATTGCTTTTACCTCCCAGCCGTCGAGTCGTGACACTTCGCCGTGAATTTCGCCACCTACGCCTGTGCCAATCTGTGTGGGAACGGATTTTATAGGGCCGGAAAATTTGGTTTGCCTGATATCGAGCAAAATGGCGTGACTAGCACCAGTATCTATGAGCAGGCGAAGGGTATCCTGCTTTTCAGAATGCCGGGCCAATGCTTTCATGTAAGGTTTGGTATCTACTACCTCTAAGGCGATAGATTGGTATTTCCGCTTCGCTTTGAACTTATCTGGACGAATAAGGGTCAGAATTTTATTGTCGTAATTGATTTTTACAACAAATTTTCTGAAAAGATCATATCCGATCACACCATATACGGGGCTGCCAAGTTTTTCGGATAATTTTAAATAATCTTCTTCCAGCACCAACATGTTTAGGTTTTTTCCATGCACTTTGCCAGGCAAGGTCATATGTAAGCCATTGGCGACAAGTGCAGCCACGGAGTCTTTAATGCCGGGGGTTTGAATAACTACCCTTCGTGAATACTGAAGGTTGAGTAAATGGCCGAAAAATTTGTCTGTAAGTAAGGTGGTCTGTACGCCGGTGTCTACTACGAATTTGAGCCGAATCAACTTATTGATAACTACTGGGATAACGATGAGATTATTGAATTCCTCGAAAGGAATTTCAATCTTGTTTTTTTTAGGCGGTAGTTCAAAACCAAAATTGCGAGAATTTTGCTGTGATTTCGCCAGAAAAAAACAGCCCAAACCTATTAACGTCGATACCAACCGCTTCATTTACCTCTGTTTATTGTGCTAACAACAAACGCCACTGTCAAGTTAATCTTAGTCTATTCAAATAGTTTTTTGATGTCACTATCCGTAAGGTTTTTGACGAAACTTTCCTCGATGGTAATGATGTCCTGGACCAGCATCAGTTTGGTTTGCTGCAGTTTGAGAATTTTTTCCTCTACGGTATCTCTGGCTATAAATTTATAGGTAAATACCCGCTGGGTCTGACCAATCCGATGGGCCCGATCTATGGCCTGCGCCTCCGCAGCAGGGTTCCACCAGGGGTCAAGTAAAAACACGTAATCAGCCCTCGTTAGGTTAAGTCCCAGGCCACCCGCCTTCAGTGAAATCAGAAAGGTATTGATATGGTTGTCCGACTGAAAGTTTTCTACTTGTTTCTGTCTGTCGCGCGTAGAGCCGTCAAGATAGGCGAAAGGGATTTCATTCTTTTTTAGGTGATCGGCTACCAGTTGCAGGTGCTTTACGAATTGACTAAATATCAATAGCTTGTGGTCTTCTATAAGTGCGTTTTTGATCATGTAGGTGATGTCTTCGAATTTTCCCGAATCATCCGTGTAGTCTGGGTTCACCAATTTTGGGTGATTGGCAATTTGGCGAAGCCGGGTCAGGCCCTGAATGAGCACAAGGTGAGATTCATTGATTCCCCGGTCATGAATTAAGTCGAATATTTTATTGCGGAATGCATTTTTCTCAGATTCATAGTACTCCCTCTGTGCTTCTGAAAGTTGACAATATCGAATGTTTTCTACTTTCTCTGGCAAATCCCGGGTTACCTGAGATTTTTCCCTACGCAACATAAAAGGCTTGATCAAGGCATTGAGGCGTTGGGTTTTAGTTGCGTCTTTTTTCTTTTCTATCGGTATCTGGTAGGTCTTTTTGAAAAAAGCCTTAGTGCCCAATAATCCGGGATTGACAAAGGACATTTGTGACCACAGGTCCATGGTGCTGTTTTCTATCGGCGTACCGGTAAGTATCAGTTTTCTTCTTGATCGCAGTTTTTTGATCTCGATGGCAATGCGGGAATCGGGATTTTTGATGGCCTGTGACTCATCTAAAATGATATAATTGAAATAAAACGTTTTTAACAAGTCGGCGTCCACCCGTGTGGTACCGTAACTTGTGATCACTACATCGTATCGAGAAAACAGCGTTGGATTTTTGATTCTCCCCGGTCCGGTATAATTCAGGATTCTCAGGCTTGGTGTAAATTTCCTGGCCTCCATTTGCCAGTTGTAAACGAGGGAGGTTGGCATGACCAACAGGTTGGTGTAGGCGCCCTGCTCTTCTTTTTCACTTACTAGAAGTGCAAGCGTTTGTACGGTTTTACCAAGACCCATATCATCTGCCAGACAACCGCCAAAACCGTAATCATTCAGAAATTTAAGCCAGTTGAAACCAGCTAGTTGATAACTACGCAGTGCTCCCTCGAAAGATTTTGGCAGGGGGTATTCGCTGATTTCTTTAAAATTGGACAATAATTCTAATTTGGCTGATATGTCAACAGCGGCTTTATGGTTGTCCTTAAGTTCCTTAACCAGCGATAGGTGCATTTTGTGGAGGCGAACTTCCTGTCCATTTTGATTAGAAAAGGCAAATAAATCCGCATATTCACTGACCCATGTCGCGGGAATAACGGCAAATGTCCCATCTGGTAATTGGATTTCATATTTTTTTGCCAATATGTACTGCCGTATTTTTGCAAAGGGTATTTCAAAAGGACCGAAGTAAATTTTGGATTTGATATCAAACCAATCGATATTTTCCTGAATATTCATTTCGATATTGGCTTCCCCTATAAAGTATCGTTTGTCACCGTTGGCATGCTGCCGAATTTGGAAGCCTCTATTAATTAAATCGGACTGGTGTTCATTGAGCCACGAGAAAGCGAGGGTTTTTTCCAATGTGGTTCGCGAGTTTCTTAAGGGAAGACCAATGCCGGTCAGGTGTGAGATGATGGCTTTTTCCTGGTCCGGATCTCGCACCACTTTTTTGAAAGTAAAATGACTGTTTTGTCTTTCTACGGATACACTTACCGGATCGAGTCTGTCTGCGGAAAACTCATACCTGTCGTAAGCAAATTTGAGTTCAAAAAGAATTTTCTCTTCATGGTGATCACGAGTCTTTTCATTGAAAAGCGAAGTGGATGGCCCATTGACCAACTCAGAAAATGTCAACAGTGGTGCAGGGCTAAAGATTTTTGTCTCTATATTGAAGCCCTTGGCATGTACGTCAAATGAGGCCACCAGGGGCGCCACAAATTTTTGAAAATATGTTTCTTCCACCTTGCTGGGCACTTCCACAAACTTCTTTTTGAGGAATGGTTGTAGTTTCTTTCCATTCACATTTTTTTCGAAAGTAAAAAGTATGCCATTGGCAATCATCCAGGCGGGTTCCAGGCAAGGTAGATAACTGCCATTTTTGTAAAACTCCACTTTTTCGCCGGCCAGCTTGATGGTGGGGAAATAATGGGTGTTGTCTTCGTTTTTGTAAAAGTGAAAGAGCACGGTGGCTTTGTGTTCCGAAATCGCCAACCTCTTCCAGGTGGGTTCGCCATCTTTGCCCATTTCGAAGAGCATTTTGTCTTTAAGCAAAGGGCAGATTTTGGCTCTTCGACGGTCCATGTATTGGAGAATTTCCTTTTGAAGAGATTCATCTCCCTTCTCTTTGTCAAATACCTTTAAAAAGAACTGATCTGGTTTGATGCGCTTTCTGTAAAAATGATTGATCACCACATCCTGCTGAAGGCCATCCATCCAATTAATGAGTTCGTAATCGGAATGATCTAGCCCAGATGCAAACTCATAGGCATTGCTTGAAGAAATGTTCTGATTTGAGAAAGTTAGGTTTCCGTTGTCATTCAACTGAACCACGAAGGATTCGAAAATGAATCCGAGATACTCGTGTTCAAAGAGGGAATAAATAATTTGAAAGGGCTTATCCGGGGATACAGTCACAATGATTCAATAAAAGGCAACTTCGAAAATACCCAAAAAAATGCGAAAGCCGCCGTTTGAAAATGATGCCTTGATTATCAATTATTGAAGAGTCTGTAAACTCAGTGACCGGGCAGCTTTCCGGGCTGGATGAAGAGCAGCTACCCATGTGACGCCGAGAATGAGAATAACGGATAGGACGATATCTACCCATTCGATGGCAATGGGATATGCGGTCGTGATCGCTCCTTCTACGCCCAGGCTAATGAGTGCATAAGTCATTTGCAGCCAACAAAAGATCAATCCCAGTGCTAGTCCGGACAGGGCACCCACGCCGGCGATTAGGCTTCCTTCGTAAAGGAAAATTGTGCGAATAAATCCTCTTTGTCCACCCAACGCATGTAGCAAAGACATATCTTTCTTTTTGTCTATTACAATCATAGAGAGTGCAAAGTAGATGTTTACCGAGCCTATGATCATTATAACACCAAACACAAGGAAGACAAACAATTTTTCAATCTGCAAAATGCGGTACAAATCACCGTGCAGTTCCGATTGTGTTTTGACGTTGAACCCTGCACCAGCTAGATTTTTGATTGTGGTACTTAGGGCCTCAATTTGCACGGCTTTAGTTACGGTTACTTCAAGTGCCGACAGCTTTTTATCATTCCCCGTGAGGTCCCTCATAAATTCTATAGGCACAAATACTAATCTGTTGTCATAGCTTTTTTCAATGGCGAAATGGGCTGCGGCCAGGATGTTCCTTTGCTGAAACATCTGCCTGGGGTTAATGGCATTGGTAGAGATTGCGGATGGGTAATAGACCTGCAACGGATTGAAACCATCTTTGATGTTGACTTCAAGAGTGTAGGCTATACCACGACCCAGGATGGCATAGCCGACTCCTTCCTCTTTAAGTTTTTTTTCTCCGTAAAAAAGCGCCTCCTCAAATGGTTTCTGGTCCCAAAAGTCTTCACTCACGCCTTTAATGGTTACCACGCGCTCGGTGTCCTGGTATTTGAGCAGGGCGTTGTCTTGGATAACGCGCGTTACAGACACGACCCCATCCAATGAATTTATCAAAGAAATCAGCTGTTCGTCTTGGTCAAAGAATTTACCTTTTTCTGGCACTATGGTAATGTCAGGGTCAAACGAGCTGTACACATTTTTCAAGAGAGACTCAAGTCCATTGAAGACCGAAACAGAAACGATCAAGGCAAAAGTGCTGAGTCCTACCACTATCATAGAAATCAGAGAGATGATATTGATGAATTTCTTTCTTTTTTTCGCGAGAAAGTATCGGCGCGCGATGAAAAGAGGCAGGTTCACTCTTCTTCCTTGGGTATATCCAGGCCGGATAAAATATTATTTATTCTGGCCGCATACGCCGCGCTGTCATCTAGATAGAAGCCTACATTGGGTACGTTGCGTACCTTGTTCCGTATTCTTCGACCCAGCAGGTTTCTAACTTCACTTGAGCGTTCCTGGAATCGTTTTACCGTTTCAAGTGCTTGTTTTTCCGGCAGAACGCTTAGGTATATTTTGGCCAGACCTAAATCTGCGGTCATCTGTACCTGTGTGAGCGTTACGAGTGATTCTTCGAACCAGTAACTGTTGTCTTTTTGAAAAATTTCACTTAGTGCCTGTTGAATTGTACGAGCCAGTTTTTGTTGCCGGGGGGTTTCCATGTGACAAATATATAGGCTGTAATTTCGGATGTTTGTATTGACTACTTTCGTATTTCTTACGTCATGATCAAATTTTTTAAAGTTAATGACCCCTATCGTTTTTTCTGGTTGACCCTCGGTCTGATTATTGGACGGATGGTTTGGTTTAACGACATTGATCAGCAATACCCACCGGTCATTCGCTGGATGTTGTTGGGAGAAGCCCAGGCGAGTGGCTTACTACTGTACCGGGAAATATTTGACCATACCGCTCCAGGCAGTGCAGGGGTCTATGCCCTTATGCACGTATTGTTTGGAAGAGCGGTTGGGCCTCACCATACGATGGCCTTTATTCTGGTTCTGGTTCATGCCGGCATTTTGAATACAATTATTCTGCAACATAAAGTCTTCACGGCGAATACTTATGTACCGGCATTTGCTTACGTATTGGGCACATTGGCTTTACCTGAATCTGCGGTGCTTTCGCCGCAACTGATGGGCCTGACATTTATTTTATTGGCTACGAGATATTTGGCCAGGCGTATGCAACGTGAAACTGCGGATCACGTGTTTCTTTTTTCTGGTCTTCACCTCGGCTTAGCCACTTTGTTTTATCTACCGTTTGTCTTATTTGTATTGCTTTTCGTGGCATCTTTCTTATCAATGACCGCTGCTGATTTACGCAGAGTGGCCTTATTGGTTTATGGTTGGGCGTTGATTCAGGGTGTGCTGCTATTGGTGCTGTCGTTTACCGGTCAGTTGGAATATTGGCGGGTGTCCATTGTGCATCAGATAAACTGGCAGTTTTCCTTTGAAGTTTTCAGTCCCTACTGGCTCATTTTTGGAGGCCCCTTATTCATATTTATCTGGGCTTTAATTCATTTGCACCTGACCAATAGTGTCAGTCAGCTCATGAAAATGAAGCAATTTTTTCTGCTTTATTTAACAATGATTTTATTGATTTATCTAGGTACGGGCTGGCAGGCATCAATCGGACTGGTCTTGCTTTTGCCACCTTTTGCATTTTATGTTTCTTATCTGCTCATGGTAGAGCGGAGAAAGAAAATCTGGCGTTGGTTGGTTCCTAACTCTTTGGTGGTCGTACTGATTGGTTATCCTTTTTTATCTAACAGTTGGGCTAGACATCCGGAGCGACAAGTTACTGATTGGCAGGTTACCTCCGACACCACCCGTCTGATACTGGGCCCTTGGCAAAATGAGGATATGCACTATCAGTTATTGGTACCATTTCTCAATGAATCATGTGCGCGGCAGAGAATAGATGATTTGGCTTACTACCAGTCTGCTGTAATATGGAGAGACCTTTTGTTGGAAAGCTCTCCGGATGAGATACGTGACCAGGTCAATATGATGCCCAGGTTGCAATACCGATTTCCGGAAATGGCTGAGAACTATGTGAGGTATACCGATGGGATTTATCGACGAAGGAACTAGCAATAGATCTTGTCTATTCTGCGTTGATGCCTACCGCCCTCAAAAGAAGTGTTCAAAAACACCGCTGTAATTTCTTTAGCCCACTCGAGGGCGATGAAACGGGCTGGAAGGCACAGGACGTTTGCGTCGTTATGTGCCCTAGCTAATTGGGCCAGTCTGGTATTCCAGCAGAGGGCAGCTCTTATGTCGGTGTGTTTATTGGCCGTCATCGCTACGCCATTCCCACTACCGCAAATCGCTACTCCGAAAATACAGTCTTTTTTTTCGACTGCTTCCGCAAGCGGGTGTATGTAGTCCGGATAGTCCACCGAATCTGCGGAATTCGGTCCGAAATCTACCACTTCATGCCCCCAGTCGGAAAGCTGTAGTTTGATGGATTCTTTGTACTGGTAACCGGCGTGATCTCCGCCAATGGCAATTTTCATGGTGCTGTTTTTTTCGATTCTTTTTGCTCTCTTCTAGCTTCTTGCTTTTCAATACGCCTGGCGATTAAAATACTGAATTGATACAAGCCGAACAACGGAAGTGCAATCAATATCTGACTAAAAGGGTCTGGAGGGGTTACCATGGCGCCGAGAATGAGGATTACCACAATGGCATGACGCCGGTAACGTTTGAGAAACACGCTGGATACCAAACCTATTTTTGTGAGAAAATAGACGACAACAGGTAATTGGAACAACAGGCCACTGGCCAGCACCACCATGGAGATGGTGTTCACGTAACTGTTGATGTTGAACTGATTCTGAACAGAAGGATCTACCCGATAATTAGCGAAGAAGTTGACAGAAATGGGTGCGATGATGAAGTAGCCAAACGTCACACCCAAAAGGAAAAGTGTACTCACTGAAAAGGTGGCCCCCCTTGCAGCGTGCCGCTCTTTTTTATGCAAGCCCGGTTTAATGAACCTCCAGACTTCCCAAAAAAGATACGGGAAGCCGAGAATGATGCCAATTGCGAAAGAGGAACTAAGGTGGGTGGTAAATTGTCCGGTCATTTTCAGACTCTGGGGCGTAAATGGTATTTCTGTAATACAAAGTGCCGGCGACTGAAAAATTTCTGATAATCTGCAGAGCTGAACGAAAGTCCAAAAAGTAGGCCGTGAAGGGCCGAAAATGATTGTACCAAAAACGAAATCTTTAGCTACAAAGGCAGCCACCGCAATGACCATTACTGCAGCGATGCCGCGGACGAGGTGCCAACGGAGTTCCTCTAGGTGATCGAGGAAAGTCATTTCCTTGTTGTCCGAGGGTTGATCGAGTGGCATGTAGGTTTATGCGTATAGCGGAAATTCTGTCATCCAGTTGTTGACTTCAGTGCGGACAGACTCAATCATAGATTTGTCAGAATTGGCCATTAGTACCTGGTCTATGAAGTTTACTATCCTTATCATGTCCGGTTCAATCATGCCGCGGGTGGTTACGGCTGCCGTACCTACTCTAATACCAGAGGTTACAAAAGGGCTTTCATTATCAAAGGGAACCATGTTTTTGTTGACAGTTATATCCGATTGATCCAAAAGTGCTTCAGCTGCTTTTCCGGTAATTCCTTTATTGCGCAAGTCGATTAACATCAAGTGATTATCTGTTCCACCTGAGATAATTTGGTAATCTAATTCTGTAAATCTTTTAGCCATCACCTGGGCATTTTGCTGCACCTGCATGGCATATGCCATAAATTGATCACTCAGGGCTTCACCGAAGGCAATGGCCTTTGCAGCAATGATATGTTCCAAGGGGCCACCCTGTGTGCCTGGGAAAACAGCACTATCCAGTAGTGAAGTAAAAGACCTTAACGTACCTTTTTGAGTCTTCAGGCCAAAAGGATTATCAAAATCTTCCCGTACTGCTATAAAGCCACCGCGTGGCCCTCGCAGAGTTTTGTGCGTGGTAGATGTGATTAAGTGGCAATGTTCAAGAGGATCTTTCAGCAAACCTCGGGCAATAAGTCCGGAAGGATGGCTGATGTCGGCCATGAGCAATGCACCAACTTCATCTGCAATCGCCCTGAACCTGGCGTAGTCCCAATCCCTACTGTATGCAGAGGCGCCGCAAATGATCAATTTAGGTTTTTCCTTTATTGCCATGGCTTCCAGTTGGGCATAGTCTATCAGACCGGTTTCCCGGTCTACGCCATAGAAAAAGGGTCGATAAAATTTACCGGAAAAATTTACCGGGGAACCGTGTGTTAAATGACCACCATGGGCCAGATCAAACCCCAGGATGGCATCACCCGGTTTTAACAAAGCGAGGAAGACGGCAGCATTGGCCTGGGCACCGGAATGGGGTTGCACATTGGCCCACTCAGCACCAAATAAGTCCTTCAGTCTATGAATGGCCTCACGTTCAATGGAATCTACATGTTCGCAACCGCCATAGTATCGCTTACCAGGAAGTCCTTCCGCATACTTATTGGTGAGGACACTTCCAGCGGCTTCCATTACCTGTGAAGAAGTAAAATTTTCCGAAGCTATCAGCTCGATGCCCCGAGTTTGCCGCTCCCTTTCCTTTTGGATAATGTCAAAAATTTGTTGATCCCGTTGCATATATTAGAAAATAGGCGTCAAATTTCTATTTCTTCCCCATTATGGTTTAGCACTTTAAAATCGGTAATAGCTAAAGATGAATCTTCTACCATATTCACCCAACGCTGATAATTTAAAAACCATTTCATTCTTCTGGAGATGATACCCTTCGTAAAGAAAGCGTACAGATAAGGATGAAGCGCGAGCGTGATTTTCTTCTCGTTTTGGGTTTTCATCAAATCATTGATTGTGTGCTCGATTTTGTCTGCTATTTGTATGGTTGCAGTGATTTTACCAGTACCGTTGCAAGATGGACAAACTTCGCGGGTGGTAATGTTCAATTCAGGTCGTACCCTTTGACGGGTAATCTGCATCAAACCAAACTTAGAAAGTGGCAGGATGGTGTGCTTTGATCTATCTTCGTTCATGACTTCTTTCATGCGTGCATACAACCGTTTTTTGTTTTCGGTGCGACGCATGTCTATGAAATCAATGGTAATAATCCCGCCCATGTCACGAAGTCTCAGCTGCCGTGCTATTTCCTCCGCCGCCTGCATATTCACACTTAAGGCAGTCTCTTCCTGGTTGCTCTGGCTGTTGGACTTGTTTCCGCTGTTCACGTCTATTACGTGCATGGCTTCGGTGTGTTCAATGATCAGGTAACCACCGGTAGGAATAGAAACCGATTGGCCAAAGGAGGTCTTCAATTGCTTTTCTACATTGGCTGCTTCGAAAATTTTCGCTTTTCCGGTGTAGTGTTTAACAATTTTACCCTTCTCAGGGGCAATTTTCTGGGTGTATTCCCTCAGTTCGTCATAAAGCGCCTTGTCATCCACCTGAATGGAATCGAAATCTTCGTTTAGCACATCTCGGAGAATGGTGTTGGCTCTTGTGATTTCACCAATGATTTTATCTCGAGGTTCCGCATTCTTCAGGCGGGCAATACCCTGGTCCCAGGTATCGATTAAATTTCTGAGATCCTGATCCAATTCCTTCACCTCCTTACCTTGTGCCACTGTACGAATGATGACGCCAAAATTTTCTGGCTTTATGGAATTGATTAGACGTGTCAGTCGCTTACGCTCCTGTGACTCCCCTATTTTCTTGGAAATGTTGACTGCATTAGAGAAGGGTACCAAAATGAGGTACCTTCCGGCTAATGATAATTCGCACGATAATCTTGGGCCTTTGGTAGAGATGGGTTCTTTTACTACCTGTACCAACACCTTTTGGTTTCGATTGAAAACCTGGGTGATTTTGCCAAGCTTATTGATGTCCGATTCACCTTTGAATCCGTTCAGACGTGTGCCCTCGTGCTTGTGCGACAGGACATTTTTCAAGAACTTGTTAAGAGATTGGACTTGTGGGCCCAAATCGTGGTAATGTAAGAAAGCATCTTTTTCATACCCCAGGTCAATGAATGCAGCATTCAGACCTTGAACTACTTTCTTTACAGTACCTAAATAAACGTCTCCAACCTGAAAGGATTGATCCTCCAAGCCTTCGTGGTACTCAACAAGTCGTTTGTCTTTAAGTAAGGCGATTCGGCATCCGTTGCGAGTATTGTTTAGAATTAATTCATAACTCACGGACGCTGTATTTTAAATGAATGACTTACTTCTTCTTATGACGATTTTTTCTCAATCTTTTCTTACGCTTATGCGTAGAGATTTTATGTCTTTTTCTTTTTTTACCGCAAGGCATAATTTCTTAATTTAATGTTTTAAACGCTTTCAATCGAGATATCCTTTTGCCAATTCCTTTATGGCAGGGTTCTCGCTCTCGGTGAACAAAACTTCCATGATGCGCCGGCCTTCAGGATCTCTTAACTCGATCAGACTCAAACCCCGATAAAAGAGTGCTTCCTGATCTGCTGGATTTAAGTCTAGCAATCGAGAAAAACGCTCCTCCGCTTTGGCATACTGGCCGGATTGTAGAGATAGAATACCCAGATTGAGAATTGCTTCTCGGTTTTCCGGATCTTTAGCCACTACATCCCGCAGCATCTGAACACCCTGCATTGGATTTTCTGTGGTCACCATTGTCATGCCAAGCATGACTTTCAATGAACTATTCTCGGGGTCTTGTTCAAGTAAATCTTCAAGCATTTTACCCGCCTGATCCCCAATTTCTTTAGCCTTTTCTCTACTAGGTGCTCTGCGAAAAGCTGTGTAGTAGAGCTCGGCAGCTCTGTATTCTCCCTGGTCTGTTTCCGATCGGTTCATACTTTCTATGAACCAAATGGCACTGTCTATCATCTGGTAGTCAAGATATAGAACCGCCAAAGAGTCCGCAAATTTAGTTTTTTTTCTTGTATTTTCAGCCCTCTTCCAGTACGACTTTAATCTGGAGATTTTGGCAGCAACTACTACAGGTCGGTTCATGGTGTGCACGGTATCTGCCACCTCAGCCACGCGTTCATTTTCCACTACACTTTTTGGTAACTGGAAAAGCAGTAAGGCGAGAGCCAGTGCAACTACGACCAATACAATTTGCCCTTTGGTCATGATTCTATCAGGTCGCTTTCTTTGACCTTTTCCACAAACATTTTGGATGGCTTAAAGCTAGGCACGTAATGCTCGTCGATCACCATAGCTGTATTTTTGGAAATGTTACGAGCAATTTTTTTTGCCCGTTTCTTATTTACGAAGCTACCGAAACCCCTAATGTAAATGTTTTGTCCGTCGGCCATTGAGTTTTTGACAATTGTAAAAAAGGCCTCCACAGAAGCCTGTACGTCCGAGCGATCAATGCCCGTTTTGTCAGCGATTTCATTTATAATATCCGCTTTTGTCACAATTTATAATTTTTATAGTGAGTGTGATTGGGTCGTCAAATTTAGTTTTGCTCCAGAGAAATCCAAATTAATTGTCAAATAATCCACATTTCCTGTCTCAGGCCTTAATGCATTGGTATTCAGAAGCTAAGCGTGATCTCCCCTGGCGCAACACGCGAGATCCCTACCTTATTTGGGTATCTGAAATTATACTTCAGCAAACGAGAATAGAACAGGGTCTTCCATACTATCATCAGTTTATCGGAGCCTTTCCTGACATCCAGGCATTGGCAGATGCCGATGAGTCAGAAGTCTTGCGGCTTTGGCAGGGATTGGGTTATTACTCGCGGGCGCGCAACATGCTGCATACTGCACGCTACCTCACCAGTGAACATGCTGGCAGATTTCCGACCACCTATTCAGCCATCAAAAAGTTGAAAGGGATTGGGCCATACACGGCTGCTGCCATTGGTTCGTTTGCTTTCGGGATTGCCGAGCCTGTGATAGATGGCAATGTATTTCGATTTTCCAGTAGGTATTTTGGCATCGCAGATGACATCGCCAAAGCGGGAAATCGAAAAGTATTCGAGAAAGTTCTCCGGGAAATTTTGCCGGCGGATCAACCCGATGTCTTCAATCAGGCGCTCATGGAATTTGGCGCCCTCGTATGTAAACCTAAACCGGATTGTGACGTCTGTCCTTTTCGGCTGTCCTGTTATGCCCTTATTCACGATGCCGTACACCAGCTTCCCGTTAACAACAAGCGGCTAAAAATGAGGCACCGGGTGTTTAATTATCAGGTCATAGGTTTTGAAGGAGAATGGCTACTTAAAAAGAGGAGTGCTGGAGATATTTGGACGGGGCTATATGATTTTCCATTGGTGGAGGGTGACTGGTCACCCGATGCACAGGTACATCAAATGTTTGGGGAAGTGGTTCCACCAACCGATAGAGTTAAACACTTGCTGACTCACCAAAGGCTGGACATTGGATTTTGGCGACTCAAGGCATGTTCAAAAAAAGCGTTTAGAAGCCATGCCGATAAATACAATTACCGAAGGGTATCTTTGGAAGAAATGTTAAATTTGCCTAAACCAAAAGTTGTCAATGACTTTGTGGTGAATGAGTTAATTAAAGGCTAAACAGTTTACATGGCAGGCGTTAATAAGGTAATCCTTGTAGGTAACTTGGGCAAAGACCCGGAAGTGCGGTATTTAGAAAACGGTGCGGTGGTGGCCAATGTCACGCTTGCCACCACAGAGAGTTACAAAGACCGGAATGGGAATAAGGTGGATAGTACCGAGTGGCATGACCTTGAAATGTGGGATGGGTTAGCCAAAATCGCTGAGCAATACCTGCAAAAAGGAAAAACCATTTATGCAGAGGGAAAAATTAAAAGCGATTCCTGGCAGGATGACCAAGGAAACAACCGGAAGCGCACGCGCATTCGCGTATTGAACATGGTTATGCTAGGTAGTCCCGGCGGAAATTCTTCTGCGAATGTACCGGCACAAGACAGTCATAAAGAACCTGTGGCTAATTTGGCATCGTCTCCTCCGCCTGCAACGCAAAAAAAGGAAGAAAACAGCATTGATGATCTTCCATTTTAGTCATCATAATTCTAAATGATTGGGAACTACTGACGATCCGTATCATTCGTTTTTAGTGGCTGACTTTTCTTCGCTTACCCTTGATTTTTATTTGGTCAATGGGTTGATTGTAGGTGTGCTGTTATTTTTATCCGCTTTGGTATCTGGATCTGAAGTGGCTTTTTTCTCCTTGAGCGAAGAGCAGCTTAAAGCGTGTGAGGCCGATGAAGATTCAAAGAGCAGTGGCCGTGTTGTTTCTTTGTTACGTAGGCCTCAACGTCTGCTGGCGACCATCTTGATACTTAATAATCTGATAAACATTTTCATTGTCACGATTTCCACTTTTGCTACCTGGCAGATTTTTCAGGACGAACCCACAGGGTGGTCTATCGTGATCTTAACAGGAAGCATTACCATACTCATTGTTTTTTTTGGAGAAATAATGCCGAAAGTCTACGCAAATCAGAACAATCTTGGTTTCGCTCGTTTCACAGGGAGTTTCCTTTTTTTGTTCGACAAAATGCTACAGCCTTTTTCATGGATGCTTTTGAAAGTGGGCCGCGGGATTACAAAAAAAACCTATTCATCCGGCTATCAGCTTTCCGTAACGGAGATCAGTCACGCATTGGAAATTGCTGCGGAAGATGAGGCAACCAATGAAGAAAAAGACATTCTCAGGGGAATTGTTCAGTTTGGAACGATCTCGGTAAAACAAATCATGCGATCACGGATGGATATCATGGCCCTGGATATTGAGACAGACTTTCATGAATTGATGAACCAGATCAATAAGACTGGATATTCACGTATACCCATCTACAGTGAAACCATTGATAAAATCGAGGGCATACTTTACATTAAGGATGTACTAACTCATATTGACAAGGAAGAAGATTTCAATTGGCGTGCCTTGCTTCGCCCTTCCTACTTTGTTCCGGAATCTAAAAAAATCGATGATCTGCTCAAGGATTTCCAGGAAAAGCGTGTGCACATGGCCATAGTAGTAGATGAGTATGGGGGCACAGAGGGTCTGATAACCATGGAGGATGTGATTGAAGAGATTGTTGGAGAAATTAATGATGAATTCGATGAGGGTTCTGATATCGCCTACAATAAACTTGATAGCCAAACGTATGTTTTTGAAGGGAGGACATCCCTGACCGACTTTTGCCGGGTTATTCAAACCGATCCTCAGGATTTTGAGGAAGTAAAGGGTGAAAGTGAATCGCTCGGAGGTTTGCTTTTGGAGATCAACTCTAAACTTCCCCATGCAGGGGAGCAAATTGTCTTTGGTCGTTACCTGTTTACGGTGGTGGCGGTGGACCAAAGACGAATTAAACGGGTGAGGGTCTACATTTCTCCGGCTAAAAAACAATGAGATGAGGAGTTTAGTTATCTGGTGTTTGCTCTGGTTGGCTGGATGCGGGGGAAGTTTAGATTACTATCCTAAACCTAAAGGGTACAACAAGATAGAATTGTCGGAGCCAACTTATCTGTCCTTGCCGGACTCGTTGCCTTACCAGTTTGAGTACTCCTCACTGGCCGAGTTATACCCCGATACTTCATGGATGGCGGAGCGTTATTGGATTCATCTGTATTATCCCCGATTCGATGCAGATGTGCAGCTTACTTACAAGCCTATTGAAAACAAGGATTCTTTGTTGGCAGGTTACTATGCCGACAGCTACAAGCTGACATCCAAACATAATGTGAAGGCATACTCAATAGAAGAAAAAATTGTGGAATTGCCCAATGGGTATTTTGCCTCGGTATCGGAACTTGAGGGGGAGGTTCCTTCTCCTTATCAGTTTCATGTTTCGGATAGTACACAACATTTCCTGAGGGGTGTTTTGTATTTCAAGACGGCAACCAAAAATGATTCTCTCCGTCCGGTGATTAACTACATTAAAAAAGACATGAATCATATACTTTTTACCTTGAAGTGGGAATAGGCAGGTTTTCCGGCTTTCATTAAAACAGTCTCCATGTCAGGCTTCTTCGCGCAGGGTTTGGAATTTTTGAAAGGCATTGGTCCTCAAAAAGCAGCGCTCATTCAAAAGGAACTGAAGTTGCGCACGGTTGGGGATCTCATTCAGTTTTTTCCTTTTCGATATGAAGATCGGACGACCTTTTATCCCATCTCAGCATTGAATGAACACCTGCCACATGTGCAGGTCAAGGGTAGACTGGAGTCGTTGACGCTCGTGGGTATAGGGAGTAAACAGCGACTGGTGGGTAAAGTCTCTGATGGCGACGGGGAGCTTGAGTTGGTCTGGTTCAAAGGCAGCGCCTGGGTACGAAAAAACTTGTTGTTGGGTAAGGATTATGTGGTTTTTGGCAAACCCACACGATATGGTCGAAAGCTTAACATGGCGCATCCAGAAATGGAGGTGGTGAGCCCAGACGCGCTAACGCGCGGTTTTTTGCAGCCAGTGTACCACACGACCGAAAAACTGAAGCGTCATTACATAGATGCCCGCTTATTCATTCGGGCCCTTAGGTCGGTTCTTCCTGAGGCAGCGGCATATATCGAAGAAAATTTGCCAGTATCGATACTCCATCAATACCGATTCATCAGCAGAAATGAGGCATTCTACGGCATCCATTTCCCGGCCGATACGCGTGTTTTGCAAGAAGCACAGCGTCGGTTGAAGTTTGAAGAGTTATTTTTTGTGCAATTAAAAATTTTAAAGCAAAAGCAGCTCGATCAGTCAGCTCAGCCGGGCATCGTTCTGGACCGGCCAGACTGGTTGAATAAGTTTTACGAGGAGCATTTGCCTTTTGAATTAACTGATGCTCAAAAGCGCGTCATTAAAGAAATATATACTGATCTAAAAAGTGGGGTACAGATGAATCGATTGGTACAAGGCGATGTCGGTAGTGGTAAAACCATTGTTGCTTTCATGAGTATGCTCATTGCCATGGGTTCTGGGAGCCAATGTGCATTCATGGCACCCACGGAAATTCTTGCAGAACAACACTTCAAAAATCTAAGGCAACTGTGCGAGCCAATGGGTATACGGTTGGCGCTGCTAACTGGATCTACTAAAGCTGCGGATCGGAAGTTAATGTTGGATTACCTGAAAGCGGGCGACTTGCATTTGATAGTAGGGACCCACGCTTTGCTGGAAGACCGCGTTAAGTTTAAGCAATTGGGTTTGGCCGTGATCGATGAGCAGCACCGTTTTGGTGTTGCGCAGCGTAGCAGGCTGTGGCAGAAAAACCTTAAGATATTCCCTCACGTATTGGTCATGACAGCTACCCCTATCCCAAGAACCTTGGCCATGACCGTCTACGGTGACCTTTCTGTGAGTGTGATCGATGAGTTGCCGCCGGGCAGGAAGCCGGTTACCACCAGGCACTTTCGAGAAGGCGGAAGGCTCAAGCTTTTTCGACAGATGGAGGAGGAAATTGAAAAAGGTAGGCAAGTATATGTGGTCTACCCGTTGATCGAGGAATCGGAAAAACTGGATTACAACCACCTGATGGATGGCTACACCTCTATCCAACGACGATTTCCCAAATACCATCTATCTGTTGTGCATGGGCGAATGAAGGCGGAAGCCAAGGAATGGGAAATGCAGCGATTCCTGCGGAAAGAAACCCAGATCATGGTGGCGACAACAGTCATTGAAGTGGGTGTGGATGTGCCAAATGCCTCGGTAATGGTAATAGAAAGTGCAGAGCGGTTTGGCCTGAGTCAGCTTCATCAGTTAAGAGGGCGCGTAGGCAGAGGTGGGGAACAATCGCACTGCTTTTTGATGACAGGCGACAAATTAAGTGCAGAGGCACTTACGCGATTGGAAACCATGGTCAGGACCAATGATGGTTTTGAAATTGCTGAGACGGATTTACGTTTGCGCGGTCCAGGTGATTTGATGGGTACGCAGCAGAGCGGATTGCTAAATCTGAAGGTGGCAGATCTGGTCAAAGACAATGAAATTTTGAAACATGCACGTCTGGCTGCACAGGTTATTTTAAAAGCAGATCCTGAATTGAAAACAACGGATCATCGCCCACTGAAAAGATATCTGGAAAATCGTGCATCTAAAGCCCTAAATTGGTCTCAGATTAGTTAAAATGAAGAAAAAGCAAATTGTTCTCCTACAGAAGCAAATTGATAAACTCAGCGCAGAGGATTTCGACTTGGAAGCGTGGAAAGTATCTACCCAACTGCTGCTAACGAAAATTTTCGGCAACTACGACGAGATGACCATTACCATCCGTGACTTGAAAATTGATTATTCGAGTACGATGCTGCGTGATTCGAACTCGAATTATCACCCCGTAGAAACCTGTATGCGCAAAGGCAGAGAAATATTGGAGTTGGCCATAGCGGAATTAGAACTGGATGAGGCATTCGAATTGCCTGAGGCCCTTAGAGAGTTGATGGCCAGGAAAGATGAGGCGGGCGTAGAAAAATACTTAAGGGCCCAAACCAAAGGGGAATTGTTGCAATTAACGAAGCGTCTGTTGCAGCGTTAGTATGCCTGTGTAACTATTGTTGCATCCTTGAATGCTTGCTCACCGTACTTTTGTCTATGAGGATGTACCCCGTTTTATTTTTAATACCTTTCATGGTTAGTTGTCAAACCGAAAAAAAAGTGCAAAGTGGGGCGTACCAAGCCCTTCTAAACCGTTTGCTAAAGCATGATGTGGCTGAAATAACGGTGGATTCTTTGAAAAGTATGTTGTCAGAAAATTCCAGTCAGGTAACGTTACTGGATACGCGGCAGCAAAAAGAATATGACGTAAGCCATCTTCCTGACGCCCGGTATGTGGGCTATGAGGATTTTGATGTGGAGTCCGTTAATACGATCGATCGAGATTCCCCTCTTGTCGTGTATTGTTCTGTTGGCGCGCGAAGCGAGAAAATCGCAAGAAAACTACAAGAAGAAGGTTTTACGGAAGTGGCTAATTTATATGGCGGACTTTTTGAATGGGTGAATCGAGGTTACCGGGTCTATGATTCAAGTGGAATTACTGATTCTGTACATGCATATAATCGTATATGGGGTTTTTGGTTGAATAGTAAACACAAGATTTACAAATAATGGAGCGGTATATTTCGGTTTTTGGCGAGGCCTTTATGGGCTATTATAGATACCTCATTGCGTTAATTACGAATCCTAACTGGACCAATTTTTTTTACTGGTTAATTGGGTTGTCTGTGTTGGTATGGTTTTTAGAAATTATCATTCCATGGCGGAAGAATCAGCCTATTGTACGCAAAGATTTTTGGCTAGATACTTTTTATATGTTCTTTAATTTTTTCCTGTTTTCCTTATTGGGGTGGGCCGCTGTATGGAAAGTATTTACAGTTGCTTTCAATGATTTGTTAAAAATATTTGGATATTCGAATATTATAGCAATTGAAATTCAGAGTTGGCCAGTATGGTTGCAACTAATGACCCTTTTGGTTTTAAGAGATTTTATCCATTGGAATATACATCGCATGCTTCATCGGGTGCCGTTATTTTGGCAGTTTCACAAAATTCACCATTCGGTTAAGCAGATGGGCTTTGCTGCCCACTTGCGTTTTCATTGGATGGAAAGTGTGATTTACCGCACCTTGGAATATATTCCATTGGCCATGATTGGGTTTGGCCTTGACAGCTTTTTTGTAGCTTATTTATTTGCATTGGCCGTAGGTCACATCAATCACGCCAACGTAGGTTGGGATTATGGGCCGCTCAAATACGTCTTCAATAATCCCAAAATGCACATTTGGCATCATGCCAGGCATTTACCTGCCGAGCGCCGATATGGGGTCAATTTTGGGTTGACTTTTAGTTTTTGGGATTACCTTTTCGGCACTTCCTACGTTCCTGGGGACGGTGGCAATGAGGAATTGGGTTTTGAAGGGGATGAAACATTCCCCCGGGCAATCACTCATCAACTGGTTTATCCGCTTGGAAAAAAGGTGTCTCATGAACGAACAGTAAGTTAAAACCTCGTTTATTTGCCTCTGGCGCTACTTAATGTCTACTTTTCTGGGGAGTTCATTGTGGAGGTCATTGAATGGCAAAATAATATTCAGACGGTCTTTTTCGAAGCTGGCCTGTATATTGTTTAGGTCAATCAGGCTGGAAAGAGGAAGTATAGCAACAAGGTTGGGCACCTTTGTTTCGGTATCTATTTGTATTTGGTGAAAAACAAGGAGCTTGTCCTCCCGCATTTCCACTTTCAAGGCATCCTCACGCACACCTGGAACTTTGACTGTGACGAAAATGTGATCTTCTTTCCGGACCTTTTCGACGAAAGCCAAACTCATTCCACCGTTAATGGTATTGAGTACATCGGCCGTCAATGAAATTGTCTTTGTTAAGTCTGTACTTATCCGCATTCTTTTCTTAATTTCCAAAACACTAATCAAAAGTTATTCCAAAGGAGGCGCGGTAAGACTTTGTGGCATTGATCAGACAACATGTCGGGTATAGTCATTATTTTGCGACAGTGTGACAGTGCGGCATCTTAACTACTCAACAATGAAAAAGTCTGTAGTCGGTATTTTACTTGTTCTTGTCGGTTTACTCTTTCTTTTAGTCAACCTCAATCTGTTGCCCGAGCTTCCCAACTATATATATAGTTGGCCCATGCTATTTATTCTAATAGCGGTTGTTCAGTTGATATCTGGTAAGTCCAAACAAGCGTTGATTTTCTTCTTGATTGGCGGCTTTTTTCTATTGCAGCAATTCAACTGGATCGATATGCGTATCTACTGGCCGATACTCCTGGTACTTGTGGGACTAATTTTTCTGTTTAGAGATAGAGACCGCCGAGTCGCTAGCGACCAGAACAACTATAGGGAAACCAATATCTTTGGTGGAAGCGAAAAGTTGATTTCATCCAAAGCATTCAAATCAGGAACTACCACCAACCTGTTTGGGGGTTCTACCGTCGATCTTCGTCAGGCACAGCTGGACAGCCCTGCCACCATCGATTTGTTTGTGATGTTCGGTGGCTGCGAAATCCAACTGCCGGAAGGCTGGCATGTTAAAAATGACGTTACCGCCATTTTAGGTGGATTTTCTGATGAGCGTAAGTCCGATGCACACGCAAACGGACCTACGTTGCTCATCAAAGGGTTTGTGATGTTTGGAGGTGTGGAGGTGACCAACTAATTCTCTACTTTCACGCCTTTCCAAAAGGCTACTCTATTTTTGAGGTTTTTGGCCAGTTCGGAAGTTTCCGGATAATACCAGGCAGCATCCTGATTCGTCTGACCATCTACAACCACGTGGTAATAGTTGGCGGTACCCTTCCAGGGGCAAACGCTGTGGGTGCTACTTGCCTCAAAAAATTCTTTAAGAATGGCGGATTCAGGGAAATAATGATTGCCCTCCACCACCACAGTGTCGTCGCTTTCGGCGATCACCTGATTGTTCCATGTTGCTTTCATAAGTATTTTTTTAGTACCAACACTGTAAACCGATCAAAGGGTTGTCGAACTAGACTATTTGTTCAGGAAATGACAAAAAAGGCCACCCATGCCAGTTGCCATTTTAAGGTTTCCCGCCTTTGAATCAGTTTTGATTTTTGAATCTGTCAATCCTCGATTCTCCTGCTTTTCTTGGAAAAACATTATCAGCGGGATCTATGTCTGTGGTTTTTCTTTCCGGATCCAACTGGATATTTACTACTTGCTTGTCCTTGACGAAGGTTTTAGAGATTATATTCTCATTCAAACGCCAGATTTCAGCAGGAATATGTTCCAATTCCCGGGTGCCATCGGCAAATGTCCATTCGATGACCAGCGGGGAGACCAGCCCGCCTTGATTGCTGAAAGTGACGTCGTAGAAGTGTTTATCTGCCAATTTTTTGCGCCATTCGGCCTGATCCACGGAATTTCGATATTCGCCGTACGAAGGGATGTCCTCGAGTACCATTTGCCGGGGCTTGGAAGGAAAATTCCTGGCACCCTCACTGGAAATGTCGTTGGTCTGCACATTTACACTTTCCAGTTCGCGGTCTTCAGCTTGTGTGCGGTACCATTTCACATCGTCTACAGACACATCCACATGGTCTGTGGTGTAGAACCAACCCTTCCAGAACCAGTCCAGGTCCACGGCTGAGGCATCCTCCATGGTACGGAAAAAATCTGCCGGCGTTGGATGCTTGAAAGCCCATCTTCTGGCGTATTCCTTGAAAGCATAATCAAACAATTCTGGTCCCATGACTACTTCGCGCAGCACATTCAGTGCAGTGGCCGGCTTTCCGTATGCATTGTTGCCAAATTGAAGGATTTGTTCAGAATTGGTCATAATCGGACGAATGAATCGTTTGTCTCCGGCCATGTACGGAATCATGTTGACGGCAGGCCCCCTTCTTGAGGGGTAATTGGGATCGAGTTCCTGCTCAGTGAGGTATTGGGTAAAAGAATTTAATCCTTCATCCATCCAGGTCCACTGACGTTCATCCGAGTTGATGATCATAGGAAAAAAGTTGTGCCCTACCTCGTGTATGATAACGCTGATCATGCCATATTTCAACCGGTCGCTGTAACTACCATCGGGATTTGGACGTCCGTAGTTGAAACAAATCATGGGGTACTCCATGCCAATGCTGGCCGTGTGAACGGATATGGCAGCCGGATAAGGATAATCGATGGTGTGCTTGGAGTAAGTTTTCAAGGTCTGTACTACCGCCTTGGTCGACCATTCCTCCCAGAGTGGGTTGCCCTCTTTTGGATAGTAAGACATGGCCAGGGGGGTATTGTTACCCAATTTCACTGCCTGAGCGTCCCAGATAAACTTTCTTGATGCACAAAAGGCAAAATCCCTCACCTGATCCGCTTTGAAAGTCCATGTTTTGGTATTGGTATCCTTGGTTTTCTCGTTGGCCCGGGCTTCGGCTTCTGTGACAATAATTACGGGCTTGTCAAACGTTTTTTTGGCTTGATTGAAACGCTGGAGCTGATCTTTGGTGAGTACTTCAGTAGGGTTCTGAAGGACTCCTGTAGCCCCGACGATAAAGTCAGCCGGTACGGTGATATTCACTTCATAGTCACCAAAAGTCAGTGCGAATTCACCCCTACCTAAAAATTGTTTGTTTTGCCAGCCTTCGTTGTCAATATACACCGCCATTCTGGGAAAAAACTGAGCGATGGTGTACAGGTAATTGTCGTCGGCTTCAAAATATTCCAATCCTGAACGGCCGCCATCCATCATGCGGTCATTGATATTGTACTGCCAGTCCAGGCTGAAGGAGGTGGAGGTACCCGGCTGCAGGGGTTCAGGCAAATCGAGCCGCATCATGGTTTTATTTATTTGAGAGCGCATGGGTTTGCCTTTCGCATCTTTGATGTTGCTTACCTTGAAGCCGCCTTCAAATTCCAGGACCGTGGGGGCTACACTGGCGAGATTTATGGTATCGCGAACAGAAAAGTTGGAAATCTTGGGTGTATTAGAATCAGGTGCGCGTACATTCTGGTCCAGTTGTACCCACAGATATTGTAGTATATCGGGAGAATTGTTAGAGTAAGTCACCGTTTCTGATCCGGAGATGGATTGGTTGGCATCATTCAGCATGATATTTATTTGATAGTCGGCTTTTTGTTGCCAGTATTCTTTGCCTGGTGCGCCTGAGGCCGTTCGATATACGTTTGGTGTGGGCAGTTCGGTGCCCAGTTGTTCAAACTTTCTGTTCCACTCATAGGGACCAGTATTTGGATCTTGGGCCTGGGCATCCAGCGCTAACTGTAGACCAATGATGAGAAAAGTAGCAAATCGCATATTTTTTTAATTTTCATTACCAATAAATGGCATTCATGGTGAGGGTGAATGCAATCCCTATAATAATTGAAGAGACCACCATTTTCCAATCTTTCCTGCTCACCCCGAAAATGGAAACGAAAACTAGGGCCGTTAGCAGGAAAATTACAACTATTACTATTTGGCCCACCTCTAAGCCTATGTTAAAGGCAAATAACGGCCATAAGATGTTGGCTTCTTTTCCTAAAATGGCCTGCAGATAGTTGGAAAATCCCAACCCATGGATGAGTCCAAAAAAAAGGGCCAATAAATAGTGGCCGTTGATTTTATTTTTTTTGGTTCTCTTTTCAGTTGTGAACAAATTGGCCAGGCCGGTGATGAGTATGGTGAGCGGAATAAGGAATTCGACAAGTTGCACGTTTACCGAGAAGATTTTCAGCGTGGCTAAAGCGAGGGTGATGGAATGCCCGATGGTAAAGGAAGTGATCAGGATAAGCACGCGTTTCCAGTCTTCCAGTTGGTAGCGGGCACACAACACAACCACAAACGCCATGTGATCGTAGGCATCCTTGTCCAGAATGTGCTCATAGCCCATTTGAAAAAACAAGGAGAAATCATTCATACCTAAGTTGTATATTTTTGGTCCTGACGGCAATATTATGTGGTTTGCAGCAATTTTTTTAGGCTTTTGGTGGCATCCTTTTCATGTGAGTGTGTGTAATATCCATTTCAAGCCAGGCGAGCGGGTGGTTCAGGTGGAGTACCGAATCTTTTTGGATGATTTCGAGGCAGCGCTTCAGCGCTACAGTGGCGATGCCCATTTGAATATCGTGCGCATGGACCCCGAAATGCGGGCAGCATTGGCAGATCGTTATTTGAAATCGCGCTTTTCTCTATCAATACGGCAGCGGGAGGCTGATTTAGAATTTATAGGACATGAGTTGGAAGAACAGGTTATTTGGATGTACTACGAAATACAAAAAGTGAAGCATTTCGATCAGGTGCAGGTACGAAATGTGGTTTTATTTGAAATTTACGATGATCAGGAGAATATTGTCCATTTCAAAGGCTCGGGTCGTGTGAAAAGTGATCGATTTCTTCAGCGCGCTCCACAACGTGACTATCAGTTTGCCTGGTAGACACTTTCGTTTCTCATACTTTTCTTGTGCATTACAGATGCGCGGGTATTTTTGCACTCATTGAAATGTTCAATGCTCATGGAAGACCAACAAACTCCCGATCGTATACAAGAACATCAACAAAAAATCCAGGAGGTGCTCCGAGAAGTGGCGCGCGTGGTGGTGGGTCAGGACCATATGGTCAATCGACTGTTGATTGGTTTATTCACACAGGGTCACATCCTACTGGAAGGTGTGCCTGGATTGGCCAAGACACTTACGGTAAATACGCTGGCAGATGTGCTGCATCTGGATTTTCGTCGCATCCAGTTCACCCCGGATTTGTTGCCGTCTGATTTGGTGGGTACGATGATTTATAACCAGAAGCTGGCAGAGTTTGAAGTAAAGAAAGGACCGGTGTTTGCCAATATCATTCTTGCAGATGAGGTCAACAGGTCCCCGGCGAAGGTGCAGTCTGCACTGTTAGAGGCCATGCAGGAAAAGACGGTGTCCATTGGTGACGAGACTTTTCAGTTAGACCGGCCATTTTTAGTCCTGGCTACGCAAAATCCGGTAGACCAGGAAGGCACCTATCCATTACCTGAGGCGCAAATGGATCGATTCATGTTCAAAGTGCACGTCGACTATCCCTCCAAGTCCGAAGAACTGGAAGTGATGCGGCGCATGGCAGACTTGTCTTTTGATGTCCATTTAAAAACCATTTTGAGTAAAGCCGATATTTTTGCCATTCGTGAAGAAATCAATCAAGTGAAGATTTCCGAGTCTATTGAGAAATATATCATCGAATTGGTATATGCCACCCGGAATGCCCAGAGTTATGGGATGAAAGAGGAGGCACAATACATACAATTTGGCGCGTCACCCCGGGCTTCCATCAACCTCAACCGGGCAGCCAAGGCGGTGGCCTTTATCGATCAGCGTGATTACGTCTTGCCAGAGGACATCAAGGCAGTGGCTCCCGATGTAATGAATCACCGCTTGCTGCTCAACTATGAGGCAGAGGCTGACAATGTCACTACTTTGGACATCATCGACACGCTGCTGAAAAAAGTAGCAATCAGCAAAACAGCATAACAATTGGGTAACACTGTTAAAATTCTGCTAACAGTCTCAGTCTAGGATTAATGATTTGATAACAGCTTTCCCAAGCCCCGGGGAGGCCATCCTCCTCAATTTTGAGTTGAAATTTGAAATCAAGTTTTAAACTAAATGAAAATCATGAAAAACTTACTTACTGTAGGACTGGTCCTGACCGGACTGGTTTTTTTCACCTCTTGTGGTGATGATGATAATGGTGGAGGAGGATCAAACAACTCTTCTATCAATATCAGTGGTATCCCGGCTTCTGCTTCTGTCAAGCAAGGCGATACTTTAAATGTTCCTGGAGTTACTCTGGAAGCGGCACAAGGCTTTGCTTCTTTTAACGCGGTTATTTCTGGAGCTACGAGTGCTACTTTGGATTTGTCTGACTTAATCACTGAGGGCGAAACTTCTGCCACAGTAGATTTAGCTATCCCAACTGCTTCGTTGAACGAAGGACTGAACACTGTAACTTTCACATTGACGGACGCTGCTGGCGGTACTGAAGTGGTATTACACGATTTGACCATCACTTTATTTGGTTTTGTATCTGTGACAAGTGACGTTACATCTGATGCTACCTGGACATCTGACAACGTGTATAGCCTAGGCGGCAGAATTATTGTAGCCGACGGGGTCACGCTTACCATCGAACCTGGAACTATCATCAAGGGTGAAGCCGGTGGAGGTGCCAATGCGACTGCACTTATTTTTGCTAGAGGATCTACCATGGATGTGGTAGGTACGGCCACTGCGCCTATCATTTTTACTTCTGTTGCGGATGAGATTACTCCTACCGACGTAGCTGCTGGAGATTTTGGAAGCCCTAACCTGGAGCCTACTGTGAATGGCCTATGGGGTGGCGTGATTGTACTTGGAAATGCCGTGATCAGCGCATCAGCTGCGTCTGTGCAAATCGAAGGAATCCCTGGAGACGATGCCAACGGATTGTATGGAGGTACTGAGACTGCTTACGATGCAGGCGACATGGCTTACGTGATGATTCGTCATGGTGGAACCAACATCGGTTCTGGTGATGAAATCAATGGTCTGACTTTAGGTGGCTTGAACAAAGAAACCAGTGTAGATTTCGTCGAGATCGTAGCCAACCAGGATGATGGTCTGGAGATATTCGGTGGTGATATCGTAGTGAACAATGTATTGGCATGGAACTGTGCAGATGATGGTTTGGATACAGACCAGGGTTACTTCGGTACCATCGACAACTTCCTGGTAGTCAATACTGGTGGTAGCGTGTTCGAACTGGACGGTCCTGAAGGTGACGATCCAACCTGGTATGGTGAGACTCCAGTAAAGTTTCACACATTAAGCAATGGTTCTGTGTATGTAGGCGTTGCTGGTAGAACCATAGACGTCGACGGTGATACTAACGTTAAACTCGAAGGTGTTTATTTCACAGGCTACAGCAACAGTACAACTGGAGGAGTTTCTGATGCGGCGTCTAGCCAAACAGCGAAAATACCTACGCCTAATGATGATGGAATTACTTTTGCAGAAGATCTTTTTGAAGTCACTGACATTGAGGTTACCGTACCTACTGAATTTGTAGATGCGGATGGAGATCCTGTAACTGGTGTTACGGTTGAGGTTGACGACTTGTTCCCAACTACCGGCGGATATTATGTTGACGTTACTGGGGTAGATAAAGATGAACAAACTGTCGGTGCCGACATCACTAAATTCTCTTGGACATGGGCAAGCCAGTCTGGAGCGCTTGGTACCATAGGATTTGAATGATCTGAGATTTATTAATCATTAAAACAAGCCCGTTGGATTTTATCCAATGGGTTTGTTTTTACCTATTAAAACCTCCTGACATGAATAGAAAAATCTACACCTTATCATTACTGTTGTTTTTATCTCTTTCTATCTACGCCCAGGATGGCATCATCCGGGGTACCGTAATCGAGGATGCGACAGGTGAGCCACTTTTTGGGGTTACGGCCGCGATCAAAGGAACCACCAACGGTGCGATCACAGATTTTGATGGAAAGTTTCAGATAAATGTGGAGCCCGGGACCTATGCATTGGAATTCTCTTTTGTTTCTTTCCAAAAGTTGGTCATAGAAGGCCTGGAAGTGAAGTCTGGAGAGGTAGCGCTGTTGAATAACATACGACTTAAAGAAGATGTGCAGCAGTTGCAGGAGGTAGTGGTTACAGCAGAAGTAATCAGAACCACTGAGGTAGCCCTGCTTACCGTCAAAAGAAAGTCAGCCAACCTGCTAGATGGCATTTCATCAGAAAGCTTCAGGAGAATAGGTGATAGTGATGCAGCTGGAGCCATCAAGCGGGTCACAGGTGTGTCTGTAGAGGGAGGTAAATATGTGTACGTCCGCGGATTGGGAGATCGGTATACCAAGACCACTTTGAATTCGGTAGATATTCCGGGCTTAGATCCGGATCGTAACAGTCTTCAGATCGATATCTTCCCAACCAACCTGATCAATACCATGATCGTACTAAAAACCAGTCTGGCTGAATTACCTGCAGACTTTACCGGTGGCGTGGTAAACATAGAAACCAAGGACTTTCCGGAAGAAAAAATTGCCGAAGTCTCTGCTGGCATTAGCTTTAATCCATCCATGCACTTTAACGGTGATTTTCTGAATCCGCAAGTGGGTAGCACTGATTGGCTAGGTTATGACGACGGTCTACGTGAATTACCGAAGGGAGCGGATAACGCTTCCATACCCACACCCATTAACCCTGATTTCAGCGACGAAGAGGTCAACTCTTTTGTGAAAGAATTTAATCCGACATTGGGAGGAGCCACTGAGTCGGTCTTCATGGACTACTCATTTGGTCTTACTTTAGGCAATCAGCGTACACTTTCTAACGGGAATCAGCTGGGTTATATATTTTCGGGCACTTACAGAAGCTCAAGGCTTTTTTACGATGATGTGGTTTATGGCGAATACCAGCGACCGGGCGGATCTAACGAGTTTGAGTTGGTTCCTGCGGTGGTTCAGAGTGGAGGACTTGGATCCCAAAATGTGTTGCTAGGAGGCTTGGGAGGATTGGCCTATAAAACAAGCAGAGCAAAATATCGTTTGACGCTCATGCACCTACAAAATGCGGAAAATGCGGCAGGTAACTTCTTCGTCGATGACAATGGACAGGCGGTCGGCAAATCCGGATTTACTGCAGACTCTTACAACCTGGCCTACAATCAAAGGGGAATTACGAATATAATGTTGCATGGTGAACACCACCTGAGCGACAATAAATGGGAACTGAATTGGCGATTATCTCCAACCCGCTCTACCTTATCTGACCCCGATATACGGAGAACTGCCTTTACGTTGAATAATGCCGATCCGAGGTTTGACCCGGGAAATGGTGGAAACCCCAGCAGGATCTGGCGTGAGTTGGATGAAATTAATTTGGTAGGAAAGGTGGATGTCATCAACAGGTACGAATTGTTTGGTGAGGATGCCAAGTTTAAATTTGGTGTAAACTATGTGTACAAGGACAGGGACTACAGCATCTTGTTTTTTGATTTGCAACGATTTGGCGCCGCTCCCCTGCTTTCCGGTGATCCTAACGAGGTGCTGATTCCAGAGAATATTTATCCTGACGGTGTGTACTATTACCAATCGGGTAATTCTTTTCCCAATACAAATGAATATGCCGCAAATTCCACCACCCTGGCGGGTTACGTGTCCAATGAATTCAATCCGCTTCCCAAACTAAAAACAATTGTGGGCCTGAGGGTGGAGCAATATACTCAGCGCCATACGGGAAGGGATGTAGACTTTGCCACCACAGGAACCGGACGAAATTTGGATAATGAGGAAGTATTGGATGCGGTAGACTTGTTTCCGTCTGTAAATGCGATTTATGCTTTAGGTGAGAAGCAGAATATTAGGGCCTCCTATTCAAGAACTATCTCTCGGCCGTCCTTTAAAGAATTATCGTTTGCCCAGATTCTCGATCCCATCACCAACCGGACTTTTATTGGTTCGTTGTCGGTCGTGGAAGACGCGGATGGTACAATATCCTGGGATGGCAATCTCTCAGAGACGAGGATTGAAAATTTCGATCTCCGATGGGAGTTGTTTGGAAAAGGAGAACAACTCTTTTCAGTGAGTGCATTTTACAAAACTTTTGACAAGCCTATAGAGTTGGTGAGGCTACCCGTGTCACAAACCGGTCTTCAGTTTCAATCCAGAAATGTGGGAGACGGAGAGCTTTATGGTGTGGAACTGGAAGTTCGAAAGAATCTTGGCTTTATCACTACGGGGCTGGACAATGTTACATTTAGCACCAATGTCACCTTTGTGGAATCGATAATTACCATGACTGACGTAGAGTTCGATGCGCGAAAGGTTTTTGAAAAAGATGGAGAGACCATTGATCGTGAAAGGGAAATGGGAGGCCAGGCGCCATATGTGATCAATGCGGGATTCTCTTATCAGAATTCCACAGCCAATTTTGATGCAGGCTTCTTCTACAACGTAAAAGGCCCAACACTTACCATCGTTGGAGGGGGTCTAACGCCTGACGTTTTCTCTGAGCCTTTTCACAGTTTAAATTTCAATGCCAATAAAACTTTAGGTAAAGAACAAAGGGTCACGCTTAACTTTTCTGTTACCAACATTCTGGATGATGTTAGGGAAGAGTTTTATACCGGGTTCAATGCGGAAGATCAGCTTTTCAACCGTTTCGGCCCTCGAAGGTCATTTGGGTTTGGCATCAATTATGCCTTGAATTAGAGATTTGCCTATTTGTGGTACAGCACCCGGAGATTATTATGCTCCGGGTGTTTTATTTTCATCTCAATGGAAGTATCGCAATGAGGCATTGGGGTGGCAAGAAGCAGATCTGAGCGATCATATCTTTTTAATCTGTTCCAGAATGCTGGACCTCACGGAATCATATGCGCTTACAGATATTTCCTGGTTTTGCATTTGCTTTTCGAGTGTGTCGAGTTGTCTTTGAAGTGTATTCAGGTAATGCCAACGTTTAAATGCCATTAACAGGTCTTTGCACTGCGTATCATATTTGTCTTCAAGATTTCCCGATTCCACAGCCTGAAGTGCAAGACTAAATTTGGTTTTTCCGTCCAAATCAGTGAAGGTGGCGGCTACAGTGAGCGCATGATTGTCGGTATTTCCTGGTATCACCACTTCATAATGGGTGCGTTGGTCGCGGGTATGTCCGAAGCGCTGAGCAAATTTCCACCAGCTTCTTTTCACTTCTTTTTCGGGAAAATCGAAGAGGGTAGCATACCCAGACAGTTTTTTTTGTTTTAATTCAATGATGGTTGGTTCCGCTGTGTTGTTATAGGTCTGAGCAGTGACAAATAGCAAGGGCAACCAGCACATAAAAGAAAGGAAATAACGAATATTGAACATGGCGTCAAAGATATTGGTAACCGGAGGAACCGGTTTGGTTGGTTCCTTATTGGTAAACGAACTCAGGGCTAAAAAGTATGAAGTGGTCTTACTTACCACCAATCCCAAGCGTGCGAAGGCACGCGATGCTTTCCTTTGGACGCCTGGAGAAGCATTCATTGAGGAAGCGGCTTTCGAAGGGGTAGCCCACGTCATTCATTTGGCGGGTGCAGGTGTGGCAGACAAACCATGGACGGATGCGAGAAAAAAAGTGTTATACGAAAGTCGTGTAGATACTGCACGGCTGCTGGCCAAGCACAGTAAAAAATATCAATGGCAATCGTTCATTACCGCTTCGGCCATTGGTTATTACGGCATGGACACTAGGGATGCGTGGTTGAATGAGGAAGCCAAAGCGGGCAATGATTTTTTAGCAGGGTTGGTTACTGAGTGGGAGGCCGCTGCGGATGAGGTTCAGGCAATGCGAGTGGCCAAGTTGCGCATCGGTGTAGTGCTCTCGAAGGATGGCGGTGCTTTACCGAAAATCGCTGCACCCTTGAAATATGGTGTAGGTGCCCCACTTGGCAATGGCCAACAATATATGAGTTGGATAGCCATTGAAGATTTGGTTCAGCTTTTTATCCACCTGGTCGAAAAGTCACTAGTGGGTGTATTTAATGGTGTCGCACCGCATCCGGTAACCAATAAAGAATTTACTAAAACGCTGGGACGGGTGTTGAACAGGCCTGTTTGGTTACCTCACATACCCGGATTCCTGATTCATCTGGCATTCGGAGAGATGGCTCAGGTTGTTTTGGGAGGTAACCGGGTGGCTCCTAAAAGCACCATGGAAAGCGGATTTTCGTTTAAATTCCCTAACCTGGAAGGCGCACTGCGCGAAGCATATAAGAAATGAAAGAAAAAGAACGTATCACCCCCGAAGAGGAGGCGGTCATCCGTAAAGCTTTTAAGGAGCGAAACTGGAATGAAATCAAGACCTCCGATGCATGGGTCATCTTTAAGGTGATGGCTGAATTTGTAAATGGCTTTGAAAAGCTAAGTGAAATCGGTCCGTGTGTCTCGATTTTTGGCTCTGCGCGCACGCGGCCCAAGGACAGTTATTACCAAATGGCTGAGGAGATAGCAGCTAAGCTCGTGCGTCATGGTTATGGGGTCATTACCGGAGGCGGTCCTGGGATTATGGAAGCAGCGAATAGAGGAGCGCAGAGCGAAGATGGCAAATCTGTAGGCTTGAATATTGACTTGCCTATGGAACAGTCCGGCAATGTGTACATCGATCCGGATAAACTGATCACTTTCGACTACTTTTTTGTTAGAAAAGTCATGTTTGTAAAATACTCCCAAGGCTTTATCGTAATGCCTGGCGGATTTGGCACGATGGATGAATTGTTTGAGGCCATGACGCTGATTCAAACCGACAAGATTGGCAAATTTCCTATTGTATTGGTCGGTCAGAAATATTGGCAGGGTCTCATCGATTGGTTACGTAGTACCATGGTGGCATCCGGCAACATTCATGAAGAAGATTTGGAACTTTTCAAAATTGTTGAAAACGCAACAGAGGCCGTTGAGGTCATCGATCGGTTCTACAGTAAATATTTGTTGACACCCAACTTTTAATTTGAGGTGGAAAGAAAAGAGGATAGCATAGACATACATGGTGCCCGTGAGCACAACCTGAAAAATGTCTCTTTATCGATTCCCAGAAACAAGCTGGTGGTAATTACGGGTATCAGCGGAAGTGGCAAATCTTCTTTGGCTTTCGATACCATTTATGCGGAAGGGCAACGGAGGTATATGGAAAGTTTTTCAGCCTATGCCCGCTCATTTATCGGAGACATGGAGCGACCTGACGTGGATAAAATTGATGGCCTTAGTCCGGTGATCTCCATTGAGCAAAAAACCACATCCAAAAACCCCCGATCCACCGTGGGAACAACCACGGAAATCTACGATTTTTTCAGGCTATTGTATGCTCGTGCCGGTGAGGCCTATTCCTATCTCAGTGGAGAAAAAATGATTCGTCAGACAGCGGAGCAAATCATTGACCGTATCCTGGCTGATTATGCAGGTAGCCAATTGACTATTTTGGCACCGGTTATCCGCGGTCGAAAAGGGCACTACAGGGAATTGTTTGTGCAGCTAAGAAAGTTGGGTTTCAGCAGAGCGCGCATCGACGGGTCTATTGAAGAATTGGTACCCAAAATGCAGTTGGACCGTTATAAAACGCACGACATAGAAGTGGTGGTGGATCGATTAATGCCGGACCCTGAGGAACGAAAAAGACTGACCAATTCTGTGGAAACGGCTTTAAAGCAGGGAGATGGCGTACTGATGGTTCAGGGTGAGAAAGGGCCCCCGGCACATTTTTCAAAAAATTTGATGGATGCTGTCAATGGGTTGGCTTATGATGATCCGGCACCAAATAATTTTTCATTTAACTCACCGTATGGTGCTTGCCCATCCTGTAACGGTTTGGGTGTTATTGAGGAAATCACCAAAGAGTCTGTGATTCCTGACGACTCTGTGAGTGTTTCTCGGGGAGGCATAGCGCCCTTGGGCGAGTACCGCGACATATGGATATTTAAGAAGATTGAAGCCATATTCAAGCGTCACAAGGCAAGTTTATCTGATCCCATTAAAGAGTTGCCTAACGACGTCATGGACCTTTTGCTTTATGGGGATAGCGTACCTGTGGCTGTACGATCCAAAAAGTATCCTGGTACAGATTGGAATACCAAGTTTGAGGGTATCATCAGGTTTTTGGAGCAACAACGTGACAATGGCACAGATAAGACCCGTGAATGGATCAGAGATTATATGGAAATCAAAATGTGCCCTGCCTGTTCAGGCAAGCGTCTAAAAAAAGAATCGTTGCATTTTCGGATTGACAATCAAGACATTGGGACTATCAGCCAATGGAATCTCATCGATTTGGGTACTTGGACGGCAGATTTGGAAAACCGACTGTCCGATCGTCAGCGACGAATTGCGCATGAAGTACTGAAGGAAATCCGCAAGCGTTTGCAGTTCTTGCTGGATGTGGGATTAGGTTATCTCAGTATGGATCGACCGCTTAGAACCTTATCAGGTGGCGAGGCACAAAGAATACGTTTGGCCACGCAAATAGGTACGCAGTTAGTAAATGTGTTGTATATACTTGATGAGCCCAGTATCGGCTTGCACCAAAGAGACAATGTACGGCTGATCAAATCGCTTAGGGACTTACGAGATCTGGGCAACACGGTGATTGTGGTAGAACATGATAAGGACATGATGCTGGCCAGCGATTACATCATAGACATGGGTCCTGGCGCAGGCCAGCACGGCGGCCATGTGGTGGCGGCAGATGCGCCCGAACATTTTATAAAAAACCGTACAATGACGGCCGACTTTCTAAATGGGGACCGATTGATGGAGATACCAGCGACCCGGAGGGCAGGGAAAGATGCGTCTTTGGTGCTAAAAGGGGCCAGTGGTCACAATTTGAAGAAAGTAGATTTCGAACTTCCCCTCGGTAAGTTGGTTTGTGTTACCGGGGTTTCCGGAAGTGGAAAATCTACGCTGATACATGAGACTTTGTATCCGGTACTCAGGAAAAAACTATACAAATCGAGAGCTGAAGCGTTGCCGTTTGAAGAAATCACGGGTCTTGATGCCATTGATAAGGTCATTGAAGTAGACCAGTCGCCCATTGGACGAACGCCGCGTTCGAATCCTGCCACATACACTGGTGCTTTTACGGACATTCGCGCCTTGTTTTCTGAAATTCCGGAAGCCAAAATACGGGGTTATAAGCCGGGACGATTTTCATTCAACGTGAAGGGTGGGCGTTGCGAAACCTGTCAGGGGGGTGGCATGCGGGTGATAGAAATGGATTTCCTTCCTGATGTACATGTGCCCTGCGAGACTTGTAAAGGCAAAAGATATAACCGGGAAACACTGGAAGTACGTTACAAGGGCAAATCAATTGCCGATGTGTTGGACATGACCGTGGAACACGCGGTGGGCTTTTTTGAACATCATCCAAATATTGTCCGGAAAATTAAGACTTTGCATGAGGTGGGGTTGGATTATATCACGTTGGGCCAGCATGCCACTACACTTTCAGGTGGTGAGGCCCAGCGCGTAAAGCTGGCGTCGGAATTGTCAAAAAAGGATACTGGCAATACGCTTTATATTCTCGACGAGCCGACCACCGGTCTGCATTTTCAAGACATCTCTCATCTGCTGATGGTTTTAGATAAACTGGTAGATAAAGGCAATACGGTGCTCATCATTGAGCACAACATGGATATCATCAAGCGCGCCGACCATGTGATAGACATTGGGCCCGAGGGTGGTGCAGCCGGCGGTGAGGTCATCGTGACCGGCACACCCGAGGAAGTCGCTGCTTCTGGTATTGGATATACCGCTGCATTTTTGAAGAATGAGTTGGCTGTGCACGGCCAGTGCCTTCCGATATAAATAAAAAAGGCGTCCAAGTGGACGCCTTCTCAATAAATAAAATGAATTTTTAATCCTCTAGCAGATAGTAAGCATTCCCCAAACTTTCAAACATGAAAGAGCTCTGGGACAGTGTCATGATCGTGTTGGCGTCTACATTGTTTTCATTGTAATCTGCCTTTAAAATTTCCTTTACCACGTTGCCAAATGTATCTACTATTTTTACTTTACCCTCCGTGGCTACAGCGGACATACTAGCCGATTCCTCCTGCAATGCCTCGAGGACCCATTTGTAATCATCCGTGTTGACAGCCTCTGTATTGGCCGACACACTCAAGATCAGGTTTAAAAGAAAAATTTTCATTACCGTTACGTCCTTTTATTTTGTTTTTGACAATACAAATATAGTTACGTAGAATAATATTCTAGGTTTCTTCTTATTTGTTAAAATTTATTTCAGTTTGTTAACATTTACTTTTTATTGATACAAAGGGTCATTAAGAGTGATTAGTGGTGCTTTTTTCGTGTGCACTGTATGTACATTTACCAAATATAATTTTGTAAAAGTCACGAATACATACGACTGGTATTCATGAAAAAAAAGCTGATTTATTGGTTAATTCAGGCAGCGGGCTGGTCTGCATATGGATTGTTTCAGGTTTTTCTATACACGACCGCCGAAAGCAATATTGATAAGTCGCTTTTATTGAGTGAAGGGTTGCAGGTTTTGGTAAACATTTCCCTCACCCATGGATTTCGTTCTTGCATCATTTATTACCGTTGGTTGAATCTTTCATGGCCGCGGTTGTTGGCCATGGTTTTAGCGTCAGTCATCCTGATGGGCCTATTTTCTTCACTTGTTTTTGTTTTCTTTTTGCTGGTGCAAAATGGTCTGGCTGTCATTGAAATATCCATTCAGACCTTATTGGCGCATTTCCTAGAGTCCTTGATTGTGTTCTTTATCTGGTCGCTCATTTATTTAATTTATCTCAATTTCGAACGTTACAATGCCTCATTGAAATACCAGGCAGCGGCGCGTGAGATTGAACTCAGTAACCTGAAGGCTCAACTGAATCCCCATTTTATTTTTAACGCCTTAAATAGTATTCGTGCATTGGTGGACGAGGACCCTGATAAGTCGAAGACATCAATTACCAAATTATCGAACCTATTGAGGAATTCTCTAAATGTTGATCGCGAGAAACTGGTGCCACTGGGTCATGAACTCAAGATTGTCAGGGATTATCTGGATTTAGAGGGTGTTCGCTATGAGGAGCGTTTAAAAACGAAGTTCACAATCGACCCGAAATGCCGAAATTTTGTAATTCCCCCGCTCATGTTACAAACACTGGTTGAAAATGGCATCAAGCATGGCATAGCCAAATTGACCCATGGCGGTCTGATAACGATAAGTGCATATACATTATCAGATCAATTGTATATTGAATTGCGCAACTCTGGGCAGCTGAGTAAGGGAAATGCTAAATTTGGTTTAGGACTGACAAACACGAGCAAACGACTTGCTCTTATTTATGGTCACCGGGCGGGTATGAGCCTGGAAAATGAATCTAAGGATACTGTGTTAACAAAAATATGGATACCTCATGAAAGCATTGGTCATTGATGATGAGCGATTGGCGAGAAAAGAGCTCTCCTCACTTTTAGACAATTACAGTTTTGTTGAATTATTGGGTGAAGCTGGCAACGCCGAAGAGGCGCTGGCGCTCATTGAAGCTCACCAACCGGACTTATTGTTCCTGGATGTAGAGATGCCAGGTAAGACAGGTTTTGAGTTATTGGAGTCCCTGGACCGCGTACCACAAGTTATTTTTACGACAGCTCACGATCAGTTTGCGACGAAGGCGTTTGAAGTAAATGCATTGGACTACTTGCTCAAACCCATTGATCCGAATCGTTTGGATGAAGCCTTAAAAAAAATAAAACATGACTTGCCCGTAGCATGGGAGCCTAAATTGGGAAAAGAAGATCAGGTGTTTGTGAAAGATGGCGACAAGTGCTGGTTTGTCAAATTAGAAAAAATTCGATTGTTTGAATCAGATGGAAATTACATTAAAGTATACTTCGATTCGGCTCGCCCCATGATTCATAAGTCATTGAACGCTCTGGATGAGCGTTTGGATGACCGCACGTTTTTCCGGGCAAGTCGGAAACACATCATCAATCTGGGCTGGGTAGAGAAGATTGATACTTGGTTTAATGGGGGATTACTCGTAGAACTTAAAGGTGGCGAAAAAATTGAGGTGAGCCGTCGGCAGGCCTCGAGGTTTAAAGAAAAGATGAGTCTTTGATCAATGGGGATTCAGTTGATAATCTGAAATCACCGGGTCAAAATGCTCATTTACCCACTTTCTGTAAAAACCCCTTTTCCACACCCCAGTCTTTCGCCAGGTTGAACATGGCGGTGGTTTCCATTTCTGTGACGTATCCCTTTTCATAATTTTCTTCCCAGATTTCGACAAGTGCGCCCAGGCGTTGTGCTTCAGGCCACTGCAGTAAGATTTTTTTTAGATACTCACGAGAGCGTTCAAAGGCGGATAAGTAGTCCTCTGCAATGAAACCATTGGCCCACACGAGGTCTTTTGCCGCGTCGATGCCAGTCGCCGCTCGCTCTAAAATTTTTTTTTCATCTTCATCCAGTCCATGGTAATGCAGGATGAGTGATTTCAACAGCATGACGGCCTTCTTTTCTTCTTCTTTCAGGCTCATTGGCATTCAATCATTTTGCATACTCATTGATAAAGCTACTTCGTCTGCCACAGCGAAGCCCTCGCTGGTGAGCCTGAAGGATGCCCCGTACCAGGTGGCTTTTTTTTGTTCAACCCATCTGTGCATTTGACGGGTAATGGCGGCATTTGGTACGAACTTAAAATGTTTTTCCATTTCGTCAAGGTCTATGCCCCAATGGGTACGCAATCGGGTGATCAGGTATTCATTGAGTTGATCATTTGGGCCGAGAGATTCTGTCGTACGTATCGCATCGAAATTCCTGACTGAGCGTATGTATTCAGGATTATTTTTTTTGTTGAACGCCCTTTCAGTTCCATTGAAGGAATGTGCGCCCGGCCCGATGCCCAGGTATGGTGTACCCAGCCAGTAGGCAGTGTTGTGACGGGAATGAAATTCCGGTAGAGAATAGTTACTTACCTCGTAATGTTCATAGCCCTGGCGTTGGAGAAACTCGCTGCCCAGATCAAAGGCTGTGGCCTGGAGGTCGTCGGGGACTTCTTTCAACCTGCCCTTATGCTTTAGATGTGCGAATACGGTGCGTGATTCGATGGTGAGTCCGTACAATGACACATGGGGTACATTTAAGTGGGTAAGGCGTTCCAGATCACGGGTGTACCGTTTCAGCATGCTGGCTGCCGGTGGGATGGCAAAAATCAGGTCGACATTGAGATTGGTAATACCCATATCCTGGCTGTATTGCACCGCACGAATGGCCGTTGCAGCGTCGTGGATGCGGTTCAGCTTTTTAAGCGTATGGTTATCAAAAGTTTGGACACCAATACTCAATCGATTGATCGGTGTTTGATTAATAGATTGTAAGTAGCTGGTTGTCAGGTCTTCAGGGTTGGCCTCCAGTGTAATTTCAGGATTTGTAGTTACCCGATAGTTTTTGTGAATGGCCTCGAAAAGTGAATCAATCTGACTGTAGGACAGCAGGGAGGGTGTTCCCCCACCCAAGTAGATGGTGTTGATTTCTGTGCTGCCTAAGTAATCTTTGCGAGATTCGAGTTCTTTGGTCAATGCCTTCACCAGTGCTACTTGCAGTGAGGTGTTGGTACTAAAATGAAAATCGCAATAGTGACAGGCCTGTGCACAAAATGGAATATGGATGTAGATTCCGGACATGATGTAATATTAGGAGGTTTGAAACTACAAATGGTTCCTCTTAGGTTCATTCCCGTACTGCTCTGGATGATGTATTTGTCGGGCAAAGCTCAGGACAGACAGCTGATTATAGACGGTGATCCACAGCAAGATTCCCTGAGCATGGAAGAGGCGGGCCTGTTGATTGAATCCTGGCGGGCCAAGGGCCATTTGTTTGCAGGCGTAGATTCGGTAGCTGCTCTTTCAATATATGTGCATCGCGGCAGCATCTACAATTGGCGGAATAGCCAAGGAAAAAAAGACATCTATCGCACTTTGGCAGAATTAAATAATGCTGGATATCCTTTTGCCCGAGTGGCCAGAGACAGCCTTATATTGGAAAACCAGCGGCTGATTTACTCTCCGAACATCACACCTGGGCCCTACATTGTCAGCGATTCTCTCGTGTTTGATGCGTCGATACCTGTAAAATCAAATTATCTGCGCAAGGTGCTTGAGATGCCATCCGGCTCTGCCTACCGGACTGATGATTTCGAAAGGATAAACTTGCGCATCAAGAGATTGTCATTTCTCAGATTGCAAAGTGAGCCTCAGGTATTTTTTGAAAGTGGACGAGCTTTATATTACCTAGATTTGGCCCACATCCGTAACAATAGGTTCGAAGGTATTTTAGGTGTACTTCCCAATCAACAGGCCGGCGGAGGTTCGCTGGTTACAGGGAATATAGATTTGGAACTGGACAATCTGTTTCGTTCTGGTAAATCGATGGAATTGCACTGGCAGAGATACGCCAATGCGTCGCAACGATTGGACTTCAATTATGCACATCCTTTTTTGCTGGGATCTGCGCTGGGATTACGGCTTGCATTTGGGTTGGTTCGGCAGGATTCCAGTTTCTTTGCACAGTCTAGCCACTTAGGGGCAGAGGTGTACCTTTCATCTTTGTTGGGTCTGGAAGGATTTTATGAAACCAACAACCAAGAGGTGTTGACCACGGACAGCCTGGAAATCATAAGAAACAGTTGGCAGGAATTCGATCGTAAGCTGTACGGATTTGGCCTGAATTGGAATCGGGCAGCCGATCTCAACCTTCTGGCGACGGATTTTAAGGCCTCGATGAGTTTGGCTTTTGGAGATAGAGACATCTTTCGGAATGAAAGGTTGCCGGAAAGCTACTATGACACCATCACTTTTGAGGCAAGCAGCGTTCGGGTACTGTTGGCCGCGACTACCTTGCGTACCATTGGGAAGACCATGGCACTTTTTGGTAATTGGCATGGTGCCTTTTTGTCGCAAGCCAATTCGCTAAGGAATGAATTATTCAGGCCTGGAGGCATTCGGTCTATCCGAGGATTTAACGAGCAGTTTTTTTACACGTCATTTTACCTGATACAGCAGTTAGAGTGGCGCTGGTATTTTGAACCTCGTTCTTATTTTTTCTTGCTTTACGATCAGGGCTGGTTACAAGCACCCACGCAGGACTACCCCAACGGGTTGGGTTTGGGATTACAACTTGAAACTCAGGCAGGACTGTTTAATTTTGTGCTTGCTGGGGGGCGATCCACTCAGCAGCCTTTTGATTTCAACAATCTGAAAGCACATTTTGGATATACTGCAAGATTTTGAGACGATTACTAATTTCCCTTTTCTTAGTGATTTATTCATCGGGGTTTTCTCAGGACACCCTGGTTGTAGAAAGGCTGGAGTATCGCCTGGTGGTTTTATCAGATAACGAGGCGCTGCCCGCCGTTCACCTCGATAAACTTACGGCAGCTTCGGTTTCGTATGAGTGTCCGAAAGTGGGTTTCCTTGAGATTTGCGGAGTCTCCGGCTATGACGTCTGGGTAAATGGTCGTTACCTAACGCACAAGCAGGCGGGTAAATGTGTGCAGCTGCCCGCTAATGATTTTTGCGAAGGCAGACAATCAACAGTATTGCTGAGTCTTTCGACAGATGAAAATCTGGATGGTGTGAGTCTGCGCCTGCTTCAATTGATACCGGAGCGTCAATTGTTACAGTCGAGGTTGAGCATTCGGAGCTTTGATCGTGGCGCATGGTGGATGGTGAGTTTCCTGGTTCTTGGGGTACTTATACTGATGTACCGTGAGCTCTCACCAGCCCCCTTGCTGCAATTTTTTACACGCACGGGTACCACCTACTATCAAAGTCAGTTATTGGCAGAGAATAAAACCTTCACTGTTCTATTTGTGGCGCTGTTTGCTTCTTTTGACTGGACTTATGTATACGTCGCACACTTTTCATTGGTCAGTTGGTTGTCGGCATTTGGGGCACTGCTGCTATTTTTTTTGATGGTAAGACTTGTTCAACAAATGGGAGCTCTGCTGTTTGGTTTGAAGGAATTAAGAGATGATCAATTCAATGGTTTGACACAGCTGAGTCTTGCAGTCGGTCTGGTGCTTATGTTCTTCTGTTTATTCGATTTTTTGGTATTGGATGGTGATTTTTTGAGCAAGGAATCTGTCAAGTGGATGCTTTTTACGGTGTATGCTGGTTATTTATTGAGGCGCGTTTTGAAAGTTATGTTTAAAAGCAGACTCCTTAAACTTCACCTTTTTGCTTACCTTTGCACCACCGAAATCTTACCAGTAGTTTATATAATCTACTGGATTTTATACAATTAGGATTAAATATTTTTTGGGATGGCAGAGGAATTTTTGGTGTTAGAAAAAGAACGTTTGAATCGTGTGGAGAGCATATTAGTTTCCCAACCCAAACCAGGCGACACAAAGTCTCCTTATTTTGATTTAGCGGAAAAGTACAATTTAAAAATTGATTTCCGGTCCTTTATTGAGATTGATCCAATCGATGCCAAGGAATTCAGGAAACAGAAAATTAATATTCTGGATCACACAGGAATCATTTTGACGAGTAGAAACGCGGTGGATCATTTTTTCCGTTTGGCAGCGGAAAATAAAGTGGAAATCCCATCGGATATGAAATACTTCTGCATTTCAGAGCAAACTGCCAACTACCTGCAGAAATACATCGTTATTCGAAAGCGAAAAATATTTACGGGACTGCGAACTGCTCAGGATCTGATAGAAGTGATTAAAAAGTACAAGGGTGAAAAATACCTGTTTCCCTGCTCCAATATGCGTAAGGATGACATTCCGAGTTTCCTGGAGGAGAATGGTTACGATTACAACGAAGCGGTGATTTATCGGACTATCACCAGTGATTTATCGGACCTGTCAGACATAAAATACGATGTGATTGCTTTTTACAGTCCATCGGGTATTGAATCTTTGTTTGCCAATTTTCCTGATTTCGTGCAGAATAAAACCAGAATAGCCGTATTTGGACCCACTACAGCAAAGGCGGCCAAAGAAGCAGGACTGATTATAGATATCCACGCACCCTTACCCAACGCTCCTTCCATGACGGGTGCGTTGGAGTATTACATCAAAAAAGCCAACAAATTATAAGGGCTATTGTGGACTGGAGGATAAACTTTTTCGTATGAATCGAAAGATGATTAGGGGGATAGTTTTCATTCTTGTGCTTGTGTCGGGTGAGGTAACTGCTCAAAACACACCTTTTTTCAGTCATTACATGTTCAACCCTGTGCAATACAATCCAGGGTATATGGGGGTGATTCAGGATGCCAGTGTTTCTTTTACCCATCGCAGTCAATGGGTTGGATATCAGGCGAGCTTCGGTGATGTGAGTACGCCACCAAGCACTCAGTTGGTTAGTATAATGGTGCCCACGACAGGGTCAATAGCTGCTTTAGGCGCCAACGTGATTTACGATGTGCTTGGTCCAGATCAGTATTTGACAATGCAATTGGGGGTGGCGATCACCAAAGAATTCAGGTTTGGCACATTTTCATTGGGAGTTATGCCGTCTTTGATTTCCAGAACGCTTGATTTTTCTCAATTACGTACGGAAGTTCAGGACCCGCTCGTACCTGTCAGTGGTCGGGAAAGTCAAACGGTACCTGACCTGGCGGCAGGGATATTTTTTCAAAACCGAAAAGAGTTTTTTCTTGGGATAGGCGTCAGCCACATCCTCAATCCCAATATTAACTTTGGTTTGGAAACGGAGACAGCTGCTTTTGCCAATGAGTTGCCAACCAATATTTATTTGCACGCAGGTCAGCGGATACCATTGAACAGGGAGCTGTCCCTGACTTCATCGGTGTTGGTGCGCACAGACCAAAAAACCTTTACAGCCGATGTCAATGCCATATTTACGCTCCGAGATAAGATGTGGGCAGGGGCATCTTACAGACGCGGCGAATCGGCCATTTTGTTGTTGGGTTACAGCTTTTTGGAGAACAATCGACTCAAGTTGGGTTATTCATTCGATTATGTGGTTCAGGATCAAGACGCTAAACAACCCTCCTCTCACGAAGTTTTTCTTCGTTACGATTTACCCGGATTCTTAATTGGCGGAAAGAAAGCAGTTAAAACGCCTAGATTTAGCTTCTAAGCGTTTATACTAAAACATTGTAGGTAAAACGCGCAACGCCTATTTTTGAATACTAAAATTTGCCGTTTCAGGCAATTAGCCATTATATTTAACCCACTTATATCACAATATTTCTTGAAATTGTCTGTTTAATTCACATACTTGCAGGTACAATCAAGGTGTTATGAATAATTATAGTAAGAAGTTATCTACATGGATGATGCTGGGTTTGGTGTCCGCACTCACGGGTTGTGGATTATTCACCAGCAGTCAGGGTGACAGGGGAGAATTGTTAGGTTCTCCTGAACGTCCCGTTTTCGAACAGACGCGTCCTTACGGAATGGTGTCCATCCCTCCTGGGACTTTTCACATGGGTCAGGCAGATGAGGATGTAGCAAATTCACAAATTAATTTCAACAAGCAGGTGACCATCGGGGGGTTCTACATGGACGAAACCGAAATCACCAACAATGAGTATCGTCAGTTTGTCGATGAATTGATGGGTATCAGCCAGGTGGCGGAGCCTTTCCAAGCACCTCCGGGCTTTTCTGTTGAAGATTTGAAGCCGGATACGCTGGTTTGGACCAGAGATTTTACGCATCATATGGGTGATCCCATGGTGGAGTATTATTGGTCACATCCGGCATTTGATGATTTTCCAGTGGTAGGTGTTAGTTGGGAAGCTGCACGAATATTTGCTAACTGGAGAACAAGACATTTAAATACGTACCGACAATCGCAGGGATTGGCAGACATGCCTAGTTTCCGACTGCCTTCAGAGGCAGAATGGGAATACGCGGCACGGGGAGGTCGAGACATGGCCAAATATCCCTGGGGTAATCCTTACATCAGAAACACGAAAGGCTGTTTGCTAGCCAACTTCAAACCGGGCAGGGGAAATTATTTTGATGACGGTTTCGCCTACACGGCACCGGTCGCCACTTTTTTCTCCAATGATTTCGGTCTCTATGACATGAGTGGAAATGTGGCTGAATGGTGTGAAGATGCTTACAACCCAGCGGCTATGCCTTTGGTTTGGGACCTCAACCCTACCTACTTTGATGAGGACATTGACTGGAAAGTGGTACGTGGTGGGTCCTGGAAGGATGTGGCATATTATCTGGAGACGGGAACGCGAACTTACGACCTCAAGAGTACAACGAATGCGGGTATTGGATTCCGATGTGCGATGACGTATCTTGGTCGATCCTCTGGATATGAATTTTAAAAATAAAAAATATAACGACTAACCTAATTTAAAATGAGCAGTAAAGGTGGATTTGTAAATCTATTGTACTCCAACATCATGCCGAAGATCTACGGTATAGGTGCGGCAATTGTAATTGTTGGAGCGATGTTTAAAATTTTGCACATGCCCGGAGCAAGCTTGATGCTCGGTGTTGGCCTGACCACAGAGGCGATAATTTTCTTCCTGAGTGCATTTGAACCCAAGCATAAGGAACCAGATTGGGCAAAGGTTTATCCTCAATTGAGTGATGACTTTGACGGTCCTGCCGCAACAATCGGCCCTGTCACGGGGAGTTCTTCAGGTGCCTCCGCGCAATTGGATGACATGCTTACCAAAGCCAATTTGGGTCCTGATCTCATCAGAAGTCTTGGAGACGGCATGAAGAAAATGGCTGATTCAGCCAAAAAAATGTCTGATTTAAGTGAGGCTGCAGTGGCCACCAATGAATATGCCAGCAACGTAAAATCTGCTTCCAAATCGCTACAAGATATGAACAAGAGCTATGCCACCACGATGCAAGCCATGGGGGGTATGGCAGATGCATCCAAGGATGCGAAGGAATATCATACACAGGTGCAAAACGTTACCAAAAGTTTGGGCATGCTGAATTCAGTTTACGAAATGGAATTGAAAGATGCGCAAAGCCATACCAAGGCCCTGAATAAGTTTTATTCGAACCTGAGCGGAGCGTTGGAAAGCATGGCAGAGGCTGGTAAAGAAACAACCGCCTTCCAGGGTGAGTTGAACAAGCTGACTTCCAACATCGCCTCGCTGAACAAGGTTTATGGTAATATGTTGACTGCCATGAGAGGCGGTGCGAGCAGTAACGTTTAATCATAAAAGAAATAAACAAAACCTAGATAAATGGCAGGAGGAAAAGAAACGCCAAGGCAAAAGATGATCGGTATGATGTACCTGGTGCTAACGGCATTGTTGGCACTTAATGTAAGTACTACCGTTCTTGAAAAATTCATCTTTATCAACGACAGTTTACAGCGTGCGAATGCTGAAGCTTCTGAGCGAAATGCATTGACCCTTAAGGGAATAGAGGCGGCCGTAGAGAAAAACCAGCGTCCTGCCGACCGTAAGTTCGTGCAAAAAGGGGCGGAACTTCGTGCTAAAACGGAGGAGACGTTCAAGCAGCTTGAGGATTACAAATTGGAATTTATCGAGCAAACTGGGGGGTATGAAGACCCAAACAATCCTAACTGGAGAGAAATCAAGGGCAAGATTGATTACGATGGCGTTGGCAGATACATGATGCCAGTAGCAGAGGGAGGCGAAGGACATGGCGCTAAAATGAAGGAAATTCTTAATAAATATGCTGCTTATTGCAGAGACATCGTAGAAGAAACTACCGCCAAGGGATTCCCCCAAGAACAAAAAGACGAATTATTGGGTAATTTGGGTCCGATTGCGCAAGATGCCAACGAAGATCCTTTCTGGAAGGATGAACCCAATCAAAAGGGAAAAAAATGGTCGCAATTGGCGTTTGAAAATGCGCCTACCCATGCAGGACTGGCTACGGTCAGTGAGTATGAAGCGCAGATTTTTAATTACGAATCCAGGGTCATGGAACACCTTAAAAACCAAACGGGTTTGGGTTTCACCTTTGACGACATCAAACCGGTAGTAAATCCCATTGCAAGATACGTGGTAGCAGGGAGCCCTTACGAGGCAGACATGTTTATCGCCGCCTCTGCCAAAGGCGTCACCCCCAGGATGACCAGAAATGGTCAGCCTGTAGAGGTAGATCCTACCTCTGGTGTGGGTAAAGTGTCTTTTACAACTGATCTCAGTGGAGGGGAGAGTGTTGGCAATGGGGTAAAAAAGAAGATTTTTAAAGCGGAGATTACCGTTCCATCAGCCAAGGGTGACACCACTTTTACGAGTAATATTGAATATTTTGTGGTCCCTCCGGCCATAGTTATAAGTTCGGCGACTGCGGTCTCTTTGTATCGAAATTGTGCCAATAAAGTCCGGGTAGATGTACCTGGCCTTACAGGTAATTACAACCCGTCTTTTTCCGCTTCGGGAGGACGTACGGTAAGTGGAAGCGGTGTGGGTGAAGTAAACCTCATTCCAACACAGGGCAAGAAATTTGTTTTAACAGTCAGTAATGGTGGTCAACGGATTGGAACCAAGGAATTCAATGTGAAGGAAATTCCTGCACCGGCTATTCGGCCATATGCCAACGGTAAATACGTGGATTTGAAAAAAGGCATGCCTGCGAAAACAAATGCCTTACGCATTGATGCATTGGCTGACGCGGACTTCCGAGCAGATCACGGAGCTGATGCCAATTTCGCCGTGACATCTGGCGTGGTTTCACTGGTTAGCGCAGGTTCTGCTGTGTCTCAGGTGCCTTTCAGCAATGGGCGGGTGAATTTATCGAGAATAGCTTCGCAGGCGAGAAAAGGGGATTATCTATCAGTTGAAATCCGAGGGCTCGTGCGTAAAAATTTCCAAGGTAAAGTTGAAAACTTCAAGCGGTTTGAGCAGTATTTGAACATTCCGTTGTATTAATTAAGGTTAGTCAAACAAATGGGAGGTATGAAAAAAACAGGTTATGCAATCCTTCTAATGATCGGGATGATTTTTTGTGCAGATGCACAGGAAATACTGAACAAGCCAATAGTGCCGGATCACTATGTGATGTTCAAAAAGATCTTATGGAGGAGAATGAATTTGACGGAAAGGCAGAATAGACCTTTCTTTTCCAAGAATGCTGAGATTACTCGTTTGCTTTTCGAAGCGGTAGAAAAAGGTTTGATCAAGGCGTACAGGTCTGATAGCTGTTTGAATCCCATGACAGATGAGGAATGGGAATTACAAACAAGTGTACTTAAGAAAATTGACCGACTGGAGGATCCGGAAGATCCATTTTCGGCCATAGTACAGATCGATTCTGCGGTGAAAATACCGGGTGAGGCCTTCTCAGTGGTTGAGATACAAGAAGACATGATTTTTGATCGGAATCGTTCCAGGGTTTATTATTACATACAAAGTCTTGGGGCAACCATTCCGAAGACGCGAACTACCACAGATTTGTACGATATCCGATTTGACGGACAGAAGAAGGTATATTTCAAATATGAAGAGGCCATCGAGTTATTCCGTACGACCTTTGCAGATCGGGCCATTTGGTACAATGACCAGAACAAGGCCATGAGTATGAACTTAAGTGATGCCTTTGAGTTGCGTATGTTTCGTGCCCCTATCGTAAAGGTTTCTAACAATGAGAATGTGACATTACGAAAGAAACATGAGAGAGAAATCGGAAATGATCCGTTGAAAGCAGTGGTCATTCAACAACAATACGAGTATGATCTCATGGAGCGAGAAAGTGAGCTTTGGGAGTATTGAGCCAATTACACATTGTCTGTTTGAGGGATCAGCTTTGCTGATCCCTTTTTTTGTCTTCGTGCAGATAGGCGTAAAGGTCCTGTGCCTTTTTGAGACCCACGGCTGCGGCGAGATCTGTAATCCCTGCTTGTTTGATTCGCTGCATGCTTTTGAAAGTAGTTAGCAGCTTTTCTTTGCTTTTGTCTCCTATTCCTGGTGCGTGATCCAGGATAGAACTGATTTGGCCTTTACTTCGTGAATCGCGGTGGAAGCTAATGGCAAAGCGGTGGGCTTCATCTCGCAGGTGTTGAATGAGGCGCAATGAGGGTGATTTCTTAGATATATGTATCGGATAGGGATCTTCTGGTACATATATTTCTTCTAATCTTTTCGCTATGCCGATGATGGGCACCTTACCGTATAGGTCAAGTTGTTGGAGCGCTTCAACTGCGGCGCTTAATTGTCCTTTGCCCCCATCAATGACAATTAGTTGAGGGAGTGCTTGATTTTCACTCAACAGTCTACCATAGCGCCTGGCTACTATTTCTGTCATCGACGCGAAATCATTTGGGCCTTCCACAGTTTTTACATGGAATTTTCGATAGTCTTTTTTGGCCGGTTTCCCATTTTTGAAACAAACCATGGCTGCGACTGGATCGCTGCCTTGAATGTTGGAGTTATCAAAACATTCGATGTGTTGCGGTAGTTCTTGAAGCCGAAGCGCCTCTTTCAATTGCTCCAAAACTTTGTTTTCTCTGGGGGGTGTTTTTTCCAGGCTCTGTTTTTTGTAGAATTTGACATTTTTCAGTGAGAGTTCGATCAATTTTCTTTTGTCGCCAATTTTAGGGACGGTGAGCGTAACATCATCCCAGGTCTCCACTTGTATGTTCGCAACGATTTGTGTGTTTGTGCTTCCGAACCGTTTACGCAGATTGAACATAACCAGAGATAAAATCTCCGCTTCAGATTCATCCATTTTGCGCTGTACTTCTATGGTTTCAGAGAGCCGGATTCCGCCTTCCTCGATCTTCATAAAGTTGACGTACGAGGTTTGTTTTTCAGAGGTAATGGAGAATACGTCCAATTGGGAAATTTTTGGGTTAGCCACCAATGAACGGGTCTGAAATTTATCCAGTGAGGTCAGGCGATTCTTGAGAAACTGTGCCCGTTCAAATTGTAAGCTTTCTACGGCTTCAGACATTTGCTGTTTGATGTGATTTTTGACCGGACCGAGATGACCTTTCAAAATGTGTCGAATTTGTTCGATGTCTTCGTTATAAGAGCGCTCATCCTGAAGCCCCTCGCATGGACCCTTACAGTTTTCGAGGTGGTACTCCAGGCATACTTTGAATTTGCCATTGTTCACATTTTTTTCGGAAAGGTTGAAATTGCAAGTTCGGAGTTTATACCATTTTTTGATCAGATCCAGGATGCCATTCATCGCGCGCACGGAGGTGAAGGGGCCAAAGTATTCTCCCTGGTCAGGTATTATTCTACGCGTGGGGAAAACCCTTGGAAAGCGTTCACGTGTAATGCAGATGCTTGGGTAGCTTTTGCCATCCTTTAAGTTGATATTATATTTTGGTTGATTTTCCTTGATAAGCTCATTCTCAAGCACCAGTGCCTCATACTCCGAGGGAACAATGACAAATTCTATTTGACGGGTCTCATGCACCAATCGGGCGGTCTTGACGGAGTGTTTGGCAGACGGTACGAAATAGCTACTGACGCGCTTTCTAAGATCTTTTGCTTTCCCTACGTAGATGATGTCTTTGGCCGTGTTAAGATATTTATAGACGCCCGGGGCGTTAGGCACGCGTGAATAATCAGATTTATCGTATCGCTGATATTTCCATGTATGCATTGCCAGTTACCCTCGAATATCTTTCTGATCCACTACATCGTTTTGATCGGGATCGCCACTACCCCAAAACATCTCGCAATCTAATTCCATCCCCAATGGGGTGCTCGGAGGTGCAAACCGTCCTTTCTCATGGTCCAGAGACTCATCTTTGTAAACTTTTGTCATGAATATTTCCCAAATGGGCAATGCCGTTTTGGCCCCCTGACCCAATGCCCAGTTTCTGAAGTGGATGCTTCGATCGTCACCACCAACCCAGGCACCGGCTACCAGATCGTGGGTGACCCCCATGAACCAGCCATCTGATGCATTTTGGGTGGTGCCTGTTTTGGCACCTACGTCATTGTTATTTCTGAGCTCCCAGGCCAGACCTAACGCGGTACCACCTTTTTCTTCGGTCGCTCCTTTGAGCATATGTAGCATAATGTAGGCATCTCTTTCGCTGAGGGCCTCTACCTGCTCTGGAATGAAGCTTTCGATTATGTTACCGTTTTTATCTTCAATTTTAGTGATGAAATGGGGTCTTGTATGGAGTCCTTTATTAACAAAAGTGCCATAGGCACCTGCCATTTCTAGGAGACTCACATCGCTGCCTCCACCTAAGAACATGGACGGCACGGCTTGCAGATCTGTCTGTATCCCCATTCTCTTGGCTTGGTCTACCACAGCCTCTGGAGAGGTGAAGTTCATACCTATATAGGCGGTAATCGTATTGACTGATCGGGCCATTGCCTGACGAAGCGTTAGGTTTTCGCCGGTTGACGGCCCGTCGGAGTTTTCAGGTGCCCAAATGTCACCGTTAGGAAGTGTGTAGGCCGTGGGCACGTCTTTCACGCGGTAGCAAGGAGAATAGCCCGCACGTATTGCCTCGGTGTAAACAAAAGGTTTGAAGGTTGAGCCAGGCTGTCGTTTGCCTTGACGCACATGATCGTATTTGAAATACTTATGGTCGATGCCACCTACCCATGCCTTGATATGTCCGGTTTGAGGTTCAATGGCGATGAAACCGGCATGTAGAAATCGTTTGTAATATTTAAGCGAGTCATAAGAGCTGAAAGTGGTGTCCACTTCGCCATCCCAACTGAATACTTTCATCTTTTTCTTTTGATTTAAATAATATTCAATGGAATCTGCATTGTTGTATTGGCTGCTGAGGTACTTATAAGCTGGGGTGCGTTTCATGGCATCTTTCAGGAAGCCTTTTATTTCTCTCCCGTTTTCATCGATCCACGGGTTTCGTGTTCCCCAGTGGTTATTGAATCGACCCTGCAATGTGGCCATTTGTTGCTTAACGGCCGCCTCTGCATGTTTTTGCATGCGTGCGTCAAGCGTGGTGTAAATTTTTAGTCCGTCCTCGTACAAGTCGTAACCATGCGCTTCACACCAAGCGCGTAGTTCATTGCCGGCTACCTTTCGGAAATAGGTAGCCATGCCTTGGTTTTGGTTGGCGACTCGATAATCCAGCACAATTTCGGCATTCGTTAGACTGTCAAATGTTTGACGGCTTAGGTAATCGTATTTGTATAGATTGTGTAAAATCTCGGTGCGTTTACGATAGGCGTTATCTGGATTGAGTACTGGATTCCATCGCGTTGGCGCGTTGATGAGTCCTACCAAAATAGCCGATTCTGCGTAACCAAGTTCGCTGGGTTCTTTGTTGAAAAAAGTCTTGGCGGCTACCTTAATCCCATAGGCATTGCTTCCAAATTCAATGGTATTCAAGTACATGGCCATGATTTCTTCCTTCGTGTAGGCTTTTTCCAGTTGATAGGAAATGATCCACTCTTTGAATTTTGTTATCACTCCTCCCAGCATCCGGTACTTGTACAGCGAACCACGATTGTCTGTAGAGGTGCCGTACAGGTTTTCTGCCAGCTGCATCGTGAGAGTACTGCCACCACCGCGGAAGGAAAAAGTAAGCTTACCCAGAATGGCGCGCATAAGGCCCCTAAAGTCGATGCCAGCATGTTTATGAAAGCGAATGTCTTCAGTGACTAACAGCGTTCTTATCAGTTCAGGGGATAGATCGTCGTAGGATGCCGGTGTGCGGTTTTTGCGAAAGTACTTACCCAAAATGTCACCGTCGGCGCTGATCAATTCCGAGCTCAAGTCTGGATCAGGTTGCTCCAGTGCATCCAGGCTTGGCAGTCCGCCAAACCAGCCGAATATATCGTATCTAACCATGGCGACAAACAGGAGAATAAAAAGGAATACCGTACCTGTGAACAGCCAGAGGTATCGGATCATTTTATGAACAATCGTTGATTTCATAGGTAATGCTGTTGGAAAAACTGATTGTAACTGTCTACGTCTTTGGTTCGGTACATGATATCAAAATTGTCTTGAGAAAGTACAAAAACAAAGTGTTTACGTCCTTTCAGGTTAGTGAAGTTTTCCTTTTGCCGGTTAAAGGTTGTTAATATTTCCATCGCCAGGCCTTTATCTGGTAGGTTGTTCACTACCACCATCGAATATTCATCACTCAGCAGTAGGTTGCCCGAAGGAAATGACCAATTATTTTTCAATAAAAACTGATCCACCTCGCTGGGTAGTTCACTGCTCAGTGTCCCTTTGTTAGGATAAACTAGCACAAAATAGTGGCGTTGATCAAAAAACTTAATGTATCGGGCTTTGGCGCTACTTATTTGACGCGCCTTAAATGCTTCTGAGGATTCAATCAGGGATACTGCGTACTCAACCAATTCGCTTTTATCATATTGCTCGATGAAGCGATCCAAAGCCATCTGATATTTAAGCTGACCCTCCAAATGGCCTGTAATAATCGCACGAAGCAGTGCCAGCCGCGCGCTGAACACATTTTCTGGGTGTAAGGTGAGCGCTGAATCAAGAAGGGCAATGGAGGCAGGGTAATCCTCAGCATCGTACAAGCGGTAAGCCCGGTTATAAACTTTTTGCAACTGTATGGAGAGGGCAAAGCTTTCTTCCCGGTAGTTGGGGTTATTTATCAGTTTGGCATAAATGGACTCTGGATATTTGTTTACCAGGGTTTGTGCCTTGGCTTTGGATTGAGCAAAGTTTACCTCTTTATAGAGTAAATACAGCTGATAGAGTACTTCTGGCTCGTACGTAGAATCGGGAAATCTGCGGAGTAACGTTTCAAAGGTTTCGGTCGCATCTTTGGGTTCGTTTAACCTGAAATTGTAAATGTTACCAACTTCGTAATAAGCGGTTGCTACTTCGCTGAGCAATTTTTGTTTTGCCTCATCTGATTTGGGTATGCGCGACAGTAACGCATCCACTGCCTGTTGTGTTTGTAGTGAATCATTCGCCAAAAATGAGGATTTGCTTACTGAATCCTCTACCATTGACGTCTGGTTAGTCGTAAATTGAAGGGCAGATTTAACCGAACGACGCCAATTGTCCTGCAGCTCCCGGTTGCCCCAAATCCTACGAAAAGTAATCAGCCCCTGATCCATAGACGACCTGTTGGAAAAATACCAACCTGAGGATTCTTCTCCCGTCTTGATGAGCGCAGCCTCCACCTGAAGTCGTGTTTGCTCAGCTTCTTGTCTATTGACTTTTCTTTCTTCCTGGGCCTTTTTGGCCATTTCTTGCTGAAGGGCAATTTGTTCCTGTGCAAGTGTTACCAGAGAGTCTTCGGGGAGTCCAGCCAGAATGAGGAGACTATCATTTTCTTGTATGGTGGTGATGTGTTTGACGAATTCCCCCAGTATTTCCTGTCGGTTTTTGATGCCTACGTAATTGTCTTCGTCTTTGGGCAGCACCTGGATCGTACTGTCGTAGTAATATTTGGCCTGTTTATAGGCTTTCAATGAGTCGAAATGAATCTGACCCAATCTAAGGAATGAGAGGCCTTTTTGTCTCTGGTTGTTTTCACTGACTTTTACCGATGAACGATAGTATTCAATAGCCAGATCGAGGTTATTGTTTTTCTGCTCAAAAGCACCCATCTCGTAGTAAATTTTGTCGCGATACTCTCGGTTTTTGGTGTCATTGAGCAATTTTTTGAAATACTTTCTGGTACGCTTGACGTCCCGGTTGGCCGTCAACTCGGTGACCTGAGCCATGTACAGCTTGGTGTAGAAAGACAGATTGTAGGTGGGACTCGACCGCAAACATTTCTTGTAATAATTAAAGGCCAGTCCGTTAAATCCCAACTCCTGATACACCTGGCCAATGATGAATTGAATTCTGGCCTTGTCCCGGTGCGAGGGTATTTTTTCCTCAGCTAAAACCAAATTCTTGACCATGTTGTCCATGTTGTCTTGGAGTTGGTAGATGTAAGCCTTATTCAAATAATAATAGGCGGCATGTTCATCATCTAACTCCTCCCTCCCCAGGTAGTCTGACACTGCGATGGCATTTTTGAATTCACCATATTTGGCAAAGGTTCGCATGAGTTGAATCAAAGACTCGTGTCGTTCATCGTTCGACTCAGACTTCGTATTTACGTATTTAAAGGTTTCGATGGCGGCGGGGAATTCAAGTAGGTACAGCCGGGCCATACCAACGAGGTGATAACTCAGATATTCCCAGTTCGATCCTGGGTGCCTTTGGATGGCTATTGAAGCTTTCTGAATGCAATCTAGCATTTGATCCTTGTAGACGGCCGTATCGGTAGAATCGAACGGCACATGAATGGGAAGAATTTTATTGTAGTTCCACTCATAGTTGTCGTACAATTCCTCTTCAACCACGCGTATGTGTTCTTTGGCTATGAAATAGGCATTGAAATGGGCTGTCAGGTTGTGGTAGTTGTTGCTTAAGGGATTATTTCGCTGAGGCGCGCAAGCACACAGAAAGAGGAGACTGCCTAATAACAAGGATAAATAGGTGCCGGATGCGTTGGAATGTGTCACGTTTGTAAAACGATCCATTGGGAAAGTAAGTGTAAAGATACCATAGTCTTAATTTGGAATTACTTTTGTTCACTCTAAAGCCGCGTAGTGAGTACAAGAAAAACCCTTTCCAACTGGTTATTTAATCGGTACACCCTCATTGTCCGAAATGAGGAAAACCTGGCAGAAAAACATACCTACAGTTTTAATTACGCCAGGCTAATGGTGATTGGCCTGGCGTCCTTTCTGATTACACTTACATTGTCCATTCTATTGGTGACGACCCTCTTGGATCAATGGTTAGATCCCAGGACTCAGCGACAGGAGATGCAAAAGCAACTATTACAGGTCAACTTACAGCTTGACTCAATGACATACGAGTTGATGGTCAAAGACATTTATATTGGGAATATTAGAAGTATCCTCTCCGGAAATTTCGATGCTCAGCAAATCGACAGTGTGTCCCGGGTGAGCGTGAGTCCGGAGTCTCTACTGGAAAAGGAAATGCCGCCAATTGATTCTCAATTCAGGGCAAACTTTGAAAATGCCTCGCTTAATGAGATCACTTTTGAGAAGCAGGAAGTATCTGAGGATTTTAGAAGTATTTATCTTTTCAAGCCGATGGAAGGTGTCATGACGCACGGTTACGAACCAAAAAATAGTCATTTTGGTATCGATCTCGTCGGGAAAGAAAATGAGCCGGTAAAGTCAGTGGCTGATGGGGTTGTGATAGTGGCCTCCTGGACACTTGATGGTGGTCACACCATAGGTATCCAACACCGAGGAGGGCTGGTATCCATCTACAAGCACAATTCGGAATTATTAAAAAAGGTCGGTACATTTGTTACTGGCGGAGAAATCATTGCCATTACCGGAAATTCTGGTGAATTAACTACCGGTCCTCACCTACACTTTGAGATTTGGCGTAATGGAAATCCTTTGAACCCGGAGGAGTATGTAGGTTTGTGAAAATGTTATGAAATTAAAATGAAAAATACGCAGAAGGTGCCTGAAGAAATCAGTAACTCAAACATCATAGGTAAAGGGACAGTTGTCAATGGCAACATGGAGACCTTTGGCAATCTTCGCATTGAAGGGAAGGTAGTAGGAAATATCAAAACCAAGTCCAAGGTGGCCTTGGGCCAATCTTCACACATCGAAGGGAATATCCAAGCCCAGAATGCCGAGATTTCTGGTCATGTGACAGGAACGGTAGAAATATCAGAGGTGTTGGTGCTCAAATCTTCTGCCTCCATTGAAGGTGACATAATTACCAATAAATTGATCGTGGAATCAGGTGCTGAGTTCAACGGAGGCTGTAAAATGGGGGAGAAAAGTAAAGAGATTCAACTTGAACAGGAACCCGTTCTCAAAGCACAGGGCCGATAGCGAAAATGAATATTTAAAGCTTACGGGTATCGCCTTCGAACTATTGGCTATTTTGTTGTCATTCGTGGGTGGTGGGTACTTTTTAGATGAGTATTTGTCTCTGGGTACACCATGGTTTACCATTGCCGGCACAATGCTTGCGACCATTGGTATTTTGGTGCATCTTTTCCGGAAGCTTCGGTGAAAAATTATTTCTTAATCTCAATGTCAATTGCGCTAATCGCTATTATTGGTTATGCTTTGAATCCATTGAAAATACATTTTCATCCTTATTTCCCGGGTCTTATTGTTTTTTTTTGGGGTCAGTCGCTGATTGTAGCATGGTTGTTTTCAATGGGAGAAAAAGATCGACAACAAATGCCGGTATTTTTCCTTAGCGGCATCGTGTTACGTTTCGTGACTGCCATTGTTTTATTGGTGTTCTTTGCCCTTTTGGAGCCCCCTGGAATTAAGGCCTTGATCATTCAGTTTTCGGTGCTCTATTTGGTCTTTATGATCTTTGAATTGATAATGGCTTTGGCTAACTTGCGCCGAAATTAATGGGGTCATTTCTATCTCGTGAGTACCAACAGATATAAGTTATATTCTTGGGTGTGTATCAGATCAGTGGTGCTTGGGCTCTTTGTCTTGTTGTCATTTTCGGTACGTGCATCGGAGGGAGCAGACGCTGAGGAGTTTCGTCCTGGTGAAATGATTAACCATCACATCAAGGACAGTCATGGCTGGGAGATCGCACATGGCATCGAATTGCCCTTGCCGGTAATTGTTTATTCTGAAGCCAATGGATTGGATGTTTTCTTATCCCATAATTTCCACCATGGAGACAGCGGTCCTGCGCAGTACAAGGATTACATGCTGGAGCATGGTGAGATACACCTCACGACAGGGGCTCATGTGTGGGATTTTTCCATTACAAAAAATGTATTTTTTCTCTTTTTGACAGTCGGGTTGATGCTGATGGTGTTTCTATCAATCGCCAAGAGCTATCAGAAAAATCAGCATGTGGCTCCGAAAGGTTTACAGTCGTTGTTTGAGCCAATTATTCTATTCGTTAGGGATGAAGTGGTGAAACCTAACATTGGTCCAAAGTATGAGAGGTACTTGCCCTACATGTTGACATTATTCTTTTTCATTTGGTTTGGCAATCTGCTTGGCCTGTTGCCTGCAGCGGCCAACTTGACTGGCAATATTGCCGTAACTGCGGTTTTGGCTGTTTTAACCATGATCATTACCAACCTCAGTGCGAATAGGTCCTATTGGACACATATATTCAATACCCCAGGGGTACCATGGTGGTTGAAATTTCCCATTCCTGTGATGCCGGTTGTAGAATTCATTGGTATTTTCACCAAGCCATTTTCATTACTGTTGCGATTGTTTGTGGCCATCACAGCTGGCCATATTGTGATACTCAGTCTCCTGGGATTGATATTCATTTTCCAGTCATACGCAGTCGGTGTGGCCTCCACCCTCGTGGTTACTGTCATTACCTTCATTGAAATTTTGGTGGCCACAATACAGGCTTACGTTTTTACCATGTTTTCATCGTTGTATATCGGAATGGCGATTCAGGACGAACACCACTAATTATGTAATTATTTAACTAAACATATATTATGTTACTTTCAATTTTAATGGACATGAGTTTGGCGATTATGGGAGCGGGCATCGGTTCTGGCCTTGTTGCGATTGGCGCAGGCATTGGTATCGGCCGCATCGGTGGTTCTGCCATGGAATCTATGGCACGACAGCCGGAGGCTGCCGGTAGAATTCAGACTGCCATGTTGATCATTGCTGCCCTGATAGAGGTGGTGGCTTTGTTTGGTGTGGTTGTTTGTTTCTTGATTTCACAGGCTCAATAAAGATCCGAAAAGTTCTAAGGTATCATCTGGATGCTTGATCCGGATGATACCTTTTAAAAGAAAAACATCATGGAATTACTACTTCCGGATATTGGACTGGTATTTTGGCAACTGGTCATATTTTTAATTGTGGTATTTGTGCTGCGCAGATATGCGTGGATTCCAATACTATCTTCCTTAAAAGCACGCGAGTTTCAGATTGAAGATGCCCTGAAGGCCGCTGAAAATGCACGTGAAGAGATGGAGCAAATCAAGATGGACAATGAATACTTGATTTATGAGGCAAAAATGGAGCGAGATCAGATGATTAAAGAAGCAACTACCGTAGCCAATAAAATCAAGGAGGATGCCCGCAATGACACTTCCAAAATAGCAGATAAGATGCTTGCTGAGGCACGCGCACAAATGGAAAGTGAGAAAAACGCTGTCATGACAGAAGTGAGGCAACTTATTTTGGATTTAAGTCTCGACATTGCTGAGAAGGTGTTGAGGGAGAAACTATCCGACGACGAGGAGCAGAAGAAGTTGGTTGACAAGTTTTTGAAAGAAGCAAAAATTAATTGACAGATGGGTGGGCATAGAATTGCTTCTCGATATGCGAGATCGCTCATAGAATTGGCGCAAGAAAACGCGGTACTGGAATCTGTTCATCAAGACATGGTGAATTTGCAGCATTTGGTTGCAGAGAGTCGCCCGCTCCGCTTGATGCTTGAAAGTCCGATCATTCCTCACCTGCGTAAATGCGAAATACTGGGCAAGGTCTTAGAAGGGAAATTCCATGCTTTGACACTTTCAGTCTTGGACCTAATCACTCGTAAAGGAAGAGGGGCATTTTTGAAAGACATTTCCACCGTCTTCAATCAGCGATATGATGAAAAAATGGGTATCCAAAAAGCCACGGTCGTGACCACCTACTCGCTGGATAAAAAGACCGTGTCTGCCTTCGAGGATTTGGTAGCTAAATACACGGGCAAAAAACCACATCTGGATGTGGAGGTTGACGCTTCTATTATGGGCGGATATGTCTTGCGTATGGGCGATCAACAGATCGATCAGAGCGTGACATCGGCATTGAAAGACATTAAATTAAACTTTAAGAAATAAATAGCGCTGGGGGCGCATTAATTGAATCATCATGGCAGAAGTAAGACCTGACGAAATTTCGGCAATACTTAAACAGCAGTTGTCTGGCTTCAAGACTGAAGCTGAGCTGGAGAATATTGGCACTGTATTACAAGTAGGTGATGGTGTGGCGCGTATCTATGGACTCAATCAGGCACAAGCTGGGGAATTATTGGAGTTTGAAAATGGCTTGCGCGCGTTGGTGCTAAATTTGGAGGAGGACAACATTGGAGCGGTACTGTTGGGTGACTCGAGTGAAATCAAAGAAGGGGATACCGTAAGGTCTACCGGAAAGATTGGCTCAATTAAAGTAGGCGAAGGAATGTTAGGCCGTGTGGTGGATACACTGGGTAATCCAATTGATGGAAAAGGAACTTTGGACGGCGAGCTTTTTGAAATGCCCCTTGAGCGAAAGGCTCCTGGCGTAATTTACCGGCAGCCTGTAAACGAACCGTTGCAGACTGGCATCAAGGCCATCGATTCCATGATACCCATTGGTAGAGGACAGCGCGAGTTAATTATTGGCGACAGACAGACAGGAAAAACTGCTGTGGCGCTGGATACTATCATCAATCAGAAAGAATTCTACGACCGGGGCGAACCGGTTTTTTGCATTTACGTAGCCATTGGGCAGAAGGCGTCTACTGTAGCTGGCATTGTCAAGGCCCTGGAAGAGGCAGGGGCATTACCATATACGGTGATAGTTTCCGCGTCGGCTGCAGATCCTGCGCCGTTGCAATTTTTTGCACCATTTACCGGAGCTACCATAGGTGAATTTTTCAGAGATACCGGACGTGCGGCCCTGGTGGTTTATGACGATCTTTCAAAGCAGGCAGTATCTTATCGTGAGGTATCATTATTGCTTAGAAGACCGCCGGGAAGAGAGGCTTATCCGGGCGATGTTTTTTACTTGCACTCCCGGCTTTTGGAGCGGGCGGCCAAAATCATCAATAATGATGACATTGCGCAGCAAATGAATGACCTCCCACTTTCAATCAAAAGCATGGTAAAGGGAGGTGGTTCGCTTACCGCTTTGCCAATTATAGAAACTCAGGCCGGCGACGTGTCAGCGTACATTCCCACGAATGTGATCTCCATTACGGATGGACAGATATTTTTGGAGACCAATCTTTTCAACTCGGGCATTCGGCCAGCCATTAATGTGGGTATATCCGTATCGCGCGTGGGTGGATCCGCCCAGATCAAATCTATGAAAAAGGTGTCTGGTACGCTGAAGCTGGATCAGGCTCAGTTTCGTGAGCTGGAAGCCTTTTCTAAGTTTGGATCCGATTTGGACGCAGCGACCAAGCGCGCCATCGATCGCGGGCAACGTAACCAGGAAATCTTGAAGCAGGCACAGTACTCACCGGTGAAAGTTGAGGACCAGATAGCCATCATTTACGCCTCAACCAAAGGGTTGTTAGACAAAGTGCCTTTGGATAGGGTAAAGGAATTTGAAAAGGAATATACCGAAATACTAAATACGCAACATCGAGATATACTGAACGACATGAAGGCAGGTAAACTGACGGAAGAGGTTACGGGCACGTTGGATCAAGTGGCTAAAGACCTGGCTCAAAGATTCACGAAGTGATATGGCAAATCTCAAAGAAGTAAAAGGCCGGATTAAATCGGTCATCTCTACGCAGCAGATAACCAAGGCCATGAAAATGGTTGCAGCCTCTAAATTGAGGCGTGCACAAGAAAAAATCCAGCAGATGCGCCCGTATTCTCAAAGATTGACGCGCATCATAGAAAATGTGACTGCCGGCGCGGGTGATGAGCTGAACAGTCCGTATGCCGAAACGCGTGAAGTAAAACGGGTACTGCTTGTGGTGGAAACATCAGACCGTGGTTTATGTGGGGCCTTTAACAGTAGCGTTTTCAAATTCACTAAAAACCTAATTGCCTCGCATTATAAAAATCAAGAGTTGCGAGGAGACCTGTATTTGTTGCCAATCGGTAAAAAGGCGCTGGATCATTTTAAGAAACGAGATTATAAGGTTATTCAGGATCATTCCCACCTGTTTGAAAAATTGCGATTTGAGGAGGTCAAGGAAACAGCAGAATACGTGATGAAATTATTTCTTGACAAAGAATTCGATCGGGTAGAGATCATTTACAATGAATTTAAGAATGTGGCTACTCAGGTGATACAAAGCGAACAATTTCTACCTATTTCTTCTGCAGAGGAGTCACAGGAAGAAGGGAGCATTGATTATGATTATATCTTTGAACCCGATAAGGAGAAAATTTTTGAGGAGCTACTGCCACGGTCGCTGAAAATCCAGTTCTATAAAACGCTGCTTGACTCAAATGCGTCTGAACATGGTGCCAGAATGACGGCCATGGATCAGGCCACGGACAATGCCGAGGAGCTGTTGAAGGATCTAAAACAGACCTACAATCAGACCCGACAAGCGGCCATTACGACGGAGCTTTCTGAAATTGTAGCTGGTGCCGAGGCCCTGAGTCAGGGGTAGAGGAATCCTCAAGCTGATGAACGTGCTGCGGAACGTTAACTGGTTATCTATTGATGTGGCCTGTGGAGCTGCGTTTATGTCCGCTTTTTTTTGTGTCCAATTTGGGAGTCCCTTAATCTGGACACATCATTTATGTTTGTCATTGGCCGTTTGGTGCATCTACACGCTGGATCATCTGTTGGATGTTCAGGGGAAGACGGTTACTTCGGCCCGTAGACGGTTTCATTACCGGTACCGCCATGCCTTGCTTATGGCTTTCTCTTTAGCGTCAACTCTGGGGCTCTGGCTGGCCTGGCAGTTGCCGGATCAATTATTAAAACAAGGTCTTGTATGGGCTTTGTTTTGCACCGCTTACCTGCTTCTGGCGCAGCTGCGTTTCTTTCGCTTTCCGAAAGAGACAGTGGCAGCATTGCTCTACACAGGAGGTGTGATGTTTCTACCGTTATTTGGTGTTTACACGGTAGAATGGACTGTGCTGGTTTGTTTGCCCATGGTTTTGTTTACTGCCTGGATGAACCTCCGGTTATTCTCATGGTATGAATTTGAAACAGATAGTGCAGAGGGGATGACGCATTCTAAGGCACCGGCTCAGATTAATAAGATCGTGCCGGCCTATCTGGTTTTGATGTTTTTCGGTACAATGCTGTTGTCGATTTTTGATGCGCCATTTCCATGGATTCCGGTTTTTGGTCTTCTTACCGCAGGCACTTACCTACTCTGGTGGGGTAGAAAATGGCGTCAAGTTTGCCTTTGGTATCGCTCACTGGGTGATATTACGTTTCTGACACCCGGACTTTTCCTTTTATGAATGGTTATGATCGTTTGGCAGGCATCTACGATGTATTGGTTCGGTTGATTTTTTGGCAAAGACTATGGAAGGCCCAGCAATGGGCTGCAGGTCATATTCAGCCAGAATCAACGGTACTCATTGTGGGTGGGGGAACAGGTCGAATACTGCAATGGGTGCCTGAGTCTGCAAACGTTATTTATGTTGAATCTTCTTCTGGAATGATTCTACGGGCCAAGCGGAGAGTAAGTAGATTGAATGTTAAGTGGATTCAGGCCGACTTTTTCAAATGGACAGGTCAGGAGAAGGCTGACTGGATCATACTTCCTTTCTTTTTGGATCAATTCGGGGACGACCAGGTTTGGGAAGTGGCAGAAAGAATGTTGCGTTACAGCAACTCCGGCGCTCGGCTGGCTGTAATTGATTTCCAATCTCACAAACGCTGGCATCAATGGTTGCTGAGCATCATGTATCTTTTTTTTTCCTTGACGGTGAGGCTACCCGTACAAGAACTGCCCAATTATCAGTTACTGGCCGGACGTTGGAAAGCGGTGAAAGAAAAGACATTTTTTCGTAAAATGGTTTTTTCCGGTATTTATATAAGGAAAGGTCATGGCGATTAGCACCGTAGGCCTACCAACATCCTGGGTCGGTCATGGGCATCTCTGAAAGCCAGCAAATAACGGTCACCCTTTGGGGTCAATTGAAATTTGGCTGTCAATTGATTAGCTGTAAGTGGATGGTTGCGGCTAATGGCGTGCAGGTCGGTTTTATGTATTTGTTTTTTTGTGGGTTGGTTAGCCAGTACCTGCCAGCATCGTCCCGGGAATTCTGGAACATGGATGTTGGAAGTGTATAAGTGGGTGTTGGCGGCGATCTTTCTAATCGGGTACTCACGGATCAGCCAATTGAAGAGCCCGGCCTTCAGGTGCCCTGCTGAAGGCAAGTAAAGGTATTTTTCCGGCAAATGATAAGAAGTCGGCCCGGATATGTACTGTGCGTCAAGGGTGGTATGACTCTCGCTTGATAGGTCCAGGTTAGCCACAATAAGTGCAATGGATGTTGATGGACTTCGGAAATCGAGGTGAAATAGGAGTTCTCGTACTTCTTGCTTCCATTCGATGATGTAGACCGCACATAGGCCTCTGAGTTGTCTGGAGGCTAGTTGGATGTCAAGGATAGGAGAAGCTTTCAATAATAACTGCCCTTGTGAAGCCTGAATTTGTGGCAGGATATCTAGCAGATTGGGCTGGCATGCTTCCAGTTGAAAGACCTTTTCCTTTTGGTCATCTCTCCTGTGTGGGTCGATGTAGTAGAAATCTGGCCGTAGTTGGGAGGATGCCAAGAAAGATTCTGCTGATTGGGCGAAAACCTCGATGTTGTTGCGCCCCAGGCATCTCATGTTTTGCTCAAAAAAGGCTGCTTTTTTTGGGTCCTTCTCTACATATTGCACCTGTTTAAAGACCTGGCTGAATGCCCAGGTATCCACGCCCAAACCTCCTGTGAGGTCGGTTAAATGTTCACCCTTGAACAAACGAGCTTTGTAATGTGCCGTCGCTTCGGAAGAGGATTGCTCGACTGCCAGTAGTGACGGCACCCTGATACCACCCTGAGCTACCCAGGTAGGGAGTTTATGTTTTGCTTTTTGACGGGCTTTGACTTCGCGCACCAGCTCTTTGATATCACCAACAAAGCCTCTAGGCGGATTCAGCAATAATTCGTTTGTATTTGCGTGCACGTATCTTTCGATACATTCATCCGATAGGGTCATCAGTACAGGAGACTGTGGTCAATGAGATATTCAGCGATTTGGAGGGCGTTGGTCGCCGCCCCTTTTCGCAGGTTATCAGCTACCACCCACATGTTCAAAGCCTTAGGGTGTGACTCATCCCTACGTATTCGACCCACATATACGTCGTCTGTACCATGCGCTGTGATGGGCATAGGATAGCTGTTTTGAGCAGGGTTATCCTCAATTTTGATTCCCGGGGCTTCCTGTAGTAAGCGATAAACTTCATCCAGATCAAAGTCTTTATCAAATTCAATGTTCAGGCTTTCCGAATGGCCACCCAGGATGGGCAATCTGACACAAGTTGCAGTGATGGCCATAGCAGCATCGTCCAAAATTTTACGTGTTTCGTTGACCATTTTCATTTCTTCCTTCGTGTATCCATTGTCCATGAATACATCAACATGCGGCAGTGCATTTTGATGGATGGTGTGAGGGTATACAGGGTTGGCAGCTTTACCGTTGCGTATTTCTTCTTCCAACTGCTGAAGTGCTGCTTTCCCGGTTCCGGTTACTGATTGGTAAGTGGAGACAACCAGTCTTTGGATACCGAATGCAGCATGAAGTGGATAAAGGGCAAGCACCATTTGGATGGTTGAGCAGTTAGGGTTGGCGATGATGCGGTCGTCGATTCGAAGTGCGTGGCCATTGACTTCCGGTATAATTAATTTTTTTGTCGGGTCCATGCGCCAGGCAGAAGAATTATCGATCACCAATGTCCCATTTTCTACAAACCGGGGCGCGTATTCCAGTGATACCTGACCACCTGCAGAAAACAATGCAAGGTCTGGTTTGGCAGCAATGGCCTCCTCCATACTTATGACGGTGATGGCTTTGTCTTCAAAAATCACAGATGACCCCACAGAGATTTCTGAAGCCACTGGAAGAAGGACATCTATCTTAAAGTTTCTGGTTGCCAGGCCTCGAATCAATTCCTCACCTACCAAACCCGTAGCACCTACAACTGCTATTTTCATAATTCAACTAAACCACAAAGTTAATCTGAAAGCGCTCTTCAATGAAGATCAGTTAACATTTTGACAATACAAAAAGCTGGTACCGTCGATGCTCCATTCATATATTCAAATGTCTTTAGCAACCTGTAAAATGAAAGTTTGTCAACTCGGTCAGGTATTCATTATAGTGATGTTGTGTCACCATGCCAGTGGTCAGGTCAACGAAAGTTTTGATACCGATCTGGAGGGCTGGAGTGGTCAATTAGAACGGTTTACGGTTGAAAATGAAAGACTTCGGCTTCAGGCGCCGGAGGTAGACGACAGGTCTTACCTGGTGACTCCCAATGCCCTTATGGACCATGTATTATGGTCTTTTTATGTGGAAATGGACTTCGCGACTTCCAGTACCTCCTTTACAAGGATTTATCTGGTTGCCGATAGCGGTGACTTGAATGGCGAGGTACAAGGCTACTTTGTTCAAATTGGAGACACAGAAGATGAAATTAGCTTGTACCGTCAGGATGGTGTTTCGGTAGTTAGGGTCATAGATGGTGAAGACAAATCAATAGAAGGTGCCAATGTAGGGGTGTCCGTTTGGGTTGCGAGAAATGCTGCCGGCATATGGACGTTGTGGTACGAAAAAAATGATTCGTTGATCCAGGAAGGGAGTAGCCTGGACATGACGTATACTAAAAGCGTTTATCTTGGCTTTCAGTGTACTTACATTGCTTCTCGAAGCAAGAAATTTTATTTTGATGATGTGTTGGCGAAAGCGGATCACCTGCCACCTGTGCTGGTTCACTGGGAATTTGTTTCAACCACTGAACTTGAACTTGCTTTGGACGAGCCATTACATCCGACGTCAGCAGCGGATGAAACGCATTATTCCCTGTCGGGAGCTGACCTCATTTCTGTTGATGTCATTGGCACAAAAGAGGTAAGATTGAGTTTCAGAGACCAAATTGAACCTGGGGATTATATTTTGGAAGTGAATGGTCTGCGCGACCTTCTTGATAATGTAACCCAACAGACCTATGGTTTAAGCTACGAGCCGCCTGCAGTGGTTGCCTTTCGCGAAGTAGTTATCAATGAGCTAATGGTAGATCCGGACCCGGTCATCGGCTTACCATCGCACGAGTATGTGGAATTATATAATCGGTCTGAACAGGCTTTTGATTTGGCCCAATGGACCTGGGAGGACTCGCGAAATACGGTTTCATTACCAAGTTATGTGTTGCTTCCGGATGAGCGTTTGTTACTGGTAGACGAGGATTATGCGCAGCAATTTGCTGAGTATGGAGCAGTACTTGGAATTTCTGATTTACCCACATTGAACAATGCCGGAGATTCGTTGGCCTTGCGTGACACGAACGGTGTTCTTGTTGATGCCCTGTATTACCTCGAGGAGGCTAGCCTGGATGGACAGTCTATGGAAGCGGTCAATCCTGAAGTCAACTGTGCCGGCATATTCAACTTCCTGCCTTCGGAAGCTGAGTTTGGCGGGACACCTGGTGAGGAGAATTCGGTCTTCATGGCTCTTACAGATCACTTCCCACCTACAATTTTAGAGACAACCATTGATGGTCTGACCATCGAGGTCCAATTGAATGAGCCTTTGGATTCATTTCGCTTGCCGTCTTTGCAGGTAGCGCTATCACCTCACATTGAGTTAGTGGGTGTGCGGCTACTGGATGCAGACAGACTGGCGATTGAATTGGCAGCGGGGTTGTTACGGCAACAGGAATATTTACTAACGATAGATGGTCTGACGGATTGTTCGAACAACCGGGCCGGAGAAATTTCAATTCCAATCATCCAAGGCACCGTTCCGGTACCTGAGCAGCTTCATCTAAGTGAAATTTTGTTTAACCCTTTACCGGGAGGCGTGGATTTTGTTGAATTGTACAATAGTAACGTCTCGGATTATTTTGACTTGGGTGGCTGGCAGCTGGTCACATTGAATGAGCAGGATGAAGTGGACGCCGTGGCGGTTTTTGAGAACGGCACATTACTGCCTCCGGGGGGGTGGCTAGCGTTCACCAAAGATCCTGAGGCATTAAATATGCATTTCCCGCAGGCACCCGCTGAGAATCTGGTGGCACTGGCTTTACCGCCTTTAAATGACGGCAGTGATCGACTGGTACTGACGGACGATCAGGGCCAGTGGGTAGAAAGGCTGGATTATGACGATGGTTTTCATTTTGAATTGCTGGATGATGTAGAGGGAGTGTCACTGGAGCGCGTGAATTATTCAGCTCCGGCGAATGATTACGCCAATTGGCGCTCAGCGGCCCAGTCAGTAGGGTTTGCCACCCCTGGGCAGGCCAATTCACAATCCATGGATTTAAGTAGCCATGAGGGGTCTTTAAGTGTTGAACCGAAAGTATTTCTACCTGGCAACTTTGGCACGGGAAGGGATTTTACCACCATCGGTTATGCACTGGATCGTCCAGGGTGGGTGGGCACTATGGAAATATTTGACACTAGCGGCCGACCAGTCAATTGCCTGTTATCGCAAAGTACCCTGGCACAAAGTGGATTTGTGCGTTGGGACGGCACCAATGCACGTGGCGAACGAGTGGGCATTGGTTACTACCTGGTGTTACTCCGTCTGTTTGACTTGAATGGTAGAGAAATGATGATGAGGGAAACGGTTGTGGTGGGCGTTAACTGAGAAATTTTTTATAGATCGTCCACATTCCATCGATCCAATTGTCATGTTCTGGTTTGATAAAACAGGCACGCAGGCCGATGACATGTTCTTCGTCCACCTCAATTCCCGGTAAAGTCAACTTGTTTGCCGGCCATTTTAAAAGCGAAAAATAGAGGCCTTCTTTGCCGCATTGGGTATATAGTTGTTTGGCTTTATGGGACATCTCAGACACTCGGTCAGCTTTCAGGTACCAAACAACTATGTCAGTGTCCGGCTTCTCTAAGAGGAGGTGCGCGGCATGCTTTTCGACGTGCGCATACCACCGGAGCGCAGCTTCGCGTCCTGCGTGCAGCATTTTCGAAAACTCTCCTCCAGCAATGGGCGGAAGTAGCTGATGAGTGGCCCATAATGCTACCGCACTGGCTCCTGCCCGGCTACATTCCAGACTAATCTCACCTAAATGAAGGTCATTTGAAGTAAAATAAGTGTAGGGCGAGTCATGTAGGTAGAAGCGCGCCACCTTTGGATCTTGAAATAATATGCACCCACAGCCGTAAGGCTGCAATCCATGCTTGTGTGGGTCAATGGACAGGCTGTCTACCTGGTTCAAGGCATCAAAATGACTCGCATTGACCGCATTCAGGTTGTCCAGCAATCGGAAATAACCACCATAAGCTGCATCTGCGTGGATACGAAAGTGATACTTTTTGCGTAATGTCAGGAGTTCAGCCAAAGGATCTACGGCACCGGAACCTGTGGTAGCCATGGTGGCCACAACAGTGCCTACATCACCTGACTTAAGCAAATTTTCCAATTGATTTAGGTCAATATGACCGGAATTATCAGTTGCAACAGACTGGTGTCTGAGACGAAGCACGTCCGAGATACGCTGGTGAGTGTAATGGCTCTGATCGGACGAAAGGATTGCTTTGTCCGGATGGAGTTTTCCAGCCACCCAAAGCGCCTCCAGATTTGCCATTGTACCTCCGCTGGTTAGGTGCCCCAGGTGAATAGGCCAGCCAAACATTTTTGCCAGGTCAGACACCACCTCTTTCTCCATTGCCGAGCTGGCCTTTCCCCCATCCAAGGCATGGTTGTTTGGGTTAATCCATAGGCTAAGCATGTAAGCAGCCTTGGCCACGGGGTGGGGAGGTTTTAGCATTTGCCCGGCATATAGGGGGTGCGGATACGGGTAATTGTCTCTCATCCGTTCCGCCACCTGTAGTATTACATCGTCCAATTGATTCTGGGGCGTGTGTTTGAAGCAATGCTCCGCATCAGGGAAATATTCCTGGAGCCGTTTCAGGCCTTTCTCTAATGCGCGAATGGATTGATGCTCCAAGTAATTTAGTCTCTGAATATTTTAACTTCGGCCACCCCTTTGGCCATGTAGCCGCGGAACATGCCTGACGAATTGAAAGGCATGGCAATGTTTCCGTATTTGTCCAATATAATCATACCCCCTTCCCCTCCCATCGCTTCGATTTTATCTATGGTTGACTGACCGGCCTGCACCGGATATTTGCCGAGATATTCGATTTGAGCAGAAACGTCATAGGCGGCAACATTTCTGATGAAGTATTCCCCCCAACCGGTGGCAGAAACACCGCAGGTTTTATTATTGGCGTAGGTGCCTGCACCGATGACCGGTGCATCGCCGATTCTGCCCCATCGTTTTCCACTCATTCCCCCGGTAGAGGTGGCCGCACAAATGTTACCATTGGCATCTAAAGCAACAGCTCCAACAGTGCCAAATTTTTTGTCCTTCAATACTTCCTTCAATTGTTCTTTTCTTCGCGGCGTCAAGAAGTAAGCGGAGTCTGCCATTTCAATATCCTGACTTTCAGCAAATGCTTCCGCACCATCACCACTCACCATCACATGGGGTGAATGAGTCATTACCCGGTAAGCAGCCACAACGGGATTTTTGATGTGGCTTGCTCCAGCAATGGCACCTGCATTGCCCGTGGATCCATCCATAATCGAAGCATCTAGTTCTGTGTATCCCTGGGCTGTGAGTACTGCCCCCCGGCCGGCGTTAAATAACGGGCTGTCTTCCATTTCGGTGATGGCTTCCATCACGGCATCACAACTGGATCCGCCTTTCTCAAGAATCTGATAGCCTTTGGATAATGCCGTGTTCAGGGCATCTTTGAACATCTTTTGCTTGGCGGCGTCCATGTTTTCTGCAGACATTGACCCTGCGCCTCCATGTATAACAATGGTAATCGGACCCGGTAATTCGTCGTTATACTGACCGTTCGAATTATAGGGATTCGTATCTTGGCATGCCACCAGCATAAAGCTTGGCCCTATTGCCAGTAAGAAGGCTTTTAATTTTTTCATCGTAAATGCAGACGAAAATAAGTAGTTTAGCGAACGTTTTTACAAGCTAAGTAAAATCTTCTAACCATGGCTGATAAAACTAGGTATACGGATGAGGAGTTAAAGGAATTCGAGTCTTTAATTTTAGAAAAAATGACAAAAGCCAAAGAAGAGTTGCGTATCTTAAAAGAATCTCTGACCCATAGAAATGATGAGAGCACTGACTCTACTTACAGCAATGTGAAAACTCTTGAAGACGGTGCAGATACCGCCGAAAAGGAGCAGTTGAATCAGCTGGCTGCTCGTCAGCAAAAATTTATAGGCAATCTGGAGAAAGCTATGATACGCATCAAGAATGGTACTTACGGTATTTGCGTGGACACGGGAAAATTGATCTCTAAAGAAAGACTCCGTGCTGTGCCGCACACCATGCATTCCATTGAAGCCAAGTTAAAACATCGCTAGATGGATTATCTGGTCAATCACATTGAAGCCTTGGTTTTCTGCTCACCAAAGCCCATAAAAGAAAAAGAGATCCAGGAAACCCTCAGAGAAATGTTTGATGCCGAAGTACCCATTATGGACATTGTCTCAGGTTTGGAGGTGCTTGGCAAAAAATATGATGAGGAGCGGTATTCCTTTTCTGTGGTAAAAAGTGGAGGCGGTTACCAGTTTTTGACGAAGCCTGCCTATCAGGCGAGTATTGGAATTTTGCTGAAACAGCAATCTAAGCGGCGGTTATCAAATTCGGCGTTAGAAACCCTTTCAATTGTTGCCTACAAACAACCTGTTACGAAGGGAGAAATAGAGCAGATAAGAGGTGTGAATTGCGATTATACGGTGCAAAAATTACTTGAAAAGGAGTTGGTTGAAATTAAGGGTAAATCGGATCAAATTGGTCGGCCGCTGCTTTATGGAACCAGTCAGCGATTCATGGATTACTTCGGTATTAATGACATAAAAGACCTGCCTACCCCAAAAGATTTTGTGAAGGAGGAGAACATCGTAGGCAAGGAAAATGAGTAAACGCCCTTCCCGTAAAAAAGAGTACGACAAGGAAGAACCCATTCGGTTGAATCGTTACATTGCCCAATCGGGGATATGTTCCCGCCGTGAGGCTGATGACCTGATTGCTTCCGGTGAAATTAAGGTGAATGGAAAGGTGGTAACCGAATTGGGATCTAAAGTTCACGTCAGGGATCAGGTCACTTATAAAGGCCGCAAGTTGAGTACAGAGCAATTACAGTATGTCTTGCTCAACAAGCCCAAGGGATTCATTACCACCATGTCAGACGAACGCGACAGAGACACAGTCATGAAACTGGTGGAGAAGGCGTGCACAGAACGGATCTATCCCGTTGGCCGACTTGATCGTCAAACAACGGGGCTTCTTTTGTTTACCAATGACGGGGAGCTGGCCAAGACACTGACGCATCCTTCCTATCAGGTCAAAAAGATTTACCAGGTGCGACTGGATCGCCCCATTACCCAGCCGCATTTTGAAGCCATCGTGGCGGGGATAACCTTGGAGGATGGGCTCGCGGTAGTAGATGAATTGGCCATAGTAGGGGAAGATCCGCGTGACTTAGGGATTGAGATTCATAGTGGACGAAATCGAATCATTCGACGCATTTTTGAACATTTTGGCTATGGGGTTGAAAAATTAGATCGCGTGATGTTTGGCCCGCTTACCAAGAAGAATTTAGGCCGTGGCAAATGGCGACATCTGGCACCCAGAGAAGTGAGCCAGTTAAAACCAAAAACTAGAAAATCACATAGGGATTAGCGATCGTTTAACTGCCAATTGAAAGTGTAAAACGATACTTGATAAGTTGAGGGAATATCATTGGTTCGGTACGCATTGATGAATGAGATAGGATCGTTGAAGTCTTCAATGTACCAATTAAAAATTTTGGATAATTCTACTTTTTGCTCATCCGGCTTAATTATTAACCACTTGGCATCCATCAATGCATTAAAAGTACGTTCTGTCAACTGGCGGTCTACAGTGGCTGGTCGAAAGGCGAACCTCGCTAGTTCAGGGCAACTTTGTGCAGCGCAAACCAATGCAAAGTGAATGCGCGGGTCTTTGAAGGCTGCCAATTCTTTCTTTTCGATTTCATCAAGCGTGAGTGAGCGTCCGGCAACTGTAAATTTTTGGTTATCAAAAAAACCGTCAACTTTAAGCGCGGAAGATATTGGGTAATTGTCTACTACCTGTTTGATGACCAAGACATTGTATGCATTGATAAGGAAAGCTTTTCGTTCTTCGGCAGACTGCCCAAAGGACCTTGCCGTTTCGATTTGTTTGACCAGTTGATTGATTTTCGTAGGATTCGTTTTGAGCTGACCATAATCTACCGTGCCATGCTGCACGTGCTGCTTGGCAAAATCATCTAGATTTTGCCAGAAATCAGGATGAACCTGGGCTTGTGCGCATTGAATCGTGAAGGATATAACGACGGTGTGAATTAATGTTTTCATACAATAGATGCTAACGCATTTCGGTCAGTGGCGTCTATTTAATCATATATTTTTGTCGTTATTTTAACAATTCAACTGAGCCGGCGGTGGTAGTTGATTTGACCCAAATGATAGGTCAAATGACCGTACAAATGGAGCAGAAAATTGCGCGTTGGGTAAGTCGATTGCTCCGGACCCAATTTGTGGGGGAAGTCCTGATTCAACCTCTCTTCTGTAAGCAAAGGCAATACATCTTGTACGGTGGACGATGCAGTATCCAATTGCTTAATGAGTGTACCCAGAGGTACGTCGCGGCTTCCAAATTCTGCTTCTCGATCGCGCTGAAAATCTTTTCCTCCGAGTATGTGACCCACGAAATGCCGCAGATTCCCTGCCAGATGAAGTGCGAGGTTGCCTGCAGAATTGTTGATACCTTCAGGCACCCTCCACAGGTCTGCCTGGTCTTCATAAGCAAGCAACTCCTCTTTCACTCTGGCGAGGTCACGTACGAACAATTGAGTCAGCGCCACCAACATTTAGTCTCATTTACAATAAAGATGCACTTTTTTGATGAACGTGCGCAAAGAGGTAGTCTATTACCTCATCGTACATGAGTATTTTATAATGACCAAGTCCTTTGGTGTGGACAAAGTGTGCATCGACGTAGGCATCCAGTAGCTCTTTGCCACGATGAAAGGGCACCACGACATCGTCCTCACAATGTATGACATGTGTGTCTATCTGGGCCAAAGCTTCGGTTTTGTCTCTGAGATCGAAATATTTTGCCGGCTCGTAATAATGTTTGGCCACCAAATCCAACGTGGATTGGAAAACCTGGCGTGAGTAGCCCAGTTCATTGATGAGGTCTTCGAAGAAATACTCAATGTATGGGGGAGTGGCAATCCAGAAAAGCTGTTTCGGATGAAGGGCAGGCGTTATTTCGCTTAAAGCTATCCCACTGGCCAGGCCACCAAACGAATAGCTGATCACTGCCTCGTAAGGTGCATGTTTTACAAAATAGGTCTTTAATATTTCGCAATATTCAGGCAAGGATGACTGTTTACCCTCCGATTTACCATGAGCCCTAAGGTCCAATCCCTCCACACAATAGCCGGCGTCCAGGAACCTTGTGATTGCGCGACGAAAGTCAATGGTTTTGGAGCGCCAACCATGACAAAATAGTATTTTGGGCTGCTTGACATTGCCCCATCGATAGGTAACAATTCGATCGCCATGGTAGTTGAATGAGCCCATCTCCGCCTGGCCCAGTAATTCCTGCTGGTGATCATAGAATATGGCTTTGCCCGGTGTAGTGAAATAATACCAGATGATTTCCGCCGTCTTATTGGGCGAAGCATGCTGTAAGGTTTTTAAAGCCCTTTTGATCATCCTGATTTTCCAGTTCGACTTGGGTGGCCGGTCGGCTGGACGTCCGATGTCATCTAAATGGGCAACAATTCGATGTATATCAGTGGGCATGGCTGTAGTGTGTGCACTGAAATTACGGCTACGGATTCAAAAATTTAGTATGCATGCATACTTTTTTCTCGATTGATTAATATCTTCGAAAAAAAAACCCGCCGAAGCGGGATGGTGGTGCTGAGTGGATTCGAACCACCGACTCACGGATTTTCAGTCCGATGCTCTACCAACTGAGCTACAGCACCAAAAAGTGAGCGGCAAAGCTAGGTAAAACTTCAAACTGTGTCAAAATATATTGCTAATTTAAGCATCATAAATAGAGGTAAGGCATGAATTACATTCCTCAAATTGCATTCATTTTAGTGCTCGCTTTCTTTGTATTATTGACAGGGCGACGGGTGGGCATGATTCGAAAAGGCATCGAATTAGGTCGAAAAGAGCCAGTGACCGGCGATAAGCAGCAACGATTGCGCAATGTTTTGCTGGTGGCTTTAGGGCAACAAAAAATGTTCAAAAATTGGATACCCGCCATCATGCACTTTCTCATTTACATCGGTTTTATACTCATTAATATTGAGGTTCTCGAAATCATTCTGGATGGATTGATCGGGGCGCACAGACTTTTTGCCCCTATTCTTGGAAGTTTTTATACCGGCTTGATTTCATTTTTTGAAATATTGGCGCTGGGTGTTCTGCTGGCTTGCGTAGTGTTTTTGACGAGACGAAACTTGGCCCGTATCCCTCGTTTTGTGAAACCTGAGATGAAAGGATGGCCTTTTTTGGACGCTAACCTTATTCTGGTCATTGAAATTTTGCTCATGGTGGCGATTTTGTCGATGAATGCTGCGGATCTGGTTTTACAGGACCGTCAAGCTGCACATTACACGAGTACCGGTGATTTTCTGGTGAGCGGTACCCTGAAACCTTTGTTTGCCGGAATGCAAACCAGCACATTGGTTTTGGTTGAACGTGCAGCGTGGTGGTTTCACATTGTGGGGATTTTTGCTTTTGCCCTCTATGTTACCTACTCAAAGCATCTCCACATTGTAGTTGCATTCATCAATACCTACCGCGCCAGACTAACGCCGAAAGGTCAAATGAACAACATGTCGGAAATCACCAATGAAGTGAAGCTAATGCTGGGCATGCCGGCAGATGATGTGGCGCCACCACCTGAAGGAATGAAATTTGGGGCACAGGATGTCACAGACCTGTCTAGGGTTAATTTAATTGGTGCTTATGCCTGCACAGAATGTGGCAGATGTACCGCTGAGTGTCCGGCCAACCAAACCGGCAAAAAATTATCGCCTCGAAAGATCATGATGGATACCAGAGACCGGATGGAGAACATTACCCGTCACGGGGAAGACGATAAAAAACTCTTGGGTGATTACATCACAAAAGAGGAAATAAATGCCTGTACCAACTGCAATGCATGTGTAGAGGCTTGTCCGGTATTGATCAATCCGTTAGACATCATTCAGCAAATGCGAAGGTATGTAGCCATGGAGGAATCTGGATCTCCTGCTTCGTGGAATGCCATGTTTCAAAACATCGAAACCAATTTCGCACCCTGGAAATTTGCCCCTACTGATCGATTCAATTGGGCAGCGGAAATGAAAAATGAGAATGGAAAGTCATGAGTGAAATAAAAATACCAACAATGGCGGAGTTGGCCTCCACAGGGATTCAACCGGAAGTACTCTTCTGGGTCGGATGTGCAGGCTCTTTTGATGACCGTTACAAGGCTGTGACTAAGGCTTTCGTGACCATTTTAAATCATGTCGGCGTAAATTTCGCCGTACTTGGAGAGGAGGAGGCTTGTACCGGTGATCCCGCCCGGAGAGCGGGCAATGAATTTCTTTTTCAAATGCAGGCCATGTCAAATATTCAGGTTCTTAATGGCTACGGGATCAAACAAGTGGTTACGGCGTGTCCGCATTGTTTTAATACCATAAAGAATGAGTACCCTGAATTGGGAGGTCATTATGATGTGTTGCATCATTCCCAGTTTTTGCAGCGTTTGATTGATGAAGGCAAGATAAAAATGGCTGAGCGTGGCACGTTTAAAGGCCGCCGCATCACTTACCATGATTCATGCTTCCTGGGCAGGGCCAATAATGTGTACGAAGCGCCTCGCAAGGTTCTTGAGGTCCTGGATGCGGAGCTGGTAGAGATGAAACGGTGCAAAACCAAAGGATTTTGCTGCGGAGCTGGCGGTGGGCAAATGTTCAAGGACGCGGAGCCGGGCAACAAAGAGGTGAACATTGATCGGACGGAAGAAGCGCTGGAGACAGGAGCTTCCACCATTGCCGTGGCTTGTCCATTCTGTATGACCATGATGTCTGACGGTGTGAAAAACAAAGAACGAGAAAAAGACGTTAACGTAAGGGATTTAGCAGAACTTATAGCGGCATCTTTATGACGACTACACGTATTTCATTGGCTCAAATGAGCGAGGAATCCAGAATTTGGATTTATCAGGCGTCCCGTCCGTTGACTTTTACAGAGCAATCGAAGATGGCTCGGTCAGCAAGTGGGTTTGTTTCCCAGTGGGCGGCTCACGGACATCCACTGAGCGCTACATTTGATATTTTGCACGATCAGTTTTTGGTCATTGCCGTGGACGAGTCCACACAAATGGCTACGGGCTGCAGCATTGATTCATCGGTGCATATGGTAAAAAAATTGGAGGAGGATTTGGAGGTGTCTTTTTTCGATCGTCTATTGGTTGCTTACTGGAGTGAAGAAAAGGTAAAAACCATCCACGCAACGAAAGTCAAAGAAAAAATTCAAGATGGCAGCTTTTCCAGAGAAACGCTCGTATTTAATCACGCCGTTACCACTTTAGAACAATGGAAGAACGGGTGGCTGGTTCCGGCAGAGTCTACCTGGCTGAAAAAATATTTTCATTGATCTATTGATTTTGGGCATGTAGGGTTTGTTCTTGTATTAATCAGGGACAGAAATATATGATTAAGAGACTCTTCTTTTCTTCGGTAGTAATTTTTATCCTTCTGATGCTGGCAGGTTGCTCGGTAGAGAAGAGTTTCCAGGTGGGTGAGTTTGACGCAGTTATACAGAAACTCGATAAGGACCCATTAAAGAATTCGCCTGCTGAAAATTATTTACTGGCTGAATCTTACCGTCGTTCCAATCGCCCTCATGAAGCAGTTCCTTACTACGAGGAGGCCTTGACAAAAAACATCGATCAACAGTACCCTGAAGCGGAGTTATTTTTTGCCCGTGCGTTAAGGGCAGATCAAGAGAATGTTCGGGCTGAGCAGGTTTTAATGGCCTATTTAGATAAGGTAGATGATGAGGCAGTAAAGGCGCGCGTAGCAAGCGAACTTGAAAATATTCGAAAAATTGAGGAGGTCAAGAAGCAAACCAGTTTCTACAGGATCAATGAATTAAAGGAGCTCAATACACCAGCTGCCGAATACGCCCCAGCCTATTTCAACGGCATGTTATACTTTACCAGTAATCGACAAGGGGGAAAAACCTACCGGGCTACCGGAACACCTTTTACTGATTTATACCAGGTGCCTACCAAGGGGGCTAAGGTGAATGTGTCCAGGCTCAATGTGTTGCCACCTGTGATCAATGATCCGAATGTGAATGAAGGTACAGTGGCAGTCTCTGCCAACGGGAGTGTCATTATTTTTGCCAAGGGCAATACGGGCAGACCCTCTGGTAAAGAACAGGTTAATTTATTTTTCTCAAGATATCGAAATGGTCAATGGTCAGATCCCCGGCCACTTAATATAAATGATCCACGCACCTGGGATTCTACACCTACCCTGAGCCAAGATGGACAAACGCTTTACTGGTCATCTACCCGGGAAGGAGGTTACGGGGGAGCCGACTTATATACTGCCAAACTGAATCGAAGGGGTTTATGGGTTGACATAAGAAATCTGGGACCGGAGATTAACACTTTCGGAAATGAAGCTTTTCCACACGTAGCAGAAGACGGGACTTTATATTTTTCCTCTGATGGTCATCCAGGGTTTGGCTTGCTTGATATATTCTCTGCCAAAAGAGAATCCGGCACTGTGAAAATCGAAAATCTGGGCGCACCTATGAATTCGAAGTCCGATGATTTCTCTTTTCATGCATTTGATCTGACCCGAGGATTTTTCTCATCCAATCGAAGAGGAGGCACTGGTGATGATGATATTTACACTTATGTGAATGAGGATCCCGACTTGAAAATTGTAAATTATTGGTTGACAGGAATTACCGTAACTACCGACGACGGGGGTGAGGAAATTGTGTTGCCTAATACCAAGGTTCGATTGGTTGATGCGAACGAGTTGGTCGTAGACGAAGTCTTTACGAGCGAAGATGGTCGTTTCCGTTTCAGAGTATTTCCTGAAGAAAAGTACTACCTGATTGGTGAAAAGACCGATTACTTCACTACCCGGAAGGTATTCAGTACCATTGGAGAAACAGTCGATAAAACCACATTGACAGCATTTGTTACCAATAAAGATTTTGAGACAGTCATACAAATGGATCGTATCGTCATAGAAAAGCCGATTGTGCTGGAGAACATCTACTACGATTTTGACAAATGGGACATTCGAAAGGATGCCGCTGAGGTCCTGGACAGTTTGGTGATGGTCATGAACGATAATCCGGACATATTCATCGAGTTGGGATCCCACACCGACAGCCGGGGTGGTGAAGATTACAATCTTGATCTATCCAGGAAAAGGGCCCTCTCTGCCGTGCGTTACATCATTGGACGTGGCATTGATGACGATCGGATAACAGCCAGGGGGTACGGAGAAACTCTTTTACTGGTGCCTCGGGCAGAGACGGAAGATGAACACCAGATCAACAGACGCACCGAATTCAAGGTGCTACGTTACAACCCGGATGATCGTGAAGAATCTTTACCGGTGAATGAAGAGGAGCAGGATGAGTACGATCGTTTTTTCATAGATGTGAAGGAGAATGATGAAGTCATTGAAAACGAATAGGTGTAGAATCCTTTTCTTTGCGTCATGAGTGATCGTTATGCACAACGAGGGGTATCCTCGGCCAAGGAAGATGTACACCAGGCCATTAAAAACTTAGATAAAGGTTTATTTCCAAAGGCTTTCTGTAAAGTGGTCCCAGATCATTTGACAGGGGATGACCACTGGTGTACGATCATGCATGCCGATGGCGCCGGCACCAAATCTGCACTGGCTTACATGTATTGGAAGGAGACTGGTGATTTATCTGTGTGGAAAGGGATTGCACAGGATGCAATCGTCATGAATTTGGATGATTTACTTTGTGTGGGAAGTTATGACAACTTGTTACTGTCTTCAACCATCGGCCGAAATAAGCGTCTAATTCCCGGTGAAGTACTTAAAGCTTTGATAGAGGGTACGGAAGAGTTTCTGGATCTGCTTGCGCGATACCGGGTAAATGTGGTTTCTACTGGAGGTGAAACGGCCGATGTTGGTGATTTAGTTCGAACGGTTATTGTAGATAATACCCTTACGGCGCGCATGAAAAGAGAAGATGTGATTACCAATGAAGGTATTCGGCCGGGAGATGTGATCATTGGACTGGCTTCCTCAGGGAAGGCTATTTATGAACTGGCTTACAATTCAGGTATTGGTAGCAATGGACTTACCTCAGCGCGTCATGATGTATTCGATCACGAGCTTGCGAAAAAATATCCTGAATCGTTCGATCCGGGTATTTCGGATAATTTGACGTATGTGGGGAGTAAATCTTTGACGGATAGCGTGCCTGGCACTCCGCTCGATGCAGGAAAACTGCTGCTTTCACCAACGCGCACCTATGCGCCCATCATGGCCGAGGTGCTGAAGCTGATGCCTCATGAAATTCATGGCATGGTACACTGCAGTGGCGGAGGCCAAACAAAAGTAAAAAATTTTATCGGGGACGTTCGTGTGGTTAAGGACCAACTTTTTGAGGTACCGCCGGTTTTCCAGTTGATTGCTTTAGAAAGTGGCGCCGAGTGGAAAGAGATGTACCAAGTTTTTAATATGGGGCATCGCATGGAGGTGTATGTCAACGAGGAAATTGCCGACGAGATAATTGAAGTGAGCGAAGCTTTTGAGGTGGAGGCCAGGGTGGTTGGTCATGTAGAATCGGCACTCCATCCAGAAGTACTCATTCGGTCAGCTTACGGAGAGTTTGTCTATTAAAATAGTATTGCACATGGAAATCTTAATGATTGTTCTCATTGTGCTTTTTTTGGCGGCAGGTATCATATTTTCTGTTCTTCCACCTTTACCCGGTCCGCTGCTGTCATTGGGAGGGCTACTCCTCATGCATTTCACTGTTTTAGATGTACCTGGATGGATACTTTTCACCAGTGTGACCCTGGCACTTCTTGTTACAGTGGTCGATTATATTTTGCCGGTGGCAGCTACAAAGCGCTTTGGTGGCACGAAGTCTGGTGTATGGGGTGGTATAATTGGGACGTTGCTCGCGGTAATTTTTCCTATATTCGGTGCTTTCACCATTATTTTGGGTCCTTTGGTAGGTGCCATTATTGGCGATTTAATCGGTGGCAACCGTTTCAAGGCCGCGCTAAAGTCCGGATTCGGTTCATTTATCGGTTTTATGCTGGCCACATCGGTAAAAGTGGGATACAGCCTATTGGTGGGCGTGTTTGTGATCGCTCGAATTGGTGCGCGGCTAATCAATCAATTGGCTGAATTCTTCTAACTCAAAAGAAGGCATCTTTTAGGTGTGTTATGGTCAGGTTTTTATCAATGGCTACTATATCAAAACGTATATCTTTCTGCCAGTTGATGGCGGCCATGTACTCCACCGCTCCTGTTTTGATTTTTTCTATTTGATGCCTGGAGATGGTTTCTTCTGGCAAACCGTAGGATAGGTTTTGGCGGTATTTTACCTCCACAAACACGAGCAATTCATTCTTTTCAATGGCGATGATATCTATTTCGGATCTCCCCGACCGGTAATTGCGTTCAGTTATCTCCCAACCCAAATTTTCAAGATGGCGAGCGGTCAGGGCTTCAGCCTTTTTTCCTTTAATTTTGTTGGACATGTCTGTTGTTGAACTTTATCCTATTCGTTTTCATCCCATCTATAAAACGAAGATATGGGGAGGTCAGAAATTGAGGGAAGTGCTGGCGAAAGATTGTCCACCATCCTGCGGAGAATCGTGGGAAATCTCAGGTCTTGCTGGAAGCGAATCGGTAGTGGCCAATGGTGCACTTGCTGGACGTTCCCTCAATGATCTTATTCTGGCCTACGGACCGATTTTAATGGGTAAGTCCATTTCGAGACGCTATGGAAATGAATTTCCACTATTGGTCAAATTCATAGATGCCGCCGAGGATTTATCTATTCAGGTGCACCCCAATGATGAACAAAGTAACGGCAGAGGGAAGTCGGAGATTTGGTATGTAGTGGCTGCAGCACCCGAAGCCCGGTTATTATGCGGATTCACCCGACCAGCAAAGCCGGAGGACATCAGGGAAGCCATTTATGCGGGAAATTTTGAACAACTGATGAATGAAGTGCCTACCAAAGCCGGAGATCTCTTCGACATTCCAGCCAATCGTGTCCACACCATTGGCAAGGGTTTGCTTGTTGCTGAAGTACAGCAGGCGTCAGACATCACTTACCGTATTTATGATTTTAATCGAAAAGATGCCGCCGGAAGGTTGCGGGCACTTCATCTCGAGCAGGCACTGGAGGTGATGGATTTGGGAACGGACAATGGCAAAGTTTTAATGAATGAGGGGTGTCCTGGCGTACGGAATGATTTTTTTCAAACCGAGGTATTGTCTTTTGAAAAGCACACAGCACTGCATAAGGAGAACTTTTCCATTGTCATGCACGTGGGAGGTGTGCCCATTCATTTAAAATATAAAACGGGAGAAATGTGGATGAAATTTGGTGATACAGTGCTAATCCCTGCAGCGTTATCGGTAGAAATTGAACCGGAGGAAGACTCAACCGTTTTGTATACATATGTTGATTGATTCGATAGTGAATAAGGGGACAAAATTCATTCACTTGGGTGAAATGGATTACCAGGAGGTTTGGGATTACCAAGAGAAGCTCTTCTCAGAAACAGTAGATCGCAAAATCGCAAATCGCAAAACTGCAAATCCTCTTCAGACTGATAATTATCTGATTTTTTGTTACCATCCACATGTTTACACCTTAGGCAAGAGTGGAAAACCTGAGCATTTGCTCCTGGATGCGAGTGGGCTACAAAAATATGGGGCCACCTACTATAAAATTAATCGCGGTGGTGACATTACTTATCATGGACCCGGCCAGATTGTAGGTTACCCCATCCTCGATCTGGATAACTTTTTCACGGATATTCATAAGTATCTAAGATTCCTGGAAGAGGCGGTAATGCTCACTCTTTCAGCGTATGGCATTAAATCCGGGCGCGTAGACGGCCTTACTGGCGTTTGGGTAGATGGTGACAACGAACGGGCACGAAAGATTTGTGCCTTGGGGGTTAAATCCAGCAGATGGGTAACCATGCACGGATTCGCATTCAATGTGAATACAGACCTTTCTTATTTTGAACATATTGTGCCATGCGGAATTCCAGATAAAGATGTGACTTCTATGGCCCGCGAGTTGGGGCAACGGCTGGATGTAAAAGAAGTGGAAAAACAGTTGCTCGGGCATTTATCTGATTTATTTGAAATGCAATTGATTCAATGAAGAAAGACATCGAATTCCCGAAGGTCTCTGGCATTCATGTGGCCATTGCGAAAATTGAGCCGGAAGAATGGAAGGTCTATTTGATCAATCGATCGAAAGGGCGAATAGACCACCTGTTAATTACAGGCAGTGGATATGGTGAGCAAGCCGGTAAGAAACAAAAAACTTCTACCCTACGCCACGGCATACCCTATTTGGAGTCAGGTGAATGTGCGCTCATTGAACCGATTCAGGAGGAGGTATTCCATTTGTACAATGAGTATTGGTTGAGTTATTACATCGGCTCACAGATATATGATAAAAAGTTCATCTTCGTACCCGACTCCATTGTAGAAAAAAACCTCACCTTTATTCCAGAATTAAATACACAGGGAGTTTTTCACGTTTGATGAATCCGGTCCTGAGACATCTGCTGGTTATAGACATTGAAACGATTTCTTCAGTAAGAAATTTTTCTTCGTTAAATGCGTCGATGCAGCATTTCTGGCGGCAAAAAGCGGCTCATTTGCGAAGTGAAGAGGGGTTAAGTCCTGAAGAATTATTTGAAAAAAAGGCGGGTATTTATGCAGAATTTGGTCAGATAGTCGCGATATCAATGGGTTACTTTCACCAGGAAGCAATGTTACAATTCCGCACGCGAACCTTGTACGATAGCAATGAAAGTGCACTCCTTGAAGCTTTTGTTTCTGCGCTTGAGCGTTTTGATCAGCTGGAGTTGCGTCTTTGCGCCCACAATGGCAGTGAGTTTGATTTTCCATACCTGAGTAGAAGGATGATAGTTAATGAATTGAAACTACCCTGGCCTCTGGATATTGCTGGTAAGAAACCGTGGGAGATACAGCACCTTGACACACTCAATCTTTGGAAGTTTGGGGACCGAAAGAATTTTACTTCTTTGGCTCTTCTATGTGAGTTACTAGGCATTCCTACAAGTAAGCAGGACATGGACGGTTCAATGGTATCAGAGGTGTATTATAGAGAGCCTGACGGGTTAGAAAGAATTGCAAAGTATTGTAGGGGAGACGTGGTAGCAACGGCTCAGCTTTTTTTAAAACTTAATGGGCTGGCTTTATTAGCGGATGAACAAATTACACATACAGATGAGTAAGAATAAGAAAACAAACAATGAATCTTTAGGATCAGGAAATAAAGGGCGAAAGCGCTCATCCGATATCCTTGCTAATATTAGAGATTTTTTCAGGGAGAATCAGGAGCCGATTGGTTACATGGCCATGGTACGCAGGCTGAAAATCAAAGATAAAAAAGCCAAATTGATGGCCAAGCAGGCCATATTTTCATTGGAGAAAGAAGGTTATCTGGGCAAGACTAGCACGAATAAATATTACCTCTCCGAGCTTGTAGATCACGGTGAAGGTCTGTCTGGCCGTGTGGATCACGTCAATGCCCGATTCGCTTATGTCATCGTGGAGGACATGGATGAAGACATCTGGGTAAAAACGGACGATCTGGCAGGGGCCATCCATGGAGACCAGGTAGCGTTAATGATCACCCGTCAGGCCTCAGGAAAACATCGGGCTGAAGGGAAGGTGACAAAAATTTTAAAAAGAGACCGAACGGAGTTTGTCGGGCGGATTGAAGTGTCTCCCAATTTTTCATTTGTCGTTCCTGACAATCGGAATATTCACTTTGACATTTTCGTATATCCCGAAAAAATCATGAATGCCGGGCACAATGATAAGGTGCTGGTTAAGATCCTGCAGTGGCACAATGAAAAAAACAAAAGTCCTATGGGCGAGGTGGTGATGGTGCTTGGTCCTGCTGGTGAAAATGAAGCTGAAATCCACTCCATTATGGCGGAGTTTGGCCTGCCATTTCAATTTCCTGAGCACATAGAAAAGGAGGCCAAAAAGATTCCTCAGGATATTACCGAAGCAGATTACCGAGAAAGAAGAGACCTCAGAGATGTGGTCACCTTTACCATCGACCCGCATGATGCCAAGGATTTTGATGATGCCTTGTCTGTCCAGCAGCTATCAAAAGATCGTTTGCAAGTAGGTATCCATATTGCAGATGTGGCGCATTATGTCAGGGAGGGCAGTTCATTGGATAAGGAGGCGATTGAAAGGGCCACATCGGTATATCTGGTGGATCGGACCATACCCATGCTGCCGGAAGTGTTATCGAATGGTTTGTGTTCCTTGCGGCCCAATGAGGAGAAGTTGGCGTTCTCGGCCATTTTTGAATTGGACCTCGAAGGACATGTGCACGATCAGTGGTTTGGGCGCACGGTCATTTACTCAGACCGTCGATTTACCTATGAGGAAGCACAGGAACGGATTGAGCGAAAGTCAGGTGAATTTGAATTTGAAATTAACCAACTGAATGAGGTGGCTTCGAAAATCAGGGCTCGTCGGTTCAAACAAGGGGCTGTCAATTTTGAAACGACGGAGGTGAAATTCAAATTGGATGAAAAAGGTCGTCCGGTAGAAGTGTATACCAAGGAACGCAAGGAGGCACACAAAATGATTGAAGAGTTTATGCTATTGGCCAATCGCGCAGTGGCTACGTATGTCTTTAAACTGAAGGGTGTCAAAGGGGCTGTGGAGGATCCGACATTTGTATACCGTGTGCATGATGATCCTGATCCGGAAAAATTGAGCACCTTTTCTTCATTTGCCGGGCGCTTTGGACATCAGGTGAATCTTGAAAAAGGCATCTCGCATAGTTTGAACCATCTGATGAAGCGCATAGAAGGGAAACCGGAGCAAAATATTTTGGAACAACTGGCCATTCGATCTATGTCAAAAGCCGTCTACACCACGGATGCCAGGGGTCACTTCGGACTGTCTTTTGACCATTACACACATTTTACTTCACCCATTCGAAGGTATCCGGATGTAATGGTTCACCGGTTGCTGGCCAATTACCTTGACAAGCGTCCATCTCCGGGGCAAGATGAATATGAAAAGTTGTGTGTGCATTCTTCAACGCGTGAAAAACGGGCGGCTGATGCAGAAAGAGCATCCATTAAGTTCAAGCAGGTGGAGTATATGTCGGGGATGCTGGGGCAGGAATTTGAGGGCCTGGTATCCGGCGTAACAGAGTGGGGAATTTTCGTGGAAATATTAGAAACCAAATGTGAAGGAATGGTTAGAATCTCAGATTTGGGAGATGATTATTATGATTTCGACGAGAAGAACCTTAAGGTCGTGGGCAGGAACAACGGTCGGATCATTACCTTGGGTGATAAGCTGCAGGTGAAGGTGGTGAAAACCGATATTGATCGGCGAACGATAGACCTGCTATTGGTTGAAGATTAAATATATGTTCCAGACAGATGGACGTTGGCCAACAGATCTACTTCATTGCAATTTTTATCTCATGGCTAGGCCTTTTTTGGAAAAAAACCAGACTTTAACCAGAGAGAAGTTGACGAGATCTTACCTTTTGGCATAGTTACGAATGTCTGAAAGGGAGAGACTGGTTGCCTTCTTGAGACTGGCGTCTGCCCCTATCTCAATGGATTTGTGTTTCCAGCCACCATAATTTTTGAAGGGAGCAATCCGCTTGATTTCCACTCCGTTCTCCAGAAGTAAATAGGCAATCAATTGAATGTCACGGAGTGGAAAATCTTCGCCATAATGAATGGTATTCGAGCGGAGGGTGCTCTTTCGATATTTACTAACGGGCCGTTCATGCAAGTAAAAGCCAAATTCATTGAGAATTTTTGCCTTCTCCTGATCCTGATCGTGTTTGTAGTAACGGATGACTACGTCGTTGCGATATTTTCTTGTACGCAGTACGTTTTCTTTGTAGTTCTGTATCATTTCTTTAAAGAAGACCTCATCGTCGGACAAGTCGTTGTTGACCTCCTCTAATTGTTTATAGGTTGTGATACGAGCTTCAGGTGTCTGCTGCTTTTCTGTACCCTCCCTAAAAGGGGCAGATTTTCTGCGCCGTATGACGATTTCAACGCTGTCCAAATCACGTTCAACGAAAAGTTTACTGAATAGCAGCATATCCGATTGGCTTACTGGCTCGCGTCCGTTGGTTTCCCTTTTTTCTAACTCGTCAATGGGGGCAAAAAAAACAGCCCAAACTACAGGAAGAACAATAATAAAACTGTAGAGCGCAACCTTATTTAACTCTGACATGATTAAATAAAGTTAGATTTTTTCCCAGCAACGGCCAAAATGAAAATCCCCGGAAAATGCTTTCCGGGGATTTTTACCTATCTGTCTGGTCAAGACTGACCCTTCGAACGATTCATGTCTATCACAATGGGCGTAGCGATAAAAATAGATGAGTAGGTTCCTACCAGGATACCAACAAGCAGGGCAAAAGAGAATCCTTTCAATGCTGCCCCTCCAAAAAAGAAAAGAACAATCACCACAAACAAGGTGGTGATGGAGGTAATCATTGTACGGCTAATGGTACTATTCAAAGATTCGTTGAATATACGTTTCACTTCAGAACCAGCTTTGACACCTAAGTTTTCACGTATACGATCAAATACCACCACGGTATCGTTGATAGAGTAACCAATAATCATCAGAATAGCCGCTACAAATACCTGATCTGCCTCAAAGGCAATTCCAAACCAATTGGCTATCGCAAAGGCGGAAAGAACGACTAACGTATCGTGAAATAGTGCGGTAATTGCTCCCAATCCGAATTGCCACTTACGAAATCGAATCAGTATGTACAGGAAGATGGCGATGAGTGCAAAGGCTGCTGTTCGGTAGGAGCTATTTTTTATGTCGTCTGCAATGGTCGCCCCTACCTTCGACGAACTAGAAATGGCGTATTCTTCATTTGAGAGTCGGGTTTCATCTTTCGTTAATGTTTTTCCCGTGGCCGCCTGCAGACCTTTGACCAAAGCTTCCAGTACTTTGGCATCTGCCTCATCTCTGTCGTCGTCTATTAGGTAACTGGTGGTGATTTTAAGTATGTTGTCGGCGCCGTATGTTTTGACTTCGGTGCCCTGATTGTTAAAGAAAGGCTCTATGTCCTCTTTGATCTGTGTTGGTATTTGGGAATCCGTGAAGCTCACTACATACGAGCGACCGCCTTTGAAGTCTACCCCTAAAACGATGCCTTTGGTCAACATGGCCACAATGCCTAAAGTGATGAATAATCCACTGATCAAATAGGCGATTTTACGTTTCCCCAAAAAATCGACATTTAAATTAGCCAGCGCATTGCGTGAGAAGGCAGTTGAAAAGTTCATTCGGGATTGCTCACCTCTTCGAGAGAATCTTTCCACAATCACTCGCGTAATGAACACGGCACTGAAGAAAGAACATGCAATACCTATCATTAGGGTTATGGCAAATCCTTTAACAGGTCCTTGGCCCAATACGTACAATAGCACCCCGGTGATGAAAGTAGTCACGTTTGCATCAATAATAGAGGTATAAGCTTTTTTGTAGCCAGAAGAGATGGCCGCTTTCAATGCTGCACCGTTACGTAGTTCTTCTTTGATTCTCTCAAAAATCAGTACGTTGGCATCGATGGACATACCAATGGTTAGTACGATACCGGCAATACCTGGTAATGTGAGTGCCGCACTTAAAGGTGCCAGTATGCCCAGAATGAAGAAAATGTTGAAGAATAGCGCGATGTTGGCCACAAGACCTCCTCTCGCGTAATAGATCACCATGAAAAGTATCACGGCCATCAAACCGGCTACAATAGAGTTGATCCCCTGATTCTGCGCTGTTTCACCTAAAGTGGGTCCGATGACCACATCCTCGACAATGGTCGTAGGTGCTGGTAAAGCGCCTGCCTTTAGTACATTGGCCAAATCAAGTGCTTCCTCACGGGTAAAATTACCGGTGATAGAGGAGCTTCCATTCGGAATTTCACCCTTTACGTTTGGCGCAGAGTAGACAAACCCATCCAATAAGATGGCAATTTGACGGTCCACATTTTCTCGCGTTATCTTACGCCATTGCTTGGCACCTGCCGGGTTCATTTGCATAGAGACCCCGGGCTGAGCAAATTCGTCTAATTGGAAGTAAGCGTCGGTTACTACTTCGCCAGTCAGCGGGGGCTTGCGATTGCCCCTTACTTTTATGACGTAAAGCTCGATGATATCCTGGCCTGCAAGACTGGCTTTGAACTGGCCCTCTTGTAACTCATCTACTGCGAAAGTTTTGACTGCCCATGCAAATGTCATGTTGGATGGGATGAGCGTTTGCACATCCTCTCTGGAGAGTAATCGATTGATCTGGGCAGTATCCTTTAGGTCATAAAGCAGCAGTCCTGTATTGGGAGATTTCAATAAGCCTAAAATTGGTGAGGTTTGCTGGGACTGATTAAGCGAGTCCAGATTTACGTTAGTAGTGTCATCAGCGGTGACGATCGAGTCGTTTTCCGTAACATCTACCGATAACCCTTCATCTTCGAGCAGAGCGGATAAATCGTCTTCAGGTGTCTTCCTCCGTTCTGTTGTTGTGCTTGTGGAGTCTGAGTCTTTTTGGGCTTTTTGTTGCCTGGCCAAATACTGGTCAACTTCCACCAAAACGGGTTGGTAATCATTGGGTTGGTGTACTTCCCAGAACTCCAGCTTGGCAACACCTTGTAATAATTTTCGTACCCTGCTGGGGTTTTCCACTCCCGGTAATTCAATTTGTATGCGTCGCGTACCACTCAAACGTTGTATGTTGGGCTGAGAGGTACCGAAGCGGTCAATGCGGGTGCGAAGAATTTCAAACGAACGTTCAATGGCACTTTCTACTTCCTCATTAATTACCACCAATACTTCATCGTCTGTAGAAGAGAGATCAAACCTGTCGCGATTGGCAGAAGTGGCAAAAACGACCGAGAGAGGTTTATTTTCAGGGGCTATCCGTCGAAATTCTTTGTAAAATTCATCCACAAAGTTCAGCTGAGTGCCTCGGATGTTTTCTCGGGCGGATGCAAGGGCTTCCTGGAAATGGGGGTCATTGCTGTTATTGCCCGCAAGGCCTATCAGAATATCTACGGGGGATACTTCTAAAACTACGTGCATACCACCCTGAAGGTCCAGTCCCAGATTTAGCTCTGTTTCTTTCACTTCTTTGTAGGTATAGTCCATGCCGAGGAAGTTATAAACAGGTTCTGTCCATACAGAATCCAGGTAGCGCTGTTTTTCTATAAGGTCGGTGTTGCCGTTTTCATCTCGGGTGGCCTCGGTTGCATCTTTTTGGATGCCCTGAGCGATGAATGTAAAGGATAGATAGTAAATGCATAGCACTGAAATGAGCAATGTGATGAAGATGATGAAACCTTTATTTTTCATGATTAGGGTGGATTAATCAGCCAAGGGGCCGATAATAAGAGAATTATAATAAAATGAGAAATTTAATATCGGGGGTAATGAATCACCTGACAATCAGGGGGCATTTGGGGAAATGATGAGCTTGAAAAGCACCTCGAATATTTTGTACGGGGCGGGGAAAAATTTGTCAATACCCACCTCATCACCAGATTCTGGCTTCGGGTTTGGTAATATTTGAATCAGATAGGATTGCTTTTCTGGAGGAGTTTGGACTTGAGCGGGTACTGCTTCCACTTTTTCACCGATGGCTGCATCTTTGGATGGTTGGGGCTCTTGTTCTGTCTTTACTTCTTTAAAACTCCCAATTTTGGATGCGTTAAAAAGAACAAAGGCGCCAATGAGCAACCCCAGCAGAATGAGTAACCAGCTTTTATTTGATGATATGTTGCGTACATTTTCCAAAGTGCGCAAATATAAGATTATTTACCAAGAGCAAGAATACTTTTTAGATAGGCGGCTGTCATGTCCACCGCGCGATGAAAATGTACATTATTGGGAATAATCACATCTGCATTTTTCTTGGCGGGAAGAATGTATGATTCAAATGCCGGCATCACGTGATGTTCGTACCTATACAGCACGTCTTCCGTGTCGTAGCCCCTTTCATTCTGGTCGCGCATGAGTCTACGCTTAAGCATCAGGAATTCCGGTGCATCGACAAAAATTTTCAGGTTGAGCAGATCGTACAATTCTTTAAAATAAAAGGTGAATATACCTTCGACCAGAATGATAGGAGCTGGCTGCAACGTTATGAGCTTTGAACTGGCACCCTCGTTGTTGTAATTGTACTCTTGGAGCTGTACCGCTTCCCCAGCGATCAGCTTATTCAGGTCACGAATAAAGGCATCTCTATCAATGGAATGGGGTAAGTCAAAATTCTCAACCCCCTTCTCATCCAAAGGCTGTTGCGCAAAAGGTTTGTAATAGTTGTCTTGAGCCAAGCGCACCACTTCTTCACTTTTGAAGCGGCCCAATAGTGTCTGGATGAAAAGTGTTTTACCAGAACCGCTGCCACCTGCAACACCTACGATAAATGGATTAGCCATAGTTTTTAAGAAGAAATGAAACGAGTTTTTTAAAGGCCCTTCCGCGATGGGAAATTGAATTTTTTGCTGCCGGGTTCATTTCTGCGAAAGTGTTTTCAAATCCAACAGGAACAAAAACTGGATCGTAGCCAAATCCTCCCGAGCCCCGTTGCAAGGTGAGGATGTGGCCGTCCACTCTTCCTTCGAAAGTATTTGCTCTGCCTTGTGCATCGATGAATGTGATAACGGTTAGAAAATGTGCCTGGCGGTTATTTTTTTCTTCTAACCTTTGCAACAGCAGTTCGACATTGGCCTGGTTGTTTTTATCTGGTCCGGCATATCTGGCAGAATGAATGCCTGGGGCTCCACCGAGCGCATCGACAATTAGGCCAGAATCATCCGCAAATACGGCCATTCCTGTCCGGTTGAAAACATAGTCGGCTTTTATTCTGGAATTTTCTTTTAACGTAGCGCCATCTTCTAAAATCTCCTCGATGATACCTAAATCTTCGAGACCCACTACGTGAAGCGCTGGGGGTACCATTTGCCGTATTTCACGCAGTTTGTGAAGGTTATGTGTAGCAAAGCATATTTTCATCACACGAAAATACCTATTCAATCAGATTGGCGGATATTTGCCCTATGTCGACAAAAGATATTACGGCTACAAAGATAGGTGTGTTGGGGGGTGGACAGTTGGGAAGAATGCTTATTCAAGCAGCCATTGACCTGAATCTGGAACTGGCCATCATGGACCCGGACCCTGAAGCGCCCTGTAGTAGATTGACTGCTGAGTTCACGATTGGAAATTTGCAGGACTACGATCAGGTGTTGAAATGGGGGCGGGACAAGGATTTGGTGACCATTGAAATCGAACATGTGAATGTAGACGCACTTAGGCAGTTGGAACGGGAGGGTGTGTCGGTATTTCCGCAACCGGACGTGATCGGCCTTATACAGGATAAAAGGGCGCAAAAACAATTCTATGCCGCCCAAGACCTGCCGACCGCTCCATTCGTTTTGACTGATTCCAGGGAGGCCGTGATGGCCCAGGCTGACTTCCTGCCTGCCGTGAATAAATTGGGAAGAGGCGGTTATGATGGTCGAGGTGTGCAGGTGATCAAAGACGCCAGCGATTTAGGCCAGGCATTTGAGGCACCAAGTCTTCTGGAAAAATTTGTAGACTTTGAAAAGGAATTGAGCGTAATTGTCGCTCGTAGTCCATCGGATGAGGTGAATTGTTTTCCATTGGTTGAGTTGGCGTATCATCCGACTCAAAATCTGGTAGAATTTCTCTTTGCTCCAGCGGAAGTAGATCTGCATATTCAATCCAAAGCTTACGTATTGGCAGAGCAGGTCATTCGATCATTGGGCATGGTGGGCTTGCTGGCAGTGGAAATGTTTTTGACTCGGGACGGTGAGTTACTTGTAAACGAAGTGGCACCACGTGTGCATAATTCTGGACATCACACCATCGAGGCCAACGTAACTTCACAGTTTGAGCAGCATCTGCGAGCCATTTTGAATTTACCGTTAGGAGCAACAGATTTGAAGTCGCCTGCGGCAATGATCAATATTCTCGGAGCTGAGGGTCATCAGGGGCAAGCCAAATACCAGGGGTTACGGAAATTATTGTCAGCACCTGGTGTGCATGTGCATTTGTATGGTAAAAAGCTAACCAAGCCATTCCGTAAGATGGGGCATGTAACACTTGTAGATGACAGCTTGGCTGGTGTGAAGCAAAAAGTGGAACAATTCAAAAATACCTTAACCGTGCAGGCATGAATAAAATTGGAATCATAATGGGCAGTCAGTCAGACCTACCTGTCATGCAGGGAGCAGCTGATATCCTCAAAACACTGGAAATCCCTTACGAGATGACGATAGTATCCGCGCATCGCACCCCCGAGCGGATGATGTCATATGCCTCAGAGGCACGGTCGAATGGTCTGGCTGTCATCATTGCCGGGGCCGGTGGGGCCGCACATCTTCCGGGCATGGTAGCAGCGGTGACCACCTTACCAGTCATTGGCGTGCCTGTGAAATCGAGTAATTCTATCGATGGCTGGGATTCTGTATTGTCTATTCTACAAATGCCTGGGGGTGTTCCTGTAGCCACGGTGGCTTTAAATGGCGCAAAAAATGCTGGCATCCTGGCCGCACAAATTATCGGTAGTCATGACGATGTAGTGTCGCGTCGTTTGCAAGCCTACAAGGATGAGTTAAAAGACAAGGTACTTCGTGACGCCCTTGGAATGACCGAAGATCATTAGACTTCGACTTTGGCTACTTCGGGTTTCTTTGGGAACATCAAAGACAAGACAATGGCCATAACCAGAGCACCTATAATGATGCCGAAAGAAACGAAAATAGGTATTTCGAAATGGAAAATTTCCGCCAGCATTTTACCTCCGATAAAGATGAGCACAATGGACAAGCCCTTCTGGAGTAGGTAAAATTTGTCTAGCACGTTTGCCAGAAGGAAGAACATGGCCCGAAGCCCCATGACGGCAAAGATGTTAGAGGTATAAATGATAAATTCATTCTGAGTAATGGCAAAAGCCGCTGGGATAGAGTCTACTGCGAAAATTAGGTCAGTAGATTCGATGAGTAGTATCACCAGGAATAGCGGAGTAAACCACAGTTTACCCATTTTTCGAAACCAGAACTTGCCATGGTAGTTGATGTGAGTGACAGGAAGTAATTTTTTGGCCTGCTTAACGAGGGGGTTTTTTTCCGGTTCTATGTCCACATCTTCATCCCCATTGAAGAGCTTGATTCCTGAGTACACCAGAAATGCGCCAAAAATCCATAGAATCCAATGGAATTGCGCGATAAGCAGTGCACCCACAAAAATGAAGACTGCCCTAAAAACAATGGCACCCAGAATGCCCCAAAACAAAATGCTGTGATAGTATTCCTCCTTCACTTTGAAATAGCGAAGGATTAAAAGTATTACGAATATGTTGTCTACAGAAAGTGCTTTTTCGGTGACATAGGCGGAATAAAATTCCAACATGGCTGCAGATCCTTCGCCATAAAAAGAAATGAGTCCGCCATAGATCACTGAGATAGCTACCCAGAACAATGATTGAAGGAGTGCCTCCTTTTGGGAGATTTTATGGTGTTTTTTATTGAATACTCCTAAATCGACAATCAGAAAAAGAATGATTACCGCTCCAAAAATACCAAACAGCAATCCCTCATTTCTACCAGAAAACAGCGCTAACAACATATAAAGTCAAACAAAATTTCAGTAATACAAGACATAAAGATACGCAGTACGGATGCAAAGAAAAGAACAGAATGTTTCGATTCCTACATGCGGAGAGGTAGATATGTTGGTTTTAAGCATGAATACAATCAGCGTTTTGAAGGTAACCCCTGCTCGCTTCACGTGATAACGGGCTCAGCATCCAGAAATTGCAATTCCACCAGCTTTTTATACTCTCCCTCTCGGTTTATTAAAGTATTGTGCGTACCAGATTCTATTACACATCCATCGCGGAGCACATAAATTTGGTCTACCGAACGAATGGTAGCCAATCGATGGGCAATGATGATGGTGGTACGATTTTTCATGAGCTCATTGAGGGCCTGCTGTACCAGGTATTCGGATTCTGCGTCTAATGAGCTGGTTGCCTCATCTAGTATCAAGATGGAGGGATTTTTGAGAATGGCCCGCGCGATGGCGATGCGCTGACGCTGACCGCCAGATAATTTGACACCTCGTTCACCCACAAGCGTCTCCAGTTGTTCTGGGAAACCTTCAATGAATTGCCAAGCGTTTGCTTCCTTGGCAGCGGCAATTATTTCTTCCCGGGAGGCATTCGGTTTACCATACCTTATGTTTTCCTCGAGCGTGCCACCGAACAGGATGACTTCCTGTGGTACAATGGCCATTTGTTTTCTTAACGCCCGAATAGGTAGGGATTGAATAGGCTTTCCACCTATACTGATTTGACCGTTCGTGGGTTCATAAAAACGCATGAGTAATTGCGCGATGGTAGATTTCCCCGCACCACTATGCCCAACGAGGGCCGTTTTACTGCCCGCTGGGATATCAAGAGAGAGGTCTTTGAGCACTTCAATTTCTTTACGTGTCGGATAATTGAACCTGACTTTGTCGTACTGAATGGCGCCTGTAAGAGGAACTGTTTGCTCGTCTTCATTAAGGTCCTGCTCAATAGGCTCTTTAAGGATTTCCAATACCCGCTCGGAGGCACCAATGGCTTGCTGCACTTGTCCGAAAATATTGCCCAAGCCACCTATGGACCCACCTATAAAAGCAGTGTAAAACAGAAACGTAATGAGATCACCTACTGACATGTTACCCTCGGCTACCAGTTTGGCTCCATACCACATAATAGCCACTATGGTACCAAACAGGGCCAATGTTAAGAAGGCGATGAAGCCTGCCCGGAAAGTGGCGGTGCGCATGGCCACCCTCACCACATTCTGCATTGAGCCCCGGTAGCGTCGCGTTTCCCATAGTTCAGACGTGAACGCTTTTACTGAGGCAATGGCCTGTATGGTTTCTTCTACAATCACATTGGCCATGGCCAATTCATCCTGTGTTTTTTTGGATAGTCGGCGGATGAAGCGCCCGAAAATCATTGTGGCAATGATGACCACTGGAAAAATGGCCAGCATGAAAATGCTAAGGGAAGGTGTTAAAATGAATATCATGGTAATGCCAATCACAAGTACCACGATTTGACGTAATAGTTCAGCCAGTGTAATGGACACGGTGGTGTGCAACGTAGTGACATCATTGTTGCTCCTGCTAATGATGTCACCTGCCCTGTTTTTATCGTAAAAAAACATTGGCAAGCTCATCAACTGTTGGTAAAGCTGTGTTCGTATATCGGCCAGAACATTTTCGGATACTCTTGCAAATAATAATACCCGGAAAAAAGAAAGCACGGCCTGTAACAGAAAAATCGCACCTAGAAAAAGGGCGGCTTCATCAATTGTGTCAATGGTCAGTGCATAAGGGGATGATTCGAATACTATCCAGGTATCAGTCCCTGTGGCCAGGTCGATTAACTTACCTGTGGCGTAAGGAAAAAACATCACTGTGCCACTCACGAGCACTAATAAAATTAAACCTGTAAAAAAGGAGGCCCGATAAGGCAGGACGTAGTGAAATATTCCCATGAGTTTTTTTAAACCCTCTTTAGTGAATTTTCTTTTTTTCGTTTCTTTCATGGGTAGTAGATTTCACCTCTAATGCTATAATGCGTGCTGTCTTGTGACAACAGTTTCTGTCCGCCGCGAATTTCATAATTTATCAATCTTCCGTCTTCCCAGCGCATATTCATCCGTTGAATCATCTGATAGAGCTGTGATGCTTTTTTTATTTCTCCAGACACTTGTGTAGGCTGCGTGCCGGTTATTGAGTAGGCGAAGGTGGTTAAATCCGGAGCTTCGCCAACTTTGGGCGAAAGGATGATTTGACCATTATTGGTGCTTTCTGTTTCAAAAGTGTTTATGTAGGCTGCTTGATTGGGGTTAAAATCCCCGAGAATGAGTAGCTCAGACGTCCAGGACACTGAATCCATGTGGAGCGTGTCGGCAGATTCCGTGCCTAAATTCAAGTATTTGATCAGTGTTGCGTTCGACTCTTTCAACTCCACAATTTCATTTGCAAGCAAACTATCAAGGTCGAAATAGCTTTCTATTTGGTTTTCAGGTTCCAGATTGCAGCTCTGGAAAACAATTCCAAAAAGGACCGGGAGCAGTTTTTTCATATCAGTACATTACCTGTCATTTCCTCAGGTTTTTCAATACCCATCAACTTTAAAATAGTTGGCGCAAGATCACCAAGTTTGCCATCTTCTATTGAGCCTGAAATGGTACTGTCTACGAGAATGCAAGGGACTAAATTCGTTGTATGCGCGGTATTTGGGGTACCGTCCGGATTGATCATCATGTCCGAATTACCATGATCCGCTACAATGATGGATGTGTATCCATTTTCTAATCCGGCTTCTACCACGTCTTTGGCACAACTATCGACAGTCTCACAGGCCCTCACAGCGGCTTCAAATATGCCTGTATGACCAACCATATCTGGGTTAGCAAAGTTTAGGCAAATGAAGTCCGCAGACTGATTTTTGAGTTCGGGTATTATTCTATCGCGGATGTTTTGGGCACTCATTTCAGGCTGCAAGTCGTAAGTGGCTACCTTTGGAGAAGGACACATAATCCGTGTTTCACCTTCAAAAGGTGCCTCCCGGCCCCCTGAGAAAAAGAATGTTACATGGGGATATTTTTCGGTCTCAGCGATCCGTACCTGTTTTTTACCTGCCTTTTCCAGCGTAGCGCCCAACGTATTGTTTAGGTTATCTTTTTCAAAAAGCACGCGTATATTTTTGAAGGCCTCGTCATATCGGGTCATCGTTACATAGTACAAAGGAATGGTGGTCATGCCCTGAGCAGGTAAATTTTCTTGTGTCAGCACCTGTGCGATTTGTCGACCACGGTCCGTGCGAAAGTTGAATGAAATGACTACGTCGTCCGGCTCAATGATGGCGACAGGCTGCCCATTGGCAGAGGTCATAACGATGGGTTTAATGAATTCATCCGTAATACCTTCGTCGTAGGACGATTGGATGGCATCAGTGGCCTTTTGTGCAGGATGGCCCTTTCCCTTTACGAGTAAATCATAGGCCAGTTTTATCCGTTCCCAACGTTTATCACGGTCCATGGCATAGTAGCGACCACAAACGCTGGCAAGCTTACCTGTGTTGGCTGCAAGGTATGTCTCCAAATCCTGAATGAAATCTTTTCCACTTTTCGGGTCAGTATCGCGGCCATCGGTAAAGGCGTGCAAAAACACTTTTTCTACATGTTTGCTTGCCATTACATCAATTAATCCTTTGAGGTGTTGGACATGCGAATGAATACCACCGTCCGATACCAAACCTATCAGGTGAATGGCCCGATTATTTTTTTGTGCGTAGGCAATGCTATCGAGAATGGCTGTGTTGGTGCCCAGCATTCCATTTCTTACTGCGTCGCTGATTCTGACCAGGTCTTGATTGACAATACGGCCAGCGCCGATGTTCATGTGGCCTACTTCTGAATTACCCATTTGACCTTCAGGAAGTCCTACCGCCCTCCCGGAGGCATTCAGTTTGCTATGCGGGTATTTGTTGTAGAGGCTGTCAACAAAAGGCGTTTGGGCTTTATCTATTGCCGAAACGTCTGGATTGGTGGCAATTCCCCATCCATCCAGAATAATCAGCATCACTTTTTTATTCATACAACAAATATAGAATCGTTAAACGGCGATTGATTTACAATTAAACTTATTTTAGTTATTGAGTGGCACGGTTTTAGCGCTTTAAAATAGAACCATCGGGATAAGATGAAATTATTGTGGATAGCTATCTATACCCTGTTAATTATTCAGGGAACAGATAATATTAAGAACGTGGAAAACGCACTCCGGGCCGGTAGTGCCAAGGAGCTTATTAAATATTGCAATGAAACCGTTGAGTTAAAAATTGACGGTAAGAGCTCAAATTATAGCAGCAATCAGGCGGAAGTAGTATTGCGTAGCTTTTTTCAGCAAAATCCGGTGGTTGGATTTAGCTATATCCATCAGGGGTCAGATCAGGGTTTGAAATATTCTATCGGAAAATATTCCATGGAGGAAGGCAGTTATCGAGTGGTCTTGTTCTTCAAAAAGATGAATGGTAGGTACGCGGTAGATACGCTGAATTTTAGTAAAGAGTGATCGTGTTTGATCCGAGTTGGTTATTCATCGCCTGGGGGATTTGCGGCGGGGTAGCTGCACTAATGGGATGGTGGTCACTCTGTAATCCGCAATATCGACTACGCACTTCTTTAGGTCGTCGGTCCCACAGCACATCTCAAATTAATGGACCGGTGATTATCGGCCGGAAAAATAGGGCACAGGTACAAATTAAGGTTGGGTTGTGGCTGATTCTGGTGTCTTTTTGGAGCATGATTCTTCCCCACTATGCGTTTTGGATAGAAATGACCCTATTTATGTTTGTTATTTGTATGGCCGTATCGGTGGTATTTCTGCCTGTCGCGCGCAAATTGACACGCAAATTTGAAGGTTGATTTTGCAGGTGTGACTATTGTCTGCCACAACGCTCTATTTTTGTCAAAAGATGTTAGCTCCTTATCAAGATCCGAAGCAGATTCAATTATTCATTCAGGCGGCCCTGGCCGAAGACATAGGTTCAGGTGATCATTCATCACTGGGCGCCATATCGCCCACAGCGGAGAGCCGTGCACATTTATTGGTCAAAGACGATGGACTTTTGGCAGGAGTAGAATTGGCACAGCATATTTTTAGCGTCGTTGATTCAGAATTGAAATTGGAATTAGCAATGACCGATGGCACTTTGGTAAAATCAGGAGATATTGCCTTTAGGGTTCACGGTTCAGCTCGATCTATTTTGGCGGCGGAACGTCTGGTTTTGAATTGTATGCAACGAATGAGTGGCATTGCCACATACACCCGCGCACTTGTTGACAGGGTCAGGGGATCGGGAGCCAGATTACTGGACACGCGAAAAACGACGCCCAACTTCCGATTGCCTGAAAAATGGGCTGTTAAAATTGGTGGGGGTGTCAACCATCGATTTGGTTTGTACGATATGGTCATGCTCAAGGATAACCATATTGATTTTGCCGGAGGTGTGCGTGCGGCCATTGAAAAGACACGGGCTTATCTTGATGATCGTGGACTAGCATTGCTGATTGAAGTGGAGGTGCGTTCCATTGATGAGTTAAAGGAAGTGCTGGCCGTGGGAAAAGTTTCCCGGATTCTGTTGGATAATATGTTGCCGTCTACATTGAAGCAAGCCGTTGATTTGATCGAGGGTCGATACGAAACGGAAGCTTCTGGAGGCATCAACGAATCGAACATCGAGGAAATATCCGAAACTGGGGTAGACTATTTGTCTGTGGGCGCACTCACCCATTCCTACAAGAGTTTAGACATGAGTTTGAAAGCATTTTAGTATGATCGTAAAAACAAAAAAATACCAGTTGTCCACCAAGAAATTTATTGCACTGGCCTTTAACGGCGTTATTAAGCAGCAATGGTGGGTAGCTCCCATTTATCTGGTGATCTGTGCTGGCTATTTATTGATGCCTAGTTGGTGGTGGGTCATCAGCGCCACCATTGCCCTAGGTTTGTATTTTTTATTCTGGCTGATTCAGTTTGCAGGCGTCACGCAGTTGGAGCAAGGAAAATTCATGTTCCAACGGCTTCAGTATGAAATTTCTTCACAGCAAATTCTTATTAAGATCAATGCCAAGCAGGGAATGCCTGTCAAGTGGGAACAGATAAAAAGAATCCGAAAAATGAAAGATGGTTTTGTTCTGTTCCTGAGCAAAGCACAGTTGATTTTTCTACCGAAGAAAATTTTCAATAATGAAAACGAAATCCGGTTTTTTGAGACCGTTCTTAAGCGTAAAGGCTATTGATACCAAAGGACGATAGATTTAAAAAATTAATGGCATCCGCCGCGAGGTATACAGCTTACCGGGAGCGGGCGCCCAAAGAAGTTCGGGATAAGCTGGTCGAATGGGGGGCAGTCCCGGAGGAGGTTGAGACCATTCTGCAGGCGCTGGCCAATGAATCATTCATAGATTCCAAGCGCTTTTCTCGTGCTTTTTGCCTGGATAAGTTCAGACTTAATAAATGGGGTAGGAGAAAAATCCGGAGATATTTACAGACTTACGACCTTGACGTAGGCGTTATCGAATATGGTCTATCTGCCATTGAAGAGGAGGCATACCATCGGCTGGTCACTGATTTGGCCAAGCAGAAATGGGATCGGCTGGCCACTGAAAATAATTTACTGAATAAAAAACAAAAAACTGCCCAGTACCTTTTGCAAAAAGGGTTTGAACCTGAAAGGATTTGGACAGTCATTCGCACTATTAGCCCATGAACGGATATCGGTAGTCCTTGGGAGGGTTGAAATTTTCTTTAATGGATCGCGCGCTTACCCAACGCATCAGGTTCATCATGGCTCCGGCTTTATCATTGGTTCCCGACCCTCTTGCACCACCGAAAGGTTGCTGTCCGACGACGGCGCCGGTGGGCTTATCGTTGATGTAAAAATTACCTGCAGCGTTGACTAGTTTACGGGTGGCCAATGCAATTGCATAGCGATCTTGAGCAAACACCCCTCCGGTGAGTGCATAAGGTGAGGTATTGTCTACCAGTTCCAGTGTTTGCTCAAATTCATTGTCCGGGAAAACGTAAATGGTAAGCACAGGACCAAAGATTTCTTCTTCCATCGTGGTGTAATGCGGATCGTCTACCCTCAGAACAGTAGGGGAGATGAAATAACCCTTACTTCCGTCGTATTTTCCCCCTGCGACGACTTTCACACCGTCTTTTTTGGCCTGATCGATGTAGCCGGTGATCTTTTCAAAAGCACGTTCATCGATCACGGCGTTGATGAAATTACTGAAATCCTCAGGATCACCCATTTTCATCTCGGCCAGGTCTGCCGATAAATTTTGTTCCACAGAAGGCCAGAGACTATTTGGAATATAAGCTCTGGACACTGCGCTACATTTTTGTCCTTGGAATTCAAATGCGCCTCTGACAAGTGCAGTAGACAGGGCGTCTACGTCAGCCGAAGGGTGAGCTATGACAAAGTCTTTCCCACCTGTTTCTCCCACAATTCGTGGATAGCTGCGGTATCGATCGATATTTGAGCCAATCTCTTTCCACAGGTGTTGAAAAACGCCAGTACTTCCCGTAAAATGAAGGCCACCAAAATCCGGGTGTTTAAAGACTACCTCACCCACTTCCGGCCCATCGACAAAAATCAGATTGATTACGCCAGCCGGAAGACCGGCTGCCTTGAATATCTCCATAACAACCTGAGCGGAGAATATTTGAGTGTAGGCGGGCTTCCAGATGACTGTATTGCCCATCAAGGCAGGTGCGCCGGGCAAATTACCAGCAATGGAAGTAAAATTGAATGGGGTTATGGCCAGAACAAATCCTTCCAGCGGCCTGTATTCAGTGCGGTTCCAAATTTCAGGAGCTGACTCAGGTTGTTGCATGTACAACTCCTGCATAAAGGCCGCATTGAACCTGAGAAAGTCGATGAGTTCACAGGCGGCATCAATTTCCGCCTGGTACGCATTTTTGCTCTGGCCTAGCATGGTAGCAGCATTCATTTTGGCCCGGAATGGTCCCGCCAAAAGATCTGCAGCTTTCAGAAAAATACTTGACCGGTGTTCCCATGAGAGCGCAGCCCAACTGGCCTTTGCCTCGTGTGCGGCCAGGATGGCCTGTTCGACATGACTTCGGTCTCCCTCATGAAAATGACCGAGCACATGCTGGTGATCGTGAGGAGCATGAATAGGTATTTTCTTACCGGTCCTTACTTCTTCAGATCCAATGTACATGGGGATGTCGACTTCTTTATTTTTGAGTTTTTTATAGGTCTCCAACAGCTCCTGGCGTTCTTCTGAGCCGGGGGCGTATGACAAAACAGGTTCGTTGGCTGGATCTGGAATAAAATAGTTTCCTTTTGGCATGTCTGCGTCTTTTAAAAATTCGAATCGCAAATTACTCGATCAAAGAATCCTTATCAACTCATCGAGGGATTCAATTTGCCATTCACAGACAGATTTTCGATGTCCGGTGGGATTGTAGAAAATTGCTTCCATACCTACATCCAAGGCACCCCGTATATCGGTTATTGGGTTGTCTCCTATCATCACAGACTGATGGGGTGCTACTTGGCTCAACGAAAGTGCATGGTGAAATATCTGTGCCTCCGGTTTACGGTAGGGGGTAGTTTCTGAGGTGATGATTGAATCAAAAAAGGGAGCCAAACCTGATGCATCAATTTTGACTTGTTGTGTGTCACTGAACCCATTGGTGATGACACCAAGCATATACTTCTCTTTGAGATACCGAAGGGCGTTCAATGTGCCCGGCATTAATCCTGGTTTGCGGCAACAATGGTAGATGAAGTAGTCCGAAAGTTCTTCCGGTTTGTGAGCAATATAGATTTTGAGTGTACGTAGAATTTGAGCGAAACGATACTTCCGAATGTGATTGCGGTCAATCTCCTTTTGATTGTATTTGTGCCACAACCTTGCATTCACTTTTTCAAAGACCCTTATAAATTCTTCCGTCGGTACGTGATGTCCGATATCAAAGTAATTCACCAGCTCTATGAGTGTTTCTTTGGCGTTCAACGAGTGATCCCAGAGGGTATGGTCGAGATCGAAATAGACGTGGGTTATATTTCTCAATTTCTGTAGTCTTTTGCTTCCAGACGATTGATCGCCAACTCACGGTTGGATCTCATCGTTTGAGCAGTTTCTAAATCTTTTTGTAGCGTAGTGTCTTTTTCCAGGAAATCAAAAATCCGAGTGACCAGGTGGTAGCCTTCGTCTCTGATGCTGTAAAAAACCCACTGGTCAAGTTTTCTTGCATTAACAACACCTGCTGCTTTCAGATATGCCATGTGCCTGGAAGTTTTTGTTTGTGTAAAGTTCAAAATGTAAACCAGATCGGAAACAGTTAATTCCTGCTGTTGGTACAATAAATGTAGAATTCTCGTTCTCGACTCGTCTGCAAACGATTTGAAGATTTGAGTTCCAAACGAAAGAGTAAAGTGTTTCAGGCGCATACTTTGGATTATTTTAACAGGATTTGGGCTTTCAATGAGAAATTTAATTCTTTCTTTGTTGTCATAGGTATGACTTCATTTCGGCTTTTTTTCATTCTATTATTCTCGCTTTTGACGTTTTTGCAGGTTCAAGGCCAGGAGCCAGAAAATGCCGGTCGTCAGGTGTTGCAATTTACGGGCGTGGTGATGAAAGAGGATAGCAATGCGGTGATACCTGGTGTACACATTTATTTACCCAAGAATGGGAGGGGCACGACCTCCAACCCTTACGGTTTTTTCTCTTTGCCCGTCAGGGTGGGTGATAGTATTATATTTTCGGCGGTTGGATTTAAAAGAGCGCACTACATCGTACCGTCTCACGGTGGTCCATCCAGTTTGAAGGTGATCGTTACGCTTGCGGAGGACCTCCAGTTTTTAGAAGAGGTAAGGGTATTGGCGATTCCCACTGAAGACCAGTTCAAGCGAATGATACTGACGGCAGATGTGCCGCTGTCTCCGGAGGAGGCCAACATGCAGGCGTGGCTGAGAGCTTCCTATTTGCGAAACAATCAAGGTTATGAATATTTTGGTGCGATGCCAAATGCGAACTACCGTTATGTACTTGAGCAGCAAAATCTCCAAAACCAGAATCAGTTTGGTCCTCGCACAACCAATTACCTGAACCCTTTCGCCTGGGCTTCCTTTATACGTTCTTTAAGAGGCAATTAGGGTTGGTATGCCCCCTTGGCAACCTCGATCACCTCGTTCCACACCCTGAACGAATTTTCGTAACAGATTTTTTCGATGTCTTCTGGCTTGTAGCCACGCTTTAGCAACTCATAAATAATATTGGGGTACATGGAAACATCTTTGAGCCCCTCGGGTAGTTTATCGCTAACACCGTCAAAATCGGAACCGAATGCCACGTGATCGATACCTGCAAGATTTACTACCCGGTCTATGTGATCGGCAACCAGCGCTACGTCACCGAAAACGTCATTTTCAAGGGCATAAGCCTTTGCATAGGCCTGATAGGTGCTGTCTTTGGAAGAGCGCCCGGTTTTTGCCCGATAATTCACCAAGTGCTCCTGCATTTTGTTGAATCGACTGCGTGAGGTGGGAGAAAGAAAGTTAGACCCAAAGTTGATGTGGATGACCCCTCTGTTTTGGCCCAGTCTCCTGATCATGTCATCCGACATGTTTCTCTCGAAACCTGGCGTAAAATGTCGGCAAGATGAATGCGAGGCAATGATTGGCGCTTTGGTGATGGTCAGCACCTGATCAAATGCCTCATCGGATACGTGTGAAATATCCACCATGATCCCCACTCGATTCATCTCCTCCACCACTTCCTTACCGAATGGACTGAGTCCCTTCCAAGTCTGTTTATTGTCGTAGGAGGAATCGCAGATTTGGTTGTCTTTGGAATGGGTCAGGGTGATGTAGCGAATACCTCTATCGAAAAAATATTTTACGTTTTCGATGGATTTACCGAGTGGGGCCCCGTTTTCCATACCCATAGGCAGAGAAATGACCCCCTTTTCGAAATTTTGGCGTACCTCTTCCGGACTGCCCGCGGGTGCAAACAATTTCGGATAGCGTTCAGGTAAACTCATGGTCATTTCTATAAGTGAATCTGCAAAAGCCTTTGGATCCCCAGCATTTTGGTACCTGCTCGGGATATAAATAGACATAAATGGGGCATCCAGGCCGCCCCTTTTTGCTTTTGGATAATCGAAATTACCTTGTGTCTCCACTGATACGTCCTCTACAGACTTTCTGAGCATATAGCCAGCCACTTCCATGCGATACGGAAGGTCTACGTGACCATCGACAATGATGGTTTGCCTGGCGATTTCTTTTGCCAGTTGCATGATTTCTTGATCATTCATTTCATCGATATTTTGGCTAGAAGGAGGCGTCACTTCATTTGTATTCATTGGTTTTTCCTGGGATTGGGGAGTGCAATGGAACAGAAAACTGATCGATAGCACACACAGAAATCGTAGCCTTGAATTTAACATGGGCGCGAAAAATTTGGATTGTATTATTTTCACCTAAAAAAACGGTATTTTACCTATCAAAATTATAGATAATTACGTGTGGAGCGTTTTTTGATTATAACAATGGTATTTAAACCAAAAAAACTTCATTTTTGTATATCATCACTTTGCTTAAAAGAACAACTATGACTCGACCAATACCTGCAGAATTTTTAGTTCCCTGGAATACCTACGGATTGTATGTGGCCTTAGGATTTGCCGGGGTTGGCATCCTCATTGTCTTGGGGCACTATCTCAAATTGTCTTCCACGAGAGATTACAAAACCAGGTACGATTACATCAACATGCACGAAATTAATCTGTTGTGGTACGGATTTGTGATGTTATTGATTGGTGTAACCATCTTCCTCAATGCGGGTTTGTTGAATTTCAGCCAGGAAAGTTGGTTGTATTTCTTCGTGACTTTGTTTGTCAGTATCATGATGGCCATGATTTTGGGTGTAATCGTTCAGAACATTCTAAAATTCTATTATCCATTTTTTATTGAGAAAAGATTAAAGCGTTTGCGCTACACACCGCGGGTTTCACCAGACGGAAGAAAAATGAAATTATTAAGTGAAGAGGAGGAGGACGTTTATTTGGATGAAGGTATGCAGGCAGAGGAGCAAGCCTTTTCGGTTGACTATGATGTGTGGATTGATGAAACTTCCGGTTTCACGAAGATTGAGAAGTACAATGGACGTTTACACGCGCTGACCTGTTCAGAATGCAATTATCAAACCCTTAAGGTAGACCGTGAGGAAGTGATACAGCCTGCGACAGAATATGAGGAGGGTGAATTGATGAAATACTATCAGTGCGGATATTGTGGGCACAAGGAGCGTAAATCATTCAAAATTGCAAAAATTAATGAAGGAGAGGTAGTTTAGGTTTTAAACGAGCACCGAAAATATGGAATCCTTCCAATGTGGCATACTTTCATAGTTTGACACAAACATTTTGTGCTTCTGAGAAAAATCTAAGCGCCTCCACACCTCCTTCCCGGCCAATACCGGAATCTTTCATTCCTCCAAAAGGTGTGCGCAGGTCTCTAAGCATCCAGCAGTTTACCCAGACAATGCCTGCTTTCAACTGGTGCGCCACCTGATGTGCCCGCTGGATGTCACGCGTCCAGATATTGGCTGCCAGACCATAGCGAGTACCGTTCGCTATGTCGATGGCCTCCTGCACATTAGAAAATGGTAACAGTGACATCATTGGTCCGAACACCTCCTCCTGGTTAATTTCGCACTTGGCGTCTAATCCATCAAGAATGGTGGCCGCATAAAAATAACCCTTACGCTCGAGAGGATATCCGCCGGTCAGTATTCTGGCACCGTCGCGTTTTGCCCGCGCTACATAGCCATCAATTTTACGTAAGTGATCGTCAGAGATGACAGGGCCAAGATCTGCATTTTCGTCAGGTGTTCCTTGCGTCCAGCGTTCTACTTCTTCCACGAGAAGGGTAGAGAATTCGTCGTAAACTGTCTTCTGAATAAGTACACGAGAACCGCAAAGACAAATTTCTCCCTGGTTGGTGAATGCACTTCGTACCACTTCTTTTGCCACCACATCCAATTCGACATCGTCAAAAACGAGTGTCGGATTTTTACCACCTAACTCAAGGGATACTTTTTTGAAATGCTTTGCGGCCTCCTGTGCAATTTCTCTGCCAGTGTTGGTGCCACCGGTAAAAGAGATGGCTGTCACATCGGGGTGGCTAACGATTGCACGACCAGTTTTTGACCCAGTACCATGAACAATGTTCAGTACACCCGGGGGAAGTGAGGATTTAGCGATAAGTTCACAAAGTTTGAATGCTGAATATGGAGTAATTTCTGAGGGTTTGGCGACTACTGTATTGCCCATGGCGAGTGCAGGAGCGACTTTCCATGATAGCAGATATAGCGGCAGGTTCCATGGCGATATGCAGCCTACAACACCGAGCGCGCCTCTGCGTGTGTAATTGAGGGCAAGGCCTTCCTGAAGATGGGCTTCTGTTGAAAAACTGCTTATGGCCTTTGCGAAAAAACGGAAATTTGCGGCTGCTCTTGGAATGTCGATATTTCGTGATAGCTGCAACGGTTTGCCAGTATCAAAGCTTTCGCAGCGAGCGAGGTCTTCAAGGTTGTCATCGATAAGATTGGCAATTTCTATCAGACATTCACTTCGTTCTTCTATGGACCATTTTTCCCAACTCATTTGCGATCGCAAAGCCTCGCGTACCGCCTTTTCAACGGTCTCGTCTGAGGAATCCGGAAGAACGGCGTAAACTTCACCATTTGATGGATTGATGACCGGCAGTGTAGCTGCCTCAGTGTTGACGAATTTACCCCCTATGAAATTTTTAAATTGTTTCATAACGAGCCTGTCCTTCCCCCGTCAATAGGAAGACTGGTACCGGTAATATATCCTGCATACTCAGAGGCCAGAAAAGCAGCGTAATAGCCTAATTCTTCAGGCTGTCCAAAGCGGCCGGCTGGAATGGATTTCTGCATGTTATTTACGATGTTTTGCTTTTCGGTTTGAGCGTCAATGGCTTTATTCTCGATCAGGGTGTGTAGGCGTCCAGTATCGATGAATCCCGGGAGTATGTTGTTCACTGTGATGCCTGAAGGAGCTACTTCCGCAGCCAGTGTTTTGGCCCAGGATGCCATAGCACCGCGGATGGTGTTACTAACTCCCAGACCGGGAATGGGTATTTTGACTGAAGTGGAAATGATGTTGATGATCCTGCCATACGCCGCCTTCCGCATCTCCGGTATCACCATGCGCGAAAGGAGGTGGCTCATTTGAAGGTGCATGTGCAAGGATTTTTTAAATTGATCCCAGGAGGCATCCAGAATGGCTCCAGGCGCCGGGCCTCCGGTGTTATTTACAAGAATTGTTACCGGAAAGCGGCTGATTTCTTTCTCCAGCGCCAATTGCGCAATTTGGGTATCACTAAAGTCAGCAACCAGCACCCGGTGCTGTGTGCCATAGAGTTTGGTCCGAACCGCTTCCAACTCTTCTTTGTTTCTTGCTACGAGTGTGAGGGTTGCCCCCGCTGCTGCCAACTGGATAGCGATGGCCCTGCCGATTCCTTTGGAGGCACCGCAAACCAACGCGCGTTTATTTATCAGGTCGATATTCATAAATTACAGTGTAGTACTTGACAATAAAGATATGGGCATTAAACGACCTTTTCATTTGAGACGATGGATCGAAGACAACCGGGATTTACTTAAACCCCCTGTTGGCAACAAGAATCTCTATGCAGATGCCGGCGATTACATTGTGATGATCGTAGGTGGGCCCAATGCCAGGAAAGATTACCACTATAATGAAACCGAGGAGTTATTTTATCAGCTTGAAGGAGAAATTCTGGTAAAAATTCAACAGGAAGGACAAGCTGTGGATGTGCCTATTCGGGAAGGAGAGTTGTTTTTGCTCCCTGCCAAAATACCTCATTCACCCATTCGAAGCGAAGGTTCGGTGGGTTTGGTCGTTGAACGTAAAAGATCACCGGAACACCAGGATGGACTGCTTTGGTTCTGTGACAATTGCAACCATGAATTGCATTCGACCTACTTTCACCTGCAAAATATTGAACAAGACTTTCTCCCACGATTTAAAAATTTTTACAACAGTGAAAAACTGCGCACTTGTAATAATTGTGGCCAAATAATGAAAACTGACAGCAGATTTACGAATTGAAAAATAGGTATGGTAGAAACTCTCACACGTGTTCAGGAAATGGATGAAAAAGACGAATTGCGCGCTTTTAGATCCGAATTTTACCTACCCGAAATCAATGGTGCCCCTGCCATTTATTTTTGTGGAAATTCCCTTGGTCTACAACCCAAAAGAACTGAGGCCTTTATACAAGAGGAATTGGCTAATTGGAGAAATAAAGGTGTAAGAGGTCATTTTTCCGGAGGCAAGCCATGGGTAGAATACCACCATCTTTTTAAGCCTGTTTTGGGTAAGTTGCTAGGTGCCCGAGAAAGTGAGGTGTTGGCCATGGGTGCACTTACGGCGAATTTACATCTGATGCTGGCTTCTTTTTTCCAACCCCATGGCAAGCGCGTGAAAGTGATTATGGAAAAGGGTGCGTTCCCCTCCGATTTTTATGCCATCTATTCGCACATGGCCAATAAAGGGGTAGATCCTAATAAGCATCTGATCGAATTGGCACCTAACGAAAAGCAATACCTGTCTCCCCAGGACATCATCGATGCGATTCAGGCAACTGGCGAGGAGTTGGCGTTGGTATTGTTGCCTGGCGTCCAATACTATACTGGCCAATACTTTTGTCCGAAACCACTGGTTCAGGCTGCGCATGAGGTAGGTGCCTATATCGGGTTTGATCTTGCCCATGCGGTGGGTAATTTACCGATGCATCTTCATGATGACGAGGTAGACTTTGCCGTTTGGTGCAGCTACAAATATCTAAATGCCGGCCCAGGCGCAACAGCGGGGTTGTTCGTGCACGATCGGATTGGTCAACAAACAGATTTTCCGCGTCTTTCGGGATGGTGGGGTCATGATGCCAAGGAGCGTTTTGAAATGGCCAATAGAATTAATCCTATTCCCGGTGTAGATGGCTGGCAACTGAGTAACATGAATATTCTGCCGGGGGCTGCACTGCTGGCCTCCTTAAGCATTTTTGAGGAAGCAGGTATCGATAGATTGCGTGCAAAAAGTGAAGCCCTTACGGGCTGGCTTTACAGCGGTCTTCAGCAGCATCCGGTGCTCAAGAAAAAAATAACCATTTTAACACCTGGTAATGCGACAGAACGTGGCTGTCAGTTGTCATTGTATTTCCCTGAAAAAGGGAAAGAGGTGTTCGATCGGCTCACTGAGGAGGGTTTTGTTTTTGACTGGAGGGAGCCAAATGTGATTCGAGTGGCCCCAACACCTCTTTACAATACTTTCCGTGAAGTTCAGCGTTTCTTGAATGCCCTTATAAATGTTTTGAATGATTAGAGAAGGCCATATCGTACTTATCGGTGCTGGTCTGGTCGGCGCTTTGATGGCCTTGTTACTGCGTCAAAGAGGGTACAAAGTCTCTGTTTATGAGAAAAGAAAAGATCCAAGGGAGTGGAACGAGGTTGCAGGTAGATCGATCAACTTGGCACTTAGCCACAGAGGCATACATTCTCTCAAGCTAGCAGGCGTCTTTGATCAGGTAGAAAAGTTACTTATCCCCATGAAGGGTCGTATGATGCACGATCGAGATGGAGCGCTCACGTTTCAGCCATATGGTAGGGAAGGACAACACATTAATTCCGTTTCTAGAGGAGGCTTGAATCAACTGCTCGTTCAGGAAGCGGAGCAGGAGGGGGTTAAGTTTTATTTCGGGAAAGTTTGTAGCCAGGTAGATCTGGAAAAAACTCGAGCGACTTTTGTGGATCAGGGAGGGAGACAAACTGTGGAGGCAGATGTGATAATAGGTTCGGACGGTGCATTTTCGGTTTTAAGAAGCGAAATGCAACGTACAGATCGGTTCAATTATCAGCAGTTCTACATCGACTACGGGTACAAGGAATTGACCATGCCAGCAAAACCAGGTGGAAAGTTTGCCATGGAGCCCAATTATCTACACATCTGGCCAAGGGGTAATTACATGTTGATTGCTTTACCCAATCCAGATGGCTCCTTTACCTGTACGCTGTTCTTTCCTTTTGAGGGTTTGGTATCTTTTGATTCTGTAGATTCCGGGCAGGAAATGGAGGAGTTTTTTAAATCACATTTTTCCGATGCGGTTCCTCACCTGAGTGGTTTGTTGAAGGAGTTTGAGTCCAACCCTCTTTCTTCATTGGTAACCATCAAATGTTTTCCCTGGCATACGCATCGCTCAATGGTCATAGGCGATGCCAGTCATGCGATTGTCCCTTTCTATGGTCAAGGCATGAATGCGGGCTTCGAAGACTGCCGACTTCTGATTGAAACATTGGAAGAATGCAATGACGATTGGTCAGCAGCTATGTTTGCTTTCGAAAAAAGCCGCAAGCCAGACACTGATGCGATTGCGGATCTGGCCATACAGAATTTCACCGAAATGAGGGACTGGGTAGCAGATGAGCAGTTTTTACTTCAGAAGCGATTAGAAAGTGAGTTGCATCGTAGATATCCGGAAAAGTGGATTCCGCAATACTCGATGGTGACCTTCTCAGACATCCCTTATTCTCATGCCCAGACACAAGGGGCGCAGCAAGATCGTATGATCAAAAAGGTTATTGCGGAATTATCCCAGGATGAATTGAATCAGCCAGACTTTGAGCGATTAATTAAACGACTAAATATTTAGTGATCCAGATTCAACCTTTTAGATAAATCAGCGATGACCTTTCTGGAGTGAACAGACAGGCCGTCCGTTGCATTGGCAATCAGGTACATGGTTTCTTGTACAAAATCTTTTTCATTGAGATTGTTGTCGATGTGATGGCGAAGGGCGTTTAGAAATTTTTTCTGCCAACGCTCAGAATTTTCCAGTAAATATCTAAACTCGGTGCGAAAAATTTGTGTAATTCTCTCCTTGTCAGCGCCTTCAATCTCATAAGCGTATTCATCAGCTAACCCTTGAGCCATTCGCATAAAGTTGTTCCAGTTCTCATCAGAAATTTGACCGTCTCCATTACAAACTATCAATGACGGATACATCTTCAGGATGTACCCGAAAAGTTCAGCATTGATGTCCATTCGTCGGACTCGCTGATATTCTTTTAGGAGGGTAGTGATTTGGCTTTCACCCATGTTTGATCTTGTGATGTTTTGGGTAACAGCTTCTTGTAATTTTCGTACAGGGACATCACATTACTTACGTATCGGACCGTTTCCGTGCCCCGACAATAACCGTATTTAACAACGGGATCCGTATAGTATTTACTATTGGATTTTTTCAACAGATATTGCTCCACCACAGACCAATCTTCTCCTGAATAACCATTTTTTTCTGCTAGGTTGACGGCATCCTGAACGTGACCCTGACCCACATTATAAGACGCCAATATAAATTTAACACGCTCATTTGGATCGGCCACCTCTTCTTTCCAAATATTATTCAACCAGCGGATGTGTCGTTTTCCGGCAAGAATATTTTGCTGAGGGTCAAAAGGATTTTGTATGCCGTGACTCTTCAGCGTCATCGGCATAAGTTGCATCAGCCCTTTCGCACCCGCCCACGATTCGGCCAGAGGATTGAATCTGGATTCATGGTAGATTTGGGCGGCAAGTAGGCGCCAGTCCCAAGACAATTCACTGGCGGCTGCTTTGATTAGCGGATCGTATGGTGACAATTGTCCACCCTCAATGGCAACGAATTGATTGCTGGGATTCAAAAGACTTCTCCTGGATTCAAAATAGCGATTATAAATGGCAACATAGATGGGGGAATTTTTAATGACGCTAAACCAATCATCTAAAATTATCTTTAGACTGTCGCTGGTTTTTCTCACACCCCAGGCAATTTGTTGCGGGAAACTAACGGGTGTACGAACGTCCAGGTGGTCGTAATAGTTGGCATTTACCTGAGCAACATCTTCCTCGGCTATGGTGTAATCGATGGTCCCCTCAGCAACCATACGGATCAACTCTTCCGTTTCTACATCGCTCGGACCTTCTATGATGTCAATGTCCCCACCAATTTCATCTGATAAATTTTTCATGCGAAACAGGTGAGCCGACTGGTAACGAACATGAACCTTTTTGCCGATTAGATTCACTTGGTTACGAAGCAGCTTTTGCTCCATGGTATTTGCATGCATGTTTTCCCAGCCCTCTGGTTTTCTTTGTACCAGTACTTGCCTCATGTGATTGTGGGGTCTGGTAAAGGCAATTTTTTCTTTCCGATCTCGAGTTATGGAAAGGTCATAAGCCAAGACATCAACCTCACCCAGGTTGAGCCGTGAAAAAGCCTCTTCTAAATTTTTGTTGATGATAATTTGTAGTTCCAGACCATGACTGTCTGTAAAACGCTTGAGCAATTCGTATTCGAAGCCCATTGTTTTACCCCGGTAAAGGAAAAAACCTGTGGAGTTGTTGTCCATCGAAACACGTAAAAAGCCCCTTTTCTTTATGTCAGACCAATCAATGGGGGCTATGTACGTTTCACGAATGTCATTTTGCCCGTCAGGTGAACACGCCGAAAACAGGATGAGGGCGAATAAAATGCCATGGTTCGTCTTAACGATAAAATTGTAGGCATTTAGATGCAGCAAGGCCACTTAGCTATTTATAGGAACACCGAGAAGCTCACGGACTTTGTTGGCGATGGCTGCAGCGTCGTAGTGGCATTCTTTGTATAATTCGGCCTGCTCACCGTGCTCTACGATACGGTCGGGAATACCTAAGCGAACCACATGAGCCTGGTAGTTGTGGTCTGCCATGAATTCCAAAATAGCCGAACCAAAACCACCCATCAGGCAACCATCTTCCACGGTAATCAATTTATTGTAGGTATTAAAAATATGGTGTAGCAAATTCTCGTCTATGGGCTTTACAAATCTCATATCAAACACACCGGCAGCTACCTGCTCTTTCTGCAATTCCTCGGCAGCTTCCAATACCATGTTGCCTACATGACCTATAGAAAGTATGGCCAGGTCATTCCCAGCCCGAAGTTCGCGCCCTTGTCCAATCGGTATGGCCTCAAAGGGCTGTTGCCAATCGGGGATCACACCCTTTCCTCTCGGATATCTTATGGAAAAAGGGCCGTCCTTGTATTTGGTCGCCGTGTACATAAGATTTCGTAGTTCCACTTCATTTAAGGGCGCAGACACCACAAGATTGGGGATGCACCGCATAAACGAGAGGTCATAGGCTCCGTGATGGGTGGGCCCGTCTGCTCCTGCCATTCCGGCTCTGTCCATGCAAAAGATGACCGGTAGTTTCTGTATGCATACATCATGAATGACCTGATCATAGGCTCGTTGCATAAACGTGCTGTATATATTACAGAAAGGGGTTAATCCCTGAGTGGCTAATCCGGCCGAAAAGGTTACTGCATGCTGCTCGGCAATACCTACATCAAAGGCCCGATCTTTCATTTCCTTCATCATGATATTCATGGAAGAACCCGACGGCATGGCTGGAGTAATGCCCATGATAGTATCGTCCTGTTTGGCCAATTCGACAATGGTTTGGCCAAAAACGTCCTGATACTTCGGGGCTTGTATGGTAGTGGGCTGTTTTTTGTGAATCTCCCCTGTGATCTTGTCAAAGGTCCCAGGGGCATGCCATTTGGTCTGGTCTTCTTCGGCCTGTTTGTAGCCTTTCCCTTTCACGGTGATACAGTGCAAAATTTTCGGACCAGGAATATCTTTAAGATCTTTAAAAACTTGGACAAGATGATTCACGTCGTGACCATCTACTGGTCCAAAGTAGCGCAGGTTTAGTGATTCAAAAAGGTTGCTTTGCTTTAGGAGAAGAGATTTGACACTTGTTTCTAACTTGGAGGCGATTTCCCGCGCATTGCTGCCAAATTTACTTAGCTTACCAAGTACGTGCCATACCTCATCTCGAAATTTGTTGAAGGTATGAGAGGTAGTAATATCGGTTAAATAATCCTTTAGCGCCCCTACATTTGGATCAATGGACATGCAGTTATCGTTCAGGATGATGAGCAAATTGCTGTTGGAAACACCCGCATGGTTCATGGCTTCGAATGCCATGCCTCCCGTCAAAGCTCCATCACCTATAACGGCAATGTGTTGACGATCTTTGTCGTTTTTATGTTTAGAGGCCATGGCCATGCCCAAGGCTGCAGATATCGATGTTGATGAATGTCCCACACCGAAAGCATCGAAAGGGCTTTCACTTCTTTTTGGGAAACCTGATAAGCCACCGTACTTCCTGTTGGTATGAAATTGCTCCTTCCTGCCGGTGAGTATTTTGTGTCCATAAGCCTGATGCCCTACATCCCAAACCAACTGGTCATGCGGGGTGTTAAAAACATAATGCAAGGCGACGGTCAATTCTACTACGCCAAGGCTCGCACCAAAGTGACCGCCGAAGACTGACACTTGATCTACAATGAACTCACGCAATTCCTCGCTCAATTCAGCGAGTTGAAATTCTTCGAGCTTTTTTAAATCATCAGGCGAATGAATGCCTTCAAGTAATTTTCCGGGATTAATCTGCATAATCTATTTTGCGCAGTTTCGTAACGTCAAAGGACTTAAAAAGGTTTGTGTGTCCCCGACGATGACTACTTAACTTCCTTCAAAAATAAGGTTTTTGTTTTACAAGGTGCCCACAAGGTCTATTTTTGAAAAATGGATGCTGGCATAGACAAGGAGACATTTGAAATCAGGTTATCTCTATTTGAGGGTCCTTTTGACCTTTTGCTGTTTTTTATAGAGCGGGATGAGTTGGATATATACGACATTCCCATTGCACGCATCACCGAAGATTTTCTGAATTACCTGCATCATCTAGACAATATGAATGTAGAGGTTGCCAGTGAATTTATTCTTGTGGCAGCCAAGCTCATGCGCATCAAGGCGAAATTGCTTTTGCCGCGTCCTGTTTTGGATCAGGAAGGAAATGAGATAGACCCCAGAGAGGAGTTGGTTAAACACCTGTTGGAATACAAACGATACAAATCTGTCATTGGCCAATTGGCTGAAATGGAAGCCAATCGCATGAATAAGGAAGCACGCGGAAACCTAATGCGTGAAATCCGGTCTGTCTCTGAAGTTATCAATGTGGAGGCCGAACTCCAAGATTTAGACCTGTATAAAATGATGCGGGTTTATGAGCGAGTGTTGGAGCGCTACGAACTGGAAAAGAACAAGCCCCAACACCAGGTGGTGCAGTATCCTTACACGATTGATGGCCAGAAAAAATATGTGTTGACGGAGTTATCTAAAAGTCCCGGGAAGCGGCTGTCGTTTCAACAAATGATCCTGCAAAAACCAGAAAAGATATTTGTCATTTATAACTTCCTGGCTATTCTGGAGTTGCTCCAGTTAAGAGAAATTAGCATCCATGTGGGGGAAGGTTACAATAACTTCTGGATCGAGGACCGCCCAGATGTCATGGTAAAGAACTAAGCCCCGGCCTGGCCGGGGCTTAGTGTACTTTAGTGTATATCCTTGTTTGAAAAAAAGAATTGACCTTCTTTTTGAGCATTTTCATCTGAATCGGAGCCATGAATGGCATTGGCCTCAATGGATTTGGCAAACAGCTTTCGAATAGTACCTTCCTCAGCCTCTGATGGATTAGTGGATCCGATCAGCTTGCGAAAATCCGCTACCGCATTTTGTTTTTCAAGAATCATGGCTACGATAGGTCCGGACGACATGTATGCGACCAGCTCGTCGTAAAAAGGACGTTCCTTGTGCACTTCGTAAAACTCACTGGCTCTTTTTTCTGTCAACGCGGTCAGGCGCATTGCCTTAATGCTAAAGCCGTTTTCTTCGATGATCTTAATGATGGCGCCTGTGTTTCCGGCGCCAAAAGCGTCGGGTTTGATCATCGTGAAGGTTCTGTTTCCTGACATTCGATTGGTCTTGTTTAATGTGGGGTTTAAGTAAATTTCCCGCAAAGTTAAAAACTTCCTTGGTCATGCGTGGCATGGCCGCTGTTTTGTAATTGAAACAAATTTCGTCAGCTTTGCCAACTAAATTTTTGAGGTGGAGGCATGAAGGACTTTACGGCAATTGCAAAAATTTTATCTTCCCCGAAGCGAGTCTTCATCACGGTACATGCGAGCCCTGACGCTGATGCGCTGGGGTCGGCGCTGGGACTGGATCTCTATTTAAAAAAGCTGGGACACAACACCTCAGTAGTTGTGCCCACAGCCTATCCTACCTTTCTTAATTGGATGCCGGGAGAAGACTCAATCATTGTCCATTCGGAGGAAACGGAGCAAGAAGTAGATACACTCATCAAGGCCAGCGACCTAATCTTTTGTCTGGATTTTTCTGGATTAAACAGGATTGATTCACTAGGACCGAAAATAGCGGATGCCAGTTGTCAGAAGATTGTGATAGACCATCACCTTAATCCAGAGCATGTGTTCGATATGGGTATTTGGGATGTCACCGCCGCCGCAACGGCGGAATTGATATATGATTTAATACATTTGTCAGGTCATCACGCGCTTCTCGATGATCGCATCGGCGCTTGCTTGTATGCGGGTATTATGACGGATACTGGCAATTTCAGGCATTCGAACACAACTTCTAAGGTGCACCGAATTGTAGCAGATCTGATTGATATTGGTGTCCGTGTTCATGAGGTAAGTGCTAACATCTATGATACCAATTCACTGGCACGGCTCCGGTTCTTGGGTTATGCTTTGAACGAGCTTCTGGTGTTGGATCTTCATGCCAGAATAGGCTATTTTGCCATTAGCAAAGCGGATGCTTCACGGTTTCAGTTGAAACAGGGCGATACGGAGGGTCTGGTTAATTATGCTTTGTCTGTAAATGGTATAGAATTAGCCATTTTAATGAAAGAATCTGAAGGTTCGACCAAGTTTTCCTTTCGTTCTGTAGGTAAAATTGCGGTCAATGATTTCGCTGCTACCTATTTTAATGGAGGTGGCCATAAAAATGCAGCTGGCGGGAAACTGGAAATGAGTCTGGATGAATCAAAAAAATATGTTCAATCGTTAATCGCAAAAGACATACTTAGCACCTATGAAATTAATTAAGGGAACTGGTCAACTGCTTTCATCACCGTTGTTACTCTTGAGCATGGCATGTGGTGAGGAGCTGGTGGAGCGAATAGATCCGGATGTCCAATTGCAGGAGGACATCGCCATCATCGAGAATTACCTGGAAGACAATGGCTATACAGATTATGATACCCTTAGCTCTGAAACGCGGCTGGTAGTTCTCACTTTGGGTAGCGGAGACATGATAGACTACGGAGATATTGTGACCATGGATTATGCAGGTTTGTTCACTAATGACAGTGTATTTGATACTTCTGTGGACAGTCTGACTATAATTCGTGATGATCTGGGCGTGCCTCAGGATACGCTCAACGTTAGTCCGGATATCACCACTACGCACACACCTGGAGGATGGTATTTCAATCAAACCGGGTTCATCAGTGGTTTCAAGGATGGCGTTAATGGCACCCTGGAGCAAGTGAGGGTAAATGGAACGGCATTGATGCTTATTCCATCACAAGCTGCCTATGGCACGCTTGGTCAAGGATCTATTGCGCCCAATACGGTACTGTTGTTTAAGGTTACCCCAAAGATTAGCAGGTGAGGGAACACAAACATGTCGTTGGATATAAACCAAACGATTCTTCTGAGACTCAAATACCGGAAAAAGGTCTGAGAAAAGTGGACACTTGGGCTTTCCCCAATTTGGACTTTAAGAAATTATTGGGTTGCGGGTAGTTCAACCTGACGGAGTAACCGGGTCAGCTGTTCAGATGTCAAGCCAAGGTAGGGCTTATGTAAGGCCATGGGTTTATCAAAATAAATATTTTCCACGCAGAAGGACTGTGCGGCCTTTAAGGGAGCCAGTGTCTTGTTGAGTTTCTTGCAATATTTAGCAAAATAAAGATCCTCAGGTAGCCAATCATCAGGAAATCGCTGGCATATCTCAATCATGGTTTTTCTCGAACGGATTGAGCAGCCACCATTTCCAACCTGGGTACCAGATTCCACTCTTCGATTGTTCCACGGTGCGCCGATGTAGTCGTATTGCAGAAATGGATCTACCCGGTTATGCAGAATGAGGCAATCTGTTTGAAAAATAAAGACCTTATCCTCTGCAAGGCAGTTCCAGAATGTCGCAGATTTGAGTAAGGAATTGTAATGCTTAATGCTAAAATCGGCAGGTAAGGCTTTCCATTTAAGGCCAGGAAAATGCCTGACCAGATGTTCGTTTGAAGTGCTGCCAAATAAATAGCAGGTGCTGCGGTGGCCGAATTGCTTATTCATCCATTTCATGACCACTTCCAGGTGGGGGTGGTTTCTTGTTTCTACGATTACCAGGGCCAGGTCTGGATTTTTCGTCGCGATGGGTTCATAATTACTTAAAGCCCTTCCCAATTCTATCATTTTTTGTTCCCAAATCGCTCGCTTTTCAAGAATGGCAGTGTCTGGTGGGCGTTTTTTTTTCAAATAGCCCAGCATCTCAGTTGGGGGCTTTAACAAAACGTGGGCATACTTTAATTGGCTTAAGGGATCGGGATAGTGGTTAAAGACCTTTTCAAAGGCATAAACAAATGTTTCATGAGCCGAACGGTGGCGTACCAGCCAGAGGCTGAAAAAAAAACTTCCGGTACGATAGATCAACCTTTTAAGGAAGTAGTTCATCTCGAAATCAGGTTGTGAACCAATTGTTCGGTTAGGCGGGCGGTAGATTTCCAGTCGTACCGCGCGGCTTGCTTTAAGCCCAGCGCTATGCACTCGCTTCGACGTTCTTCAGAATGAAACAGTTCCATCATCCTCTGAGCCAAGGCATTGGCATCACTGGTCGGAAAATAAAGTGCTGCATTTCCTCCTGTTTCGGTAAGACTGGAGTTTCTGGCCAAAATGCACGGACAACCACTCTGCATGGCCTCTAAAATGGGCAATCCAAATCCTTCATAATGGCTTGGCATTATCAGCGCAATGGCCCCACGATATAAGTTCTTGAGTGTTTTTTTCGAGGTGTAATCCATTTGGATAATGTCTGCACCGAATGGGTGATTTTTAATGGCGTGGATGATGTGCTGGGATTTCCAGCCGGTTTTTCCTGCCAATCGGAGTTGTAAATTAAGTCCTGCGCGCCTTACTTGTTCAAAGGCCTTTAAGAGCACGTGTAAATTCTTACGCGGTTCGAGTGTGCCGGCAAACAGGAAATAGTTGGATACAAACGGAGAAGGTCCACGACTGAAGTATTCATCTGCTGCCAGCGGTGTAATGGCAATTCTATCGGATGTAAAGGGAAATAATCGAACAATGTCTTTGCTCGTCGCTTGTGAAACAGTCAGAATCAGATCAGCCTTCTGGAGAATGTTCCGCATAAACAGCCTATGCATCCATACCCTTTTCCAGGGATGATATTCGGGAAATAGCAAGGGTGTAAGGTCGTGGATTACGGTTATTCTAAAGATCGTTTTTTTTATGAAGAAAGGTCCGTAATGAGCGGGTTCAATAACCGCTATCGGATGCGTTTGATTGACAAATTTGGGTATTTCAATAAACTTCCTATACAACGCATAACCCGGCCATCTGCGTAGCCGGATAACCACTTCTCGGTCATTGTGTTCTCCTCTTTTTTCTCGAATGAAATGCCAATCTTCTGACAGATGGTTATATAACTGATTGACGTAGCGATGAATGCCCGCCTGTTGCGTATCTAACGCATCAGCCAGCAGTAAGAACTTCATTAAACAGTTGCCAGTTGCTGTATTTTTTTACTTTTCAAAATTCGGCTGTACAGGCGAACATGACCTTCGATGTTTTCTTCAAGGGTAAATTTTCTCACGGGTTTGTACAACCATCGGCCTTCAGCCGCATCAGTCAAACACTCCAGTAAATGATCTGTTGTCATTTCATGCATGTTGAGATAATACCCACTTACAACGTTTTTTAAAGCCCCCGTGTTGGATGAAATTACCGGGATGCCCATGGCAATGGCTTCTGCTGCAGAAAAGCAAAACCCCTCGTAATAAGAAGGAATGACCACACAATCAGATTGCTGCAGTACCTTCAACATGTCGTTTCGGGTCAGGTTGTGAAAAATGCGCACGTTTCCTTCAAGGTTGTTTCGCGCTATTTTTTTCATCACGTATTCATAAATTGACCTTGGCTGCTTTGGAATGATCAGATTCAAGCGACTTTCCGGATATTTATCCACCATTTTTGGTGCCGCTTGCATCAATAAATTTAAACCTTTGCATTTACCCAGTCGCCCAAAGTAGGTGTAGGTAAATGGCTTTTGAGCATCAGGTTCCCACTGATAGGGCGCGTAGGCTCGGTAATCCAAGCCATTGTAAATCAACGTGATTTTTTCTGCCGATAAACCATTGTCCAATAAATCGTCTCGCGTTTGTTCAGAAACAGCTACAAAATGAACACAGGGAAGTCTGATGACGACCTTTTCATATGCATAGTGCAGGAGTTGAAAAATTTTCGAGGTGAAAGGAAGTTGAAACCACACCTTATCTCGGTACTCGTGTACGGTGATAATTAATTTCGCCTTTCGAAACATGGTCACCAGAAAAGTGGGTAAAGCGGTGTTGAAATGCCCGTGTACGATATCGTACCTGTGGACGTTTAAAATGAGAAATTTAAACGAAAGTAAATTGAACAGGTATCTATTGTTGATTCGGCTTCTCCTGATCTTTACGCCATGGTGTTCCTCCACCGCAGGTCTTGACCCACATTTGGAAGTGAATACCGTAACTTCATAACCCTTTTCTACCAAGCCTATGCTTAAACTCCGAAATAATTCTTCTACTCCTCCAATTTTTGGGTAGAAATTTTCTAAAACGAATAAAATTTTTTTTGATCGCCTTTTTTTTCTAAAAATCGAAAATTTCTTGAATAAATCCCTTTTCGGGGGTGTTATAAATTCTGTAATGTCTGCTAGCTGGTTCATAGTGAGGATGCAAAAATACGTTGGCTGTCATTGCTAAAACAAAGATCGAACCAAATTTTATTTTGATATAATATTTGTTATATGATAAACTTTACAGGTAAAGGTTTAATTACCCTACTGTTGCTTTTTTGTCTGGGAGTGCTAAGGATAACCCCTAACTTTGGGTGCGTTTTTTATCAAAATCAATATGAGTTTAGCGAAAGAGGTGACCCGAAGGCGGACATTTGGAATTATCTCTCACCCAGATGCAGGCAAAACTACGTTGACGGAAAAACTATTGCTTTTTGGAGGAGCCATACAGTCTGCTGGGGCGGTTAAGTCGAGTAAAATTGACATGCATGCACGCTCAGACTGGATGGAAATCGAGAAGCAGCGTGGTATTTCCGTTGCCACGTCCGTCATGGGGTTCAACTACCAAAACTTAAAAATCAATATCCTGGACACCCCTGGACACCAGGATTTTGCCGAAGATACTTACCGCACGCTTACCGCTGTGGATAGTGTGATCATGGTTATTGATTGTGTGAAGGGGGTGGAGATTCAAACGGAAAAATTGATGGAAGTGTGTAGGATGCGCAACACCCCCGTTATTTGTTTCATTAACAAATTGGACAGGGAAGGAAGAGATCCGTTTGATCTGCTTGATGAAATAGAGGAAAAGTTATCCATAAAAGTACGCCCTTTGAGCTGGCCGATCGGGATGGGTAAATCGTTCAGGGGTGTTTACAATTTGTTCGAGAAGAATCTGAACCTTTTTGAAGCTACAAAAACAAAAAAAGCGGCATCCGTGGTGGAAATTGACGATCTGGAGGATGGTCAATTGGATCACCTGGTCACCTCTTCGGCAGCCAATCAATTAAGGGAAGACCTGGAGCTCTTAGAGGGTGTTTATGACGCATTCGATAGGGAGGCGTATAGAAGGGCAGAGGTGGTGCCGATCTTCTTTGGCAGCGCGGTCAATAATTTTGGTGTTCGTGAGCTGCTAGATTGCTTTATCCAGATTGCGCCCGAACCGCTTTCAAGGGAAACAGATGAGCGGCCTGTAAAGCCTCTGGAAGACGCCTTTTCTGGTTTTGTTTTCAAGATTCACGCCAATATGGATCCCAAGCATCGCAACCGGATTGCTTTCGTACGTGTATGTTCCGGGACTTTCGAGCGCGGCAATAATTATTATCATGTTAGGCATGATAAAAAATTCAGGTTTTCAAATGCCACCGCATTTCTGGCACAGCAAAAAGAAACCATTGACCTGGCTTATCCGGGTGACATTGTGGGACTTTATGACACCGGCAATTTAAAGATTGGGGATACACTTACCGAAGGGGAAAAAGGTACGTTTAAAGGTATTCCTAGTTTCTCACCGGAGTTATTCCGAGAAGTAATCAACCTAGATGCCATGAAGTCTAAGCAGATGGAAAAGGGCCTGCTTCAATTGATGGATGAGGGCGTTGCGCAGTTATTTACCTATGAGATGGGTGCCCGAAAGATCATAGGTACGGTGGGGGCCCTGCAATTTGAAGTATTACAGCACCGCCTGCAGAATGAATACGGTGCCAAGGTACAATTCACTCCCGTAAATATTTACAAAGCTTTATGGATTGGCGGTCCGGACACTTCGGTAGCCGCTTTCATTAAAGATAAGGCCCGGCACATAGCGAGGGATAAGGAAGGGAAGTACGTGTTCATGGCGGAAACCAAAGCCTGGCTACAGATGGTTGAAGAGAATTATCCAGATGTCACATTTCATAGCATTAGTGAGTTTTGAGGAATCCGTCGGTGTTATTTGAGGACAATCATTTATTGGTGTTGACCAAACCCCATGGTTGGCTGGTGCAGAGAGATCAAACGGGAGACCACACGCTAACCGATTGGGCCAGGGGCTACCTGAAAAAAAAATTCAATAAACCTGGCAATGTGTTTTGTCACCCGGTACACCGATTGGATCGTCCCGTGGGCGGGGTTATCGTATTTGCCCGTACGTCTAAGGCATTGGAGCGTATGAATAAGAAGTTTCGTGACCATGAAGTGGAGAAGGCATACCTTGCGGAGGTAGAAGGTCGGCCGGAATTTATGGAAAACCAATTGGTTCATTGGCTGGATAAGGACACCAATAAAAATGTGGTGAAAGCTTATGATCAACCGAAAGGAAAAGCCAAGCGTGCTTTTCTAACCTATCAGGTATTGGCCTCTTTTGGATCTAACTCGCTGCTACTGATAAAGCCCAAAACTGGAAGACCTCACCAGATTCGGGTACAGATGAAAAAACTAGGGTGTCCCATTAGAGGAGATGTGAAGTACGGTTATACGAAAGCAAACCCGGACAACAACATTCAATTATTTGCTTTCAAAATAACATTTGATCATCCAGTGGGAGGAAAACAGCTGGTTTTTCGTTCAAAACCTGAATGGTCGGATTATCAGGAATTTATCGATGAGCTGGATTGAAAGGCTTAAACAACGATGGGCGCTAACAAGCGCCTGGCAGGTTTTTATTGTTTTGTTGGTCTTTGCACTTACAGGTTTCACAATCTTGTTCATAAAAGCACCGATTAAACAGGCCCTGGAAGGATCAAGCGCATGGTTCGATGTGTTGTATTACCTTTTTATTTTGCCAGTTTATAATGTTGTTCTCCTTGTTTATGGGTTCTTATTTGGTCAATTTCAATTTTTCTGGGCCTTTGAAAAAAGAATGTTCCGACGTATTCTCGGCAAAAATGGTAACTAAGGAAGTAGCCATTCCACAGATGAATAGGTGGGGTAAGGAAGGGATTCCTTTTCTTTTTTTTACCGATTTCTCAGGAAACCGTGTATGGCTCTCCGCCCTGGATGATGTGGATACTCAAAGCGTGCAATATGCTTTCAATGACTGCAGTAATATCAGCAAGATGCGCTTCGACGGACCCGTGAAAATTGAGTCGGAGATTATTCCGTATCCCCTATACCTTCGCGCACTCTGCCAGGTAAAGGAAGAAATTCAACTCGGTAATTCTTTTCTGGTAAACCTAACTTTTCAAACACCCATTCAACTGAGTCATTCGCTGGAAGAATTGTTTCATCTTTCACGGGCAAGATACAAGCTGTTTGTCCAGGATCATTTCGTTTGCTTTTCTCCTGAAATTTTCATTCAAATACAAGATGGTGTCATCAAGTCATTCCCCATGAAAGGGACAATTGACTGTGCGCTACCTCATGCAGAAAAGCAATTATTGGCAGATCCAAAGGAACTTGCAGAACATGTGACCATTGTGGATCTGATCCGAAACGACATGAGCATGATTGCACGGGAAGTGTCGGTCTCCAGATTTAGATATTTAGAGGAGGTAAAAACCAATCGAAAAAACCTGCTGCAGGTGAGCTCGGAGATCACCGGTCGTTTAGCCAATAACTGGCGGAGTTCCCTGGGAGATGTACTATTTCATTTACTTCCGGCCGGATCTATTTCGGGAGCACCCAAGCCAAAAACCCTAAAAATCATTAGGGATGTAGAAAATTATGATCGCGGTTTTTATACCGGGGTATGTGGCTTATTTAATGGTTCCACACTTGACAGTGGAGTGATGATTCGATTTATCGAATCCACGTCAGAAGGCTTTGTATATAAAAGTGGTGGCGGCATTACCTCTTTCAGCAGTCCGGAACGGGAGTATGAAGAGTACCAAAACAAAATTTATGTACCCTTTTTTTGAGTCTATCTGTTTTTACAAGGGAAATTATGAAAGGCTGGATTACCATCAGGATAGGTTAAATAGGACGTTCCGTCAACATTATCCAAGAAATAAGCCTTTAATAATCAAGCATTTACTGCCTGATTTGGATGTCAACGAAAAATATAAGGTGCGTTTCAGCTACAACGAAGAAAGTGCTCATGTGGAGTTCGTTACCTATCAGCGCCGACCTATCGAGCGCTTGGTTGCTGTAGTGGCCAATGAACTTAGCTATGATTTCAAATGGACCGAACGGTCCAGGCTCCACCACCCGACAGATACCAGGACCGAGATTGTTTTTGTGAAAAAAGGGAACATTACTGATGCGAGCCATGCGAATATGGTATTTTACGATGGTCAGCGTTGGGTGACACCGGACACTCCTCTTTTACCTGGAACTAGGAGGGCATGCTTGTTAGATGAAGGTCTAATTGAGGCCCGTAGGATTCCTTACATGGAAATCAACAAATATCGGCAAGTGGGTATGATCAATGCGATGATTGATCTCGGGGAATTGGTACTACCCATAGACTGCTTCATGGGTACCTGAACAATTTTCTTGAAACGGGAGACGCTTTCTTGGTATTATTCTTTAGTGCTTTGCTGGTTCCTGGGAGTTCTATCGGATGGGTGGGCCTGGTCTGTGCAGCAAACTGACCCAAAGGCTTGTCCATCTTCACAAAAACTTTTAAAGATTTCCCTACAGCTCATAACGCCTCATACATCATTAAACAAGCCATTGGCTTGCGATAGATGGCTTTTCAACAGGCTTCCTCTCGATTATTGTTGCTCGACCAACTTTTCGATGAGCACCACCACTTTGTTGTTGAGCACTTCAACTACGCCACCTTCCGCAGAAATGATTTGCTCTTTCTTTTTCGGCTCCGTGTAACGAATATCACCCTGCCCCAATGTTGAAATCATGGGGGCGTGGTTGTTAAGCACTTGGAAGGAGCCATTGGTACCGGGAAAAGTAGCTGTAGTTACCTCTCCTTCATAAATTTGTTGGTCTGGTGTAATTATTTCTAAGTACATGTTTACACGGTTGCCTCAGCTAATAATTTTTCGCCTTTTTGAATGGCATCTTCAATGGTACCAACAAGATTAAAAGCATTTTCCGGGAGATGGTCCAGCTCTCCGTTCATAATCATGTTAAATCCTTTGATGGTGTCTTTGATGTCGACCAGTACTCCTTGTAATCCGGTGAATTGCTCGGCCACATGAAAGGGTTGAGAAAGGAATCGTTCCACGCGTCGTGCACGGTGTACGACTTCTTTATCTTCATCAGACAATTCATCCATACCCAGGATGGCTATGATGTCCTGTAATTCTTTGTATCGTTGCAATAGCTCTTTCACCCGTTGCGCGCATCGGTAATGCTCATCGCCAAGGATTTCCGGGGTCAAAATTCTTGAGGTAGAATCGAGCGGATCAACAGCGGGGTAGATACCTTTTTCTGCAATTTTTCTAGACAGCACTGTGGTGGCATCCAGATGAGAAAAGGTGGTGGCTGGCGCTGGGTCAGTCAAATCGTCGGCCGGTACGTACACCGCTTGCACAGAAGTAATGGAGCCGTTCTTGGTGGAAACGATGCGCTCCTGCATGAGGCCCATTTCCGTTGCCAATGTAGGCTGATAGCCTACAGCAGATGGCATTCTACCCAATAAGGCAGAAACTTCAGAACCAGCCTGGGTGAATCGGAAGATGTTATCAACGAAGAATAGGATGTCTTTGCCCGGACCCTCACCGTCGCCATCCCTAAAATGTTCGGCGAGCGTCAATCCTGATAAAGCCACACGGGCACGAGCACCAGGGGGTTCATTCATTTGACCGAAAACGAAAGTCGCCTTGGATTCCCTCAAATCTTCTTTGGAAACTGCGGATAAGTCCCAACCACCTTCTTCTAACGACTTATTAAAATTTTCTCCGTAATTCACGATGCCTGCCTCAATCATTTCTCGAAGCAGGTCATTTCCTTCTCTGGTTCTTTCACCTACACCTGCGAATACCGACAATCCGGAATAGGCTTTGGCAATGTTGTTGATCAATTCCTGAATCAAAACAGTTTTACCCACACCAGCACCGCCAAAAAGGCCAATTTTACCACCCTTTGCATAGGGTTCGATCAGATCGATGACCTTAATACCCGTGTAGAGTATTTCTGTGGAGGTGGATAAATCCTCGAATTTAGGTGCCGAACGGTGAATGGGCATACGCGCTGCCCCTTCGGGCTGGGTGATGCCATCAATTGACTGACCCACGACATTGAAAAGCCTACCCTTAATATCTTCACCGATAGGCATGGTAATCGGCTCCCCGAGGTCAGTGGCTTTGGTGCCTCTTCTTAAACCATCCGTGGCATCCATGGCGATGCTTCGAACCGTGTCTTCACCCAGGTGTTGCTGAACTTCTAAAATAATTTTAGCACCGTCGGGTCTTACAACTTCAAGTGCGTTGAGAATACGTGGAAGCTCAGATCCTTCCTCATCAAAGGCAACATCCACTACGGGTCCGATGATTTGGGTAATTCTTCCTGTGTTCGCCATGGTCAGATAATTTGGTAATAAGATATCAAAAACGACAGCGAAATTACGCTAAAAATGCCGAAGAGAAAAAGTTGAAGTATCATTTGAAAGCTACCTTTTCAGAAAGATTCGGAAGGTAGTTCCTGAATTAATATCTGAGCGTTTGACAAATATTTTGCCTTGGTGGTAATTTTCTATGATGCGTTTGGCGAGCGTGAGACCGAGGCCCCAACCGCGCTTTTTGGTTGTAAAACCAGCTTGAAATATTTGTTTTGCCTTAGACTTGGACATGCCCTTTCCGGTGTCTGTCACATCTACTGCAATACCTTCTTTTATTCGCATCACCCGGATGTTAATGCGTCCTTTTCCTTCCATGGCATCGGCAGCATTTTTACATAGGTTTTCTATGACCCAAGCAAACAAAGATTTATTGATTTGACCATGAATGTACCGGCCGGGAAAAGAAGAGACCTGGATATTTATCTTTGACGAAAGTCGTGTACTCAGGTATTGTGCCATGTCTTCTACCACTTTGGTAAGATTTTCGTCTTTTAGCTGAGGAATGCTACCAATATTGGAAAAGCGTTCAGTGACAACTTGTAGCCGCTGTATATCCTTGTCTAACTCATGCAATGAATGCTCAATACTCGGTTGGGTTTCTTTGAAATATTCGGACCAAGCCATTAATGAACTTAAAGGAGTGCCTAGTTGGTGAGCCGTTTCTTTTGCAAGTCCCACCCAAACTTTGTTTTGTTCCGATTTTTTAAAATAGTTAAAAACAAGGATAATTAGCCAGGAAAAGAGTCCAATCAATGACAACTGAATGTATGGATAGTACTGAAGCTGGGTGAGAAGTCTTGAGTTTTTATAAAAAATATACTTGCTTCCATAGGTTTCTCCGGATGCACGGAGTGTAATGAGAATGGGATCGTGTTCCTGCTCCATCAAAGTCACTTCGTCGCTGAGATATTGCTGTTGGACTTCACCCGTGAGGACGTCCGCCTTGGGGAGATTGCGGTATTGTTCGGGCTGTTTGTCGGCATTGGTAAGAATGACTGGTACCGTGGTATTTGAAACGATGATTTCATCCAATATTAGGATTGGATTTTCATTGTCATCGTTGGCCAGATATTCCAGCGATCTTGCGTAAAGTTCTATTTGCTGTTGTTCGCGTTCTCGAATCTGATTGACCAGGTTGTTGGTATATATAATAGATCCACCACCAATAATAACGCCGCCAATGAAGACAAGCCATCGGATACTACTTTTAGCGGTACCCAGCTCTGAGGTTACATCGGGTAGTTTACGCAAGGCGCGAATGTCAGTTTTTCATTATTAGCCATTTGGCCAGTACTTTATAGTTGACCTTGGCTCCGTGTACCAATATACCGATTCGGTAAATTCTTCCGGCAAGCCAAAGTGTAAAAAGGCACCCTAAAATAAGAAGTACCATGCTCAGGATGATTTCCCAGGTAGGTACACCAAACCCAATTCTTCCCAACATGACGATCGGAGAAGTAAATGGGATTATGGATAGCCAGAAACTTGGTGCCCCGTTTGGCTCACGGAACACGAATAGAAAGAGGCCCATCAGGCCCACTATGATGGGTAACATAATGGGTAGCATAAATTGCTGAGCGTCTGCTGGTGTGTCTACAGCCGAACCTACAGCAGCAAAAAGGGCCCCGTAAAACAAGTATCCAAAAACAAAATAAAACAAGAAAAGCAAGGTGATTTGCAGCCAAGGCACCGAATATATGGTTTCTAATAAGTTCTGAACTTTTGTCGTTTGCAAGGCCTCAGAAGCCTGTAAGGTCCCATCAGAGATTTGCTGAAGCTCTCCCGAGGACATGGGTAAGCCAATGAGCACCACAGCGCCCAGCCAGATAGCGGTTACTAGAATTACCCAAATAAAAAATTGAAAAATACCTACTGACGCTACCCCTACCACTTTTCCCATCATGAGGTGAAAGGGCCTTACGGCTGAGAGAATTACCTCTACAATTTTGGTATTTTTTTCTTCAATTACTCCTTGCATGACTTGCGATCCGTAAGCAAAAAGAAAAACATAAATAATCATGCCCACTACATAGCCTATACCCGAACTTAGTGCAGCGCTACTTTGCTGTTCTCCTTCCTCATTCAGATTTAGTGTTGCAATACTTACCGTTGTTTCTAATGAGTCGAGCTGCTGCTCGGTCAACCCACTTCTTTTAAGTTTAATGTCACGTATCTGGTTTCTTATATCCCGTTCGAAACTTTCTACCACGGATAGCCCTGGACTGTTTTGTGAATAGTATTTGATACCAGAAGGATCGTGGATTTCTATCGATGGCACATAGAGTAGAGCAAAATCATCGCTTTTCCTGTAAGCGTTTTTGGCAGCTTCCAAAGGACCGTCCACTTTCTTGAACTGGTACCGATCTGAGTCTTCAAAAACCAGCTGTTGGCTTTCGTTGAGCAGTTGTACTGTCTCGGCCTGTTTGTTTTTTTCGTTTTGTACCATGATAAAGATCATGCCGCCAATTACACCGGGAAATAGCAATGGAACAAGGATTGTAGCTAGCAAAAAGGACCGTTTTCTGACCCGGCTTAAAAATTCTCTTTGGATGATTAAGAAAACATTCTTCATGGCTGTGTGACTTGAGAAATGAAAATTTCGTTGATACTCGGTATTTTTTCTTCAAAGGAAAGAATCTGTGTTTTTGGAATAAGCGCCTGAAGCAGGTCATTGGGCGTCTTTCCATCGCTAAGCTGAATGGTGCTCAGGTAGGCTTGATCTGCTGATTCCGTTTTTAAAACCCGCCCTACTTCCAGCGACTCGATGGGCTGTACGTGTAGTAACCGGTAGGTGTGACTGCGAAATTGATTGCGAATGTCTTTTTTGGAGCCTTCAAGAATTTTTTCTGACTTATTGATAAGGGCGATGTGATCGCATAACTGCTCAACTGATTCCATGCGATGGGTACTAAAAATGACCGTACTCCCCAGGTCACGTAATTTCAGGATTTCATCTTTGATCAAATTGGCATTTACAGGATCAAAGCCGGAGAATGGCTCGTCAAGAATGATCAATTCAGGTTCATGAAAAACGGTGGCAATGAACTGGACCTTTTGAGCCATACCCTTTGAAAGGTCTTCCACTCTTTTATTCCACCACTCTAGAATGGACAGGCGCTCTGCCCATCCTTTCCCTTTAGAAATGGCGTCGGATTGGTTTAGGCCTCTTAAGCGACCAAGAAATACCAATTGTTCGCCCACTTTCATTTTTTTGTAGAGGCCACGTTCTTCAGGTAGGTATCCAATGGTCCTAATGTGGTCGGGACGTAGCATTTCTCCTTTGATGCTTATCGAACCACTATCTGCTTCAATTATCTGGTTGATGATTCTGATTAGCGTGGTTTTACCCGCACCGTTCGGCCCGAGCAGACCGAAGATACTTTGGGCCGGAATTTCTATGGAAACCTCTTTTAGCGCAGTGTGTGCGGCATAGGTTTTTGTAACACGATTGATTGATAAATAAGTCAAAACGAAAGGGTTAGCAGACAAAAATATCTCAACCAAATTGTTAAGCAAGTTTTGAAACCATCAAAAAACCCTAAAGTTTTGTCGTTGCCATGAGGTTTCTGTTTGCAAGGTTGTACTCTCTTTATGCAGGGATCCTGTTTGGTTGCTTATTTCTCGTCATTTTACCCTTCCAATTTATATTTTCTCTTCGCCTTTCTTGGCATCGGTTGGCGCTATGCCTCAATACCTTCTGGGCCTGGGCATTTATGGTATTGAGTTTCTTGCCCTTTCGTGTAATGGGAAGGAGAAACCTTCCTAAAGGCCAATTTCTACTTTGTGCCAATCATTTTTCGTATTTAGATATTCCGGCGTTGGGATTGATTGGCGTTCCTTTTAAATTTTTCGGTAAGGCATCGTTAAAAAAGATTCCAATTTTTGGGTGGATGTATGGTCGCTTGCATGTCACCGTAGATAGATCCAGTTTCAAAAGCCGGGCTTGTGCGTTGAATGAAGCCAGAAGACTGCTTGACGCAGGGTTTCACATGAATTTTTTCCCCGAAGGTGGTGTGCGCGTTTCCAGGCATCCACAGTTGGCACCGTTCCACGATGGTGCGTTTCGGTTAGCTGTTGAGAAAAAATTACCTGTGGTGCCTGTACTGATGCCATTTAATCACCGTATTTGGCCTTACGATGATCGGCAATTATTTTACAGGAGTCGATGCCTGGTTAGGATTTGTCCACCGATTTGGCCAGCAGGCGAGGACGAGCGTCACATCCGGGAGCTGAAAGAGCGGGTGAGATCTTTCATGCAGCAGGAATTGGATGACCTATTTGGTCTAAATTCGCTTTTCGAAATTGTTACAGATAAACATGAAAGTTGATCAGGAAACCATAAGACGCATTGCACATCTTGCCCGCCTGAATATAGACGCAGATAACGAGGCTGAGTTAAAAGCCGATCTGGAAAGAATTCTTGATTTTGTGGAGAAACTAGATGAGGTAGATACTGAAGGAGTGGAGCCTTTGACGTCCATGTCCAGTGAGTCCAATGTTTGGCGAGAGGATCAGAAAGAATCCCACCTCCCACACGATAAAGGATTGAAGAATGCACCCAATAAAGATTCAGATTACATTCGGGTGCCAAAGGTGTTGGAATGACCTCATTTTTTAATCTCAAAAAACAGCATTGGGTATTTCTTATTGTGAGCCTGATCTTGTTGATTTCTACACTGTTTTATTACTACCGGGGTTATGCCACGTCTATGGATTGGATCATCTCTACGGAGAGTGAATTAGAGCGGGTGGTGGCACTTGAATTTAACAAGGGGCCATTTGCCCTAGAAGTATTTGGCGATCGGGTGGTATTGACCGAAGCTTTCCAAGGTGGACCGATGGATTTGGGGGTACCCTATGCACTTGCTTTTGCATGGATTATTTGGGCAGGTTTCGCTGTCTTGCTGACATGGTCTTCGTTTCTCGGGCGCTATGCATGGCTAATTTTTAGCGCACTTTTTATCCTGTTTGTCGTACGGTTAAACCTTCAGGATTTGTTGGGCTGGAGCAATTCGGTGTTGTTGATAATTCTGTTATTGCCGTTAGGTACAACCTTTTTATTTCAAGCTTTCTTTACCAGGCGTCCGTTTTGGGTAAGGTGGCTGGTCATCATGGGCGTCTCCTGGCCGATCGTGTATCTGGCACCTGTTACGGTTGCGGATTTTACCTTTTACTTTTTTACACAAGCTACCCTGGACTTGGGTATCGTTTTGCTAATCATGCTGTTGCTCATCTCCGAGGAATTACTATTCGGGCTTGTTTATCTTCTCACGATGAGCAAAGGGAGCACAAATAACCATCAGCATTTTCTCATTCTGGGTGGTTTGTATGTATTGAATCTGCTTGGCCATTATCTGGAAACCCACGGTATTTTACCTTTTGCCTTCTCCTTTTTTGATCCCTTCTTATTGACCACTTTTTCTTTTGTCCTTGCTTTTTTTACCCTTCCCGCCAAGCTGCCATTAATGAATAACGATGGGCGTGTACATCCGAGATCGTTGCTTTTTGGACTGGGATTGATTGGGTTTGGCTTTTTGTCATTGGGTGCTGCCAAAGGGTATGATGCGCTCGGGTATGCTTTTGATTACCTGGCATTGTATGTTCATTTGGCCGTAGGGGCTTTGTTTTTTTTCTACATTGTCCTCAATTTTTTGACGCCGATGGCTGCGGGCCACCAAGCGTATAAAATCATTTATACGCCGCAGCCTTTTCATTATTTCACTGCACGCATTGGAGGATTTATTGCCATCATGGCGCTCTACTTTTCGTCCGGTGGCAGCATCCTTTCTCACTTGACTGCTGTTAGCTACAGTTTTGAAGGGGATCGCCAAATGATGCTTGGTCATGAGGCATTGGCCGCTTCTTATTACAAAGGCGCGTCAAATGAGGCTTATCATTCCCACTACCCCAACTACCAGCTGGGCATGCAAGCCTGGAGAAAAGAAAAGACATTCGATGCAAGATACCTTTTTGAGCAGGCAGCAGATCGATTGCCTTCGCCACAAAGCCACGCAAATGCGGGCGCACTGTTGAAGCGTTTCGACAAGAATCGTGCCGTTGTGCAACTGGAGGAAGGACTTCTGACCACCTCTGGGGGAGATCAGGAATTGAAAAATAATCTGGGTTTAATATACAAGGAGTCTGCTAAAACGGCCAGGGCGTTGGCATTTTTTGATCCTGCCGCTGGCATACCGATGCGCGTGAATTACTGGGCTGTAGTAGACAGTCCATCCAATGAAACGCTCAATCAAACCATAGACCAGGCAGATGTCCATACGGCCACCAATATTTTGGGAAGATTTGGAAGTCTACTGGAGGCCATGCCTTTTCCAACTTCTTTGGTAGATGAGGCACCAGCTTTTTCCAAAGAGGCCTTTTGGATGAATGCGCTGTTTAGCTTTCAGGATTCTTCTCTGCAGGTGGCGGTGGACACTCATCTTGTGCAAAGCCAGCAGGTGATTTTTCCTGAATTAAAAAATGCATTGGCCAGAAATCTGTTCACTGCCGGGCGGACCAAGCGGGCCATGCAGCTATATGCGCAAATGATTGATGCAGCACCGCCCACCCGACGTGCAGAACTGCAACTTGAATTGGGCCAGTTGTTATTGTATGCCGAGGCTCCAGAATTGGCCTTTGAGTACTTCAATTCCCCCAATGTTCGTCAACTTGATGGAAGTGCGACTTATCGAATGGTTGCCCTCCTCGAGTCGGGCCGTTGGACGGAGGCAGAAAGCCCTGAGAATCTGTCGTCTCTCGATGCTGACTTTTTGACTGGGATGCAGAAGGTGTTGGAGGTGATTCAAAGGGCTAAAATGCCCGACGTGGGAGAAGACCGATACATTTGGCTCTATTACAATGGCTCGAACTTGTCATTTAGAGAATTACAGTTATTTCTGAAAAGTGTACCCGAATCTGCACGGACCAGTTTGCTGAATAAATGGAAGGCAGATTGGTTAAATCGAAGGACAAGCGAAAGTTGGCAGGAGTATCAGCCACTCTTTGATTCTACTCCCGATCTTCTGAATCTACCGCCAGGCCTAACAGCCATGAAAGCCCAAAGCAATCCATTTGATGAACTGGCGGTGCTTGCTGTATGGCGAGACCTAAAAGAAAAAGATGAGGTGGATAGTTACAATTTCATCGTAGATATGCTGCAATACAATCCATATCCATTGGGGCTATTGAAGGCGGCTGCACACAATGCAGCTGAAATCAATATGATAGATTATGCTGATCCGTATTTACGCAAACTTTCTGCGCGTATGCCGGAAAATGAGTTTGCCTCGTTCACTAGTGAATTGCAGGCGATCATTGATCAATTTAATGACGAGAATTGGCTGGAAATTTCTGACGAAATACAATAAAAAAACCCTGGTTATTGAAAACCAGGGTTCAATATTTTCTAAAACCGATAGTACCTAACTACTTAATTTAAACATGATCGGAAGTACCATTCTCACGCGTACGGGTCGTCCTCGCTGCTTTCCTGGTTTAAATCGAGGAACAGATTTCATTACGCGTACGGCTTCTTCATCACAACCAGCTCCGATACCTTTTACGGCCTCAACGTTTGTAACGGTGCCGTCTTTATCCACTACAAACTGAACAAACACTCGACCTTCAATGCCCATGCGCTTGGCTTGTGAAGGGTATTTAATTTTATCACTTACGAATTTGTAAAAAGCTTGTATCCCGCCTGGAAATTCAGGCTGGTCTTCGACTATTGTAAAAATTTCGTCCACTTTTTCGTCTTCGGGCTGTTCATCGAACACGATGTCTTCGACAATTGTTTGCTCGGTCACTTCTACATCAATTACGATATCAAGTTCATCTTCTATTTCTTCCTCATCTGGGATTTCTTCAAACTCGGGTATTTGCACCTTGGGTGGTGGAGGTGGGGGCTGTGTGGTTGGGGGAATGTCCATGATGTCTTCAAAATCATCATTTACAGTGCCCAGATCCATGATGTCACCTTGCCCGCTGTTGGGCCATTCAAATGCGAGGATGACCATCAGTAAGCTGATGCTCAGACCCACAAACATGAACATGGTTTGTCTGCGGTGCACGTCTGCATTGGGATTTTTCTTTTCTTCCATTTTTTCTGTATCTAAATTTTACAGGATTTCAAATATATTGACATAATCATAGAATTATCGATTAGTCACAAGCTTAGCCCAATAATTTCTCATATTCTTCTGCAGATAGCAGATCACCAGTCTGCGGATTTTTGATTTTTATCATCCATCCGTCTCCATACGGGTCGTCATTGACCAATTCAGGTTGATCTTCCAAAGCGGGGTTAACTTCTAAAATCTCGCCACTCAGCGGCATGAATAGATCCGATACGGTCTTAACGGCCTCTACCGTACCAAAAGTGTTGCCAGCTTCAATGGATTCACCTTTGGTATCAATTTCTACATATACAATGTCGCCAAGTTCGCCCTGTGCAAAATCAGTGATGCCAACAATGGCAATGTCATCTTCAATTTTTACCCATTCATGATCCTTGGTATACTTTAATGCGGAGGGGATATTCATGTTTATGATTGTTTTGTCGCCAAAAATAAAGGATTCTTTCAGCCGGGACCTATTGAGAAAAATTAAATCTCAACTGAAACCCAAATGCCGTAGTTGCTCTTCGGAAAGAGCTGAGGATTTTGGGCTCTGTGACCGTTCGCTCGAAGTAGGCAGTGAAGTCCAGCTGGCGATTGATGTTGTAGGTGACAGTGGGTCGTATCTGGAAGTTAAATGAACCATTGGTGATCAGGCTTTCGCTCTGAATTTTTCGCTGAATGGTCTTGGAATCGCGAACGGTCACCGCGAATCTTACGGTCAGGTCATTCGGTAGGATGACCGTACGGCCCTGTAGGCGGAAGGGGAATTTGAACTGGTCTTTGGTGAGTCCAAAATCCAATGTAATGTCATTGTTCAAGGTCTCTGTTATCTGAGCATTGGCCATGTTTAAGGACAGGTTTCGTTCTTTTTTAAATTCTACTCGCGTACTGATACCGCTTTTGGTGCGCAGGTTGACACCCACGAGTGGTTGGAATTGTTCCGAAATGATGACCTGATTGATGATATAAACTGGAATGAGTGTGCTATCTATGGCAACCGACGCCTGCGGGTAATCCAGAAAACTGTTGTCCAGTGTCAGGTTGTCGTCATACCTTAACGAGTTGGTGAAGTTACCCACTGTGTAGATAGAGCGATACCCATGGGACAGGGTAATCGATTGGAATATTTTAGCCAGCGCAGGGATTTTACTTAGCCCCGAATAGTCTACGCGCCAGTTGGGTAAGGGAATACGTGGAAAAGGGGAGGTGCTACCATTTCTTGCACTTTGACCTGAGTAGGCCGAAATAAATGCCGGAATCAGGATGTCCTGAGAAAGGGAATCGTAGGGGAAGGAAGATGGATTTTCACGATTCAGCCGCTCGAATAGGATGTCTATATTTTTTTCAAAATCTTCAAATGCTGAAGAGAAATTGTCTGCTCGCTGTGGCTCAAAGGCAGTGTTAATCGATAGGAAAGATACGCTGTAACTACCTGTTCTGGAGGGAGTTAGTGAGCGATAGTCGAAGATTTGACGACTACCCACCCCAGGCACCACCAGCGTATCGACCAGTGTATTTCTAAATAGTTCCTGGTATCCGTTGGTGGCCTGACGGGTGAAGTCCAACTGAATGGAGAGGTCCTTTAAGGGTTCAAGAGTACCTCGAATAGCCAGGTCGGTTCCTTTGGTTTGGGAAAAAGGTGCACTAAGTATTGTTGATTCAGTCAACCAGCCATTTTCGGCAGCGCGGAAACGTATGTCAGGGTCTTGTCCACCCAGTATGAAATCAAATCCCGGGGCCTGCCAGGTGCTGTCCATTCCCAGTAAAAATGCGTTCGGCTTGAATCCAGCGAGGCTGGTTGTTTCCCTGAGATTGTAGTTTACATTGATGGCACGCAGCATCATTAGAAACCGCAGGATGCCTTGACTGAACTTCCGATCTTTTGCCTTATTGGCGGCACCCAGAAAAGTCACTTTATCATACAGCTTCACCATATCCATCTTACCCGAAATGGATCGGTCGCGTCTGTTGGAAATGATGTTGGCAAATTCGCCCTCCCTGATTTTACCCTCTCTGAGGGCATCAGGATCCAGCGGTCCGGCGGTCCAGTTGTAGCCTCCGGCATACCTAAGCTCGGCCGATAACCAGTTGGTAAAGGGTAATTTATCCAAAGGGGTTCGATAGCTGGCGGTTATGGTTTGATCGAAGGTTTTCATCCGACCCATGTTGAATATCTGATCCCAAATGAAAGACCGTTCGTCAGGGGTATTGATGTCACCCTGAATCACATTTTCATCTTCATCAATGGCTGCGTTCGCACGTGCTGTATAATCGATGTTCAGACTTTTAAAGGGGCTCCAGCTCATGTTGTATAGTCTGTTGAAGGTAAAAAGCCGTTCGAAATAAGGATCCACGCCAGCCGTGGAAAAATCCGAATTGTAGAGCTGCGTTTTGGTAAATGTTCTGTTCAGGTTGGCCTGGAAGGAAAAATTATTTGGAAAGGGTTGCAGGTTGAAATCCCTTATCAGTTGCAGATAGGGACTGGACACCAGTTGGCTCCCACTGAATGGCTCCCAGGTGACCGCAGCGGGTTGATAACTGTAATTAATGCCCCCGGATACATTTTTGTTGAAGTAGGTTTCCCGGTACACACTACTGGAAACTTCATCCCGGTAAGCATAGCTAAACGAAAAATTCTCGATGTCGAATATTCGCTTTTTAGCTTCTGGATTCACCTTCGTTTTTCGAACGTTTGAAAGATTAATGCTTCTCCGTACGGTTCGGTCTTCCACGATTCTTCGATACTCCTCCTTTTCCTCACCATTGGTAAAAGTTTTTAGTGTTTGTTCTAACAGCACATCTTTATTCAGCGGGTCGTACTGAGGCGTGACGCGTGTGCGTTCATAGCTGGCAAACATGGGTACCACCAGACCTGTTTTTTCAGGCATGAGGAATTTTTCCAGATTCACGTTGGTGTTGATGTCATAACCTAAACTTTCTACCAATGATCGCTCATTGATGCGTGCATCCAGTGTACCAAAGCCAATGGAAGTGTATTGGGTATTGAATCGCACGGTCGCCAGGTCGGCCAGTTGAGTCTCTAGCGTGGCACGGGCTGCCCAACCCGGTTGTTGGTTGTAACCGGTCGCCCGCAATTCATTTACCCATAAGCAAGCAGATTTTGGCAATTCGTCTCCGCCTTCGGGATTGCGCAGCCCAATCATCAGAGATTGCACGGAGGTAAGATCTGGATTACCGACCACTGTAATGCGGTAGCCGCGGGAGGTGGTGGAAACAAATGGCAACGTGGCATCCAATCCATTCCTGTCTCGTTGCACTTTAAGTCCTTGGAGGGCCTGTAGGCTGATTTGTATTTCGTTCGCCTCGGGCCAAACCAGTCGTTCAATATCTGGGTCATTGGGATCCAGTCCAAGCGGGGTTACCTTCAAGGGCACTTCAATTTCATAATAGTTCTGCGTTTGGTCTGTACTGATTCGAATGAATCCTGTGACATCATCGTCATTGAGGTTGGCGTTCATATCAAAAGGATGCACATGCATGAACATGCGGATTTCATCGTAGTTGATCAGGTTGTAGACTTGTGTTTTAAAGGCGGCCCGTGCGTCATTGTCGTCGAGGTTTTCCACGCAAAGCTGCAGTGCCTGTTCGTTGAATCGCCGGTTGAGTGCTGTGCTGTTGTCCCGGTCACGATCCAGTCCTGGAGGCACCACATAAGGAGGCTGGTTTTCGTTCCCGCTACTGTTTTCTTCTATGTTGACCACGGAGATGTCAAAATTATCCAAATCCGGATCTGGAAGGTCGTTAAGCCCGGGGTCACTCAGTGGTCTGTCGTATTTGACCCAGAAACTTCGCACCAATTGAAATTTGGCAAAACGCAGAACCACGGGTTGTTCCCAGCCGGTGAGATACATGCGCATGTACTGAATATTTTGGAAGTTGGGGCGGCCAAATACGCCGGTAAATCTATTGATCGGTATACGGAATTGGTACCAGGTGGCTTCACCGGACTCGTCGGTTACTTTATCAACTATGAACTGTTCATCGAGCAGAAATCCTGAAGGATTCGACCCATTACGACCTTGGTCTGGTAATAACGGGATGCGGTACTCAAAATATTCTTCCACGGACGAAACACTGTTGTCATTGTTTACATCTTCTATGTCTGGTAGCGTAGAGTTGGCAGGGGTAAAAGTTTCTCCTGCGGTGAAAGGAGAGTTGCCGTCTGTGCCATTAAAATTTTTGTATCGCTCGATGATGTTGGCGTCTACCTCATCCAGGTTATTTCCCAGATAATACTGGAAGTTGTCTGCAGATACGTCTTCCGAAACTGCACCAAGCGCCGCGGCCGGCACTGCATTCAGGTAGTCGGAGAAGAAGGTGGCCTCCTCTTCGTCCCTTACCCCATCGAATCCAATGTCCTGGTTGACCCGGGCGTCGGCGGAGTTGTTAAAAAATCGAGTCAGGAACTCCCCGCTTGGCAGTCGGCCCAATCCGGTAGGCGAGACCTCGGTGGCTGGACCATCTTCCGGTAGACCATTTTCAAAAAAGTGGATGTTGTCCGGGACAATATCTTCTGAGACATTACCAAGATTGATGACCAACTCACCTCCCGTGTTATTGACTTCATTGAAGATGCCATCCAACACACGACCCCTCTCCGTATTGATGAACGGATCCATTAGCCAAAATTCTATGTACTGAAAATTGGCGGTAATGAAGTCTGTTTCATCCAGAATGGGACGCGTAATCCCGCCCCAGTTTTCTTCTGGGTTGGTAAGTAGTCCATCCGGTGTGAGTGCCGGATTGAAATTAAGCTGACCACGTTCGGCAGGAAAGTATGCCACCTCAAAAAGAGGTTCATTTAGGTTCACCTGCGTACGGTCACGCTGTTGAAAAATTTCCTGCGGCAGCACGGCGCGAACGTAATGGTTGCGCAAGTCGTCATCGCTAAGGTTTTCGGGTCGGTTGCCCCCTGTGCGGTAGAAGACACTGTTATCTATGGTATACCAGGATATCTTGGCTTTCCTGAAGTTAATGTCTAATGAATCTGAATTCCCAAAATATCGGTCGTCTGCGGTTCGGGGAGTGGCCGACTGTTTCCAACTCTGAAATCCGCCAAGGTTGGTAGGGGTAGCGGCCGTCTCAAAGTCCTCAATGTAGGAAGTCGGTTCCCCGTTTATGTCGTTGGAAGAGCCTGGAATGAAGCGGGCATATTCTGCAGAAAAAGTTACCCGGGAGGGAGTCTTTGTACTTACCAACGGCAGGGCATCAACCGCCTTGGTGAGGAATCTGGATTCTTCCTGGATGGAAACATCGAAGCCGTATTTGGTATTTCGCAGAGGCTCGTTTCCGACGGTAAACCGGGTGACCCCACCTCTTCGCTCATTGACATGAAGTATGGTTGCCCCAAGGTTGAAATTATCATTGATTTGATAATCCATCCTTCCTCCATAAAACCACGTGGTCTGGAAGTTGAAAAGGTTAGGGGTTTCGTACTCCACCTGTATCTGGTCTATGTTGGGTAGGTAGTTAGGGTTGGTAATGGTGACCTTTCCAAATCCAACGGTATAGTCTCTGCCTTCCACCAGAGTGGTTGTTCCGAGGCGAACGGTGATAGATCCCGGTGTGATCTGGAAGGCATCTATTTGTATTTCATTGTTTTGAAATCCTCCTTGCGCCCCTCGGGCCCGGTAATAGATCACGAATTTATCTTTTTCAGATTCGCGCTGTGCGATGCCTTGGGTGGTTTCGTACAGTTCGTTGTACACGTAGCGTTCAATGAATTCTTCTTCCGCCAGTGTATCTGCCAGTGTTTGTCCAAATGGTTCCAACACGGGAAATATAACGAAGCCTCTTTCGGTGTTCACCGTAACTCCCGGAATGAAGTCAAATAAACCATCTGGCCCTGGATCGAGGTTGGGATTGTACTGGTCTGCCCCCATGACCCGCACAAGTGGAATGTCGCGTATAATACTTTCATTGAGAGAAGGATTGTCAAAGTTGGTAAGATCGTCCCGGTAGTGGACACGCAACTCAAAACCCGACTGCTCCAAGCGGGTGGAGTTCAGGTTGTAGACGTTTTTCATCATCAGGTCCCAGGTAGGCAGGTCAGTGGCTACGTTGGCAGGTCTCAGCATTTTAAGGAAGAGGGACTGATCATCTGTGACCCGGGTTTCGTTGCTCAGTTCACCGACGGTGAAAATCTGTCCGTTATAGGAATATTGGAAAGCAACAGCCAGTGATTGGTTATCGAACAGGTTGGTAAGCAGGGTGATGTAGCCTAGCTGTTCGTTGACCACGTACTCTGTGCCTCTTGTAAGTTGCTTGGTGATGCGTGTAGCGACAAATTCTCGTCCGTTTTCCAGGCCCAGTGTTTCCAGATTTTCTACCACGCTGTTTGAGCTTCTACCGCTCGCAAGAATGGAGGAAAGAAGTGGGTTATTGTCATTCGCCGTGGGCCTTGACAACCCGCTTTGGTAGGCCGGATTGAATGATCGTGTGGTCTCACCCAAATCGAGCAGGGCCACTGTGTTCAGGGTATTTTGGGTATTCTGGTCTCTGTTGGTGACATATACTTCAATGTTTACAATCTGAAGTCCTGAGACAATATTTCTTGGATCTTCAATCCATTGTTCGAAATGCTCACGAAAGAAGTGACCTAGAAAAAAATGTTTGTCAGCACTGTATTCCGAAGATCGGATGCTGTTTTGTGGCAATAGTTCCCCACCGTACTGGGGGTTTTGGCTACCGCTCTGAGTGGCTACACGTCTCTGACCTTGCTGGCGGGAAGCGACCCCTGTAAAAAAGACTTTGCCAAACTGCAATTGCGTTTTAAGTCCAAAGAGGGTTTGGGCACCGGTCATCAGGCTGTTATTCACCGGCATGTTCACGTTGCCGATTTCAATTTTCTTGATGATTTCCTCTTCGTAGCCCGTGTATTCGATGCGCATGTTATTTTGGAAATCGAAAGTATTGTTATTGTCAAAGTTTGCCGTGATTTTCAATTTTTCCCCAACATTCCCTACCAGATTTAGGCTGATTTGCTGGTCGAAGGTAAAGCCACCATTCCTCTGCTGTCGGATAGGGATGGCCGGATTTTCTACCCGTTGCCAGTTGCCACCAAAATCGAGATTGACAAAACCTGTAGGTACGATGTCTACATAGGAGCCACCAAAAATCCGGTCAAAGACTGGGCTGATGTACAACTGAGGGATTAATCTGCGGCTGCTGACGGCACTTTCTCCATCCAGCCCCGCCGAGCGTTCCCCGAAATATTCCCGCGTGATATTTTCCGTATTTACCTGATCATATTCTTCAAAACTGATGGTAGAAGAGGGCCTGATGTTGATATCCCCAATTCGCTCCGTGTAGGTGTAGCTAAATCCCGAGTCATAGCTAATTTGATACTCCGGAACGGATGGATCGCGCAAGTAAAGCGCTGAACGGTTGGTACGGGAAGAAAAGGGGTCGTTGTAACGAAAAGTTGGATTAAGGGAAGGTCTTGTGGTGGGTACATAAGGGGTCACCGAATCCGTACGCGTTGTATCCGTAGTTTGGGCAGTAGTGATCAGAGGCCAGCACCCAATGCCTGCCAGCATCGCTATGAGAAAATAACGATTCAATACGTTTTCTGCTTTAGGCTCGTCGAAGGGCCAGTTTAATCAGTTCTTCCAAGTCGATTTGTGATCCTTTTTCTTTAATGATGGCATCAATGTTTTTTTGTGCTGTTGCACGGCCAACGCCCAAGGTGACCAATGCAGATAACGCTTCCGTAGTCAAAGTATTGCTGCCACCCACTGAGGCAACGGTGTTTTCTACCCAACCTTCCTTCTTCATTTGGTCTTTCAACTCTAAAACCAGTCGTTGGGCGGTTTTGAGTCCAATACCTTTTACGCCTGTTATCACAGCCACATTTTCAGTTACCACGGCTTCTTGTAGCTCGCCAGGGGTAAGTGCAGACAGGACCATCAAGGCGGTGCTGGCACCAATTCCACTAATGGCAATCAGCTCTAAGAAACGCTTTCTTTCCGCCTGGTCGAAAAAGCCATAGAGGATGTGTGCATCCTCCCGGATAGATAGGTGTGTGTAAAGTTGTACATTGTTAAGACCTTTAATTTGACTGTAAGTGTTCAACGAAATCTTTACGTGGTAGCCCACTTCGTTAACTTCTATGGTCACGTAGGTGGGATCCTTTTCTGTGAGGTGACCTTTTAAATATGCAATCATGACTTGTCTTTCTCCTGTGCATCTACCACCGCCAACACGGCCATGTTAAAGATGTCTCGAATTGAGCTGCCTACTTGCAGTACGTGAATGGATTTTCTCATCCCCATAAGTATTGGTCCGATGGTTTCGGCGTTACCTAATTCCATTAACAGTTTATAGGCAATATTGCCAGCGTCCAGATTTGGGAAAATAAGTGTATTCACCCGCTTATTTGATAATTCACTGAAAGGGTAGTTGGCTTCCAGCAGCTCAGGGTTTACTGCGATGTTGGCTTGAATGTCTCCATCTATGACGAGGTCTGGCCATTTCTCCTTGGCCATTCGTACGGCTTCTTGCATTTTGGTGGCTGTATCACCTTTGGCTGAACCAAAATTCGAGTAGGACAATGCGGCAATTACCGGCTCTGTATCGAAAAAACGCACCACCCTTGCTGTAAGGCCAATGATGTCTACCAGTTCCCCTGCGGTGGGATTTTTGTTGACGGTAGTGTCGGCGAAAAAATAAGGTCCCTTGCTGGTATTGACGATGTAAAAACCGGCCACTCGATTCACACCTTCTTCTACTCCTACAATTTGAAGGGCAGGCAAAATCGTTTTAGGATAATCGTTATTCAGACCCGAGATGAATGCATCGGCTTCGCCCTGATTCACCATCATGGCGCCAAAATAGTTGCGGTCTCGCAGGGTACGTCTGGCCAGCGTGCGCGTCATGCCTTTGCGTTGGCGCTTTTCGAAAAGGATATCTGCAAACCTATTCAGCCTTTCATCGTCCAGGTACGGGTCATGAATGGGACATGCCGTCAAGTCCAATAACCCGAATTCTTCAATTAGGGCTTCAATTTTTTCTTTGCGCCCCATAAGTATGGGGTGACAAACTTTTTCATCCATACACATGTGGGCAGCTTTCAACACGTTGATATGGTCTGCTTCGGCGAAAATTAATTTTTTGGGATCTCTTCTCGCCCGGTTGATGATCCTTGAAATGATCCGTTGGTCAATGCCAATTCGCTCCTGCAAATCGATTTCGTACTGCCTCCAGTTGTGTATTTCTGTTCGGGCTACCCCTGACTGCATGGCTGCCCTGGCTACTGCCGGACTAATGGTGGTAATTAGGCGTGGATCTAACGGTTTTGGGATCAGGTATTCCGGTCCGAATTCCAATTTTTCCATGCGGTATGCGCGCAGTACCATTTCAGGGACCGGCTCTTTGGCCATTTGAGCCAGTGCTTTTACTGCGGCCAGTTTCATTTCTTCATTGATACTTGTTGACCTAACATCCAGCGCACCCCTGAAGATGTAGGGAAAACCCAACACGTTATTGACTTGGTTAGGATGGTCAGACCGGCCTGTTGCCATGACGATGTCTTTACGGGTTTTTATTGCCAAATCATAGGCAATTTCCGGATCGGGATTGGCCAAAGCGAAGACGATCGGCTTGTCGGCCATGGAAAGGAGCATGGCAGGCGTGACGATGTTGGCGATAGATAAACCCAATAACACATCTGCTCCGTTTAAAGCCTCTTCCAGTGTGGTTAGATCTCTTTTGGTGGCATAGGCACGCTTTATTTCATCCAGATCGGTACGGTCTTCGCGAATAACGCCTTTGCTGTCGGCTAAAACAATGTTTTCCCTTCTGGCTCCCAATGCTACATACAGGTTGGTACAGGCGATGGCTGCACCGCCGGCGCCACTGACAACTATTAAAATTTCCTCTATGGATTTGCCCACAATGTCGAGCGCATTGATCAGTGCTGCGGAAGAAATGATGGCAGTGCCATGCTGGTCATCATGCATCACCGGTATCTGCATCTGTTCACGCAGGGCCTGTTCAATTTTAAAGCTTTCCGGTGCTTTGATATCTTCCAGGTTGATGCCTCCAAAAGTGGGCTCCAAAGATTTGACGATGGCAATGAACTTGTCTGGGTCCTCTTCGTCAATTTCAATATCGAACACATCGATGCCTGCGAATTTTTTAAATAAGACACCTTTTCCCTCCATGACCGGCTTGGAAGCTTCCGGACCAATATTGCCTAAACCCAAAACAGCGGTTCCATTGGAGATGACCCCCACAAGGTTACCCTTGGCGGTGAAACGGTAAACGTTTTCTTTGTCTGCGGCTATCAGGTTACAGGGTTCCGCCACTCCGGGTGAATAAGCCAACGCCAGGTCTCGCTGGCTGCTTAAAGGCTTTGTGGGCACTACCTCAATCTTACCGTGAGGTTTGGATTCATGATATTCTAAAGCCTCACTGGTTCTGATATTGTCAGACATCGATTTTATTTTTTCGTTTCGGAAGGTATTTGAAAGGTAGAAAGAATGGCCTCCATCTCGCGAATAAGCTTCTTTTTTTTACCTGAAGGATTGTACACATACCCTTCTATATAGTATAAACGGTTGTTTTTTTCATCTACCATACAGTAGCTGATAAACGGTCCACCGCCTGTGCTGTCACTGATTTTCCATAATCCTCGTGCTTCTATCGCGAACTTACCCCGAAAAGTGACGCGTTCGGTAGATACAGGAATCAGTTCCTGACGTTGGATATACAACTCCGGATACTCACTATCACGCAGATGCAATTCTGTAATTTGGTCTCTAAGACCCGCAATATCTTCAAATATTTCCGGTCCGGGATATGGTGTTTCATATATGAAAACGTTTTTCTCCCTATTGGTACCCAGCTCCCTCAGCCATAGGAAGTCCTTGGTATCCTTGGCTTTGTCCCATCCAAAAGGTATTTGTATGCTGTAGCCGTGGTTTTTTCTGATTTGTTTTTCCAATGCCTTTTCCCTCGATTTCAAGAGCCGTTGGCGCATGAGCTCGCGCGTACGGTCTTCGAAGAGGCTGAGCAGGTACTGTTCATTGTCGGCCAGCTGACGAGCCAGTTGTTCGGCCGTCTCGGCATAAACGAAAACAACGCGTTGACCTTTGGCGAATTTGTCTTTCACCACTGTCAGATACTCGGAAGTGTCGCTTTTAATTTTCTTGAGGGATTCATCTGTAAAAAATGAGCGTGCTTTTTCGCTTTGCTTCCCTGCGTTTTCCAGGGTGATTACAAATAGAATGTTCGCGCTGTTTCTCAATACCCGGTTGAATTTCAACGGGTTAATTTTCATCAAATTGAATCTGGCTTCATCTTGAGGCAGTCCGCGTAGCGGGGAGGTATACACTTTTTTTAATATATCGCCCACCGGACCGGTCCAAACCTGATCGGCGACCACGACCATTAGATCGTCCGGATTACCGTTGGCACTTGGCTTATCGTCTTCATTATTACCACATCCCCATAGGCCTACAATGAGGCAAACTGCTAAGAGAAATCTCATAAATTGTTTTTGACAAATGTAACGAATGGACCAATGCTATGTGCCTTTCAGCACCAGCACCTGTCCGGGCTTGATCCGGTCGGAAGAGAGGTTATTCATCGACTTAATTTGCTCGATGGGTACGCTCCATGCTTTGCTGATGCTCCAAAGAGTGTCTCCGGGTTGCACATAATAGGTTTGTTGACCCGGTACCGGAACAAATGTCGCCGCACTTACTGGTTTTCTGGTCGAAGGCGTCGGTGTGGCAACTGTTTTTGTTTGGGTTACCTGGTAATTACTTCCGACATAAATGTGAAGCTTTTGACCCACCCGAATCAGGTTGCTGCTCAACCTGTTCCAGGCCTTTATGTCTGCAACCCGTACATGGTGTCTTTCAGCAATTCTGCTCAGTACGTCCCCACTGCGCACCGTGTATACGACCTGCGAGCGACCTTTTGTGCCGGCAGGGGCCTGGGTGGAGAGTTTTTTCATTGCTTCACGTCCTTTTTCCTGCGCGTAAGCGTAAAGGGCTTCCCGATTGAGTACAATGCTGTCTTTAATTTCTAAGGGGACCTTGATGGGGTAACCGTCGGCACCTTTGGGTATGGTGCCGTAACGTACCTGTGGATTTAGGTCAACCAGGTCTTCGGGACATAAATGGAGTGCTTCAGAAAGAGAAGCCAGGCTCAGGTATTCCTTGGCGTGAATGGTATCGTACTCCGGTAGGTATTCCCGGTATTCTGGGAATAGATTATGCGCTGCCGCATATTTAAAGGTGTAAATAGTGGCTACAAGCTTGGGGATGTAACCACGGGTTTCACGAGGTAAAAAGGGAAATATGGTATAGTAAGCCCTGGATTCGTCTGCACTGCGGATGGCACGGTTTACACGACCGGAGCCAGCGTTGTAAGCGGCCAGTGACAGTTCCCAATCTCCATGATAGCCATATAACCACGACAGGAAGCGGCACGCAGCTATGGTAGCCTTCTCCGGATCCATGCGGTCATCGAGGTACCAGGAAACTCCTAGATCGTAGCGTTGTCCGGTTTGGTAGATGAATTGCCATAGACCAACTGCTGCCGCGCGTGATTTGGCACTGGGATTAAGGCCGGATTCGATAACCGCTAAATATTTCAATTCATCCGGAAGATTGTATGCCCGCAAATACTTCTCAAAAAGTGGAAAGTACTTGGTCGATCGGCTCATCAGTTTTTTGGTGGTCTCGCGATGGGACACGGTGTAGTAATGGATGTACTTTTTTACATGCTCATTAAAAGTAAGGGGCAGTTCGTTTTCCACGAGCTTAAGTCGTGCTTCGATCAAAGAGTCACTCGCATCGGGCACATATTCATACGGTGTCTGACCCTGAGTTGGAAGCAATGGAAGCAGAAGAAACAGGCAAATGATTCTTCTCATCGTTGCGCAAATTCGTCCATCAAAAATTTCGAAAATGCCAGAAGTTCCTCTTCATTGAACGCTTTGCTCATCACCTGAATACCAATGGGTAACCCTTTTTCATCAGTACCGATTGGCAGAGATATTGCCGGAATACCCGACACCGAGGCCTGCACAGTGAACAGATCGGCGAGGTACAATTGAATGGGGTCGTCTGAAAATTCGCCCAGCTTGAAGGCAGTTGTCGGTGTGGTGGGCAAGATGATAAAATCGTATTGGTTCAAAAGGTCTTCGGTCTGTTCCTTGATGAGTCTTCGCACCTTTTGGGCTTTGGTATAGTAGGCATCGTAGTAGCTCGCGGAAAGCACAAAAGTACCCAGCATGATTCTCCGGATGACCTCTTGTCCAAAGCCTTCGCTTCTTGTCATCTTGTACATTTCTTCTAATCCCGCGGCCGGGTATCGGTAGCCATATTTCACACCATCATAGCGTGATAGGTTGGAACTGGCTTCTGCGGTTGTGAGAATGTAATAGGTTGGCAGCACATAATCCAGGTGTTCGAAGTGGGCTTCATCTACCTGATGTCCTTTGTTTCTCAGACCGCTCAAAACCTTTTCAATGGTTGCCTTTATTTCTTTTTGAAGCCCTTCCGACTCAAGGGTTTCAGTCAGAAAGGCGACAGTGAATTTATCTTTACTGTTAAGTTTTTGGGTGTACGCGGGTACTGCTTTTTGACTTACCGTACTGTCTATCTCATCCGGTCCAGCCATGACCTCTAGTGTCAACGCAGTATCTTCAATGCTTTTGGCGAAAATACCAATGGTGTCGAATGAGCTTGCATAGGCTGCAAGTCCATATCTGGATATTCTGGAGTAGGTGGGTTTCAGACCTATCACCCCACAAAAGGCAGCAGGTTGGCGTACAGACCCGCCTGTATCGGTACCTAACGAGACCTGGCAAAGGTCAGCTTGAACAGCCACCGCCGAACCTCCCGACGAACCACCAGGTACGCGATCAGGGGCCACAAAATTTTTAACTGCACCAAAGGAGGAATTTTCATTTGAAGAGCCCATGGCAAATTCATCGCAATTTAACCGTCCGAGAATGATGGCATCCTCATCCAGTAAACGCTGAATGGCCGTAGCAGTGAATTGGGACTCAAAGCCATCCAGAATTTGGCTGGCACATTGAAGGGGGTGATCTGCGTAGCAGAGCACATCTTTGATACCTACCATGAGCCCGGCCAGTCTACCGGCTGTTCCAGCGGCCAGTTTTTTATCCACCTTAGCGGCTTGTACGCGGGCTTCTTCCTCATAGATATCCAGGTACGCATTGAGTTGGTCGTTGTGTTGGCGGATGTTGTTCAGATAATACTCGACCAGTTGAACACAAGAAATCTTGTGATCCTCGAGGGCTTCCCGGATCTCCTGGTAGGTACTGAAATTTTTCAAGGTTTATTCTTCTTTTTGTCCCTCGTTTATTTCTTTTTTAATCTCCTTGGTGGCATCCTTGAATTCACGTATGCCGCGGCCCATACCCCGGGCGATCTCGGGAATCTTCTTGGCGCCAAAGAACACAAGTACCACCAGTGCGATGACGATCCATTCCCATCCGCCCGGCATCCCTAAAAATCCTAACGTTGTATACATCATGCTTTTTGAATTTAAACAAAGATAAAGTTTGCTATGAAAGAAAATGCCAACCCTGGCTTTTATCTACCGGCCAACCATTGTTCCGGGTCAAGGCGACTGGTTTTTTTCCAAATTTGAAATTCTACCTCCGATACGCCATTGGGGTCGGTAAATACTTCACCCACCGGATCATTCATCTTGACTTCATCGCCTTTTTTAACCAATACATTCTGAAGTCTGGCATATACCGTAAGGTACTGGCCGTGTCTGATCATTACGACATCCTGCAAAGGAGAATTTTTGGCAACTGCGGTCACTACTCCGGTGGAAACTGCCCGCACGAGCTCTCCTTCTTTGGTTTGAATACCCACGCCATGGTTTTCAATTTCTATGTTGGTCAGCACCGGATGGGGTTGTCTTCCGAACCGGGAGGAAATGAATCCATTTTGCACAGGCCAGGACAACCTTTTCTTAAGTGTTTCAAAGTCCCTGCTGTCGGCTACTGCTGCGATGGTATTGGTGCTAGCTGCTGAACTACGAATGGTTTTGGCGATGAGGTCATCCAGTTTGGCAATGGCGCTGCGTCGCTTGTTCAGCTCTGTTCGAAGCTCTGCCTCCTTTCCGGCCAATTGAGTGACTACTTCGCCCTGTTTTTTCTTGAGCGCCAGCAGTTTTTGATTTTCTTCCAATTGTTGCGTGAGGAGGTTGCCTTTTAACTTTCTGCGGTCGCGCACCTCTCCTTGCTGAACAATGAGCTCTTCCGTGACCAATTCAATTTGTGCGGCCTGTTCTTTTCTTGCCTCTCCATATTGATCCATGTACTCCAATCGGCGCAGCAGCTGGTTAAATGTTTTTGATGAAAATAGAAAAGTCAACAGGTTGTAACCCTGGTTGGCCTTATAAGTTTGGTAAACCATTTCCGCATATTCTGTTTTCAGATTTCTGAGGTCTCGCTCCAGTGAGTTTACCACGATGCTAATGTCACCGATTTCTTCCTCCAAAAAGTCTATTTCCTTACGCATGGAACTGACAACAGCCTCCCGGGCACGGATTTGGTTTTGGACGGCCTGAAGCTGACCGAGTGAGGCTTTTTTTTTCACCTCGGTTTCATTCAATATTTTCTCTGCCTGCTGAAGTCGTTGCAGGTTGCGCCGTTTTTCCTGTTCTAACTGATCCCGGCTCTTCTGCGCAACACCAGGGACCAGGATGGCCAAAAGCAGCGCAAATAAAAAGAGTCGACTAAGGGGTCTTGCGTTCGTATCTGCTGGTGACTTTAAAAGGGAATGAAAGCGAGTCCGACGGAATGGAGGTTTTGTTGTAATCGATGTCAATGTGGATATTATTGGCATTTATTTTATTGTCCTGAACTTTCACCCGTATTTTCTGGGGAAATGTTTGTTCTCCCACCTGCTCAAATCCTGTGTAATTTACGGAAATGGTGTTAGATGTCGCCTGATCTTGCACAATCAAACGTTTCAGCTTTGCGTTTCGCTTCGCAATGTAATGTGTTATCACGTAGGGCCCCTTTTGACGGGCATATTGCAGGTATTCAGGGTCTTTTTGTACCTCTTTACGAATGGGTTCAAACAAGACGTTTCCAATGATTGCCGTTTCAATTAGATCGTAGGAGATATCGAGGCCATATTTTTTGGTAAGGGAAGAATAATCATATTGGTAATAATTTTTTTTCATTTTATCAATCATTTGAATTTGATGCTGGTCAATCAGCACACGGGCAAACTCGATGCCAAGTCCAGGAGAGATGGATACCCATATTTTTTCTCCTCTTTTGATACGGAAGCTGGCATTGGCAGATAATTTTTCCTTTCCATTGTTGTATTTGAACTTGGCTCGGGATTCCAGGTAGTCAAATTTAAAATACAAAATCCGCTCATCGGATTTTTTACTTATCAATGCTGGGCTACAACTAGAAATGGCCATCATGATAACCAACAGGAGTCTTAAACTCAAAGTCTTAATCATAAACTATTTTCCGAAATCTTTTCCATGAGTTTTTCCGAAGCGCCAGGTAACTGGGCAGCTTTTCTCCAGTAGGTCAATGCCTTATTTTTTTCGCCTAGTTTAAATAATACATCGCCATATTCTTCCATTAATGGTCCGCTTTCCCGCTGAGCCAGCGCCTGTTCGAACCAATCACGCGCCACCTCTAACTGACCAGACATGAAGGTGATACGTGCTTTTTTCTCAAGGTAAGGCGGGTGGTCAGGTCGAATGTTGAGCAGTTCGTCCACCATGCGATCGGCTTTTTTGAGGTTTGAATTATCTCCGATCAGTGCATCACTCCATCGGTCCAGGGCCAACTCCCGTGTTTTAACGTTTTTTAGCGCCTTTTCAAAAAGGGCACCAGCCTCAGCCCTTTCCCCTTCCAGAAAAGCAGCCCAGCCCAGTTGGACATCAAAAAGGCCTAATTTATCCGGATCTGTCTGGTAGCGTTTACCTATTTGAAGGAAATTTTTGGCCTGACTGGTTTTTTCAAGGCCCAGGTATGCGGAACCAAGGAAGTAGTAAATCGATGACTGGTTTGGATAGTATTCAAGGGCAAGCTCTCCCCATGTGACCAGGCTATCGTAACGCTGCGAGAGCAGTTGTATTTGTAAAATATTTTCCCAGACGGAGAATTGGCTGCCCTCGAGTTTTTGAGCCATTTTGTAATAGGCTAGCGCCTGTTCTGGCTTGTTCATTTGTACAAATAGATCACCTATCAGGGCCTGCGCCTGGAATGTTTGGGCGTGCATCTTACCTACCTCATGAAGCAAACCCGGAAGGGATGGTGGCCACTGGCCATCAGCTTGCTCTGCAAACTTTTGGAGGAACCATCCTTTCTTTTCAAATGAGACTTGTCTGGAGGTGAAAAAGGACTCTACGGTCGTTAGGGCCTCCACTGGCTGATCGTTCTTCAACTGAACCAGCGCAAGGTTTAATAAAAAATCATTTTTTTCATGCCCATTGGTATTTGTGTGTTGAATAAGGCTATCTGCCTCATCAAGTTTATTGAAATCCAACAATAGTTCTAGAAATCTACCAGAAAAGCGGGCCTCCGACGGATACTGCGAGACCAAATTTCTCCATTCGTTCAACATTTCATCCACTTTGCCCTGACTTAAAAAAATCTGCTGTTTCTTTTCTACGATGGCCTCGTTGGTTCCGTAGAGTTCCTGCATTTTCGTGAGTGAACGCAGGGCATCGTCTGCTTTACCCTGGTGCAGGTAGATGGATGCCAATTCAGCATACACCTCTTGACTATTATCTCCTTTTTTGATGAGTGTTTCATAGACTTTTTGAGCCGCCAACAGGTCGGAACGGGCCATGTGTATGTTGGCGGCCAGTTGGTAGAAATATTTATTGTTGCCGTCCAATTCAATGGCCCGATTGATGTGCAGCAGGGCTTCATCCAGGGCTTCATTTAGGAGGTAGATCTCTGCAATTTTGTAATAAATGGCCCCACTGTAGGGATTGATGTCTGCGGCCTTTTTAAACATTTCAAGCGCACGCGCATGATTCTCAATCATCAGGTAACGTTGTCCATCTATTAGCGCGATTTCCGCCTCTGTTTGCTCGTCTTCGGTTAACGGTGACTGTGCCTGGAGTTCGACCATTAGCAAAGGAGCAAATAGAGAAAGGCTGAAGAGCGTACGTTTCATTGACTGATGGATGAATAATCTCCTAAACTGATATCGGCAGGTGTTTGTTTTAATTTTACATAATTGCCAATCATGGCATTTGATAATCGGACGTTTTGAAGTATTGAATGGTTTTGTACAAGAGATCTATCAATGCAACTGTTTTCAACTATTGTGTCCGATCCAATGGACACTTCAGGACCAACCACCGAATTGCGAATAATGGCGCCTTTACCCACATAAACGGGAGGAATCAATACACTGTTGTAAATCTCCTTGCTATGAACGAGGTCTTCTGCATTCAGGTAGTGCAGGTAAGCGCTATTGGACGCTACTGTGACGCTTTTATTGCCGCAATCCAACCAGTCATCCACTTTGCCGATGGAAAACCTGGTGCCTTTTTGCTTCATCGACTCCAAAGCCATCGTGAGCTGAAATTCCCCACCTCCGCGGATGTCATTCTCTATCAGGTGCTCTATCTCTGATTTCAGATGTGCCCCCTCGCGGAAATAATAAATTCCAATGATGGCCTGATTAGATACCGGTTTTTTGGGTTTTTCAATGAATTCGGTGATGATGCCCTCGGCATTGGTTTTTACGACGCCAAAGGCAGAGGGGTCGTCAATTTCTTTTACCCAAACAATTCCATCCTTTGAAGTATCCAAGGTAAATGCTGCCCGGAAAAGTGTATCTGCAAAAGCCACCGAAACTTTGCCATTTAATAATTGGCGCGCACACCAGATGGCATGTGCCGTTCCCAAGGCTTCTTCCTGATGAATAATTTCGCATTTGGTCTCTACCTGCTCAGCGATGGCGTGTAGTTTTTTTTCTGTTTCGTGTCCAAAGTCGCCCACCACAAAGCCGATGGTATCTAGCGGTTCAGGTGTAACCTTAACAATGTCTTCTACCAGGCGTTGTACAATCGGTTTGCCCGCAATCGGTATCAAAGGCTTGGGGGTAGTTAAAGTATGCGGTCTGAGGCGTTTGCCCTGGCCGGCCATCGGGATGATTAAATTCATGCCACTCGGTTTCGTCGTTCCAGTAAGGTGAGCAAAAATAAAAAGATTACGGGCCCCGAGAGGGCCCAAATTGTCCTGAGGCTGCCGTCGGTAAAATCCAACTGGGCAGTCATCAACCAAATGAGGACCCAGCCAGGGTAGATAAGCACCCGAAGTTGGTAAGGAACCGGATAATGGCGTTGGCCCCATCCATAACTGATGGAGACCATGATGAGGTACGTGAATAATGTGGCAGCTGTACTTCCTTCATATCCGTAATAGGGAATGAGGAGGAGGTTGAGTGCGATGGTTAAAACGGCACCTATACTCACGATCCATGCGCCATAGTGTGTTTTATCAGTCAGTTTGTACCAGATTGAAAGGTTGAAGTGTATTCCCAGGAGCAAGCCAGCCCAAAGTAGGAATGGGACCACGTGCAGGGCCTCTAGATATGCTGGCCTGCGTAAAACAATCGGTGCTGCCCACGGTAGGATGAGGGTGATGACCACTACGGCAGCAGTACCGTAGATGATGAAGTGGTGCATAACCCGCGCAAAGAGGGTGGGAGATTCTTTTTCAATTGAATGGGAAAAGAAAAAGGGTTCGTATGCATACCTAAAGGCCTGAACGCTGAGAGTCATCAGCATGCTAAGTTTATAGCATGCACCGAAGATACCCAACGATTCCAATGAAGTGCGCCCAGGATAAAAGCCTTCTGGTAGCCAATGCCTGAGTAGCGCCCTCGAGAGCATTTCGTTGGTCTGGCCCGCAAAGCCGATGATGACAATGGGTAGGGCATAGGACATCATCTGACGCCATTTCTGGACGTCGAAAGTCCAACGGTAATTGAACAGGCTTGGCAGGAGCATGAGAAAGGTGATACCTGAAGCCAGCAGATTGGATAGAAAAACATAAGCCAACTGATGCTCCGGATGGTAAAAACCTTCTATCCATACAGTTAGTGTGGTATCGGATGATTGCTGGAGCCAATAAGGGCAAAAGACCAGAAAGAAAATATTGGCCCCGACATTGACACCGATGTTGACCAATTTAAGACTGGCAAAACGAGCGGCCCGGCCCTCCAGTCTCAATTGGGCGAAAGGAACGGCCACAACGGTATCGAGGGCCAAAATTATTGCCAGCCAACGTATGAAAGCGGCATGCTCGGGATACTCAAGCCAGCCGGCCAAGGTAGGTGCAAAGGCATAAATAGCACCAGATAGCAGCAATGAAGTGCCCAAGGTATGCGTAACGCTCAAGCGGAAAAAATGAAGTCGGGAATCGTATTTGGTCGAAAATCTGAAGAAGGTGGTTTCTATACCAAACAGGTAGAGGACCATAAGTAAGGCCACATATACATAAAGGTCGATGACCACTGCATAGTCGGCCGGCTGAAAAACGCTTGAATAGAGGGGAACCAGGAAGAAGTTGATGGCTCTGCCGATGACGCTGCTTGCACCATAAATTGCAGCTTGACCAAAGAGCTTCTTCAGCGGATTCAAGGCTTATTCTCCTTTGAAAGCTGCCTGCCGCTTACTTAGAAAAGCATCCACACCTTCTTTGAAATCTTCGGTGCTGCAACATCTGGCAAACGCATTTGCTTCAACCTGAAAGCCATCAGCCGAACTGAAAACCTGGTTTACACATTCGATGACCCAGCCTATGGCGATCGGTGCTTTTGAAGTTATGGTGGTGAGCAGCTCTTTGGCCTTCTGCAAGGCTGCGTTTTTATCTGCTGCTACGTAATTCACCAGGCCTATGTCCTCCGCACGTCTGGCATCGATCATTTCGGCAGTCATCATAAATTCCAGCGCCCGCCCTTTGCCAATTAACTGAGTCAGTCTTTGTGTACCGCCGTAGCCCGGAATTACGCCCAGATTTACTTCAGGCTGCCCAAATCTGGCAGAAGTTGAGGCTACCCGCAAATGACAGGCCATGGCCAGTTCGCACCCGCCCCCCAAAGCGAAGCCGTGGATGACCGCAATTACCGGTTTTTGGCATTGTTCGATCATTGTGAATACCTCTTGCCCTTCCTCAGAAAATTTCCGGGCATGCGTTTCACTCAAACCCGTAAATTCTGAAATATCGGCACCTGCTACAAAGGCCTTGTCTCCCGCGCCGGTCAACAAAACACCTTTGATCTCCCGGTTGTCCATGGCCTTTTGAAAGGCTTCCCTCAGCTCTGAAATGGTGGACGTATTTAACGCATTCAGTTTCTTTTCGCGGTTAATGGTTAGGGTAAGTATTGAATGTTCAATATGCGTGGTTAGATTGTCGAAATTGTCCATTGGCTTAGCGATTCAATCCGCAATTAAACCAATCATATTGAAAAATCCCGATCATTTGGCAGGAACCGATGCGCCCACCCCTTCAATCATGGTAAGTACGAGTTGATCGAGGTCGTAGGCTGACGACCATTTCCAGTCTTCCTTTGCCTGGCGGTCGTCGATGCTGTTGGGCCAGCTGTCTGCAATTTTTTGTCTGAAATCTGGCGCGTAGGTCATTTGGAAGTTGGGCAAGTGTTTTTGGATAGCTTGTAAAAGCTGCGCAGGGGTAAAGCTCATGGCGGCCAGGTTGTAACTGCTGCGTATGGTCAAGCGGTCTGGATCCGTATTCATCAAATCGATCGTACCGCTTATGGCGTCATCTATATACATCATGGGTAGGGCGCTATCTTTGTCCAAGAAACACGTGTAAGCTTCATTGGCTATTGCTTTCCAGAAGATTTCTACGGCATAATCTGTGGTACCTCCGCCGGGAGATGTCTTGTAACCTATTAAACCCGGGTAGCGAATGCTGCGCACATCTACGCCATATTTATTAAAATAATATTCACACCACCTTTCTCCCGCGAGTTTGCTGATACCATAAACCGTTGTTGGGTTCGTAAGGGTATATTGGGGGGTGTGGTCTTTGGGCGTATCTGGTCCGAATACTGCGATGGAGCTGGGCCAGTAGATCTTTTTCACCTGATTTCGGCCAGACTCCAGCACGGCCAACAGGCTGTCCATGTTGATTTTCCAGGCTTCCAGTGGATGGCTTTCTGCCCGAGCAGAAAGAACGGCCGCCAGGTGGTAGACCTGGGTGATTTTGTGGCGACGGAGAAGTCTTTGATAGGCGTCTACGTCCGAGGCGTCCAGTTTTTCGAAAGGACCCTCCAGTAACACGCCACTTTCTGGCAGTCGAATATCTGTTGCTATTACCCTTTCATTTCCATGTTGATTACGAAGTGCCAGGGTCAATTCGGAGCCCAGTTGACCGGCGGCTCCAATGATTAAGATTTTTTCCATGGGGGAGGTTTTCTAAATAGTAAAATTACGCATCCTGATTCATTTACCTTTGTAGCATGTGCTTTCAGGAATACCTCAAGGGAAAAAAGATTGATCCTGTAAAGTTCCTCAATGGTGACCCCTTGCTGTATGAGGAACTTAAAAGAGTATTTGAGCAGTTACACCCGTCGAGTTTTACCGCTCAAAAATTATTTTTGATTAATCCTATTCGAAGGAAATATCAACTGTGGGGAGCAGCGAAAGTGCGTAAAGTAAAACCAAGCGTAAAGCCTAAAATTCTACCAAAGAAAGATGTATAAATCCCTGAAAACGAAGCTGGAGAAAGAACTGGCCAACATCAAAGAAGAAGGCCTGTATAAGTCTGAACGCATCATTGCCTCTCCACAAGATGCGACCATCACGCTCAATGAGGGTCAAAATGTCCTCAATTTTTGCGCCAACAACTATTTGGGCTTGTCTTCACACCCACGGGTGTTACAAGCAGCGAAGCGGTCCATTGATGAGCGTGGATATGGCATGTCTTCCGTCCGTTTTATATGTGGGACACAGGACATACACAAAGAGTTGGAACGAAAGCTTTCCGAATTTTTGGGTACTGAAGATACTGTTTTGTATGCCGCCTGCTTTGACGCCAATGGAGGCGTATTCGAACCAATTCTAGGAAAAGAAGATGCGATTATCTCGGATGCGCTGAATCATGCGTCGATCATCGATGGGGTGCGATTGTGCAAAGCCGCCAGGTATCGTTACAAGCATAACGACATGGAGGATCTTGAGATACAGCTGCAGGCTGCCGGCGACGCGGAAAATAAGATCATTGTTACAGACGGTGTCTTTTCCATGGATGGCACCATTGCTCAACTGGATAAAATTTGCGACCTCGCAGATCAGTACGATGCCGTGGTAATGGTCGATGAATGTCATTCAACAGGTTTTATGGGTAAAACCGGCCGAGGCACGCATGAGCACCGAGGTGTGATGGGCCGGGTAGACATCATTACCGGAACGTTGGGTAAAGCGCTAGGTGGTGCACTCGGGGGTTTCACCAGCGGCCCTGCAGAGATCATTGACATCCTTCGTCAAAGATCCCGGCCCTACCTGTTTTCGAATACACTCGCACCTGCGATTGTGGGCGCTTCCAGTGAGGTGATTGACCTTCTGAGCGAGACTACTGAGCTAAGGGATAAACTCGAAGACAATACGCGATATTTTAGAAATAAGATGGAGGCCGCTGGTTTCGACCTGAAGCCGGGCGAGCACCCCATTGTACCTGTAATGTTGTACGATGCGGTTTTATCACAAAAAATGGCGGCCAAACTTTTAGAAAGAGGTATTTACGTGATTGGATTCTATTATCCAGTGGTACCTAAAGGAGAAGCGCGTATTCGTGTGCAGTTATCGGCCATTCATGACCGGGGGCACCTCGATCGTGCAGTCGATGCATTCATCGAGGTGGGTAAAGAGCTGGGGGTGATTTAATCATTGCCTCAGACCGAGGCTTTCTGATTCTTAAAAAGTAGTCTGCGAACAAAAGACGGGTCCTGATTTTTTGGCTCAGACAGGTATAGTTTGATTTCTGACCGTAACTCTTGCGCGGAGAGATTGGCGCGTACCTTTCCATTTTGGGCTACGTTCATCTGTCCGGATTCTTCAGACACGATGACCACCAGGACGTTGGTGGTTTCAGACATTCCAATGGCCGCACGGTGCCTGAGGCCAAAATTAGCGGGGATATCATCTCTGTCGGTAACAGGTAGAATACATCTTGCCGCAACAATTCGTCCCCGGTAGATGATCACGGCTCCGTCATGCATGGGACTGTGTTTATTGAATATGGCCATCAGCAATCGCTTCGAAAGTTCAGCATTTATGATGTCACCGGATTCTGCATAGAACCTGAGTTCAGATTCTTTGGATAACACCACAAGCGCACCCGTACTGGAAGCGCTCAGTGTTTTTAAGGCGTCAACTAAGCTGCTGATATCCGTTTGTGGACTGTCTCTGGACCACATGGCAGATCGCATATTTTTTACCAGTGTACCCTCTTGAAAAGCAGTTGTTCGACCTAGCAAAATCAGAAACTTTCTGATTTCTTGCTGAAAAAGTATGATCAAGGCCAGCACACCGACGCCCATAAACTGGCCCAAAATGGCAGTGAGTAACTCCATTTCCGCAGCACGGACGACCAGGTAGATAAGATAGAGTGACAGAAAGCCTAAAAAGACACGAATAGCAATGGTGCCCCGCATCAGCTTGTATACCTGTGACAATAAGATGGTTACCAAAAGGATATCGATAAAATCGACCCACTTCACATCAAGAAAACCAATCTTAAAGACAGTTATCATTCAAGGTATTTATTAATTGTACGACTTCCACTGCTTCCTTTACATCATGTACCCGCAAAATGGATGCCCCTTTTAGGAGGGCTACCGTGTGTAGTACGGTGCTTCCGTTTAAAGCCTGATCCGGTGTAATTTCCAGGGTTTTCCAAATCATAGACTTCCTGGATAAACCAACGAGAATCGGCCGTTCCAGCCACTGCAATTGTTCCAGATTGTTCAAGATATAATAATTCTGTGTCATGTTTTTAGCAAATCCGAAGCCTGGATCGATGACCAGGTCGTGGATACCCATGTCGCGACAACGTCTATCAATGGCGGAAAAGTAGGTCATCATCGTTTTGATCAACTCTCCCGGATAAATCGTTTTTTCTTTCATGGTTTGCGGTGATCCCTGCATGTGCATGGCAATGTAAGGAACCCCATGAGCCTGCACGACACTGAACATGTGTTCATCCAGTTGTCCACCAGAAATGTCATTGATCATGTGGGCGCCTGACGCTAAAGCCACCTCGGCAATGGAAGATCTGAAAGTGTCTATTGAAAGGGGAATTTCCGGAAATGCTTTGTGCAGTGCCCGCACATGACCTTCAACACGTCGGCGTTCGATGTTCTCGGGGATGTCATCTGCACCGGGCCGGGACGAGTAACCACCTATGTCTAGCATGTTTACGCCCGCCGAAATCATGCCTTCTGCCTGGCGCAATACATCGTTTACAGCCGGCACACGGCTGCCTGCAAAAAACGAATCTGGTGTTGCATTCAAAATACCCATGACTTTAGGACGTGATAAGTCCATGAGTGTTCCAGATATGTTGATGCTGAAATTGTTGTCCAATTGGGTAATTTTGAAAGCTTCCAAAGATAAGTATCCTTCCATCGGATGAACACAGAAACTGAAAAGCAATACACAACCATAATAGATCGATGCAGATCTTTGTTTCAAAAAAAGACCCGGGATTATGGTACTGCCTGGCGCATTCTACGTCTGCCCTCCATCACAGATCAGATTTATATTAAAGCACAGCGGATAAGATCGATACAGGAGAAGGGCACGCAAAAAGTTGCCGATGATGTAATTGGTGAATTTATGGGCATTATCAATTATTGTCTCATTGCCCTGATCCAAATGCAACTGGATGAATCAGACCCGATGGAAATTCCACTTGAAGCATTGGCACCACGCTACGAAGACGCTTCTGTGGATACTTTAAAGCTCCTGAAAGACAAGAACCACGACTATGGAGAAGCCTGGCGGCACATGCGTGTAAATTCTATTACAGATATCATACTGATGAAACTTTTGCGCGTAAAACAGATTGAATGTAATGAGGGTCGTACATTGGTCTCAGAAGGTGTAGAAGCCAACTACATGGACATCGTAAACTATGCTGTCTTTGCACTCATATTAATGGAAGAAAATGAAAATAGTTAAAGAAATCGCCCGATACTTGGTAGGTGGGTTGTTTGTCTTCTCCGGCCTGATTAAGGTCAATGATCCGGTAGGCACACAAATAAAACTGGAAGAATATTTTAGTGTTTTCGGTGGATTTTGGGAAGTGCTGATACCCGCTGCCCTGGTCTTGTCGGTTATTTTGGTGGTTGCTGAGGTTGTCATCGGGATTGCAACCATCGTCGGCTACCGCATGCCCATCACCTCCTGGATACTTTTATTGATGATTTTGTTTTTTACCGGCCTTACCTTTTATTCGGCCTACACGGGAAAAGTCACAGACTGCGGTTGTTTTGGAGATGCCATTAAGTTGACGCCGTGGGAGTCTTTTGGCAAAGATGTGGTGTTGCTGTTGCTTATTGCGGTCATTTTCATTTATAAGCAAACCTACCCACCCTTGTTGGGCCAGAAATGGCTTATGGAACTCAAAGTGTGGGGTTCTGCGCTAGTGTTTTCAGGAGTGGCTTTGTACGCCATCTGGCATTTGCCCTATATTGACTTTCGGGCATACATGGTGGGTAATGACCTACCCCAACTCATGCAGCCGCAGGAAACCCCAATCTATGAATATGTGATGACCAAAAACGGGGAAGAATTTACATTCGCGGAGTACCCCAAGGACACTAGTTACGTCTTCAAGGAGATGGTTGTATTGAATGAGGACGAGGTACAGGCCAAAATAACAGATTTAAGTGTATGGAATGATGCCGGCGATCAGACTTCCAAATTGTTGACAGGTGACAAGCTTATCTTTGTTATTCACAACGTTGCAGATACAAACGCCGGCGCAATGGCTGATTTGAAGTTGTTGGCTAAAGGTGCTAAGGCAACGACCTGGATATTGACATCTTCCGGCTATGAAGCATTTGAAGAATTCAGGCATCAAAACCAGTTGGCTTTGAGTTATTTCTATGCGGATGCAACGGTTTTGAAGACCATGATTAGAAGCAACCCCGGCATTTTGCTGCTTCAGAATGGTGTAATCAAAGGGAAGTGGCATTACAACGATGTCCCCTCTGCCTTTGAAGTTGGGCAATTACTTAAATGACCCCACCTAAAACTATTTTTTTGGTTGGACTGCCTGGTGCGGGCAAGACGCATTTTGGCAGGTATCTGGCCGCCAGAATTAATTTTCAGTTCAGGGATTTAGATCAGATTATCGAAAGCGAAACTGAAAGGAAGATAGACGATATTTTCAGAGACAGTGGTGAGGCGCATTTCCGAATGTTGGAGAAACGTTATCTACGGTCATGCCCATGGGATTTGACCGTATTGGCTACAGGAGGAGGCACCCCATGTTTCCATGGCAATATGGACTGGATGAAAGCACATGGGCGGATTTTGTTCCTGGACCCTCCCCGTGAAATAATCTTGCAAAGATTAAAGAATCAGTTCCACAGGCCTCTGATTTCTGCCGGTCAGGCCTTAAATATAGATGCACTGGATGCGGAGCGCAGAGACATTTATGAACAGGCTGATTTCTGTCTAAAAGGTGAAAAAGTCGAAGACCTTTACCAAGGGTTACTTCATTTGAGCCTTTTTCACTAAAAATTGAATCCTGTTGTCACCCGAACCTGGGTATTGTCAATGTCAGAATTCACCACGGGGGTGAGACCGTTGGCCAAGCTGTAGGGTGCATACTGTTCTTCAAAGGCAGACTTGATCACGGCAAAATCTAAATAGAACTCCTGGTTGCGGTAACCTGTACCAAAAGTGATATAGTCGCGATCTCTATTGTTATCGAGGGGGTCTTGATAGTAGGCATAACCTGCCCTCAAAAATATCGACTGTATACGGTATTCGGCACCCAACCTTACATTGGTTACCGACCGGAAAGCATTGTTGATAAAGTCGTTCTCTTGATTAGGGGAAAAATTGTCTGATCTGATCTGGGTTTGAGCGTAATTAACCAATTCCAGATCCGCAGTCACAAAACCATTTTTGTTGATAAAAGCGGTAGTCCCCAGCGACCATTTGCCCGGCGTTCGCACGCGATATTGTGTTTCTGTGATGGCACTGCGGAAAGGTTCTATCGCATCGAGTGCGAATGTGTCCGCTGAATTAAAGTTGTCGATGTAATCGTAATTGTTCCAGTCTGCACTTAGGTCGAATGTGCTTTCTTCGTCGAGGGTCAGGTAAGTTGGGGACTGATAGGTCACTCCGAGCGTGAGAAAGGCCAAGGGCCGGTATATTCCTCCCGCAGTAAAATTTACCCCTCCACCTCTGGTGACCAGATTGTCTGATAAATTGAGTTTGTTGAGAAGCAAATCAGGTGCTCCTCCTGGCCCTTCAAAGGCGGACTCCTCAAAATTTCGGTTGCGGTTGTAATAGATGGTTTCAATACCTAAACCAGCGCCAAAATAAAGTTTATCCTGGAAATTACCGCCCCATGAAATGTTGAAGCGGTATTGATTTCCGCTTTCGTCAATAATCTCGGATTGCTCGGGATAAAAATTGGATGCGCCACCGAAAAGCGAGCTGTATCCTTCAATGGTCCCGTCGCCGGTATTGGGTATAATGAGACGCTCAACATCATCAATAAAGAAGTCCGTACCCGTGGAAGCGTCAAAAAAATCGATGAGAAATTGATCGTAAGCAGCAAAGGCGAGTGCATTGAGGTTGTCGGTATTCAAATCCGTCGCTTGCTCTAAAAAGAGATCAACTACGCTACTTTGGTTGTTTCTGCCCTCGTACCTGTATGAACGATTGAAATCATTGACGCGTGAAAAACCCAAGGATAGGGCACTGCCAATGAATCCGGTTGATTCCGAATTGTCATTTGGCAGGTGAATAGCTACGGCAGCCTGATTGATTGAAAAAGCATTATTGAAGTTCTCAGAAGTGTTGCCTAAATAAGTATCACTTGAATTTTGAAAATTTACACCCAGCGAAAAGCTTCCTGAGGAGCGATTATAAAAACCGAGGCCGGCAGGGTTAAAAGTGCCCGCACTCAGGTCGCCGCCGAGGGAAACATGTCCGCCACCTACTGCTTGCATCCGCGCAGTTGCTGGAAGCAGTCCATCTGTCTGACCGAACCTGAGGGCGTCGAAAGCATAAATTTGGGCATACGTCTGTACACTCAGAACCGAAAAGGTGAGTAGCAGTAGGGTTGATTTCGGCATTCAGTGATTACTTTTTTCTGTTGCCCGAAGATCGATTGCTTGAACCACCACTTCGGTTGCTGCTGCCCCGTCCGGGTGAAGCAGAACGATTAGGGGTAAACGATTGCGATCCTCTGTTGGGATTGAATGAGCGTGAAGGTGTGGTCGATCGATTATTGAAGTTCGATCGGTTAGACTGATTAGTGTTAAAAAGAGACGGGCGTGAATGCTTTGAATTCGCGTTATTGGACCGGTATATCTGGCGAGTTTGTGACTTCTGTCTTTGGGCATTTGAAAATTGAGTATTTCCATTGACCTGTGTACGATTGGTCGTTCCGGTTTGCAAGCTTTTCGAATTGGGAATGGACCGCCGCTGCTTGCTGGAATTTTGTCCTGTAATGTCGTCTACCGGCGTACTCAGGGTGTTCCGATTGAGTGATGAAGTTCGGTTACCTGAAGACTCGTTTCCTAAGACCACCCCACCCCTGCTGACACGAGATCCGTTGACGCGCGCTCGGCCAGCCACGGCATTCGTCTCACCATTGGTCAAAATAGCTGGTTGCGGACAGAAAGCGCCATAACCGAGACCACCATAGCCCCACCATGAGTTGTAAAATCCTCCACCCCAGAAAGGATCATAGAAATAAGGCCCCCAAAAACCACTCCTCCAAAAGGGATTAAATGAAGCGTACACACTTGGGAAAACTCCCCAACCATGATATGAGGGTACGAAATAGCTGTTTTGGAAAGGAAACATATTCCCTGCCCAATAATTATTATTCCACCCCCAAGGATCATAGGGATCATTGTACACATTATTGTTTCCGTAGGTGTTGTTGTAGACATCGTCGGTGTCGCCTTCGTCCAATGCATAGCCACTGTTCTGACTAAATTGGGGATTGGTTTGATTGATTGCAAAACCCTGCGAATTAAATTCATTGGTGTAAATGGCGTCTTGTTTCTCCAAAGCCGCCTCATCATTTTCATTTTCAACCACGCGATAGCTTTCCCTAAGTTCGTTGGCTTCATTTTGGTAATATTCTATCACTTCCTGGTCAACGGAATAATCCGGCTTCTCGACACGGACTGATTCACGTGTCACCCAACCACTTTTCGATGATTTTTTCTTTTTGCGGTCTTTAGAAGTGAAATACAAGTCATCTATTTCCTGAGCACACAAGGTGCTCGTTAACAAAACCGCTCCTAACCATAAACACTTACGCATACCTATTTTGTTAAAATATCAATACCTTAATATACGTAAAAGGCACCCCAAAATGTTATACCCCCCTATATATTTGCCCTTTTTATCCAGATAGATGCTTGTACACCTTAGAACCCCAATTATTTCATGAGCAAAGCTATACCGAGTAGATCGGAAGATTATTCCTCTTGGTACAACGAACTGGTTAAGAAGGCGGGTTTGGCTGAAAATTCTCCGGTTCGGGGCTGCATGGTCATCAAGCCTTACGGTTTTGCCATTTGGGAGCACATGCAACAAAATTTGGATCGCATGTTCAAAGAAACCGGACATAGTAATGCGTATTTCCCATTGTTTATCCCCAAATCCTACCTAAGCCGAGAAGCTGATCATGTAAAAGGCTTTGCCAAGGAATGCGCCGTGGTGACGCACTACCGTTTGAAAAACGATGATTCCGGCCAGGGGGTCGTAGTAGATCCTGAGGCCAGGCTGGAGGAAGAGCTAATTGTGCGACCTACTTCTGAGACAGTGATTTGGGACTCCTACAAAAATTGGATACAGTCTTATCGCGACCTGCCTTTGCTCATCAATCAGTGGGCCAATGTGGTGCGTTGGGAAATGCGCACCCGGCTGTTTTTACGAACGGCAGAGTTCCTCTGGCAGGAAGGTCACACGGCACATGCCACCAGGGAGGAGGCGGAGGCCGAAACCAGGCAAATGCTGGACGTCTATGCCACCTTCGCGGAAGAATTCATGGCTTTGCCGGTAATCAAGGGTGTGAAGACCGAAAGTGAGCGTTTCGCCGGGGCCGTAGACACTTACTGCATAGAGGCCTTGATGCAAGATGGAAAAGCGCTTCAGGCCGGAACTTCGCATTTCCTGGGACAAAATTTTGCCAAAGCGTTTGATGTAAAATTTGCGTCTAAAGAAGGTAAGGAAGAATATGTATGGGGTACGTCATGGGGTGTGAGCACCCGCTTGATGGGGGCGCTGATCATGGCGCACTCTGATGATGATGGACTTGTACTCCCCCCGAAGTTGGCGCCGTATCAGGTGGTGATTGTGCCTATTTATAAAAAACAGGAAGAGCTGGATCAGATTTCCCGGGTGGCTAATGAATTGATAAATGTGCTGCGCAATAAAGGCATCACCGTACAATTTGATGACCGTGATACACACAAGCCAGGATGGAAATTTGCTGAGTATGAACTTAAAGGTGTGCCTATTCGTGTGGCGATTGGGCCTCGAGACATGGAAAATGGCACATTGGAGATTGCGCGAAGAGACACCAAAGAAAAAAACCTTTATCAGCAAGATGAGGCCACGGAGGTCATTGAACATTTGTTGGATGACATTCAAAAAAACATTTATCAAAAAGCTTTGGACTTTCGCGAGTCACACACTTTTAAGGCAGACACCTTTGATGATTTTAAAGAAAAAGTAGAATTGGGGTTCGTGTACGCGCACTGGGATGGATCGGTGGAAACAGAAGAAAGAATCAAGGAAGAAACAAAAGCTACCATAAGATGTATTCCATTCACAGATAAGGAGGAAGCTGGAATGTGTATATTTACAGGAAAACCATCGAAACAGCGTGTGTTGTTTGCAAAAGCCTATTGATACATGGACTGGCTGGTCGTAGGAGCATTCATTGTGGTTGGCCTGCTGCTAATTTTAGCGGAGGTCATTCTTGTGCCTGGTGCTACTGTTGTGGGTCTATTAGGTTTAGGGGTCTTGAGCTATGGAATTTTTTATGCCTATGATGAAATTGGCACGCAGAGCGGACATCTGACTTTAGGATCGGCTTCTGTACTGACTATAGTCATGCTGGTGGTAGCCTTTCGCAATCGCTCTTATGAGCGGTTCTCTTTGAAAAATACGTTGTTTTCGAAGGTGAATGATGGTTTCTTTTTGCCTAAGAAAGGCGAAAAAGGGCGAACAGTTTCCACCCTAAAACCTGTAGGGAAAGCATTATTTGGAGATGAATTGGTAGAAGTGCGGTCCAATGGTGTATATATCGGGGAAAATGTTCAAATTGAGGTCAGAAGTGTTCAAGGCACTAAAATTATCGTTCAACCCATAACTGAAATTAAGTAAATGGAATTAGGTGGTATTACTATCATTCTGGTGGTCATCGCAGCGATCATCCTATTTTTCACCTTTCTGTATTTTGTACCAGTCAACCTGTGGATCACGGCCATCTTCTCTGGCGTACGCGTGAGTCTGCTGGAGTTGGTTTTCATGCGCATTAGGAAGGTGCCCCCTTCGATTGTGGTCAACTCGTTGATTACTGCCACGAAGGCTGGTTTGAGGATCCAGGATGAATCTGGTGCCAATCAGCGCGCCCTGAAATCTCAAGATTTAGAAACGCATTTTTTAGCGGGTGGAAATGTACCCCAGGTTATACGCGCCCTGATATCAGCAGATAAGGCTAACATAAACCTGACATTTAAGCAAGCCACCGCCATAGACCTGGCGGGAAGGGATGTTTTTGAGGCGGTTCAAATTTCGGTGAATCCGAAAGTAATTAATACGCCAAGTGTAGCTGCTGTGGCGGCTGACGGTATTCAGTTGGTGGCAAAGGCACGGGTTACGATACGGGCAAACATCCAACAATTGGTTGGAGGTGCAGGTGAAGACACTATTCTGGCCCGAGTAGGTGAAGGTATTGTCACCTCCGTTGGTTCGGCTGCGACACACAAGCAGGTATTGGAAAATCCGGACAAGATTTCAAAATTGGTATTGGAACGTGGTTTGGACGCGGGCACTGCTTTTGAAATTCTTTCCATTGACATTGCCGACGTAGATGTCGGCGCCAACATTGGCGCGAAACTACAGACCGACCAGGCATCGGCTGACCTTAAGGTAGCGGAAGCCAAGGCTGAAGAGCGACGTGCCATGGCGGTAGCCCTTGAGCAAGAGATGGTTGCTAAAGCGCAAGAAGCCCGTGCCAAGGTGATAGAGGCAGAGGCCCAAATTCCAATTGCCATTGCAGATGCATTTAAAAGTGGTAACTTAGGCGTAATGGATTATTATCGACTACAAAACATTGATGCTGACACCGATATGCGCAACAGCATTGCGGGTAATGATGACAGCAATAAAGAGTAAATACCTTGATTTCATAGCTAACCAAAAACGCCCTGGCCAGATTCGGTCAGGGTTTTTTGATTTTTTTAGGGGCATTGTTATTGGCTTGTGCCTTATTCATTTAATAGTTTAAAGATTAACTCATGAGATATATTCTATATGTTTTCTTGATTGTGGCTGTAAGTTTTATCGGACAGGCACAAGTCTCGTTGAAGCCAGCAGCTGGTTTAACTTTTACCTCGGTTTCCGAGGATCCGGACACGGGTAACACCACGGGTCGTTTTGGTTGGCAGGTAGGAGCTACTGCGGCATCCGGCGACAAGTTTTATGGGGAGGCAGGTTTGTTCTATGCAACCACTTCCACAGAAATTAGTGACTCTTTGGGTTCTTTCGATAACACCACCAGCGGTGTGCGTATTCCGGTTATGGGCGGATATCATCTTATTGGGAGTCAGGGCTCCGCGGCTTCATTCCGGGTATTTGGTGGAGGACAAGTGTTTATCCTTACATCGGTAGATGCTGAACCATTAACCAAAGACGATTTCAATAGTCCTACGGGTGGTTTGTTTGCAGGAGCGGGTGCCACCCTTGGTTTCTTTTTCGTGGACGTCAGCTATCTGTGGTCGCTCACCGATGTAACCAGTACTACGGGTCCAGAGATAGGTAAGAACAGAAGTCTATTTGTCAATGCGGGTATCAATATCAAGTTATCTACTTGGTAAGGACTTTCTGGACTTAGGTGGCTGAGAGAATACTTAAGCAGGAGTATTTGTGCCTGACAATCACTTAGTTGTCTCAATGCCCGTTGTGGCGTGGTGTTTTAATATGCCATTACATATCAACAACTGCGCTGCCATATAGGTGAGCATAACAAAAAAAGACCCAAGTGGTATTTCACGTAGGAATTTGGCGTAAGCTAAAATGGAGTCTGAACACACAAAAAGTAGTGAGCCGATGAAAACCATTTGGTAGCTGTATGCTGAGGTGTAGCCGCTACGTAGGCGTGCAGTGGAGGTCATACCCAGGATGATTACCAGATAAGCGGCCACCGGTAGCTGCAGGTCCTGCGTGTTGGGCAGTACAAAAGCAGCGAAAAACATTCCGTAGGTGAGTATGGGCAATAGCGGCGTGAGTCGAAAAACCGGCCATGCGGAGGACGATTGGATAAACACAAAGATGTAAAGCACATGAGCCAGCAGAAAAGCAGCCAATCCAGCCATAAAAAAAGTGGATTGATCGTCGCGCATGAGGAAAAGATCTCCGAGCCAGCTGAGAAGGATGGCGCCAGCCAGTATGAGGTGGACTTTTTTTACCCTTCCGTTAAGGAAACTGTACAGATAAAAAAGCAGGAGGGGCATGAGAAGCGGCTTGGTTAGATCAATTAGATTGGTAGATGCCAGCAACGTACCCGTAAGATGTAAGCCACCTATTGATAAATATAAGGTCAGGGCAATTCGGTTCATGTGCGTGTGGTTCTGATGAGAGCAAGGTAAAGAAAGGCTATCAAAGAAAGTATCGCCGCTCCGCCAAAGATCAATGGGAATCTTTCCGGTTGCTGCCGATAATAGTAGCCAGCCAGGAAGGCGCCCAGGCCAATGCCAATTTCAAGTGCAATGAATAATGTGGAGATGCCGCGGCCACGGTTGGCATCGGGCGCCAGGTCAATCGTCCATGCAAAAAGCGTAGGAGAGGACAATCCATATCCGGTGCCAAATATCACCCCGCCAAGGAGGAAAGTTTGGGCACTTTCGGCATAGCCAACTGTGAGGGCACCGAATGCTACCGTGAGGGTGCTGAGCAACAATACTTTCTCCCGACCAAAAAGATCAGAAAGACGGCCACCAACCACTCGTGATACCAATGAGGCCATCGTGAAGTAGAGGAAAAACAGTCCTTTATTTTCAATACCCAGATATTTACTGAAATCCGGATAT